>JAQBXN010000204.1 GCA_027625095.1 Planctomycetota bacterium | reverse complement strand
GTCTTTGCATGGCTCCGTCATGAGCCTGAATACAATGAGGGTATAGCACCGATGTTCCTGGTCCTGAGTCTGGGGCCCTGGTTCGAAGGGTATTTTTTGTCGGAAACCAGCGCTGTCTGCATGCTGTTGATTGGCCTTTCGCCCCTGGCGCTCTCGTTAGCCCTGTTTGAGCCCGTCCAGGCATTGAAAGCCTGGCAGCGTAACGCACTTATCTTCAGTGTGCCGTGTATCATGTGCCTTGGGTCACTGATCATTGCCATTCTCACTCAAATACCTTCCAATCCCTCAGAATACGGTTACTAAGGTGCCGATTGAACTCGTCGGAACCTGTGGATATAATCCGCCCCTTCTCGCAAGTGCTTACATTGGAGATATTAACGTCATGAAGAAATGCCTCGCCGCCATTCTGGTCCTGGCCTTTGTTTTTAATGCAGCCAGCGAAGCCGCGTGGATCTGGAACAAAGATACCGGTTTCTACAACCCGAAATATGCGGTAAAAGAGAGTGCCGAAGCGCAACTTAAATATGGGATGGATTTTTTCGAAAAGAAGAAATATGAACACGCTCGCAAGCTCTTCAAGCGGCTCATTCAGTTCTTTCCGGATTCGAAGCTGAATGCTGAAGCCCAATACATGATTGCTGAATGTTTTTACCTTGATAAGGACTATTGGCGTGCCTATCTCGAATACAAGATTCTGGTAAAAGAATATCCACGCCACGAACGCATACAGGATGTAATCAAAAAGCAATATCGCATCGGCCACCTCCTGTGTAACGGGACTAAGCGTAAGTGGATGGGCATCAAGATAAAGGCCGAAGAAAAGGGGATGGAGGTTCTCGAAAGCGTCATCCTGCTCGATAGCTGGGATGAACTTGCTGACGACGCGTTGTTTGAAATCGGCAAGTGCCAGTATCGAAAAAAGCAGTATGAATCTGCGGAAAAGTCATTTTCGAAACTGGTGCAGGATTATCCTTCCAGCGCTTTTGTAGGGGAAGCCCAATACCTGAAAGCCCGCTGTTCTTACGACCAGATTCAGGGCCTCGAATATGCGCCGGATCTGCCCGCGAAGGCGAAACGGGACTTTTCCATTTTGAAGGAGGATTATCCCGAAGCGGAAGTGACCAAAGACGCCGAATCAAAGATAAGCCAGATGGCAGAAGAAAGCGCGAAGAGTGATTTTGAGAAGGCTCACTATTATCTCAAGAATAAGAAATACACTGCAGCTTCCATTTACTTTCGAGCTGTCGCCCGGAACTATCCGGATACCAATACAGGCCAGAAAGCTGCCCGGATCTGGAAGGTGCTCGAGTCATTGGAGCCGCCCAAGTGAGCCCTGCCTGCCTCCTGGCCCAGGCGTTCCGCCATCTCCGGTTTCATCGTAGGTTTGTAATCAGACATCTGTCCATGCTTGTGTTTGCTGTGCTTACCGGTTGTGGTTACTCCTCCAAATTCAAACTGCCGGACGGCATCCGTACTATCGCTGTGCCGATTTTCCGGAATCAGACTTTCCGGCGCGATATCGAATTGGAACTTGCTCAGGCACTCCGCAAGGAGATTCTTGCCAAGACAGATCTCAAACTTGTGGACCTGAAATCAAACATCGCACACAGCGCCATGGAGGGCGAGATAATCGATTTTGAACTCGTGCGACTGAGAGAAAACGAAGAGGACGAAGCCGTAGAATATCGCGTGAATCTGGTCGTCAATATCAAGTTTCATAATCTCAGAACTGGTGAAGTTATTTATTCCGTCGACAATCTGCAGCGCAACGCTGAATTTCTGGTATCCAAAGGTGAAGGACTTGCCAAGGCCAGAGAAGAAGCTGTGCGTGAGCTCTCGAGAGAAATCGTGAGCCAGGTATTGCACCGCTGGTAACCCACACCCATGTCTGACCAGAAGAAAAAAAGCAACAAAAAACCCTCCGGCGATAACGGTCAGGGGATGAGACCTGGTAAGGTCCTCATTATGTGGATCGCGGCTTTTGCCCTGATCATGGTCATGTTGAAGCTTGTCAGTGAAGGCAAGCCGTCCCTCCTGAACACAACAAAGCGCAGTCTGCAGCTCAACGAATTCTGGGGGCTCCTCAACAGCAACCAGATCAAGCGCCTCAAGATGAGCGGCCCGGTTGAAGGGGAAGCACTCGTTCAGGTCTGGAACAGGAAAGGCGACGAAACCAGCCGTTTCCTGTTGCTGGAAGAAACGGATACCCAGCTCACTGTCATCCCTCTCGATGATTCCGGCGAAGAGATTTTACAACTGCCCCTCGCTGTAAAGGGAGAAAAACAAAAGGAAGCATTCAAGGCGGAGGTGCTGTTTCCTGAAGATTATCTGTCTGACGACATTATCGAGCGTATTCGGGGCCACCTCGGCCCCAACATGTTCGTTTACACCCAGCGGCCTTTCCCGGTCAAACAGGTGCTCCTGAGCCTCGCGCCCTGGATTCTCTTCTTTGTCATCATCTGGTTTCTAGTCCTGCGTCAGATGCGTTCTCCTGGTGGATCGAGCGTGCTGTCTTTCGGGAAGAGCCGCGCACGCCTGGCCAACAAGACCGGCAAGAAAGTGACGTTTGACGATGTCGCCGGCATCAACGAAGCCAAGGAAGAATTACGGGAGATCATCGAATTTCTGAGGAATCCGGAAAAATTCCAGCGGCTCGGTGGCCGTATCCCACGCGGTATTCTGCTGGTCGGTTCACCCGGCACCGGGAAGACTCTGCTTGCCAAGGCCATTGCCGGCGAAGCAGATGTCCCCTTTTTCAGTATCAGCGGCTCTGACTTTGTAGAGATGTTCGTTGGTATTGGAGCATCGAGAGTGCGAGATCTTTTCCGGCAGGCCAAGGAACACTCACCCTGTCTGATTTTTCTTGACGAAGTTGATGCAGTCGGACGCCGGCGTGGCGCAGGCCTGGGCGGTGGGCACGATGAACGAGAACAGACACTCAACGCCATCCTTGTCGAAATGGACGGCTTCGATACAGATGCCGGCATCATCCTTATTGCGTCTACCAATCGGCCTGACGTGCTCGATCCAGCCCTCCTCAGGCCGGGTCGTTTTGACCGGCAGGTCGTGGTCGAACTCCCGGACGTCAAAGGCCGGGAAGCTATTTTGAAGGTCCACGCCCGCGACAAAAAGCTTTCACCGGATGTCGACCTGGCAAAAGTGGCCAAGTCTACGCCATTCTTTTCCGGCGCAGATCTCGAAAACCTGCTGAACGAAGGAGCGCTTCTGGCGGCCATGAAAGGCCAAAACGCGATCTATCCCAAAGATCTCGACGAATCTCGCGACAAGGTACAGTACGGACGGGAAAAGAAGAGCCGGCTGTTGCACGAAGATGAAAAAAAAGTCTGCGCGTACCACGAGACCGGTCACGCTCTTGTCTCCCTGCTTTCCCCTGGAGCAGATCCTTTGCACAAAGTCACTGTCATCCCCCGCGGCATGTCCCTTGGCGCGACGCATTACATGCCAGAGCGCGATCATCAACTGTGGTCGCGCAGAAGGATTCTCGTCAAACTCCGAACACTGTTAGCCGGACGCGCCGCTGAAGAACTCTTCCTCGACGATATCACCTCCGGTGCGCAGAGCGATTTCGAGCGCGCCACGGAGTTGGCGCGCATGATGGTCTGCAAATGGGGAATGAGTAAGAGTCTCGGCCCGGTTTCATACAGTGAAAATGAGGACAACGTCTTCCTCGGCCACGACATCACTCGCGTTAAGTCTGTCAGCGAAGAAACCGCCGTCGCTATAGACAGGGAAATCAAGGAACTGCTGGAGAACGGCTATAAAGAGGCCGTAGAGCTTCTCAGCCAGCACAGGGACGAGGTCGAAGCCATTGCCATGGGCCTCCTCAAATATGAGACTCTAGACGCCGAGGAAGTCGAGGCCCTGAGGCGGGGTGAAGGACTCAACCGTCCGGATGACGACGCCGACACCGTGACCATTTCCGACCAGGCCGAGCTCGCTGAGAAGGATGAAGATCTCGATGAATCTGACGAATCGGATAATTCAGAATCAGAATCAGGGATCGAAGAACCTGCGGAAGCGGCAGCAAAGAGCACTGTCGGAAACCAGGACACAACAGAGGACTAAGCCGTCAGCGCTTCCCATTTAGATGGGAGTCCGAGGCCCGGAAGATACCTATTCTAGGCCGGCAATTTTAATTTTTGGCATCCACATTCTTCGTCCTGGTTTTATCTCTTCTGCGTACCTGGTGGACCTTAAGACAGACGAAGAACACGACGAAGAATCTTTGCTGGGGCATTCAACTCAATTGCACAAAATTGAGATTGCAGGTCTTCTAGAGGCCCCTGCGTTTTCCACTCGCCAGGCCGCATCTTCATTGGGCAGAAGCAGTCTCATGTCCCCCACTCATTTAAAAGTCGGTGTCGGCAGGAACGACATCACCCCACCGCTTGGTACGCTGTTGATGGGTTACCCCACCCCGGATCGCACAGCAGAATCCGTCCGGGATCCACTCCACGCGACTGCTCTCGCTTTTGAATACGCTGACGAATCGGCAATCGTTCTCAGCCTTGATGTCGCAATAGTCGAGGACGTTCATGTGGCCGCGATACGGAAAGGCGTCCACGAGAAGACAGGTGTTTCTCCCGGTCACGTAACCGTCTGCGCGATCCAGACACACAGCGCTCCCCGTACCCAGAAAGTTTGGGGATGGTGTGAACTGGACCATGAATACATCGACAAGATCATGGTACCTGGCGCCATTTGCGCAGCGACAGACGCATTCAATGCCACGGTGCCAACCCGGGTTGGAATCGCCACTACCCAGAGCGATGTGGGAATCAATCGGCGGCCGGTTCGCGCAGACAACTCTATCGGCCTCGGCCAGAATCCCTGGGGATACTACGATCCGGAAATGACAGTACTGCGTTTCCAATCCGCAGAAGGGCCATTGGCCACCCTGGTCCATTACGGTGCCCACCCCACAGTTCTCGGGTCCTGGAGTCGCGTCATCTCCCGCGATTGGCCCGGTATCATGATCGACGGCATCGAACGATATTCGGGTGCCCCTGCGCTTTTCATCAACGGCGCAGTCGGAGACATCGCCCCGCGATCGCAGAGCCTCGGGGCCACCGGCAATGACGAAGCCCACCTCTTGGAAGTAGGCCACACGGCATTGCGTGACGCCATGACTGCCTGGCGTTCCATCAAAGACCTCCGCGATCTCGACATGAGCGTATCCACCGGAGATTACGAGCTCACCTACAAACCATTGCCGACGCTCAAGGAAGCCGAGACGGAGTTACTGAGTGCCGGGCCGAATAAAGAGAAATACGGCAGAGGAATGGCTGAATTCAGCTATTGGTCCGCAGTCATCAAAGCCCACAAGACAGAACCTCTGACCGGCAGGCCATATCTTCAGACCATCACTCGCCTCGGCCCTGTCGCCATTGTCCCATTCCCTGGCGAGCCCTTCGCTGAGACCGTCCTCCGTATGCGCAACGTCAGCCCCTTCCAGTTCACCCTGTGCGCCAGCACATCCTGCGGCAACAACGCCTACCTCTGTCCAAGGGAAGCCTACCCCCGGGGCGGCTACGAAGCCTGGGTTGGCCGAGCCCTGGGCGCCTACCTTCTGGCCGAAAACATCGATGACATCCTCGTGCAGCAGAATCTCAGCCTGCTCCAACAGGCATTCACCGCCGCTTACCCGGCCCTGCCTTCACAGCGGCGATCCTGAATCGGGACTTAATTGTGCGGTGGGTCAGGATGGTGGCCTACGCCAGAAATCAACAGTGACCCTTTTTCACGAAGCAGTAAACATATGTTCAGGCCAGGAAACAGGCTCAAAGCTTGGCGAGAAATCGAAGGGCCTCTTCAAGAAACTGAAGGGCAAGGACTGCGACTCTAACGCGGCTTCACGGCTACAACCAACCCTGGGAACGGAGGCGTCTCGCCTCCGCATCACACGGAGAGGTTACAGAGTGAGACTTTAGAGGGAGCTATAAGGTGGTGCCGACAGTCGCCAGAATGGACGACAACAAGGCTACAAGGAGGATGGTGACGAATGACTGTCACAGCGGCTATCCAGGGAACTTACTTGACCATACGGCTGTTTCCCATTCTGATGTCGCCCTGTTGCGGGCTATGTACATCGAGGATCAGCGATTCAGCGAAGATTAAATCGTGAGCGAATCATCGCGTGTGGTTCGTGCTATTGAGGCTGATCGCCAGGCAGACAGCTCAAGTCTGAGAGCAGCCTGGAGGCGGTTCTCTAAAAAAGGAAGCAGATCCGTAAATGAGTCAACAAAACCTTTCCTCTTTCATCTGGTCGGTCGCGGATCTTTTGAGGGGGGACTATAAGCAGTCAGAGTATGGGCGGGTGATATTGCCGTTTACGGTATTGCGGCGGTTGGACTGTGTATTGGAGCCAACCAAGGAGGCGGTGCTGAAGGAGAAGGAAAAGCGGGAGGCGGCAGGACTGAATCCTGAGCCGTTTATGCTGAAGAAGGCGGGGCAGTTGTTCTACAACACGTCTCCGCTGGACATGAAGAAGTTGATGGGCGATCAGGACAACATCGCCGAGAACATGTTCTCCTACATTCAGGCGTTCTCTCCCGCTGTCCGGGACATCTGTTAATGCTTCGACTTTCACACCCAGGTTGACCGGCTGGCCAAGGCGGGGCTGCTGTATCTGGTTGCTGAGAAGTTTGCCAATATCGACCTGCATCCGGAGGTCGTCAGCAACGAGCAGATGGGGCACGTCTTCGAGGAATTGATTCGCAAGTTCGCCGAACTTTCTAATGAGACCGCCGGAGAACACTTCACGCCTCGTGAGGTCATCCGGCTGATGGTGAATTTACTTTTCATCGAAGACGACGACGCACTGACCAAGCCCGGCATCGTCCGTTCGCTCTACGATCCCACTGCCGGAACCGGGGGCATGTTATCGGTGGCCGAGGATCATTTGAGCGGTCAGAACCCGGACGCCCGGCTGGTGATGTAT
Organism: Planctomycetota bacterium; assembly: GCA_027625095.1. GTDB lineage: Bacteria > Planctomycetota > PUPC01 > JACPCR01 > JACPCR01 > JAQBXN01. The sequence goes on along the minus strand of JAQBXN010000204.1, from coordinate 2,306 downwards.
GGTCAGGAACTCAATGGAGAGTCGTACGCCATCTGCAAGGCCGACATGCTCATCAAGGGGCAGGACATAAGCAACATCATCCACGGCAACACGCTGTCCGACGATGGTCTGCCGGGAAAGCAGTTTGACTACATGCTTTCCAATCCGCCGTTTGGCGTCGAGTGGAAAAAGATTCAGAAGGAAATCACAAAGGAGCATGAGCAGGAAGGCTTCAACGGCCGGTTCGGCCCCGGACTGCCGCGAGTCAGCGATGGTTCGCTGCTGTTTCTGATGCACCTGATTTCCAAGATGCGTCCGACCAAGGACGGGGGAAGCCGCTTTGGCATTGTCCTGAACGGTTCACCCCTGTTCACCGGCAACGCGGGCAGCGGGGAGAGCGAGATTCGCCGCTACGTGCTGGAGAACGATTTACTGGAAGCCATCATCGGTCTGCCGGTCGATATGTTCTACAACACCGGCATCAGCACCTACATCTGGATCGTGACCAACCGCAAGCCGGAACACCGCAAGGGCAAGGTGCAGCTCATCGACGCCAGTGCGATGTGGCAGAAGATGCGAAAAAGCCTCGGCAGTAAACGCAAGGAATTGAGCGACGACCACATTGCAGAGATCACCCGCCTGTTCGGTGAGGCGAAGGAGGTGACGAAGAAGGACGAGTCCGGCTCCGACGTTCCCATCAGCCGCATCTTCAATACGACCGATTTTGGCTACCAGACGATCACCGTCGAGCGGCCGGAGCGCGATGACAACGGCAAGGTGGTAAAGGAGACCAAAGGCAAACGGAAAGGGAAACCCAAACCGGATACCAAACTACGGGACACCGAAGACGTTCCGCTGGGCGAAGACGTGGACGAGTATTTTCAGCGCGAAGTCGTGCCGCACGTTGAGAATGCCTGGATCGACCACGACAAGACGAAGATCGGATACGAGATCCCGTTTAATCGTCACTTTTACGTGTTCAAACCGCCACGTGAGTTGGATGAGATCGACGCGGAATTGAAGGGCGTGACGGATCGGATCGTGGCGATGATTGGAGAGCTTTCGTAATGGGTTTGCCGAAGTACACCGATGTCGATCACAGTGGCGATGAATGGCTGGACGAGATACCCACGCATTGGACTGTTAAAGAACTGAAGTACGTTTGTCAGAATCAGCCGAGTAACGTCGATAAGAAGACCGTTGAGGGTGAAGAAGCTGTTTCGCTCTGCAATTACACTGACGTTTATTACAACGATGTGATAAATGATGGCCTAGATTTCATGAGGGCAAGTGCCACTGACGAACAGATCAAGAAATTCACGCTACGGGCTGGCGACGTAATCATCACGAAGGATTCTGAAACACCGGATGACATTGCAGTTTCAGCCTATGTCCCGAATGACATGCCGGGCGTCATTTGCGGCTACCACCTAGCAGTGATTCGACCACGTGAAGGCGTCTGCGGTTCGTTTATCAAGAGACTTTTTGACTCGGTCTACGTCAAGTCGCGTGTTGCGACACTCGCCAACGGGTTAACGCGGTTCGGTCTGAGTCACGCAGCGGTCGGCGGTCTTAGAATGCCCGTCCCTCCCTTCGACGAGCAGAAGGCGATTGCTTCGTTCCTTGATGTTGAAACGTCGAAGATTGATGCGTTGGTAGCGGAGCAGCGTCGGTTGATTGAGTTGCTGAAGGAAAAGCGTCAGGCGGTCATCAGTCACGCCGTCACCAAAGGTCTGAACCCCAACGCCCCCATGAAACCCTCCGGCGTTGAATGGTTTGGCGACATTCCAGAAAACTGGTTCGTCACTCGATTCAAAAGAGTTGCCGAAACGTCCTACGGAGCTGGTGGCGAAATAGATCGAACGCTCACCGAAGGGACGCCGATCCTGTCCCTACCAAATGTTGATATTGAAGGCAGGCTGATATTGGACGATGTACCTTACAGGGAACTGTCCGATGACGAACGCGAAGAGCTTTTATTGAAGAAGGGCGACCTTCTTTTCAATTGGCGGAATGGCAGTGCGTCCCATCTTGCCAAAACAGCGTTCTTTGACCTTGATGGCGAATACACACACGTGTCATTCCTGCTGCGGCTACGATTTAACCCAAAGCAACATTCCTCGCGATTCTTTCGACATTTCATTAACGCCCTTCGAACTACAGAATTCTTCAGTTCGGCCAAAGCTGGAGTGAACAACACGTTTAACCAGTCGGAGTTAGAGAACCTCTTGGTGATCGTTCCACCGCTCGACGAGCAACTAGCAATCGCAGGCCACTTGGACGAGCAATCGGAACGCTCAAACACGCTCCACGCTGAAGCCGAACGC
>JAQBXN010000061.1 GCA_027625095.1 Planctomycetota bacterium | reverse complement strand
ACGGACAGGCAAGATCGAGGAACTCAAACTGCCGAGAAATGGGCAAGAACTTCTGGGCCGCGACACTAGGGGTCACGTCCGTTCCAGATATTGGAAATACACCGAGGGTATCTAAAGGGCGGAAAAGTCAGATACGTGTCGGATGATCTGAAGGCCAATGAGGCGATGCGAAAGAAATTCGAAGCAACGACCGTCGAGAAGAAAGCAAAAGACGAGGAGGATAATTTTGAATTCTGAAATGTACCCTCTAGCAAAACCCAATTACCGTTCCTCGACCTAACTCTTCCGTTTGGCCCAGCCGACGGATTTACCCCTTGAACGTCAGGTAGAATCTGGCGAGCCGCTGACGGATGCACCCCTGCCGTTCCTACTTTTTCATCTCTGCGGCCATCCTGTCGAGCTCTTCCAGCTTCAATCGCACGCTCATGATGTATGGCGATTTGCCTGTTTCCCAGTGACCGTATGTAGTGGTGATGAATGTACCGTCAGACAATACCTCGACGCCCGGATAGGCGCAGTCTGCACCTTTTGTGTTGTCCATTAGCCGGACTCGGTACTGGCCTTCTTTTCCTTGTGCAATGTCCTCGTACGTTCCGACCCAGGCAACCCAGTCGCCATTGGTCGGGCTGTTGTGAGTTGTATCGCGGAATGAAATGAACAGGCGGCCGTCCGGACCGTACTTCCCGGTGTGCCGGTCGCCGGTGAGCGAGCCCGGTAATTCTCGGGGCTCAACCCATGTCTTGCCTTCATCATTCGAAAAGATCACAAAGGAATTATGGCGGCGCGAATTCTCTCTGAGCAGAACCGCTAACTGCTTGCCGTCAGGCGAACGGAAGATGCCGGGTTCGCACAGGTGAGCCGTCGGATGGTTCGCTATGGACTCCGGTTCACTCCAGGTAAGCCCGCCATCTATCGAAAGAATCTTAAACACGTGAAAACCCTGGAGTTTTCTGAGTTTCAAGAACCGGCCGTCATCGTGAAACATCGCCAGGTAATGGCCGGGCCCAGTCTTCAGATCGATCAGGCAACCCATGGCGACAATACCACCGTAATTACCGATGGGCTTCAGGCCCGACCAGGTCATTCCATCGTCCTCGGTCACGGCCATCCGGATCGGATACAGGCCGGAAAACATGATGATGCGTTTGCGGCCCTGGGCATCGATTACCCGGTGCAACGTGGGGACCTCTTTCGAGGTCGCCCAGGATTCGGGGGTTGGTAGCCGCCCGGACCAGGTGAGTCCAGCGTCCGTGCTGCGTTTGTAGACGATCGCTCCCTTTCCATGGCCCTTGGGATACACGCACAGGATCGTCTTCCCATCTTCCAGAAGCAGCGTGGTCGGGTGACCGAGATACTGGCCTTCTTCTCTGTCCAAAAGCACTTGGCGCTGTTTCTGAGCAGAGAGATCAATTAATGGGATGGAGTAACCACGATTCATAGGCGGGGGTAGTTCCTGTGTATTGCCGGTGATAGAAAATTCGCTGATCTGCATGGTACTCCTCAGAGGACTGAACCCCATCCGGTCAAAACCGCTGCCGGAGAACTTTGCAATAGTTACGATTCTGCCATTGATTAGAAACCTGATTTCAGTGCCGGAGCGGAGAACCTCAAATTCGATCCAGTCTTCCCTGTTGAACATTTCAGTGGGCGGCCCCAACAGCTTCTTGCCGCCGAAGATCTCGCCGTTCAAGTACAGGGTTCGCTGCACGCCTTCGAATCCGAAGTGATTGCTGTCCAGAAAAAAAGAAGCCGCGCTGGCCTCCTGTTTGAGCATGCGAAGCCTGGCATGGATTCGAAAGTCTCCGCTGTTTATTTTTCTTGAGGCATAAAGCCAATTTCCCTTACCCGCCCCCTCAACAAATCCCTCTAACTGCTCCCACTTGCTCGCTGCCATATGCATGCCCGTAGCTTTGCCGTTCCGTATCAGGGGGATGGTTTTCATCTCTTTCAGGTCCGGCGCGAATTTGCTCCCTGCCTGAAAGTTTGATTCGGAGACCAACTTCGCTATCTCTGTGGCCAGCAGTTCGGCAACCAGTTGGTGACCTTTATCGTTTGGATGCATGGAATCGACAAGCAGATCCTGAAAGTCCTTCCCCTCTTCAGTGTTGTATTTGCCATACTCATCCCAGACGTCAACGACTGGCACTTTATGCGTCTCAGCGACCCGGCGGGCCGCATCACAATATTTGACCACACGCTGAACGCGCCAGGCTGAATAGTTCTTTCGGATCTGGTTGGGGGTCATCAGAATCACGAGAGCATTGTCGGCTCTCAACGTATTTACCATTTGAGTGAGGTTCGCCTCATACCGGTCAACGGGGATGCGTGAAGAACCTTCCTCCTCGCCCTGATCGACCCAGGAATCGTTCAGCCCGAACTGAACAATGACGATATCCGGCCGGTGGGCACGAACAGCCTTCTCGAAACGATCCAGAGCATGTTGCCCGCTGTGGAGCGCGTTATCTTTCAGGTGTCCTGTATGGCTGCCGCCCACACCGGAGTTGATAACGTCAGCCTGGATTCCTCGCGCCAGCAGCAACTTCGGCAGCCGCTGCGCGTAGACCTGCTTTACGGTACTACGCAGCGCGGTCGTAGAATCGCCGAAGGCCACGATTGTTATTGGCTCAGCAGACAAAGCGCCGGCGATGCCTGCGAATACTGAGATGAGCGAAAGGATTGCTGAAGGTGTCGGCATGGTCAGGTTGGAGAGTGGTATCCGGGCAGTCACTGGATGCCAGGCACAGAGAGGAGACCATTTCATACAGTGACGACTCCGTTTCGTTGGGACAGCCGACTACGCCAAATTAAGCTCCATTTAAAAGAGGTCCGTTATTTCCGCCACAACGGATTCTTGAGACTGCTAACGAGCCTGTCTTCCGAGCGGGGCACTCGCGCAGAGGGACAAACCTCGATGGCATCGAGAATGCGCGTCTCACCACTCGTTACCACCTTGGAGAAGGGAAAAGTTTGACCTATGGCGCCCACTACATACGATTGGGATGTCGCTTGTGACGAAATCCGGGCGTGAGTTTGCGGCCTGACTCGTTGGTCTTTTCACTCTGTTCTCCCGGTGCACTTCTATTCCCGTTTCATTCCCCATTGAGGCAACAGAATATGTCGGTACCAAACGAAAAATTTATAGTTGATGCTCAAGGTAAACGGACGGGTGTCATCCTGGATGTCGATCAGTACCAGAGACTCTTAGAAGACCTGGAGGAGTTGGAATCGATACGTGTATACGATGCCGCTAAGGCATCTGGCGAAGAGGCTATCCCATTTGACGATGCCATGCGCGAAATCGAAGCGGCACGGAAATGAGCTATGAACTCAAGATTTTGAGACGGGCTCAACGAGAGCTTGCACGGCTAAGTGAACCCGTCTATGACCGAGTGAAACAAGCTATTCAGTTGCTTCGAGAGGAGCCGAGACCGCCTGGGTGCACGAAACTCACCGGTAGAGAGGGCTGGCGGCTCCGCGTGGGAAATTACCGTGTGATTTACGAGATTGACGACTCGAACCATGTTGCAACAGTATTACATGTCGGCCACCGCAGAGATGTTTATCGCTGAATCCAACGAGGGGATAACAGGGTGAGTGAACGGAAGGCCCTGCGGGAGACAATTGCATCCACTGATGACTCCGTTTCGTCGAAACACACGGCCGCGCCAAATGAAGCTCCATCCAGAAGAAGTCCGCTATTTCCGCCACAACGGATTCTTGAGACTGCCAACAGTTCTGTCTTCGGACCGGGTTAGCTCGCTCAGAGAGACAATCCTCAAGGATATCGAAAATGTGGTCGAGCCTGCCGTAAGAAATGCGGAGGGGCGTGTAGTTCGGCTGTCAAAAATCTGGGACAGAGCGGCGATTTTCAGGGATACGATCACCTGCGAGGAGGTTCTTGAACCAATGGAAAGTCTCATAGGACCCAACATTGAGTTCATCCGAAATCGCCATAACCACGCCACGCTGAACCTCTCGAACAAGAGCACCTACCTGCATAGAGACATCATGCAGTGGACCCGTAACATCGTCACAGTGATCTTTTATCTGGAAGAAACAACTGTCGAGAACGGCTGCACCTTGGTGCTGCCCGGTTCGCAGACTCTCCCGACGTCCACCAAAGCGTCGTTCGAGCAGAATGAGTGGCTGCAGGAAACCCGGCTCCGCGAACAACTCCTTCCCATTCCCATGCCCGAGGGAGGGATGCTGGTCATTGACAGTATGATCATTCACACCGGTGGATTGAACAGGTCCGGCGCCACTCGGATGAGCATGACCGCCGGATACCACAGCGTAGATGAACTCATGGATGCCGGGAATCCTAAACGAGTGCTTGTGCGTGGAGACCACATTTACGACGGGAACGATCGATAAGCTTGCCGCCGAACGGAGCCAGGTGTTGATTGTTCAACCGGAAAGTTTGCCCGATCAGATCGCCTCCACCTTTGCTCCGAATTGCATTTGAACCTGGGTGGCAAACAGATGGGAGTAACGGCCGCCGGTGGACATGAGGTAATCATGAGTTCCTTCTTCTACCAGTCGGCCCTGGTCGAGGACCAGAATGCGATCTGAACGCATCGCGGTTGCAAGCCGGTGCGTGATGATAAACACCGTTCTTCCGGCCATAATCGTGTCCATTGCCTCTTCCAGTTGGGATGCGGTCTCGACATCGAGAGCGGAAGTGCTGTCGTCAAGAATCAGCACCGTTGGATTGGTCACCAATGCCATAGCGAAGGCCAGCCGTTGCCTTTGGCCACCGGAAAGGGCCACACCCTCCTCGCCTACGATGGTGTCGTAACCGTCCGGAAGTTCCTCAATAAAGTCGTGTATCTGCGCAGTTATCGCTGCTCGAATCACATCCTTATCTGTCGCGTCCGGATGACCGTAACGGATGATTTCCCGGATTGTGTTGCTGAACAGAATCGGTTCCTGCGGCACGATGCGAATGTGCTTTCTTAGCGACTCCAATTTGAGACTGCGTATGTCGACCATGTCCAGGAGAATCTCTCCGGCCGTCACATCGTAGAATCTGGTAAGCAGGTTCGAGATAGTTGTTTTACCTGCACCGGACGCCCCGACCAGTGCAATGCGGGTTGCCGGCGGAACTTCGAATGTCAGATTCCTGAGAACATCGAGGCCGTAGCCAGGATATCGAAACCACACTCCGGCAAAGATGACCCAGCCGGTCGCGGTTTCGAGATCTCGGGCATCCGCCCGGTCCTTGATAGTGACTTTGTGATCCAGGATTTCGAATACTTTGCGCGCGGAAACAATGACGGCCTGAACCTGTACATGCAGTGAGAGCAGCACGTTGAGTGGGCCAAAAAGCAGGGCGGCGGAGGTGTAAAAGAACAGAAAGCTACCCGTGGTCATTTCCCCGGCGAGCGTCATGCGCGTGCCCACGTACAGCACAACGGCCAGCCCCAATGCTCCGGCAAGGGAAGAAATACCGGACAGGATCGAAGAAAGCGTTGCGTGCTGGTGAAGGAGCCTGAAGCGATTGAGATTGATCTTCTTGAACCGATGCTCTTCCCCTCTTTCCCGGACGAAGGTCTTCACGACCTTGATTCCGTTCAGCGCGTCCCCGACGGCGCCATACATCTCGGCATTCAGTGCACGAATGCCTTCATGTACAGTGCGCACTCTGCCAATCAGAGAGTTGTGGGCAAGCACAGAAACCGGCAGGGCGAGCAGGGCGAGCACTGCCAGGGTAGGTTCGATCCAGAACAGTATGTAGATACCGATGGCAAGGCTGGCTGTCGCTGTGAGCCCGGGCATGAATACCGTTGAAATACTGTTGTTCATAGCTCCCACGTCATCCAGCAGTCGTGCCATAAGTTTGCCCGTCAGGTTTCTGTCAAAGAAACCCACTTGAAGGGCCTGAAACTTGTCGTGAAGCTCGTGCCGAATTCGATAGATGACGTCAAATGCGAGGGTGCGGAGCAGATATGTGTGAAGAGCGTTTGCGCCGATAAGCAGCAGATGAGAGCCGAGCAGCGCTCCGATGATGAGTGTAAAGAGGTGGAGCCTGTCGTCATGTCCCTCCAGGCTGAGATCTAGATCGATAGTCGCGTTGATTCGCAGCACGTCATCCACCATCACGCGCGAAAGGTAGCCGAACAAAAACGGGGACAGTGCGACCAGCAGCGAAAGAACGGCAATGACGACCATTCGCAGCCAGTGAGGCTTCAGGTAATCCGTGCAGATACGTCGAAGTTCATTCATTTGATGGCCCTCAGTTCCGATCTGGACAACCCGGCTGTTTGTTCCGATTCTGCGAGGTCGTCAGAGGGAATATCGATGCCTTCGCTTTGCCGGGTGTAGTAAGCCCGATATCGACCGCCTTCAATCTGCATCAGGTCCTCATGGGCCCCCGTCTCGACCGCTCTGCCATGGTCCATCACAACGATCAGGTCTGCGTTACGGATAGTCGAAAGCCGGTGTGCCACAACCATCGAAGTTCTGCCCTTCAGGACTCGTTCGAGTGCCCCCTGGATCAGCGCCTCTGATGCAGCATCAAGCGAAGAAGTGGCTTCGTCCATGATCAGAATTGCGGGGTCAGTCATGATTGCGCGGGCGATCGAAAGCTGTTGTTTCTGCCCCAGCGAAGGGCGAAGCCCTCTTTCTCCAAGAACGGTGTCGTACTGGTCCGTCAGGCTTTCAACCCATTTTGAAAGGTTTGCAATTTTGGCAACCTCCCTGATTTCCGCATCGGTAGCGTCCGGTCTTCCATATCGAATGTTCTCTCGAATAGTGTCATCGAACATGAACGGTTGCTGGAGCACCTGGCTCATCTGTAGCCGAAGTGATTTCAGCTTGACCGTCGAGATGTCATAGCCATCGATGAGAATTCGTCCTTGCTGTGGGTCATAAAATCTCAGCAGTAGAGAGGTAAGTGTGCTCTTTCCACATCCGGAATGGCCCACGAGTGCAACGACCTTGCCGGCCGGGATCTCCAGGTTGAAATCAGACAACACCGGCTGGCTTTCGATGTAGCCGAACTGCACGTTTTCGAAACGGATGTGTCCGCTAACAGGGGGAAGTTCCGTTGCATCGACCTTTTCCTGCAATTCCAGCGGTTTCTCCAGGATCTCGGTGACCCGATCCACAGAAACCATGGTCTCCTGAAGCTGTCCTGTAATCTGAGTGAAGTTCAGTGCTGAATGGAGCATACGCGTCAGATAAGCCATGAACGCCATGACTTCGCCGTATGTCATCCAGTCGTGCAGCACGAGAAAACAGCCCAGACCGAAGAGGAGGGCATTGCCAAGGCTTGTAATTGAGGTGGCCATCCCAGTGAACATCGAATTCAGAAGCGTGCCTGCCGACGCCAGCCGAACGATTTCGTCCAGCCGTTCTCTCAGACGCTCCGATTCAGCTTTTTCCTGCGAAAACATTTTGACCAGCCGGGTGCCGCTGATGCGCTCCTCAATCTGGGCCACCACGCGCTCCCGGTACGAGAGCATCTCCTGATTTTTCCTCTCGATGCGACGCACGAAAAAATGATGGTTGAAAACATAAAGGGGTACTAGCCCGACGACGACGAGCCCAAGCTCCCACCTCAGATAAATGAGAGCCGCCATACAGAAAAAGAACGAGACAGTGTCATTCACCAGCGTCACGCTGTTGGCGGTAATCATTCGCTGTACCGCCGCGGTGTCTTCCATCAGCCGCGCCATCAAACGGCCGGCGCTCATCTCATGAAAGAATCCCATCGAATGACTGAGGATTTTTCTGTAGAGCGTGTTGCGGACGTCGAACACGAATCGCCGGCCCAAATACGCAATAATTACGCTGGAATAGAATCCGACGATCGGAGTGAAGAGAGCGACGCTCACAGCGATGGCAGCGATAATCGGCAGAAGTCCGGCATTGCTTTTTTGGATTACGTCGTCAATGACGGACTTCAGCAACAGAGGAGGGACGAGCCCCAGCACCGTGAGAACTGCAGTTACAGCCAATGCGGCGGCCAGCCTCCAGCAAAGGGGGCGAAGAAATTCGAAAAGAACCCGGCAGCGATTCATAAATCCTGGTAGAAAGCCACCATAGAGGGGGGGACCGAAAATTGGTCTTGAAGGAAAGTCAGGCAGGAAAGGTATCTTACCTAACGGGTCCACTTATAACCATCGCGGCTTTCGGTCCTGCTAAGGGTTTGGTGGCGACGTGCAAATCAAGACGACCAGAATTTCAGTTCCGGTATTTTCGATCCCGTGCACGCACCACGGGGGGAGGTAAATGAAGTCGCCTTTTTTCACCGTCTTCTTGTAGCGGTGAAAAGTCATCTCTCCTTCGCCTTCCATGATGACATAGGTTTCTTCCGTGGGATGCGAGCCAGGCTCCAACACCACGTGGGGCGGCACATAAAACAATACAAGTCCCATATTCTCCGCCGGCGCCTTGGGATTCACAGGATGCACCACGCGCACTCCCACACCATGGCAGCCAGGATACACGACGGGCACTCCATCTTGAACGTTGACAATCATCGGGTCGGGAGGCGTCTCAGGCTTGGCGATATCCGGCACCTTGCTCTTGTCTGTATAGCCTTTGAACTCTGTTATCTTGGCCATGTTCTCTCCATAATTATAAAAGTTTCAGAAATGTTCAGTGGGGCACGCTTGGCTAGAAATAAGACAGAATAATTTTGGACAGAATGATGAATCACCAAACACCGGCTCGGAGAAACCTTCCCAATACGTGCAATTTAAGGTACTTGTTGGCGCCTCTTATTATTCTGTCTTCTTCAAACCGCCGAACAGTCACAAAGTTTCAAAACCTGCGGGTGGCCCTGCTGTAATAGGACCGGCCACTACCTTCGGGCGAATCCAATCGTAGCGGTCAGTGGCTGTTTGTGACAGCAGGGCTGCAGGAATTTCAAAAATGAGACGGTCATCGGGTAAGTGATTGAGGTCGCAGGGCCATGTTAGAGTTCGGTGGGAGGAAGGTTACCCTGGCTGGCACCAGAAGATTTTATTCCACTAACATGACGCCGTTCATGACCATCCAGTGCCCTGGAAACGTACAGAGATAGGGATACTCGCCTGCTTCTTTGGGAGCGTTGAAATGGATGGTCTGTGTCTGCTTCGGCTGCAGGATATTTGTATAGACCAGTACCTTGGGTGATTTCGGGACATAGTGGTGTTTCATGGCATCGGGGTCGGCCATAAGCTGGTCGGCGAGGCCGCCGATTTGTTTGAGTGAGTCCGAAGCGCCCAGAACGAAATTGTGTGGCATGGCGTCAGGATTCTGGAAGGTAAGGCTGATGCGTTCGCCGACCTTGACGGTAAACCGGCGCGGACTGAACTGCAAGCCGTCGGCTGACTGGATGCTGACGGCGCGTCCGGCCTTGCCTTGTTCCCACGGATTGATGTCCACCCCGGCAGTCGCCCCCTTCGCTGGTTGTTCGGACACCTTGGCGATGGCTTTGTACCCGGGGAACTCGGTAAACGGTTTTCCAAGTGCATGAATGGTGACGAACAGTTCAACGCGGGGCGTGCCGTCCGCGTGCAAGTGTAAGACGTTGACCGGTTGCAGTTGGGGTATCTCGATGAAGATTCGTCTCCCGCCGTCCAGACGATGAACGGATTGAATCTCAACCACGTCATGACCAGGCTGACCCGGATGTCTGACTGAGTATTCGGGCGAGCCATACGCAGAGCTGTATTGGTAATTCCACTGCTGGGAGAACCAGCGTTTTGGATCGCTCAAATTTTCGAGTACGGGTTCAGAAAAATTCAGAAGAATTCCGTTGGATCGAGTTTCATATCCAATCGGATACTCGAACCTCCCGCCTGTATATCGCACCCGATGGAGGCATCCGTCCCGGGTGCCGTAGTTGACCCAGCCCTGCGCCCCGGTGACGTAGAGTTGGCCATCGTGTGGAGAGAACCGGCCACGATGCCCGCCTGATAGAAATTCACCACGCATTGGAATGGCCGCCGCTTGTGACTGGCCGCCGATGACTTCCCTGAGAACCAGGAAGTGAGTGCACATGCCTGAAGAGAAATGCACCCAATTGCCGCTGACAGGGCCCCAACGACTGCTGTTGATGAACGCCTGGCCCCCACATGAATTGTCGACCCCGCGAGGCAGGTAAAGCATGGGCGGCATGTATCCGAGTTTTCCCTGGCGCGGGCCCCCGTGCCCGTAGTGGCCGCCCTTGACGATCTCGCAGATGGCGGATGCGGGGGTCCACTCGCCTTCCTGCACCGAGGTGAGAATGACACTGGCGTCTTCATTTATGGCGAGACCGTTGGGATTGCGGAATCCGGTTGCAAGAACTTCCACAGTATTGTCTTCGGCAGAGGCACGGCAGAGGCCCTGGTTGCCGGAAGCGAAATAAAATCGCCCGGCATTGTCACGCTGCAGCCCGGTAACGTAATCGTGGCCACCTGGAGAGGTCTCGTGTGCGTTGAAGACACATTCATAAAAGTCGGCTTCCCCGTCCGCGTTCAAGTCGTGCAGGCGGGAGATCTGGTCCCGGCCCATCACATGGATGTCACCATCGATAACCTTGAGGCCCAGCGGCTGATGAAGTCCGGCGGCGAATCGTCGCCATTCCAGGCGCTCAAGATTTTCGGTGACACCGCTGCAAATCCAGACCTCGCCGTGGATCGTGCAGACAGCGATGCGACCGTCCGGTAGGAAGTCATGCCCACCAACAAAGAAAAGGGTCTTCCAGGGATTATCGTCAGGCAGCGTCAGCGTATCGATGGCGTATGGCTTACCGCTCCCGAGTTCGCCCTTTGTAACCATGCTTTTCGGCCACTGCGGCAGGCCACCTTTAATAAGCTCAGCAAGGTGGATTGCATCGGGCTCGCCTATTTCAATCCGGCACAGGTTGGCGGGGGCTTCACTGAAATCTAGCAGGGCGAGGCCGTTCTCTTTCAACAGCTTTATGCCTTTGGTGACACTCAGATCCAGGGGAGTCGAGAATTTTCCAATGAGCAACCGCCGGGCAGGCAATGGGCCATCAAGTTCAATCACCCGACTGAACTTTCCATTCTTTGCCCACGCGCTGTCGAGAACATTCGTTTCGCCGATTCGATAGGAAAAGATCACCCGAGGGCCATGACGATAAAGTCCGTGATACTTGAAGTCTCTGACGCCTTCCCAGCCCTGCACCCCAGAGTTGGTCAGCACGGTACGGCCGTTTATCGGCGTGCCGCACATGAATCCGCGACGGGCTTCAGACCAGTTGATGAAGCCGCCCTGCCAGACAGCTTCGAAGGTCAGAGTCACTGGATTGAAGCAGGCGGCAAGTTCACCGTTGCTGCCAAGCCGGACACTTACGCCACGCGGCACGGTTACCCCGCCCCCGCGAAACACGCCACTAACCATTGAACCGCTCTCCGTGGCTCGAATTCGCCCGTCTTTCCAGGTGTTTTGATCGTTCTGATAACCCCAATGGCCCAGACTGCCGCCATCGAGTCCCGGGAAAGGAGGCAGCATGTGTGGCCTGCTTTCGAGCTTGCCGTAATGAAGGGCCTGCTTCGCATAAAAATCGTAGACGCGGTAGCGATTGATATGGGCCTCCCAATAAGGATTTGCTTCCGGTTCGAGTGGTTTTCGATTAAATGACTGCGGAATCGAATCTGGCACTTGTATCAGGTCATCGAAATTCCAATAGCCCAGGACATCATCTCCGCCATTTGGAAACGGGGTATTCAGAACGACCGCAAGGTCTTCACGAATACCTTCGGAAATACGTACTTCGTCAATCGGTCCCCTGCAGAACAAATTTCCGCCCACGAGTCGGCCGATGCCCAATGAATTGGGTTGAGCAGCAGTGCGGGGCTTCAGCTTGATCTTCGTATCGGCCACCACCTTTCCGTCCAACCACAACCGAACCCTGTCTGGCTCATATTGCATGGCAATCGCATGCCACTTGCCATCGCAGATCTGCGCATTGCTTTGGACGTGATCTGGAATGGCGCCCGGAATGTAAGCAGTCAGAGTTCCTGCCCCGTTCATTGAAAAGATCTCCCAATGCGCGGTGATAGATTTCGGATCTGACGCCACCAGAATGTTGTAGCCTTTCGCATCTTGGAGGCGGGCACGGCACTCCACAGTAATGGGTGGCTCTCTGAATTCCTCTCTTCCCGTCATCAGGATTCCACCAGACAGGGCTTTGCCAAAAGTTTCGTTAATGGAATCGACCGGTTTCGCCTGGCTGGGCGATGGAGCAGGCATTGGTGCTGCCGCAGATTTCGGCTTCGGTTTCGGCCCCCCGCTGCCAGGCTCCGTGAGTTCTTTCCGAATCCACTCGACCCCTTCGAGATTCTCCTGCAGAGACTCTTTTGCATCGAGATGACCGCGATGATCCAGAATGCCGATGGGGCCGCTGTAACCGCTCCTCACGACCGTCTGAAGCATTTCCAGATCATGCTGGCCTTGGGCCAGTCCGAGGATTTTGGGATTTGCTCCATCATTCATTCCATTCAGGTTGAGGCAGAGCAGATAGGGTTTCATCAGCGCGAGCGATTCGGCCCAATCGCTAATGTGGTCATGCCCGTGATGGAAGTTGTAAACAATGCCAACGTTGGCGTGTCCGGTCTCTCGGAGGCGTTTACAGACTGCCACCATGTTCTTAGGCTCACCGCCCCATCCGCCGTGATTGTAAAGACCAAGCTTGCTGCCCATCTTCGCCGCTCTCTCAGCCAATCCGACCATGGACTTCGCCGCCGCATCAATCTTCGCCTCCTGCGTATCCCCACCTGGGCTACCAAGCGTCTGCCAGATTTGCGGGCTCATTTTGTACTTTTCGAACAGCTCGAAAGCCTTCTCGTGAGCCGACCAGAACGCAAAGAACTCAATGCCGTGTTTTTTGTATTGAAGGATCTCTTCTTCAAACGTGGGAACGTGCTCTCCCCGCCAGTCATAGGCACATCGCATGACGCCCAATGCCTTCAACATTTTCGCCCGCTCTTCAGGCCCACGCTTTTTGGCATCGAACGGCACGATGCACCAAGCCACCAGTTTTTCGTTCTGTTTGAGGTTATCGAGGATCTCGGAATGAACCGGGGAAGCGACGATCAGGATGAGAAGTAGAGCAAGTTGTTTCATGGACCTTTTCCAGGCGTTTGCCTTTAACACTCTCATGGCTGCCTGACGGCCGCAACCAGAAGATGAATGAACCACAGAATACACGGAGAGCACGCAGAACCGAGAGCATGTCCTATTGTGTGAAAAAATGGCCTTGCGCGCAGAGCCATTCTCGGCAGGGTCGGAAACTGGATTCAATTCTGACGGGTTAACAACGTTAGCAACCTGTTCCACAATGCCACCGCTAATCGAGAATCTTTTCTCCGGAATGTCGCAAGCGTATTGTCGGCCGGGTGAAGCACGAAGCAATGCCCGAGCCAACCCTTACAGCAGATTACGAAGAGATTGGTCGCCACGTTCTGCGTCAGGATTCGCTCTCTCCCCAGATCCTCAGAAGTTCGCCTGAATCTAAAACATCCAGGCCAATTGCTCTGAACTGCTTCAGTGCGGCGATGTGTCCATCCGGTCGCGGCCCTCGAACACAATCCTCAATGATGACCGTGTAATAATCCTTGTTGGTTGCGTACCACGCGGTCGCCTCGACACACCAATCTGTTGAGCATCCCACGAGAATGACAGACTCCCGCTGGAAGGTGCGGAGCAGAAGTTCAAGATTTGTCCCTTCAAATGCACTGCCCCGATCCTTTGGTATTACCCGCTCGTTCGGTGTTGGGGCAAAATCCGGATGCAGTTCACCTGCGCCTTCGCCTTCAGGCCACGCTTGGCGAATTCGTTCGATATCCCAACCGAGATTCATCAATACCCTGATGTAAGCGGGTGAGATATTGTTCAGAGCGGGCCCTCGCCGATTGTAAAAGTAAAAGACAGGAAGGTTGATGGAACGCGCAGACTCAATAAGGGTCTTGACGTTTTTAAGGATGATGGCGTCAGCTCCTTCGTTCCAAATTGTTGAGTCTTCGATATCGATGACCGCGAGGGCGGCCCGGGTCGGCGAAACGACTTCAGAAATGTTCTCACAGACATTCCGGCCGTTAATGGTAAGCATAATGACGAATGATTAAGAGGGAATAACGGACCTTGAGATTGGGAAACTTGTTACCACTATCTCTTTCCGGAACGTGCCGGAAGGCGAACGCTGTTGCAAGCCACCGCACTCCAAAGGGGCCTACTTCGGAGTGCTCCGGCTTGCCGGAGCTTTTCTTGTTCTGATGCTCTTGAAAAAGCGAAAGCGGTGGCAAGCCACCGCACTCCAAAGGAACGTACTTTGGAGTGCTCCGGCTTGCCGGAGCTTTTCTTGTTCTGATGCTCTTGAAAAAGCGAAAGCGGTGGCAAGCCACCGCACTCCAAAGGGGCCTACTTTGGGGTGCTCCGGCTTGCCGGAGCTTTTCTCATTCTGATGCTCTTGAAAAAGCGAAAGCGGTAGCAAGCCACCGCACTCCAAAGGAACGTACTTTGGAGTGCTCCGGCTCTACCAACTCTGAACAAAATCATCCATGCCAAAACTCTCGGGCATTTCATAGAAGAAATATCTGGTTGGCCCGCTCTGAAACAGCGGCTCGTAAATATCTTCATCGGCCTGAAGCTTGCTATCTAGAACGGCGAATCTGCCCCAAAGCTCTTCCAACTCATCGGCTGAGAAACTGGCTGTCAGTTTCTTCATTACAGGCCCATTCATATAAGTCTTCTCATCCGAACCTTTGTATTTGCGCATCAAGTAGGCGGCCTTCGAGAGCACGATAGCAGTAACCATCCGGCAGTGTTGGCTCGGGTGAATTCTTTCGAAAGCTGCAGCGAATGCAGTCGTGTCTCGGTCCAGGATTGCCCTCAGGACGCGAGTTACATCCTCTCTTCGCCTCTCATGCAGAGAATCAAACTGATGGCACAGCTCGGCGAACTCTGTCGAGATGCGATCCAGGAAATCAGTGCACATCGACATCGTCGGATAGAAGTGAGCAAAACCCCTGCCTCCGAATCCCGAGTAGCCCAGATGCAGGGTCCGACGCTTGGCGGATTCGCTGTCGGACGCGGCATGGAGAATGTTGTTGATGTAGAGCACGCCGTCCCCGGCTTTGAGGTCCACTTTCATGTAACCGGGCAGTGCAACAAGGCCCATGCTTCTTTCGATCTTACTTTCCTCGCGACTGTTTCGGCGAAGATGGCTTCCTGGCACAACATGAAGGAACGCATCGTCATAGAGCGCGATATTCCACTGCAGATAGCACGGCCCGTTCATCCGAATATCTTCCTGCAGCCCGTCGAGCGGCGCCATATCAAACGGATGAATATCTCGATGCCAGCCGGTGTTCGCACTGCAGAGAATCCACATGCCAAGCGGAGCGGCATCCGGGGCGTCCAGCAGGTCTCTGGTGAAGCCGAAAGTGCGTTCATCGAATAGGTATTCCAGAACGTCCGCGCTGCTTTGCTGCACCCAGTCGGTAATGACAATTCTCCCGGCCCGCGGGGCAGCTTCAATAATCGCATCGCTGCTCGCGCGAAAACTCTCTAATTCATCCGGAGAGATCATGCCACGGACGATAAGAAAACCGTCTTGAATCAGAGCTTCGCGTTGTTCAGGGAGGTTCAGTTGCATGGGAAGGTCACGGTACAGTAGACAGAGTTTGAGTATCGCCTTCAGGCGGGTCTGTAGAAGCTCGGGAGCCGAACTGAAAGACCACGGCTGAAGGCGTCACTCCAACTCCTTCGAATCCGGATCGTCGCTCATCCCATAGGGGAGCGTATGTAAGATCGTCCCGGCAATATGACAGGCGATCTTATTCTTACGGCTCATTTTCACGAGACGGAGAAACCGCGGCTCATCGAGCGGGCCTTCTCCGCCCGATTCTTCCACCGTAATGTTCAGGTTCACCAGTCCTTTATCGATTTCTGTCTTGAATATCTTGTCTCCTGTGCGGCGAAAGAGGTGTGAAAGGAAGAGGAGCTGTGACATACCCGAACTTTCCTCATTCATGCAATAACGAACGTGTCGTTCGATGGCAGCCGAAAGGGGTTCATGTTTCAGCACTTCGGCGATTTCGACCAATGTGTGCTGTCCACCGAAACCGTTCATGAAGAAAAAGCTGCCCAACTTTTCGTCGCCTTCCGGATAGCCTTCTCCTGTAGCAAGATCCGCATGCAAATTACAAGTCATCATTCCCCCCTCATCGAAGGCGGCTGCAAATACATCAGACAGCTTCCGCAGGACATCTCCGTCAGCCGGATCACCTGACATCTCGTATTTGACCATGATGCCTGCCAGGGATGAGGTCATGCTCGGGGCAATTCTGGCTGTGCGTTCGAAACTTTGGAAGACGGCGACCGTTTCACGAATCGTTTCCGCCGTCCATGGATCAGCGGTGAGGTAATAATGAAACCTCCGCACAAGGGGCATTGAGATTCGCCATTCTTTGTCCGCACAGCCCCAATGGTTGACGTTGTGCCGCGTGCCATAGCCTTTCGTCTCGCCACGGTGATACATATCGATATCGCGGTTGTGGCGCGACATCTCGATGGCCGCCTCCAGCCAATCCGGTCGACCGGCACGCATTGCTGAAATCCACAAGCCGAGGTCTGGCAGATGTTCGGTGTTAATCCACGCGTAGCCGCCGTCATCAAAGCCCCAGCGATCAATGTCGGAGTAGTAGGCGATCATCACGTCGCCGAAATCCATCTGGCCATACCATCCCCTGTTCGCCCGCTCCTGGACAATAAATTCGGTCATCTGCTCCATGTGCGCCTCGGCCTCAGGGAAGCGATCTGACTTTTCCGAAACGTGCCCGAGAACCAGGGACTCGCACAACTGTTCCGGATTTGGAATCAGTCTGCAGGGCTGGGCAAAGAACTGCCCGCGTTCAGGAACATCTTCATCCTCCGGCCGGTGAAAGCGGAGCATCAATTCGTGTGATTTGGCAATCCCCGGCGCGCCGCTGGTCGAAGGAAATCGGCCACCTTCCGCCCACTTGGGCAGGTATTCGTAAACAGGTGCTCCGTAAATGATCGGCGAATACCTGCGGAGATCGAGTGGCTCGGCAGAAGCAGGCCAGAGGTCAAATGTGAGGGTACCAACATCGGCATCGATGGAGTATGCCCGAGGATACTCCTGCCAGAAGTAACGGGTCGAAGCGCTGAGCCCGCCGGTTTCATCGCCGAGAAAGCACCAGCCCTGGGCTCTCTGACCTTCGGTAGCCTTAACCCAAGAGCCTTCAGGGCAAACACGCTTCTG
This sequence comes from Planctomycetota bacterium, assembly GCA_027625095.1. Taxonomy (GTDB): domain Bacteria; phylum Planctomycetota; class PUPC01; order JACPCR01; family JACPCR01; genus JAQBXN01. The sequence goes on along the minus strand of JAQBXN010000061.1, from coordinate 31,202 downwards.
CGTCTTGTAAAAACTCGATCCCAACTGAACCTGCCTCGCCTGCGGCCAACGTGGGCCGTCCTCAACACGCTGCATCACGTCCCAGTATCCGCGTCCCTTTTCGTTGGAGAAAGCATAGCGCGCCGAGTCACCACGATGTTTTGAATGAACGGTAAATTTGAGCTCTTTAATCAAGTCCTTTTCCGGCACTCCACCGTAAATGAAGACCGCCTGGATTCTGAGCTCTGGTGAGCCTTGATAGACTTCAACAAAGAGGATCAACTCAGAGCCGGAGTCGGCATCTGCATTCGTAAAGACACCGCCGAGACGAAGCACCGCCCGGCTGGCCGAATCGGTCACTAAATGAAGCGTACGCGGCTCGAAACGGAAAACTTGGGCATCCGAATCATCCGGGCCGACATAGCTGAGCGAAGCGCTGATGCCAGGCCTTTCGAGTAATGAGTCCTGATTACCCGCGCGGAAAACTGAAAGAATATTCTCGTCATCAGCGGTCAATTGAATCGACAACTCTTCCCCTTCTACCCGCACCACTCCGTCTGCGGTAGAGACCGTGAGTCTCGAAGCAGGTGACTTGCCTGTTTCCTCAAGAATGAATTCATTTGCGCCGGGTTTCAGGTCAAGAGCACCGCAGAGATGCATCCACTTCACCGAGCCGTCCGGCCACCAGGCAGCGGGCTGGCCTTCAAGGACGGATTCCGTATCTGAATTTGAAATTCTGAACCAGCCGCCCTGCATACACAGTCCCCGTGAAAGTGGAATGCCGCCGAGGATTGTCTGTCCTTTGCGGGGCAGGCCCGTCGGTTCGTGGATGGTCAGGGGAATGTTCATAATCTGTAGTAACCTGTCCTCCCGGTCTACTGCGAACAGGGAGCACTTAACGCTGCTGCGTATACGACATTTCGATCTGACGGTAAAGCTGCATTCTCTGAGGATCACCGGGAGCAAGATTCACGCTGATACGCGCGTAGTTCAGCGCGGTTTTCCATTTACCTTGCTGAGCCAGAAGCTGTGCGAGCGAGAACGGATAATCCGGATTCTGCGGGGCCAGTTCATATGCAGTTAACAGATAGAGTTCCGCCTTTTCTGTCTGGCCTTGCCGCCAGAGTGCGAGCCCGCAATTGTATTGGGCGCGCGGATGTCTGGGCATGAGGTCGGCAGCTTGTGCCAGGTGTTCGGTTGCCTCCTCCAATCGTTCAGGATTCTCAGCGATCAGGAGCCCGAGCGAGTAGTGGCCCTGCCCGATGTCCCGACGCAACCGAACGATCTCACGCAACAGCACTTCGGCTTCTCTGCTTTTATTCTGACGGCTGTAAAGCGTTGCAAGATTGAAGCGTGAAGGCACAAACAGCTCGTCGATATTGAGAGAGAGCTCGTAGGCTTCGACTGCCTTCCCCATTCGTTCGAGGCCCTCGTGTTCGATTGCCATGGCGAGGTGTGTTTCCGGACGATCAAGGTGCGCTTGAAATCGAGCCTGTAGTTCTCCGCGCGCGCGCTGGAAATCCTTCTCGTCCTCTCCATCCAATCCCCTTGAAATGCTCGAAAGAATCCTTGCCGCTTCGGTGCGCACGGACGCATTCGAATCGCGCAGCAACGGCAGCATGTGTTTCTTCTCGCTGGAGAGCCGGCCTTCGCTGAGTTTGGCCAGGGCGGCAACGCGTATGATCGGTTCTTGATCGGCGAGTGATTCGCGAGCTGCCCTGCTGCCCACTGCACCTGCGTAGCGACGAAGCAACAGCAGCGAACTCGCCCGCAGGAACAGGCTCGCCTCTTTGTCCTTCACGATTCCGACAAGCTTTTCCTCAGCGTCCGGATCGTTGTTCCGGGCCGCTGCGATGATTTGCGCGGAGAAGTGGTCTTTGGGTCGCTCGGGGCCGTACCATTTCTCGACCCACTCTGCGGCCCAGCGAGTGGATTTATCTGCATGACATTTATTACAGGCGTTGGGTGTACCAAGTCTTACGCTCAAATCGGGGCGCGGCACACGCAGACTGTGGTCGCGGCGAGGGTCGACAACCATGTAGGTTTTTTCGGGCATGTGGCATTCAACACAGAGCGTGCCCTTGCCAGGCGGATGGTGATGATGCTCAGGAGTATCGAAAACCTTGGGGTTATCTGGTTTCGGCGTGTGGCATCGCACGCACAGAGCATTGCCCTCCACATGCAACCGGGCTGTGTGCGCGTTATGGCAATCAGTGCAGCGAACTCCGTTGTGATACATCTTGCTCTGGATGAAAGAGCCGTGAACGTATACCTCATCATCGATTTGCCCATCCACGTGATATACGGGCTGGCCAGCTTCGGGGGCCCAGGGCTCAAGGAGTTCGATCAGGTAATGATTGTAAAAGTCCGCACCTGGCTGATGTCCGGGAAAGGTGGCGGTCTTCCGTGAGTGACACTTGGCGCAAGTTTCAACCTGTTTGCGTGGTTCGCGTTTGAGTTCGGCCAATGCGTAGCGCTCGGACGTCTCCCAGTTCGGTGGATTCTGATTCGCCAGTTCCACATGCCTTCCGCCCGGTCCGTGACAAGCCTCGCAAGAGACGTTTATTTCTGAGAAGGATGTCGAAAAGTGACGCGTCTTCAGGTCGAATTTTTTCTGCACGTTAGTGGAATGGCACTCGGCGCACATGTGATCCCAGTTCTGCATGGAACGCGTCCAGTGGAGCGGATCCTCTGGCGCAATCTTTTCGTTGGGATAGATGTGAAACCACTTCTGGTTCCCGGTATCCCAGCAGAGAGGCAAGACCTGCAGGCGGCCGTCAGGGAACTCCACCAGATACTGCTGTAAAGGCTCCCAGCCAAAGGTGTACTTGACCTTGAAGGTCTCCGCCTGACCCTTCTGGTTTTCAGTGGTGACCAGGTAATCGTCTCCCTCGCGCGACATTTTCGAAGTAACGCCGTAGAACGTGGCCTCGATGTCGTTGAAATCCCCGCGCACGGTTTCGGCAGCGGGCAGTGCCATGGCGCGGTCGTGGTGTGAACCCAGCCAGTCCTTCCCCTGCTGGGCGTGACACTGCATGCACTTTTGGCGGCCCACGTATTCCGTTCTATATGGAAAGGGGGCCTCACGAAGGACTGTTTTCCCGGAAAAGGGCAGCCAGATTGCAAGAGCTACAGGCAGAATGGCGAGGACAGCGATCAGGAGCTTCTTCACGGAAGGGCTAACCTTCGGGGGAGGTATGATTCTTCTTTGGGCGTTCTATTAAGTCGGCCCCCAGAGCAGACGTCCCGAGACACCGGCGGACGCTGAGTCAAAAACGGTCCTGCGATTCAGGGCCGGCGTTACGCCGGCAGCCCACGCGGAGCGAGGGCGATACCAGGTCGGGTGTGCGATCTGTTTGCGGGGTACAGAAAGTTGGGACGCAGAACTTTTCAACCTGATTCACCTTCCGCGCAAGAAGACTATTGGTTTAATGATGCCACCGGCTTGCCCGGTGGAGATTCACGTTTCGAAGTTGCGGGCATCCTGACAGCTTTCAAAGCGTGAAACTCCACTGGGCAAGCCAGTGGCATCTCCTGAATAAATCCGAACCAGCGCGAGAGAAGAGCGTGAAAACTCCACTGGGCAAGCCAGTGGCATCTTGAGACAGCAAGGAACTGATTAAACCGACAATCCCCAAGGCGGCAGAGGTCGAAATTCTTCATCCTCTGCCCAGCAAATAGTTTGCGCACGCTACTCAGTCTCACTTTTTATGTGCTGGCTGCTTTTGTACTCGATATGCCCAGGCATGTTATCCAACGCTTCCCCATCGTGTAACTGAAACCGAACAGAGGTTAAGCAGAAATGGCAAAGAATGTACGAAAACGCGTTCGTGACGCGGCAGAATCGTGGCTTGGAAAAGAAAAAGTCGTCGGGCCGCTCGAAGTGTTAGTTGGAATGAATCTGCTGGTTTTTTCCTCTTATCAAGCCTGGCTCAAGGGCCTTCTGAGAGACCTCGAGGTCCAGATTCAGGGCGGCCCGAAGCTTCACGCCCAGGTAATCCGGCACTTTCTTGAATGGGTACAGGAGAAGGGTTTAGAGCCGATTGATTCGCCTTACATTGCCGCCTCCAGGAGCGGCTCGAAGAAGTTGCAGGTTTTCGAAGCCGGCGATGAAGAGCTTGAAAAGTTTTACACCACTCGGTTTGCGGCACCGGGAGCAAAGGAAAGAGTACAGAAAAAATTGGAGAAGAAACCTGACCTGGTCGTCATGGTCTCTGCCAGCCGAAAGGAGCGTGAGTGCGTCCACTGCAAGACCCTCATCTACAAAGGCACCCTTTTTCTGATGGAGGACCACGGTCTGGTCTGCCTGGAATGTGCGGACATGGATCATCTGGTGTTTCTTCCGAGTGGCGATGCAGCTCTGACGCGGCGTTCCAGGAAATACAGCGCCCTTTCGGCCGTGGTGGTGGAATTCAGCCGAAGCCGCGGCCGACACGAACGGCAAGGCATTCTTGTCACCGAATCAGCCCTCCATCAAGCGGAGGAGGAATGCGTCAAGGATGCGGACATCCGCGCCGAACTTCGTGAGCGGCGGCGCGAGCGTGTGGTGAAAGAAGACGAAGTTTTTGCCCGCGACATGGCGAATGCTCTTTCGGTCTGGTATCCGAACTGTCCAGCCGATGAAATCGAGTCCATTGCGTACCACACGACGGTTCGCGGTAGTGGACGTGTCGGACGATCCTCTTCAGCGAAAGAACTGGAAAGAGACGCGCTCAGGCTGGCGGTCATAGCCCACATCCGGCATCAACACACGAATTATGATCATTTACTGATGTCCGGTATTTCCCGAGAAGAAGCAAGACGCCGGGTCCGTGAAAAGGTAGATAAGATCCTCCTGGGGTGGGAGGCGGAAGAGTGACAAGGATTCCGGGAGAGATTTGTCTTTCGCCTCGAGAAGAATTGGAGGCCACCTGCCCTCATCGTGGTTCAAGTTTTCGGAGTCAGGACTTCAGAGCTCCCGGGTGTCGGCTCGAGACCCATCAGCATACGGCGGCGAGGATCTGTCTGAGCGTTTGTGTACTCTTGTGACAGGCGTAGTTCCATGTTCTGGGTCAGTTCCTGGTGAGAGTGTTTGAAGACCTGCCAGATAATCCGGCGTGGATGATCGCTGGCATTCGGTGACCTTGTATGCCAGAGGCGAGTGAAGTTTATCATGCAAGTTCCGGCCGGAGCCGAGACGCGAATCATCCCAGGAAATTCATGCGGGCCTTGATCAGAATTCAGCCAGGGCGGCGGGCCCTCTGAAAGGTGGGAGCCGGGCACTATCGCTGTGCCACCGCCATTCTCCTCAAGGTCGCTCAGGATGTAAGTCAGCCGGAGATAAGGCCCGTCGCAGTGCCAGGACATCCTGGACGGGGTTCTTGCCGGAAGGAAATGCCCGATGGCTCCGCCGAGCAGCGTAATGTCTCCCTCCAGCACTTCTTCTATAAGCGGGTAGACCGTTGGCAGGTCCATCAGGTTCTCGAAGACCGGATCGAGTTCGTAGATACGATTAAGGTCGACGATGCCATTCTCCACGTTTCGCACGGCGGTGTGGGTGGTCTCCCAATCTTGGACTAACTGGTCAAAGCGGCCCCGGATCTGCCGGAGCAGGCTGGGTTCAATCGCGTTCCGGATAAAGGTGTAGCCTTGCCACTTGAGTTGTGACAAGAGCGCCTCCTTCAAGTGTTTCTCTGGGAGTTGCAACATTAGCGGTGATGGCGAGATATTCGGGATTCGAATCTTTTTTGTGTGGGAGAAGGGCAGTGTGCCCTGGAAGGGAAAGCACGCAACTCAAAAGCCCAAGGTACACTTCTGACACGCATCCAGTTTGCGTTGTGTGTTATCGTAGCCGCGAGCCGTAAGACCAACCCCATCCTCTGGGGATGACTGGAGACTCTGCAGTCGTTTTCGTAAATATGAGTCAGCCGAATACTTTCACCCATTTTCAATGAAACAATTCTGTGCAAAGAATCAAAGACATATTGAAGTCCGATAAGCCGGTGAAATGGTTGTTTTATGGGGACAGCATTACACATGGTGCGCTTCATACCAGCGGCTGGCGGGACTATGCTGAACTCTTCACTGAAAGGGTTCGTTTCGAGTTAGGTCGCCCGATGGACATCGTCTTAAACAATGCCATCAGTGGAAATAACACGGTCACCCTTTTGGACAGCTTTGACTGGCGTGTGGGGCAATTCGAGCCGGATGTTGTCCTGCTCATGATCGGAATGAACGATTGTTCGAACAACAAGGTTCCCATCGAAAAGTTCGAGTCCAACCTGGGCCAGTTGGTTGAGAGGATTGAAGCGTTTAACGGCACAGTCGTGATGCAGACTACCTGCCCGATCCTCCCGAAGACCTCTCCTGACCGAGAGCCGCACCTGCCAGCCTACATGGAGGTGATCCGCAGGGTCGCGGGCGAACGCAATCTGCCACTCATCGACCATACAGCGCATTGGGAAGCCCATCCTGATAAATTCTATTACTGGATGAGCAACCCATTCCATCCTAACGAGTACGGCCACCGTGCTTTTGCAAATCTTATCTTTAAAGAGTTTGGCATCTGGAATAGCACTTCCGTGACCTGCCGGCTGTTTGTGCCTTAAGACATTAGCTCTACAGCGCAGGATTATGCTCCAGCAGGGGGTGGGTTCGGCCACTTTCTCCGTCGCTGCAGGCGGAGTGGTGGAGTGGTGGAATGCCGCTGAATTGTGTTCCCTCGCCGCAGTGGACGGCCCCCGACACACCAGAACTCCACCGCTCCAAGAAGCCATCGCGAGCCATATGTCTCTCTTTAAAAACAGTTATAAAAAAACTAGCGCTGTAGAATTAAAATGCCCGTGCCAAGCGGGAGGCCGTCAGCTCTGGCGGGCTCCTGGGTGGGATGGGCGTATCGGCGTCATGCGGTCCAAAGTTCGCACCATCCCCTGATTGGCAGACAAAGATGACCTCATTCACCTCTCGCGTTCGCGAGCTTCTTTCACCCTGGGGATTCCTGGCAGCATTCTGCCTTGGGCACTTTTTCATCGATTACTACGCTGGGTTGAATACACCCCTTTACAAATCTTTTCAGGAGTCGTTCGGGCTTACGACCTCGCAGTTTTTCACATATACACTGCCCGCAACAGTTTTCGGTTCACTTATGCAGCCCTTCCTGGGCGTCGCAGGAGATCGGTTTAATCGCGGCATTCTGGTGGGATTTGCCCTCTTGCTTGCCGCGACTTTCCACAGCCTTTCCGGCACGGCAACTCATCCACTGATACTGTCAATTTATATGACACTCGGCGGGCTCGGTGTCGGGCTGTTTCATCCCTGTGCGGCTGCCGCTGTTTCCAATCTGATCCCGGAACGCAAGAATCTGGTGATGTCGGTCTTCCTCGTCGCGGGAATGACCGGGCTTGGATTGTCAGCACCGTTTGTTGCCTGGTTTGTGCAGGTCGACCAAGTGATAGTGCTGCCGAGAACGTGGTTGCTGGCACCTATGGGTCTAATGGCCGCAATGATCCTTTTAGCAGTTACACCTTTCGCTGCATCTTCACGACCGAACACAGAAGTAGACAGACCAGCAACGATTTTCAGCACCGTTCGGGATCTCTTCAGCCACGAATTCTCCGAAGTGCGTCAACTCTGGTACATCGCGTTTATCCGTTCATTCGTGATGATCGTCTTTCAGAGCCTTGTGTCTTACGTCGCTGCTGAAAACAAATGGGATGTGGTGATGGGGGGCGCTTGTTTCGGCTCAATGACCGTAGCCTTTGGAATTGGTGGGCTGCTGGGCGGTTACCTGTCTGACCGCGGAAGCCTCAGGAGGATATTCCTGGTTTCGACGCTTGGGCCGGCCCCGTTTCTCTTGCTGGCCGCGAACACACAGTCCGAGGCAATCATGCTGACTTGCTATGGAGGGGCCGGCCTTTTTGTCGGTCTCGCCAATCCGCTGACTGTGGTATTTGCCCAAAACCTGAAACCAGACCGGCCCGGATTGGTTTCAGGCCTGATGCTCGGATTCGCCTGGGGAGTCTCCGGAATTCTCATGCCGCTGGTCGGAAAGCTGAAAGACGAATTTGGTCTATCGCCAACTCTCAGTGTGGTGTCGCTCTTACTGATTCCGGCGGGGATTCTGGTTGCAAAATTGCCGATGGAGAAAGGACAGAGCAGGCCCGTGGGGAAAGATTCTGGAATCATCTGACGCTGCTCAGGCTTAGAATCTCCCTCTCCGTTTTGGCATTTCAGGCCTTGTATTCTCCCCGTGTGTTCCAGCCGGGGTACTGCTCTTCCAACGCCTGCAAAGTCTGCTTGGTATAGTAGGGATGCCCGGCAGGCGGAAAGCGAAACAGCTCACGATCCCTGGCTGAAATAGATCCAATAAATTCACAAAAATGCGGATTCTTACCTACGTTCGTGTAGTGAGCCACACCTTCCCAATAGTAGTCAGCATGCCCAAAGGCGAACTTCCAGACATATCGCTGGCCGTCTTTTCTGTTGTAACTGCTCGCCGCGTGCCAGGTCCAGTTATGAAAGATAACCACCGAACCGCCGGGGCCTGCAAACGGTTCAGCCTTTGATAGATCGTGGCCATCGGAATTTTTCACCATCAAAGTCGGCGCCTGATCGGCATCTACATCTTCGAGATAAAACCAGAAGATAAGTTGCGAGTAAGAAAGATCCTTTTCAGAAGGCGGGAGCAACGAATTATTGCCGTTGTCGATGTGCGCTTTTGTCTCACCAGACCTGAATCCCGGATACCGAACCATTGCCAGGCCAGGCCGGTAGTGAATGCGATCAGTAGCGAGCCATCGCTTTGAAAAACTAATGGCCTCCTCGTCAATGATGGCATGGTTCAGGCACTGTTCAGGATACGGAAAGTAGTAACTATCTGATTTCTTTTCAGGCGACTCGTCTTTTATCTCATCCCAGGGTTTCAGGACTCGTCTGATCGCCGCGGCCATCTCTGCTCTTTGCGCTTCAGGAAGATAGTTATGGACGATGACATAACCATCGGTGACGAGCTTTTCGAAGTGATGATCAGTTAATCGTGCGGTCATTGCTTCAGAAATCCTGGGACTTCAATTTTGAACCTTCAAGGCCCACTGAGACTGATTCTAGTGTTATTTATCCAGGAAAAATACTGGGAACGGGACGGGACGGCCAAACAAGGGCGCGTTCATTTATTGCTCCGAGTTATTGCTGCGGATTGCGGCCAAATGAGTTCATCACCAACACCGTAATCGTAGACCTCAAACCATGTATCAAGCTCGAACTCTTTCTTGAGTTTGTCGGCCTTCGCCTCCGGGTGCTGGGTGCCGTCGATGAACACTTTGCCGTGAATTCCGTTGAGCCGGTATTCTGCGGTGCCTCCTGCATTGACCAGGCGGGCTCCGTGGTAATAACGAAATCCTCTCAAGGCGAACGGGGTTGAAGTTTCGAGCTGGTGATCCCCATGTCCTGTTACTTTTCCTGTGCCGATACGTGAGTCAAATTCCAACCGCAACTCAGTTTCTCCATCGACGGTCCGGGCGTCCAGAACCTTGTAAGCAATTCGACGAACGGGATTTGTGATGAATATGGTCTTACCGACAATTGCTTCGATATTCGGAGGCGGTTCAGCGACGGTGATGCTCTCCTGTTCTCGATCGACCTTGGTTATCAGTGCGCGGTATTCGGCGTGATCCAATGTAATACCGCGGCCGTTGCGGGTCAGTTCAGTGCCGCCGACAAGAGCAACATTTACGGTCTTACCGTCTTTTTCGGAATGGAGCCCGAATCGGCCTGCGAACTTGTAACCGCCTTCTGCCGCGCGTTTCACTGCGCTGTCTGCGGACGCGAAGATCGTGTCTATGCGCCCGTTGTGTAGTTCTACGACGAGGCCGTAGGGCTTGAATCCTGTTTCATCTATACCTGTCACTTCCAATGGACGGACGGACTTTATGACCGGTTGTTCTTTGTAAAGCTCCATCACGCTGGCGATTTGTGTGCGAGCCGGTGATTCGGCTTCCTTATGCATCAGCAGCCATTTCATTTCGTAGGGCGATGCACCCGCGGGAGATTTGCCGTCGCAGAGGACTGTTTCCACCCCTTCGGCGCTTGGGACTGTCAGGCGAAAGTGAAGTCCATCTGCGTCCTTCAGTGCCCAATCCGCGTGCCAGGCACCTTTCGGTTTGGCACGTTCGACATTGTAGAGATGAGGGAAGGCGAACATATTGCCGCTGTAGCCGTAGACCCCGCTTGTACAGCCTGCACTTTTAAGCCAGGCTTCGTCGCCGTAGGGCACATCGGGGCCGGCAAGCGTGCCACCTTTCTGTTTCTTCAGATCGAGTCCTTCGGTAGTGAATTCGCCTTCCTGCGCATGGAAGGTCCACCAGTGCTCGTGACCACCGGAGAGGCGATAAAAGTCGATACAATAAAACTCATCCGGTGAGACATCGATGATGGCGAGCATTCTTCGCTGAAAGTAGTCCTTTTCTATCGCGTAGCCCTTCCCAGTCATGACGTGATCCTGCATGCCGTATGCGAGAGCCTCTGCGACATGCACGGGGCCTGCGTCGTCGAAAAGTTGCGCGGACGCGGTCATATTCTCGAAAGGAATCTGCCGGGCCTGAATCTGTGTCATCCAGTTCTTGGTCCAATGATTCCAGTTACGGGGATAGCCAAGGTGGCCGAGGATTTCACTCTGGAAGGCGTCGAATCCGATATGCATGATGTCGTCGTGAAGGTGCCCCCGTGCGCGGCCGTACATCATCCAGAGCGAACGCTTATTCGTACCCTTTCCGCTGCGCAGCATAGCCAGGCCATAGCCGTCTTGCAGACAGCTCTTGTCATTCCAGTCATTGGGCCACTTTGCCGCTTCCGTTTTTATTTCTTCGCGGGTGTAAGGGAAATCCAGGGACGGTATCCAGCCGCGGGTATTGATGAGAGCCCAGGCAAATTTTGGATCTTTGAAAATCTTGTACGCGTGCTCGAATGCCTCCGTTCCGCCATTCTGCCAGGAACGTTTTGGCTGCTTTCGGTAGACCGGCCGGCTGCCGTCATCCCCAACCCTTGGATAGGTGCGGTCGATGTTGACGGTGTTCATGGAGAAATCGAACACGTGGTGATACCGGCGGCTCTTCGTCAGGTTGGGATACCTGTCATCGGGGTAAACGTCCGGTCGAAGCTCCCGCAGGTGCTCGATAGATTCAACAATGGGGCCGAGCGCGGTCAGGTGCATTCCGTTGTATCCGCCGCTTGATTCGTACGGCGAGCCGTCACGAAAGAAACCATTCGTTACAAAGAATCGCATTTTACCTTCATCGTCATAGAGCCAGTCCATGAATTCGTCGCCCCTCTTATAGTTGAGTGCTTCTGCCATCCGAGCGAGACCGCGCTGGTGGTAAGGCTCGTTGGACCGGGTGGCCAGATCCATAGCACCCTGCATCCAGACCGCAAAGAGATTTTGCTCTATGAAGCGGCGCAAGTCTTCGTGAGACTGGATGTCAAAGCCCTTTGATTGAAGGTAAGGAATAATCTCCTTGTCTTCCTCAATTGCGGGGAATATCTGGTCGTAGGCCTCTGCATGTCTCCACTGATAGCCGGGCTGGTCGATACAATAAACAGTAAACCCACTCCCGATAAGGCTGGGGCCTTCGCTAAACGGCGCGGGCCCGAGGCGATCGACCTGTTGGCGAGAATTGCGGTGACGGTGCTGGGTCATAGTGGCCAGATAAGACCATTCAACCGCAAGGCGGCTGAATGCGACGAGGGCCTTATGAACGTATCGGATATCGCCGGTGGCCAGGTATGCATCCGCGCATTGCGGCGCCACTGCAAGCATCTTATGGCAGTACGACTGGCAGACCTCAGCAATAAAACCGTATTTGTCACCCTGGTAATCGCAGGCCCCGCCAAAACCGTCGTCGGGTAAATCGCCACTGGTCATGTCGCCATCGGCGAAATTGTTGGAGGGATAAAGCGCGCCGTCTATGGGGCACTTGAGCTTCCATGCGTAAGGCAGGACCGCACTGCCGTAAGTGCGGAGCGGCCGGCCCTTCTCATCCTGCCAGGGATAGAAAGCTCCACTGCGATAAACTTCTTTCCCGTGAACCGGACACCCCTTCTGGATATTGACCCAATGCCAGCGCGGGATGGTAGAGTCCGGCTGGAGTGACCAGATCAGATCGTCCGTATAACTTAACCAGAGCTTGCCCTGCGGCCGTTTGATATCCTTCGCTGCTTTCCTCTGAGCTTCAGAAGTGATGGTCTGGGTCTGTTTCAATTCCGGCAATATTTCGCCGAGGGGCCATCGCCGCGGAAGCTGGGTGTCTTTTAATTTCCGGAATGCGCAAAGATCTTCGAACGACCAGATTTCGATGGTGACAGTGATCTCTCCATCCGGATGACCGAACAGAATGTCCGCAGACTTCGCCGGCCTAAGGCTGCGGAAGTAATACTTGCGAAGTGTCGTTCTGGCCGGCAACCGGGAACGATCGAAGAGTTCGACGCAATCGGGCGAGGTCACCCTTATCTCCGGAGTTTTCACCGGAACATTGAGCGCAACCAGGAACATCCGGTCAACACCGACGATATCGGGTTTGTAGGCAATCATGCTTTCTCCCATTGCGAGTGACGAACCGACAGTGCTTAGGAGCAGCAGTGAAAGGGTTGTCATTGGATTAAGAATGCTGGAGCAATCGTAGATTCAGATTTCATTGACAAGCTTTTGATTTGATGATGAATAAACGGAACCGTTAAAAGTGACAACCAGATCGGTCATCGCCGCAAGTGGCCGGCTCCATCGTAGAGCCCTCGCTCACCGAGGGCACTGAAGACTCCCCGCTGAGCGTGGAGACCACGTAGTTGCTGCCACCTCTGAAAGTGTCAGGGCACTGTGAGCAGAAGTTCCTCACAGGTCCAGCACTACACTGATTCCCCGCTGTAAGCGGGCCAGTGAGATCGGCTTTGAGAGCACCAGGTTTACGCCCTGCGGAACTTCTCCCGTAGCCCTCATCTGCATACCAAGTCCCGTCAGCATCAGGATTGGCATCCTGGGGCGAATAGCTCTCACGCGCATGGCCAGGTGGTCGCCACTCATCCCCGGCATCAAGCGGTCGGTGATCATCAGGTCGAACTCTCCGCGAGGTACTGCCTCCAGGGCGCTGATTGGAGAATCAAAAATTACAGCCTGGCAGCCCAACGCGTCCAGAAAACTTGCAACCAATTTTAAGATTCGTTCATCGTCATCCACGACCAGGATTTTCAATCCCGTCGGCAAAGAGGCGTCAGAAGCTTCTTGCTCATATGTCTTGGGTCCAATCGATGGTTGGAATGCCGGTAAGGAAACCGGTTCAACCATTCGAGCCTTCTCCTGGGCAAGAAGATTTTCAAGCTCGCGCAAGAGTTCTTCTGTCCGTGGACGGTCGACCGGCCTTTTGGACATCATTCTTGCCACCAGATCGCTGACCTCTACTGGCACATCCTGGAAATTAGCAAGCGACGTTGCCGTCTTTGCGACCTGCGCTTGCATAATCTCATTGATAGTTTCACCGGTGAACGGAAATTTGCCCGAGAGCATTCGGTACAGGCTACACCCAAGCGCGTAGATATCGGCCTGGTGTGTCACTTCTTCTCCCAGAACCTGTTCTGGAGCCATATAGTGAGGAGTGCCCAGCCCTTTCTTTGCCTCTTCAGCATTCGTATCAGGATTAACCGCTATGCCAAGGTCACCAATTTTGGTGGTCCCTGAAACATCCAGAACAGGTTTTCGGGTTTGATATCACGATGCACAATCCCCATTGTCTCGGCAAAAGCCAGCCCCTTCGCCACATCAATCATGAGAGCCAGCGCGCCAATCGGCAGAATGCAATCGGTGAAATGCAGCAGCTCGTCCAAACTGCCCCCTGCCATATATTCCATAGAAAAGAAGACATAGCCCTGATCATTGCCGAAATCGTATGCCTGCACGATGTTGGGATGCGTAAGTTGACCCACGGCCTGGGCCTCTTGAACAAACCGCTCGTAAGCTCGTGGCTTGGACATCTGACGTTTGGACAAGATCTTCAACGCTACATTGCGTCCTATAGATTTCTGCCGCGCCCAAGCCAATCAGTCGCTCGTGTATTGCTTCGATGTTGCCCACTTTGACCTCATTCTTCTATGTCCTGGCAGCATGGTTCCATAAGGGTAATGCCAAGGTTGCAGCACTTCCTTTGAAGGCGTGTGCGGTTTCAATGAGTTGGTCTGCCGATCTGGAATAAAGAGCCTTGCTTTCATGGCTGGAGGTAGAGTCCGGTGATGGTATTGCCGGCCCAGAGTTTACCGTCGGGGCCCTGGATAACGGCTCGGAATTGGCCGGGGATATCGAGAACGATCTGCCACTCCTTGCCTGTCCAGGTGCGGAGGAAAGGTGCCGCACCAGATGCGGCCACTGGTGTCTTCGCAGAATGAGCGGACATTGCGGCCTTTGAGATGGTGCGGCCATTCTTCTGGGTTTGTGGCCGGATTGGCAGCGAGAATACCGTCGGCCTCCACAATCGCCCAGATCGCACCAGCGCGTGTTCTGAAGAGACCGGCGACGCTTCTCCTTTTGAATCGCGGGACTGGTTTCCAGGAGCCTCCCTGATGTTCCATCAGCGTAATGATGTTTTGCTTTTCGGCACAGGCCCAGATGGCTTTGTCGCCAAAGGCCTCGAGTGAACCTACGGAATAGCCTTCCAGGCCAGGTATCGTTTTTTCGCCGTCGAGAAGGATCACGCCCCGCTGAGTACCGACCCAGTAGCGGCCTTTCCCGTTCGGCAAGACGTCCCATGCGGCCTGGCGCTCGATTACCTTTTTCGGTTTGCCGTCTCGGAAGACGGCGAGGCCGTCAAGGGTTCCGACCCAGATTTCGTCCCCGTAACATTTCATGAATTGCACCATCATCGTGGGCACTCCGTCAGCCTCGATGATGTGCTTCCACGGCTCGGCGTTAAGAAGTGGTGCGGCGAAGAGGAGGATGGTGAGGAATCTGTATGTGTGATTCATTGGAAGTTCCAGTTGGGCGGACTGATTGAGGGCAGGCTAATTTTAGAAAAGAGACTCTGGAATTGGTCTGCCCTTAATTAATCTGCCCTTTTTCTGATCTCTTCTCGAAGGTTTCCTTGCTGACCGGATCGCCGTCGAACCAGTAGCGTTGGTGGGTGATGACGCCGGCTTCGTTATAGAGGCGGTCTTCGCCGTGAGGGCCTTCGTTCCGGAAGGTGCGTTCGCGTTTCAGTTTGCCGCTTTTGTAGTATTCGCTGACGAGGCCGTGGGTGACGCCTGCTTTGTAGGTGATGGTGCGTGCGGGTTGCTGGGTGCCGGACCAGTATTCGACGAAGCGGCCTTCGCGTTTACCTTCCTTCATCGTTCCTTCGCTGGACAGATTGCTGTCCTCGTCCCAGAGGCGAGTGAGGCCGTCAGGAATGCCCTCGGCAAAGACTGTCTCACTCTGCACCTTGCCATCAGGAAAGAAAGTCCTACGCAATCCGTGAATTTTGTTCTCTTTCCAGTGTGAGTGCCGGCGAGGTAGCGGAAGAGCGTAAGTGGATAAGCGTCAGCGAGGGTGTCGGAAGCGGAACGGGCGTCGCCACCTGCTTGGCCCTGGAGGAGGATGGCCGTGGCGCGGCCCTCTTGCAGGCTGGCTTGGTCCGCCAGGACTGAACCTGCCTTGGGCCAGGCAAGCCACGATACCTTGCGGCGATCAGGGGCTGGAGATGTGGCTGGGTGCGTCAGGATGCTGAACGCCACGGTCTTCTCGCCCTGGAGATTGGTCGGGTGATTGACGATCTGCGCTCGCCAAGTGACGTTGCCGGCTTTGTCGCGTGAGAGGGTCATGGCGGCAGCAACCGGCGTGACTGTCCAGCCGTCTTTGCTGTCTATGAGCCAAGTGAAACCGCGGTCGCCGTTGCCCCAGAAAAGATGCGGAGGCATGCCGGGTTTACCCCGGTTGATAGTGGGTGGTGGTCCTGCGGGTGCGGGGGTCGGTTGGGCTGCGTTGCCCCAGAGGATGCCATCTTCCAGTGGGAGGGCGTAGTCGGGCGATTTGAAGGGGGCCGAACCTTCGATGACCGTGTCGACTTGGCCCTGGAGCTTCATCGCTAACGACAGGGAATCTACTTTGCCGCCGCCGTAGGTGAGTTTGCAGTGCATGGCGCCGTCGAGCGTGAAGTTGGTGTCGACCTTGACCGTCAGGCCACCGCCGGTAAGTAAGGCGAAGGTGTGGAAGTTGTTCTTGTCTTTTTCGATGGGTGCAGGGGCTGCGGATGTGAGCTCGATCTGCTTGCCCTCGACGATTGCTTCCAGGTGCATGGGGGCCGCGAGTTGTGGGCCGCGGCCGAGAGTTGCGAGTGTGGCTTCGGTGGGTGGCGGCGCGCCCTTGGTGCGGTGTTCAAGAGGGAGATCGGTAAGAGCGGGTTGGATGGATATCTGGGAGGGGAGTGCGTTCTGGCCGATGGTGATTTGGAGGCGGCCGGTGTCGATCTGGCGGGCGGCTGGTTCGGCGAAAAGGGGGAGAGTGAGGAGGAAAGCGAGGATGGAAGTGTGGATGGCTGGGAGGTTGGCCGTAGCGCTGCCCTCCAGGGCGGCGTTTGCGAGCCGAAGGCTCGCAGAAGAAAACTCCGGCCTGGAGGCCAGAGCTACGATTGGGGTGGCGACGTTCTTCATTAATTTCCCTCCTCATGCTTCGCCATGAAGATGCGGAGGATGATGGCGAATATGTGAGTGTGGATGGCTGGGAGGTTGGTCGTAGCGCTGCCCTCCAGGGCGGCGTTTGCGAGCCGAAGGCACGCAGAAGAAAACTCCGGCCTGGAGGCCAGAGCTACGATTGGGGTGGCGACGTTCTTCATTAGTTTCCCTCCACGTGCTTCGCCATGAAGATGCGGTAGTCATGATATGGGATGTGGATGGGGCCATAGCTTTCTGCATTTTGCCTGTCCCGTGGAGCCAACTCAGTCACGACGCCGCCGGATTCGATGTCCATGAGGACTGTGGTTCCGTCCTGACCGGCGGTAGCGGTTTTCCACCAGTCGCCGAGGCTTTCGTGGACTTTGGTCTGACTAAAAACCTCACTTGCTGTCAGTGTATTCGCACCGCCCAGCAGACGATTTACATCTTCCAGGTGCAGAGGCAGTTCGACCGGATTAAAAGTTTCATTCATTACTATTAAGAGCGTGTGGTAGCCTTGGCCGTCAGGGAGAGCTCGGCGGTATGCGGTGACGTAAACCTCGCTTTCCGTTGACGGCTTGTCGCCAATCTTCACGTATGGAGCGTTCCGCCAGTAGGGGAGCTTCTCGATGTTGGCGTCGTCGAAGAAACCGAATCTGGTCAGGGCGGTGAGCAGGCGTGCGACGTCTTCTTTGTGGTAGATGATGCCGTGAGCGCCGGTCGGGGTGACGCCGATGTCGTTGAGCAGCGCGCGGCCGAGGAGCTGTCGGTCGAGGCGTTTATCGTCGCCGTATTCGGCGAAGGTAGCGTCGGCCATGTGGGCGGTCGCGATGCCTGAGAAATTGTGGGAGAGATAACGATATATGGAGCTGGGGAATTGGGTGATCATGTCGACATCGTAGGCACGGTGCTGAGCGCCGGCTTCTTCAACGAGGAAGTTGCTCCACCAGAAGGATTCCAGCATGGTCGCTTCGTTGTTGGCCCATGCCTGGTGTCGCATGGGGACGTTGTTGACCTTAAAGATGCGGGCCAGGCGTTTGTAGTGGTCGCGCTGGTGGCGGGTCAGATAGCCGACGGCCCAGGGGAGGTGTTTGGTATCGTCCTGCTGATCGGGCGGCAGGATGTAGCCGTTGCCCATGGCGAGGTTGTCCGTCCAGCCGAACCCGATCGGCCAGTATTCGTCCATGTGCCAACCCACGCGGCTGCCGACCCGAATCTGTCGCTCAAAGAGGTAGGTGGCTTTGTCTTCCCACATCTTGTCCAGGCTGGGTGCTTCGCTGCTGAAACCCATCTGGGCGTTGCGCCATTTGCCATAACGGTGGAAGGGCGGCTCGTCTTTGCGAAACGTGTCGGCCTTTTCGTAGGGCAGGTCTGCCGGGGCCTGTGAGGCCTGCCGCCACCTTTGTTTGAGCGTCTCCTCCGGCAGATCGTAGGGCTCGACCCAGTAACCGTCGGCCCATGAAGGGCCGAGGGTGTAGTGCCAGGCGTTGGAGCGGAAATCCTTTGGCTTGTCTTTGGCCGGGTGCGTTAACAGGGTGAAGGGGATCGTGCGGCGGCCTTTGATCTCCACGGTGTGATTTACGAATTGAACGCGCAGGGTGACTTTGCCGGCCTTGTCGCGTTCGACCTGAAGTGTCGAGCCTTCGGCGTCGAACATCCATCCTTCAGAGCTGTCGCAATAAAATGTGAAACCTCGGTCGCCGCTGCCAATCCAGAACCATGGAATAAAGCGCCCGTAGGCCAGTTCGCGCTGGCCGCGTTTGCTGTCCCAGACCACGCCTTCGCCTTTGGCCAGCGTACACTCCCAGGTATCGGCCGCGGCCATGCCGCCTTTGCCGGTCTCGGAGAAGGCCATATCGACGAGGCCGTCGATCGGAATGACCATCTCCAGACGATCGATCTTGCCAGGCTGGTCGGCCCCGTAATCGAGCTGGCAATGGATCGAGCCATCGCAGTCGTAGCGTGAGTCGAGGGTGGCCGTAAGAGGGCCGATGGACATTTCGGAGCGATAAACGACTTCGCTCTTGCCGGCGCGAGTGATGGCTGCGGGCCGGGTAATTTGGGCGGCGACGCGTTTGCCGTCAATGACTGCTTCGAGACGGATGGGCTCGTGCAACTGCGGGCCGCGTCCAATCTCGACCAGCTCGGCATCGCTGAGCTTTTCGCCCGGCTTTCGTTTTTCGAGGGGCAACTCGCGGGCGTCCGGTTTGATGAAAATCTGGGCCGGCAGTCCCTGGGGCGAAACGGTGAAACGGTGTTTGATGGTTTCCAGGCTGGCGGCGTCAGCCTTTATCGGTGCGAACGGTTCCCAGACCACGTCGTCGAGTCCCAGTTGATTGTCTTTCCACGGGCCTCCCTGGTAGGTGAAGGACTTCAATTCCTTCTCGCCGACGATGCGTTTGTTGTTGTCGAAGAGCAGGATGGTGGCCTTGTATTTTTCCTCTTCGATGAATTCGGGCACATCCACCAGGAAGATCCCAAAATCGCCTGGAATGGCAGTTGTGAATTCCTTTACGACTGACTCTTCGGCGTCATCGCGCATCAAGATGAGCTTCGCCTCATTGGCGCGTTTGGCTTCGTCGCTGGCGCCGGCAATGCCGCGGTCGATAATGGCGAAGATGCGTTTGTGGTAGTGGGAGACCTGCATGCGGGCGTCGAAATCCGTACGTCCTGGCCGTGCCTTCTCCAGCATCTGGGGTAGTACTTCGACATACGGAACCATTCCTTTTGCGGTGACGGGACTGCCGGTATTGGGATCGATGATGGGCTTCCTGGTCTCCGAATCCCGCACCTGAAAACTCATACCGTGATCGCGGCTGATGTCTTCATATTCGAACTCGCCGCCCCCGAGGGAATGGAAACGCATAAGCCGTGCCCGGAAAAGAAGCCTGGCATGCCGCCCGGCGCTGCGGACGTCGAACCAGAGCACGTTGCCTTCCTTGGTAATGCCTGGAAACGCTTTACGCAGACGGATATTCCGGGACTCGCCCGGAGTGAGCTCGAGGAGGCCGTTGTTGAGCTGGGGAGCGTCATAGCTGGAGTAAATCAAGCCCCGCGCACTCTCGACGAAAAAGCCGAGCCGCATCGTCTGCGAATGAGGGGCGTGGTTCTTGACCGTGAACCGTACGTCAACCGTATCGTCCATGATCGGGCCGATGTCGTTTACCTGAAAGGCAACGCATTGGGAATCGAAGACGAGTTGTCCCTTCGTTGTATTCCAAACGTGCTGATCGAATACATGAGTGAGGGGCAGGCCGGAGCCGCCGAGGCCGGGATGAACCCAGAAGCGGTATTTCGTGCCGTCCGGCGGAGGCGTGATGACAATGGGCTGGCCGTTCTCGTTTTTGCCGGCCTAGTCGAGCACTCGAAGCGACTCGAAGGGAAGGCTGAACTCGACCACCCAGAGCTTGGCGTCCACATGAGATCGAATCACCGCCTTGGACTGATACGACATATCGTACGAACCACTCTTCCTCGACCAGGTCCAGTCGCAGACGGTGTTGAGTGAGTTCACGTAGAAGCGAATCAGCCCCATCATAAAGCCGCGCGCCGCGTCATGGAAAGGCCTGAGTTCGAACTCGATGTGGTCGTCGGCGACCACCCCGTAAAGCGGATGGTTCAGCACATTGGCGAATCGCCCTCTCGACCTCAGCCACGAGCCTTCCGGATAAACCGGATAGGTGATCGCCCCGTAAAGAAGCTCGCGGTCGTACATCAGGTAAACAGAATTCTGGGTCTCGTTCGGCGCTAGAAAATGAAACGCTGAGCCACCTCTGTCGTACCAGAATCCGGTGAAGGACGAAGCGTCCTCCCACTAGTCAGGTGACATCTTCCCATCAATCGTCGGCGGCTTTTTCGTCATGGGCACGCGCAACAATGCTTCGTCGACCGTCGCCGGCTGCCCGTACGAGGTCGGCTGCTGCTCGGCCAGGGCGGCAGACGCCACGGCCATCAGTAAGAGCAGCATGTTTTGAAGCGGGAAGGTAATCCGCATGTCGTTTGTTTATTTGCTGAGGAGATCGGTCGGATTGTCAGGTAGCAGGCCGGGTGGCAACCGGGCTCCTGTCTTAGGAAGCCCGATTCTCGTCGCGGCAGGCAGCCCTGCATGGGGTCCCATATCGCGAGCCGGCAGCTTTCGGCTACGGCTTGGCCTGGGGCAATGCGGTGCGGAAACCGAGGTAGACGTAGCCCGGATATCCGGGGTTGTTGTATTCACGGTCGCGGCTGCGCTGGCTGTAGTTGTAGTAGCCCCAGGAGCCGCCGCGTATGACGCGGTAGTTGCTTGGTTCCTGGTTGCAGGGGTTCTCTCGGGCGGTAGCTGTGTAGGGTTGGAAGGTGTCGCTGCACCATTCGGAGACGTTGCCGGCCATGTCCATGACGCCGTCGCGGCTGGCCCCGGCGGGGCAGGCTCCGACGACCTTTGTTCCGCCGGTCTCGTTGCTGGGGATGTCAGCAGTTGCTGCGATGGCAGCCTCGAGTTTGAAGTTTCCGTGAGCGGGTGTGGGTGCTTCGTTGCCCCACGGATACTGGCGGCCTTCACCCCGCCCGGTGGCCACGAATTCCCATTCGGCTTCGGTCGGCAGGCGGTAGCCGTTGGCGGTCATGTCCTGGATCCACGTCTTTTCGTCGTATGCCGGCTGGAGACCTGCCTGCTGTGAGAGCCAGTTGCAGTATTTGACCGCGTCTCGCCATGAGACGTAGATAACCGGCTCGCGATCGCGCCAGGAGAATCCGTCGCGAAAATTCCGGTGGTCTGGGTCGAACTGTTCGTACTCTTCGTTGGTGATCTCATACCGGCCAAGCCTGAAGGGGGAAAGTGTGACCTTGTGCTGTGGCCCTTCATCGGGATTACCGCCTTCCTTTGCCGTGCTGCCCATGGTGAAGACGCCCCCGGGAATGGAGACCATTTCTGGCTGTCTCAGGTTCCGCTTTGCGGGTGGAATGACGGGTTCGACCTTCACCAGTTCGATAGCGTCGATAAGCGCTGGGCCGCGGTCGTCGAATTCCGGATGCGGTTTACCGCCCCAGCTTCGGCCGAGTTGCCACTCGATTTTCAGAAAGCTCGTGTTCTCGTAGAGCGACCAGAAGAATGAGGCGGTCTTGAATTCGCCTTTGCTGGTTGGCGGCAGAAACAGCGGGGTGTAGTAAGGGACTTCCTTCTCAGCGCGAGGCGGGCCGTCGGAGATTAGTGTCAGACGCGCTTCCCGGCTGGACGGATTGCTGTAGGTGAGACGAATGTTGTATGTCGCAGTCGAGAGCGCTTTGACGGGCAAGGAGAAGCCGCTTCCATCTTTTTCCGAAATCTGGACGCCTTTGATTTTGCCTTCGCTTTCAATGCGCGCGTCGCCCTGCAATTCGCCGCTCTCCGCTTCGATGTGGAGGGGTTGGCCTGCAGCGGCGCCGCCCGTCCAGGTCCGATTCGACAAATGGTAGCCCTGCTTACTGTTCTCTTTGGTTGGCTTTTCGATGACCTCCTTACGGCCGTCGATTTCAAAAAGTGTGTCCTTCTTTCTTGTTAAGGCGAAGTGCGGGACGCCGGGCATGAGCGGGACACGAGCATGCGAAACACCGGCAAACTGCTGGAACTTCCATTTCTTCTTGCCAATGGAAACGGTCAGTTCGGCAGGCTGCGTGAGGAAGGTGGTCACGTAGATGTTGTCTTCGACGTCGTCATGTATCTGGTCGAAGGCCCACTTGGATGCGGTGATATCGATCCACTTGTTATCCTTTTCGTCCCAGGCCTGACGCTGCCAGAGCGAGCGGTTGCGGTAAGCGTAGTAGAGCTTGTCCTGGCTGATTTGTGGGGCGATGCCGGATTTGAACCAGGCGCTGTAATAACCGGTGACATCGAGGAACGATTCGTCCCGGACGTAGTAATCCTTCTCCTGTCCGGCGGGCCAGCGGAACGGCATGAGATTGGAGTCCTCGACGTAGTCATTCCAGGTGACGATCTCGACCCAATCGGCGCTGTCTTGGATGATTCCCTCCCAGATGGCTCCGTATCCGTGCATGCCTTTCATGTCACGGAGGTTGGCGCTGTTGTATGCCGCGGCGAGTCCTGCCATGAAAATTTTGCCGAGGCCGAGGGTCACCCGCCGGCCGATGGCGTTGTTGTTAAGAGCATTCTGGACCGATCCATCTCCCCCGAAATGGAAGATGCCATCCATGTGAGGCTGGCCCTGGAAATGTCGCATCACCTTCTCGGCGCTCCAGATACTGGCGTACTTGGGGTCGTAAACGAACGGCACGAAGCAGACTTTTCGGCCCTCCCCTTTCAGGCGATTGACGGACTCAGCGTAAGTATCCGCTCGACCGGCCCAGCCTGAAAGAACAGCCCGGCCATCCCAGCGAAACTGGTTTGGGTGCTCGTAGAAACGGTTGACCATATCCCCGATGTTGTTGGGCAGATCGCGCAGGCCGTTGAGATCAGGAGAAAAGAACAGCTTGAACCCGGTGCCAAGTTCCTTCGCCGCCTGGTAAATACGCTCGCCGGCCTTTTCGTAATTCGTCTCTTTCCACTGCCCGCAGTTGAGCGCAAAGCCATCGATGCCGTATCGCTGGGCAAGTTCGATCTCCTGCTTGTAGAACTCGACCGAACTGTGGAAGCAGACCATGTAATGGGCAAAAACCTGCCGGCCAGGGGTCGATGATTGGGGAGCTTCTGATTCTTCAGCGTGGATGAGGAGTGGGAGCAGGGCAAGAAGCACTCCTAAGCCACAAGCAGCCAGCTTGCCGGCCAGTCGCGGGATGGGTTGGTTACCCGTCAGAAAAGAGCCAGGCTGGCAACCTGGCCTGCGATGGTGGCGATGGGGCGCGCCAATGGAAAGACTTGAAGTTCGAATTTGACGGGCGTGTTGTGTCTTTATCCTTGCACTCATGGGTGGAATATCTGTTCTGTTCAGGGTGATACAAAGGTGTCGCATGGTTCAATTTTCAATGTTACAAGAAACCTATACGTTCTTGAATTGGTCTGTCAATCTTAAGGCTCCAGAGTCCTTCAGGGTTGAGCCCCCATACCGTACGGCAATCCACAGAACTTCCACCTCAGATAAGAGTTTTATATATGTCATCAGCAAACAGGTTTCGCGTTGGCCTGATCGGCACCGGCGGCATCTCCCGCGCCCATACTTACGCTTGCCAGAATCTTGACCGTGTTGAGTTGTGCGCAGTTACCGACGTTTCAGAAGGGGCACTGAATACCTACTGCGATGAGTTCGGCGTCGAGAACCGATATCTCGATCTGGACGAGATGCTGGAGGAGGAAAATCTGGATATCGCCATCGTCTGCACCTGGGGCATTCTTCACCGTGAGGTCAGCAATCGAATCGCACGATCGAAAAAGGTTAAAGCGATCCTGTGTGAAAAACCGTTCGCACAGGATGCACTCGAAGCGGAGGACATGGCAAAAGTGGCCATTGAGAACGGCATCCTGATCGCCGAGGCGTTCAAGTTCCGGCATCACCCGATGCATCTTCAAGCAAAGGCACTGGTGGACGCAGGTGAATTGGGTGAAGTAACCACCATTCGCAGCACCTTCTGTATGTCCAGCGGTAATGCAACAAACCGTCCGCCCGAGTCAAATTGGCGTTGGGACAGAGCCCGAGGCGGCGGAGCTGTATATGACCTGGGGTGTTACTGCATTCATCATGCAAGATACGTTTTCGGCGCCGAGCCGACTCGTGTGTACGCCACCGTACAGATGGGCATGGACGTGGATGACGCGGTCTATGCACTTCTGACTTTCCCCAATGACGCAACCGCACAGTTGTCTTTTGGATGGCGTTCCGGTGTTGCTCACTACGCCGAGATTTGCGGGGCCGACGGCATGCTCAAGCTCGAGCCGGTCTGGAACAACGAAAGTCAAGTGGCGACCATGACGCATTTCAGACAGGGCAGGAAGACCGAAACTCAGGAGTTCGGTCCGGTTCACCAGTTTGTGAACCAGCTTGACCATCTCTGCGATTGCCTCGAGAGCGGGCAGCCGCACCGCATCTCACCACAGAACAGCATCAACCAGATGAAGGTGGTCGATGCCTTGTACGAATCGATTCTGACCGGAAATGTCGTGGATTTGGGAGACCAGCCAAAAGTTTGAACAGTCGCCGTGAGTGCCCAGAAAGGTTACCTGGTGCGGCCTTCTGACCGAGTTCGAAAGCGAAGAATGAGAAAGTTTTCTTAGTAGCTGAATCCTTTTTCAATCGCCTCTGCAGCCCGCTGTTTCCACTTGTAATAGTTGTCAGTGAGCGTAATCGCTTTCTCCTGCACGACGAGTTCGCCGTCTTGGCCCCTTGGATCGCCCCGGTCTTCGTTTAGCTGCGCAAGACGATGACGCCACACTTTGATCCTCGTTTGAACGTTCGGATCTCTTGCAAGGTTGTGACATTCGAGCGGGTCGTTTTGGAGGTCGAAATAGAGCTCCTTGCCGGTGTGATGAAACCAGATGTATTTCTCCTTACCGTCGGTCACATATTGCATGCCCTGTTCGTGGGTATAGCAGCCCGTGTGCTCGCCCTGAACAAACTCGCGCCAATCCTCTCGGCCCCGTGTGATATTGAGCAGACTCTCGCCGTCCACTGATTCCGGGATGGGGACACCCGCGGCGTCGAGCATGGTGGGCATGATGTCGCGCAGTTCGATGGGCTTGTCGCACTTTACATTTCGTTCGACCTCCCAGCCGCGCGGGTATTTCACAATGAACGGGATGCGGGCACTGCCCTCGTATGCGTAGGTCTTCCGCCAGTGGTAGTGGTCGCCCATCATGTCGCCGTGATCGGAGGTGAAAATGATGAATGAGTTCTCAAAGTTTGCCGGATCGAAATGGCGAAACTCATACAGGAAACGGCCTATCTGATGATCGATGAATGTGATGTTTCCGTAATAAGCGGCGCGGCCTCGGTGTACTTCCTCATCCGTACGATGGGTAAACGGCGCATTGGTGTTGGCAACCTTTTTATCAAACTCGCCGCACCAGTCGCCGATGGCTGCCTTGGGTACATTCTTGTTGTTAATGTACATATCGTAGTAGGTCTGCGGCGGGTCGTACGGTGAATGGGGTCTGGCAAAAGAGAGCCACGTGAAGAACGGTTTCGTCGGGTCGCGGTGTTTGATGAATTTCACGCCCTCGCTGGCCGTCCACCACGTCGGATGCAGGTGTTCCGGCAGATGGGACGGCCGCCCCATCCAACTGTTCCAGTCGATGCTGTGGTCTCGATATCCGTAAGGGCCGTCCTTGTTTTCCTCGAACCACTCATGGTAATCGCTCACGAAGTTTCCGATTCGCCTGGAGCTCTCATCGAGCACCATGTTGTGAAACCCGTACAGCCTTCGCTGCGGGCCGAAATGCATCTTGCCGATCGCTTGAGTGTGGTAGCCTGCCCTGGCGAGTTCACCGGGCATGGTAGCGGGGAACTCCAGCGCATCTCCGCCGGCCATGGTGAGCCTGCCATGATTCCACTGGTCCATCCCTGAAAGAATGCCCGACCGGGCCGGTGTGCATGAAGGCACCGAGGTGTAGGCAGTGGCGAAGTGAACGCCTTGTTCCGCCATCTCGTCCAGGTAGGGTGTTTCGACACAGGGATGCCCATCACAGCCGAGGCAATCTCCCCGTTGCTGGTCGGTCGTGATAAGAATGAGGTTGGGTCTTTTCCCGGTTGGATTGAGGTCTGCTGACATGGTCGATTGTTGTTGATGAAGGGGAAGAGCCGATACTGCGGAAGGTATGCAGAAAGGTCAACACATTCCGGAGGTATGAAGCCGTTGTGTGGGGTGCGACAAATTGAAAAGCGCGGACCTGATTCTAAGATGCTGCGGATTTGGGGAGGAATCGGCAGACACCACATTCTCCCTGCTACTCTCAGGGGCCGAGTGAGCCATCGAATGAGTTCTGAAACCAAGGGAATTTCCCTTTTAAATTATTTGCGGTTGCGAGAGTCCATGTCTCGAGAGGAATTCCTCAGGGAGCATAATTACCCTGTCCTTGTACAGCAGCGGGGGCCGGATGAGGCAAAGGAAGGCGACATATTCTCTACGGTTACTCTGACCCAACAGCTCAGGGACGGCAAAATCACTCCGCAATCGCTCAACATGAAACCGGAACGGGGCATGATCTTCCCAGTGGCCAAACAGCGTTCGAGCCTGTTCGCGGGAATGATTAATGTGGGCAGAACGATAAACAATGACGTTGTGCTGGATATCGCCGGCGTTTCCAAGTTTCACGCCTACTTCTCTCGTTCTTCATCTGGAAGCGACTTCTTTCTTACGGATGCCAATTCCAAAAACGGCACGTTTATCGAGCGGCGTCAGTTGCGACCACACGCCCAGACCAAGCTGAAGGATGGCGAGCGGGTCTGTTTCGCCGGGCAGCTTGAGTTTACGTTCTACTCGCCGGGTCGTTTCTACGAGATGCTCGGCGCTATCGTCAGCAACGGCTGAACGCGGCGGCCTAGACTCCCCATACTTTTCGCAGCTCTGCGGTTGGGGTAGGCGTTGCCTCTTTGCCCCACGCATAATGGGATTTTGGATTCTCACCGATCCAGCGCTCGTCGATGGGTTCGGATGCAAGCTGATAACGGGTATCCGATGAAAGCCGAAAGTGATTTGAAAGGTTCGTCAGCGAGCCGTGCATGGTGTACATGCCGAACACAAGCAGGTCCCCTGCATTGTAAAAAGTTGTCTTCCACTGCCCGCCGTGACGGTCTACGACCTCCACCGGATCGGTTGAAAACATCCCTTGAAAATTGTCCCGGTCCACATCCATCTGGCCGTAGGTTTCCTTGACTCGTTCGAATTTATGAGAGCCTTCCAGCACCGCAAGTGCTCCATGTTCGATGGGCACGCCGCCAAGTGGAATCCAGGCGGTGAAAAGGTTCTTTGTCCCCCGCCCCATGTAAACCACGTCATAGTGCATGGCTGTGAATTTTCCCGGCTGGGCAATGCGCAGCCACCGGTAATCGTAGGGCCGCACCTCGCCCCCTAGAAAACGTTCGAAGAACTTGATCACCTCACCTTCCCGGACGAGTTCCACGAATGCCGGGGCCTGAGTCAGCCGATTGCTGCCGCCTCTGAAACCGCCTTTGGAAGGATCTTTCGCGACTCCGTCGATGATTGGATAGTTTTCATCCAGCAGGCCTTCATCGTTTAACGCCTCCATCATCTGCAGGCGGGCGCGCATTACGGTGTCTTTGTTCAGAACGTCCCTGAAGAGGAGATACCCCCTCTCCTCCATCCGTACCTGCATGGCCCCGGCGTCGCCGTATATATCATTGGATTCGATCATGGTGTCAAAATACTTGCCTGGCAGATCGAGCTGATGCTCGCCCATTGTGACTTTCAAGGGAGGACTCCGTTTGTGGAAGACGTTTCAGATGAATTGGAGAAACGGATATCGTAGCCTGCAATTCCCAAATTGAAATCTGTGAGGCGACGCACTGGTATCGCGCCTGCCGTGACCTTTGGGTCAGTTGTCCGCGACATGAGCCACAATGTCAGATATTGATATCAATCTGTTCCTTCGCCGGGTAAGGAAGGAAGCGAAGAATTTCAAGACGCCTGCAGTCACCGAACTGGCGAAGAGACGCGACCCGTTTCGGGTGCTCATCTCCTGTATCATCAGTCTTCGCACCAGGGATGAAGTCACCTTTGCCGCTTCCAAGCGACTGTTCGCCAAGGCGGATACCCCCCAAAAGATGTTGAAGCTGGAAGTGGAAGAAATAGCGAATCTCATTTATCCGGCGGGATTCTTCCGGACCAAGGCGGCCTCCATGCGTGAGCTGTGCGGAACACTGATCAAGGAATACGATGGCAAAGTGCCGGACACGATCAATGAACTCACAAAATTGAAAGGAGTCGGCCGAAAGACAGCCAATCTCGTGGTGACCATGGGCTTCAACAAACCCGGCATCTGTGTGGACATCCACGTCCATCGGATCAGCAACCGATGGGGATTTGTCGAAACGAAGACGCCCGACGAATCCGAGATGGTGCTCCGTGCTTGCCTTCCAAAACGGCATTGGATCTCTTTCAACGATCTACTGGTGACCTTTGGGCAAAACGTCTGCGTGCCTGTTTCCCCAAAATGCTCTCAATGCCCTCTCGATGAATTGTGCCCGAAAATTGGGGTGGGCAAGCATCGTTGAAGCTCGTGGACGCGCGCGGTGATGAGTGGCGTCTCTAAGGCGATTGAACTTTCTCATCCCAATTAACTTGCCATCATGACGGGCAGATCCAAATCCGGCTTAAGCATCACAACACCGCAATGTCATCGCTCCAATCCATACGTTTGAAGAATGCCGGGGAGTTACCGGAGCACTACCCGTTCTCGATCCCCATCGTCCGTGACATGGGAGAGATTCACTTTCCATCTCCGGTCACCTTCTTCGTCGGTGAAAACGGCTCCGGCAAGTCCACTCTCCTCGAAGGAATCGCGGCCGCGGTAAACGCCACCTGCGCCGGCAGTGAGATCATTGATACCGATCCCACCCTCGAACATGCACGACAACTGGCCGCTCAGCTTCGCCTGTCAAAGAAAGGAAGCGGTATGCGTGGCTTCTATTTCCGAGCGGAAGATTTCTTCGGCTTCACCAAACGAGTGGCTCGCGACCAGGAAGATCTCAGTGAGATGGAGGAACAATTCTCGACAGAACTCACCGGCTATGGCCGCCAACTTGCCACAGGAATGGCACGCGGGCAGCGTACCGCGCTCGAAAGCAGTTATGGCCAAGACCCTGACGCCAAGTCCCACGGCGAGAGTTTTCTCGAATTCTTCAAACAGCGGATGGTGCCCGGGGGGCTCTACCTGATGGATGAACCAGAAACGCCGCTTTCACCACTTCGGATTCTGACACTGATTTCCATGATGAAAGAAATGGTAGAGCAGAATTGTCAGTTCATCATCGCCACCCATTCTCCTATTCTGATGGCATTTCCGAATGCCCGGATACTGAACTTTGACTCCATTCCAGTCTCAGAGATTCCATACGATGACGTAGAGCATGTATCCCTGACACGTTCCTTTCTGAATAACCCTGAAGCATATTTGAGAAGGTTGTAATTGAATGAGCAACAAAATCATCATCACCGTCGGCCAGACCAAAGGAGATTTTATTGGAAATGACAACACGGCCCTCCAGGCTGCGGTGAACGCGGCAACTGAAAAAGGCGGGGGGACTGTCGTCATCGGGCCGGGCACTTATGAGATGCACGACTCACTCCATCTGTCGAGCAATGTGAATATCTGCGGTGCTGGCGAAGAGACTGTCCTGCGCAAAACAGCCATGGTGAAATCGGGACTCTCGGCAGATCTCGGGTATGGGCACTTCGATGTCTCCCTTGCCGAGCCTGATAAATTTCGACCCGGAATGGGAGTTCACATTCAGGACAAGAATTCCGGGGGCTTTTACACCACCGTGGCTACGCTCTCCTGGCGCGACGGCGACCGTTTCGGCACAAGCCGTTTCCTGAATCACGATTACTCCCGCGCCAACGAATGCATCGTGCGCAGCGTGTATCCGGTCATCAGCGGCTACCACCTCGCAAATGTCACCATTGAGAGCCTTTCCATCGAGGGCAACCGCTATGAAAACGAGCATCTCAACGGATGCCGCGGAGGTGGTATCTTTCTCCTCCAGGCCGCGGATGTCACCATCCGCCATGTCGCTGTCAGTCGCTACAACGGTGACGGCATCAGCTTCCAACAGACAAAAGACGTCCACATCGAGGACTGCGTTTGTGAAGGCAATAACGGCCACGGGTTGCATCCCGGGAGCGGATCAGTTCGCCCGATCATGCAGCGAGTTCGCTGCACAGACAATGAAAACGACGGCATCTTCTATTGCCTGCGAGTTTCGTTTTCGCTGACCGAAGAGTGCGAACTCAGGGATAATGGCGGCGTTGGCATTTCAGTTGGCGGCCGCGATACGGACCATCTGATCCGCAACAATCACATCGAAGCCAACGGCGGGAGCGGCCTCTACTTTCGACCTGGCGATGAGGCTATGGCAGGACATCGCTGCCAATTCGAAGGCAACCGCCTGATTGGAAACTGCACCAGGAAAAGCGAGGGTGAGATCTTCATCGACGGCGCTACTCAGCACGTTCACCTTCTGAATAATTCGATTTCTCCCGCGGCCCACGATGGCCGTCGGGCCATCGGAATCGTGGTGGGCAAAGAAGCCTCGAACATCGTCGCCTTCGGAAATGAGCTGGGCGAACCGGCTCTGGAATTTGAACTCAGAGGCGATGAGATCGCGCTCATCAAAAGCCCACCAGCGACAGCGTTACGTGTCGGGCCTGATGCAGCACCAAACGGTGCGGCCAATCACCTCGTTCACACAACCGGTTAATCCAAACTTTTCCAGGATGGACGCCCCCCTAACGGCTTTCGAGCCTGACTCCTGATCTCAAGGAAGTCCCTCAAAGCCCATGCCGGCTTGACATAGCTCTTTCTTATGGCCGTAGGCAAGTAAAGCGGTTTCGAGCCCTGCCAGTGATCTGGGTAATGACAGGCCTGAAGTCCGGGGTTATTCGACTGCGCGCCTCGGGACAGAAGAATACCTAGCTAAATTTGCTGTACGAATTACTAAGCCCACTACTCT
>JAQBXN010000060.1 GCA_027625095.1 Planctomycetota bacterium | reverse complement strand
AGAAGAGGAAGATGAGACCGCCGGCACTCCGCTTTACATGGCGCCGGAGCAACTGCTCGCCCCGAACACTGTCGACCAGCGTTCGGATATCTATGCTCTGGGAATCGTGATGTATGAATTGCTTACTGGTGTCCGTCCCTTCCGAGGCCAAGGCACCGAAGATGTCCTTTCACGAATTCTTTTCTGGGAGCCTATCGCACCACGTCTGCTGTGCCCGACCATCCCGGCGACGGTCGAAAAAGTGATCCTGAAGGCCATGGATAAGAGTCCAAAGAATCGTTATCAACGCGCCCCGGAGATGGCCCAGGCATTGAAAGCTCTCATGCTCAGGGTCGCCATCAATCGCCGTATTCATGCGCACGAGACATCGACGGAAATTCCCGCAATCAAGAACAACTAACGAGCTCACCTACTCCTGGTTCACGAGTAACTGCCGCGGCAAATCGTTTCGCGGCTGTTTTAACTTCTAAGCAAAATGGATGGCGCTTTGGTATCCGAATACCGGAATCAAGGTATTTGATACCTACGCGTTTTCCTGGTCTTGGTCGCTGCCGGAGGTTGTGGCAGGATCAAGAGTAAGAACCCAGAAATCTCAGCAAGATCGGCGGACAATTCGGGGCCCTTGGACTTGTGGCAGAATCTGGGTAAAAGCCCGTCACACTGACCTGTTTGCCCAATTGATTCTCCAACCCCTTCGGTTTAACTAACCTGCACGATTACAGTTCGCTGCAAATCACTTTACGGATTTAGCCCCTCCGGGGCTGCCGGATTCCGTCTAGATATTTCGGTGTGCTGGTCTCAACCCGAGGCAGCCGGTGACGACACAAACAAAAATTCTCATTGTTGATGATGACCTGGTGACCAGGAAGGTTGCCGTCAGTCAATTGAAGCAGGATTTCCCGAAATTCCACTTTCGGGAAGTGGGCACTGTCGAGGAATTTCGGGTGGCCCTGACTGAGGACGAGTTCGACATCATCATTACGGATCTTAAATTGCCCGATGGCAACGGGGTTGAGATTCTCAAGCATGTGCGGCTCTGCCTGCCGGATTTGCCCGTCATCATGTATACCGGAACGGGCAGCGAAGAGATTGCAGTCCAGGCAATGAAGGCCGGTCTGAATGACTATGTCCTGAAACGGCCAGGCTCCGGCCGGCTCAGCATGTCCGTCAAGAGCGTCCTCCAGGCTGCGAGGCACAAAGAAGAGCTGGAACACGAGAAAGCACGATATCAGGTGCTCTTTAATCAGGTACCTATGGGACTCTATCGGTGTGACAATACTGGTAAGTTTGTGCAGGCGAATCAGTGCATGGCCGAGCTTTATGGTTATCAAGATTCAGCAACACTTCTCGAACAGGAATTCAGGCTGGGACAGGACCTCAAAATTGCGCTCGATATCGAGGGAACGATAGAAGACTTTGAAACGAATCTGCTGCAAAAGGACGGCCGCCGGCTCTGGCTCAGACACAGCGCGCGGGCCGTGAAAACTTCTTCGGGCCAGATCTTGCATTATGAAGGCGCGGCCGAAGACATCTCCGACAAGAAACAGATCGAGCAGAAACAAAAAGGCCTGGTCAACGCCCTGCGCAGAATTGGGCAGGCCACGAACGAACTCAGCTCTTGTGAGGATCTGGACAGTCTTTACAAAGGCGCGGCGGAATTCGCACATCGGTTTATTGGCCTTGAACGTTGTGCCATTTTTATCGAGGAAGGGCCCGTCATGCGAGGCACTTACGGGGTGCGACAAAATGGAGAAGTGCTGAACCTGGAGCAAGTCGTCTTTGGAAAGCCAGAAGGCACTACCGAGCGGTTTGGTCTGTTGGCTGCGGAAGACACCCATTGGACTCTCCTTAGAGACCCGCTTCTTGATTGGGATGCCGAATTCAAAGACAAAGCACCCAAAAACTGGCTGGCGATCACCAGCATCACTCCTCTCCACCCCGGACTGCGATCCAAGGGAGTTTTTCTGAATGACACCCTTTCCGATGCAGAGCCCGACCCAAGTAAACAGGCTATCCTCTCAATTTTTTGCTCTCTGCTTGGCGACATTATCGAACTAAAGGAATCTGCAGGGGCACTCCGACAGAGCGAAGCACTCTTCCGCACGCTGAGCGAAAACAGCCCGGTCGGAATCTGGCATTTTACACCCGATGGCCTGACAACTTATCTCAATCCGGTCATGCGCGAATTGCTTGAGATCGAGGACGCAGTTGAGCTGCAGGGACTTCGCTATCACTCCCTTTTTGCTGAGCAAGGTCCGGTTCGCCTGGTGAATCGTACGAGCAGTGGATCCGGCGCACGGGAATTGGAGGTCATTGGAAATAAGGGTGGCAGGAAAACAGTGGTAACCGCCGGCGCTCCCTACTTCACCATGGAAGGGGCTCTCCACAGCATGATCCGCATCTTCGTTGATGTGACCGAGCAGAGTGAAGTTGAGCGTCAATTGAAGAACGTCGTGTATAGCGCGCCTCTTGTCCTCTTTGAGGTCGACCCGACTGGCACGTTCACATTGTCCGAAGGCAAAGGACTGGAGAGTCTCGGGTTGAAAGGGGGCGAGGCTGTCGGCCGCAGTATTTACGACTTGTACGGGGATTACGCTGACGTTATCAGCCAGTTTGAGCGTGCCCTGCTTGGCGAGGAATTCTCTTATATCGTAGAGGTTCAGGGCGTTCACTGGGAAGGGCGTTACTGGCCCGTCTTCGATGTAGATGGCAGCTTGAAGAGTCTCATTGGGGTAGCCCTGAACATCTCGGATCGCATTCGGTTGGAAAGGGAAGTTCTTGAAATCAGTGGCGATGCACAGAGGCGGATTGGTAATGATCTGCATGACAACCTTGGTCAGCATCTCACCGGTATTTCATTGCATGCAAAAGCACTGTCTCAGAAACTCCGGGCTCTGAATCTTTCGGCAGCAGAAGACGCCCAGCAGATCAGTGAACTGGTCAATCAGGCAATTGATCAGACTCGCAAACTCGCCCGTGACCTGATTCCCGTGCACCTGGAGGCGACCGGGTTTATTGATGCGGTCCGCGACCTGTGTGAAAACGTGAAATCCCTGTTCGACGTAGCATGCCGGCTGAAAACGAATCTGGACTTCAGCCTGGAGGATCATGCCAAGGCCACTCACCTCTACAGAATTGCGCAAGAGTCCATCAATAATGCGGTCCGCCACGGTGGAGCAAAGAAGATCCTGGTATCTCTGAAGAGTGATGGCGACGTCATTACCATGTCCATCGAGGATGATGGGGCCGGCTTTCCCAAAATTCGTCGTGGCAAAGATGGCCTGGGGCTGAGCATCATGCGTTATCGGGCTGACATGATCGGCGCCACCATTGTTTTTACAAACCAGCCCGAGGGTGGAGCACGTGTGGCCTGCTCATTCAGACTGCCGTGAGCCATCCAGGAAAGCCGATAGAGCCGCCGCCGCCGCAGTCGCGCTTCTGATGCAATCTGGGATTCCAACCCCTCGGTAAGCGTTGCCGGCAAGGGCCAGTCCAGGCACCTGAGCGAGCTGCCTCTCAATCCGCTCAACCCGATCGAGATGGCCAATGTGATACTGCGGCATCACATTTTTCGAGTAGGAGATGTGTGTCTGCATCGGTTTGGCCTGCAGGCCAAGAATGGCGTGCAGATCCCTTTCCACGAGGTCTGCAATAAAAGTGTCGTCTCTGCCGAGAAGTGATTGCTGGCCAGGCCCCCCGATATATGCTCGCAACAAGGCAAACTCTCCGGGCGCTCTCCCCTCAAACTTCACGCTGGAGAACGAGCAGGCAATGATGTTCTTTCGTTCTACTGCCGGGACGACAAAGCCCATTCCGTTGAGCGGATGATCCACGTCCTCACGACGGAAAACCATGTTGGCCGTGATAGCGCCGTGATACTCGATGCCGGTCAGTTCCGATGAAAGATTCGGGCTCACCTTATTCAGCAGGCCGCCCGCGAGGTTTGCAGGTATTGCCAGACAAAGTGCATCTGCAGACATCGGGTGTTTGTTCGTTTCGAGCTGCCACCCTTTGCCTTCCCGGCTGACCTGATTTACAGATACGCCCGTCTGAACGCAGCCCTCAGGCAGAGACGCCTTCAGCTTGTCCGTGAGTGTCTGCAATCCTTTTCTCAAGGACAGGAACAGGCTGTATCTCGCTCCACTGGCCGATGCTGAGGACGCCTGTTCCTTTTTTCGGATCCAGAGCGCACGGATGATGCTTCCGTATTCCTGCTCCCACTCGAGGAATTGAGGGAACGTCGCCTTCAGAGAGAGCTTCGCTGGATCCGCGGTGTAAATACCGGCCACCATCGGTTGTGCCATACGGTCGAGGGCCTCACGGCCTAATCGACGCACTACGAAGGACTCGAGCGATTCATCTTTGTCATCAGCCTTGCGCTTGATGAGAACATCACACGCCATCCGAGCTTTACCGGCCGCACTGAATATCGGTGTTCTTGCCAGAGAGAGGAAGGAGTCCGGCGCCAGAAGGTAAAAACCCTTTGGCACTTCAAGCAGTCGGTTTCTCCGAACAATGAAACTGCGTCGATGCGTGGGGCTTGTCCCAATGACCTGGTCTTCAATGCCGAGTTCACGGCAGATCTCGAGGGCTTCCGGTTTGGTAGAGATGAAGCAGTCGGGCCCTTCCTCCATTACAAATCCGTCACGTCGAGAAGTCCCGATCACACCGCCTGTGCGCTCGGCCGCGTCGAGCAATTTTACTTCAAGCTGAACGCCCGCCCTCTTCGCATCGGTAACAAGACGGTACGCTGCAGTGAGGCCTGTGATTCCACCTCCGACAACAATGACCTTATGGGGTGCTTCCATTCCTAGAATTTATGGGTGCTTAAACTGGAGATTGTGTATTTCCGCCAATCGTCGTCAGGAACCTGTTGCAGCCTGTCTAAGAAATCCCCGAAGCCGTTCCGCACTCAGGGCGGCGATATTTGAGCGTAACGAATCGTATCCGGCTCAGCCCAGAACCCAAATAGATCGAGCACGCCCCCGGTAGAGGAATCGTTCGCTCCGGTGAAGAACTCTGGACATCGACCTTATCAAAAGTGTTACATTATACTTCCGCCTCTTCCGCTCCCGAAGGGCACAAGCATGTTGCCCGGGGCACAAGCCAGGTGATCGTTGCCAAGGCCGTCGATAAGCCCCTGAGCGGCGATGACTCGCCGACTACGAACGAAGAGATCGTAAGACTACGACTGCCTCTTTGACCCTTCGTAGTGCGCCAGTCATGGCGCTTTCGGGGCGTTCGCCCCTCCTCGTCTGAAAGTGTGTACCATAAAATACTGGAGCAAAAAACCTCGCAGAAACGCCTCCAGAGATCGTTTACAACCCGATGTTCGGTGTCCTGCGAAGGGGCTCATTTTACCGGGCGACAGTCCCGGAAAATTCTAGAGTCTCACTTTCAGTAACTTCTCCGCGTGACGGGGAGGACTCTCCTGGGAGCGGAATCGTCTCGCTTCTGTGCGGAGATCGTCGAATTGCTCAGGAAGGCCGAAAATACAGCCCTCTGAAGCTGGATATTTATTCGCTCACAATGCAAAGAATAATGCCCACAACAGCGTTGATGAATACTTTGAGAAACAGTCCTGCGCTTTCTCCACTTTTTTGCTGCCTGCTCTTTTCGCTGGCCGTTTCCATTCACGCTGAACGCATCCCCCTTCACTTTGACGTTCCAGACGGAGTTCAATCCTTCAGCGGTACACAGCCAGTTACATTTGGCGTGCCCTTTCCCAAAGAAACGCTCGCTTTTACTGACGGGGTTCGAGTGGTTGACGAGAGTGGGCAGGCGGTTCCAGGCCAGTTTGAAACTATGGCGACTTGGACGCCTGTAAAAACACATGTCCGGTGGCTTCTGGTCGATACTTTTGCACAGCTCGATGCGGGCAAGACTAAGCGGCTTTTTCTTGAGTCTGGGCCAGATATCGAGCGCGTAAAACAGAGCGCGTTCCGTATCGAGAAGAAGGACGCAGCCATTTCTGTGGATACTGGAAAACGGAAGTTCACTTTTTCCCGGACCGGGGGCAACTTCGGCGTATTCAAACTCCGTGACGGCCAGGGCATCGACTACGGGGACCAGGATGAATGGAAAGTGGAGTTGGAACGCGATGGTCCGGTCCGGTCTGTTGTCAAAATCGGCGGCTACTACACCGCAAAAAATGGGAAGCGTATCGCACAACACATCACCCGTGTTCGCCTCTACGCAAACTGCTCGTTCGCCCGTGTCTATCACACACTGGTCTGGCTGACCGGTGACGAAACCACGATCTCCGAGCTGTCCTTCACTTCAAGCGAAGCGGTGCCGAATGGGAAAACTCTCTCCGCGGTCGATGGTCACCGGATATATCCCAGCAGCTATGCTGGACTCCAGGTAAGGCAGGTGGACTGGAATCGAACTGCAGGCATTGGCGTTGGCAGTCGGCTCGACGGTTGGATTCAGGTCACTCCTAATGCGGACCAGCCGTCCAGACAGCCGACAGAACCCGAGGTGCAATTCATGGCGTTGCGCTGGCCGTGGCAGCAATTTCCCGTATCGCTGCAGAATCCGAACGGTCGCCTGTCAGTCAGCCTCATCGGCCCGAACCCGAATACGCCGATGAACCTGAAGGCAACTGATGTGGCCGTAGACGCTGTCAGGGAAAATATCAAGGTTTGGAATCTCCGAATCTTCAAGGCAGGAGTACCAGGCAACGATGTCGTCTGGAACGGCCAGGAAGCCTTGCCTCACGTGTCGCCGCTCGGCATCGCTAAGACTTGGGAATTGCTGCTTTGGTATGGCGACAGACAGGTCACTCCTGAAGTGAAAAACATATTCGCGCAAAACCCGGTGCTTGGGTTTGCCGAGCCCTCCTTTGCTATAAAAGCGGAACTCCCCAGCCCAGCTTCACCACTGGATGAAAAGTCGTTCCCCGAAATCGAAACGGGACTGAAACGCGCCTTCAACTGGTTCACTCGCGAACAAGGGGAGTATGGAGATTTCGGCACATGGAACTACGGAGATATCCAGTGGACCTGGACCGCGGACGGAGTGCCCCTTTACCGCTATTGGATGAACCACGGTAAAGGCTGGTCTATCGTGCCTTGGGCGCTATGGCTGCGAAGCGGTGACCGTCGCTACTGGGATCATGGAGAGAAGAACAGCCGGCACTGCATGGATGTCGACATGTGCCATGTGCCGAATTTGAAGCGAGATACCGAGACTTTCAAAGTGCTCGGTGGCCAGTATCACTACTCCGCTCTGCACTGGGGGTATGGCCCACAGCATTTCAGTTTCTTTATAGATTCGGAATACCTGCCCTACTGCTGGTACATGACCGGTTATGAACGTGCCCACGACGTCATGCTTGAACACATCGAAGGTATTGCTCACTGGGAAGGGCGGGAGGGCTGGATGGCCCATTTCCAGGAAGACCCGAGGAAGAACGCGGGCCGGCATCTTTTCGTGATGATTAAAAATCTCGGTGTGCTTTACGAGGCAACGTGGGACAAGCGAATAAAAGAACTGCTCGATGAGGTACTTGATTTAACTCTGCGATCGCAGCTCGATTCCGGCAACTTCCCCCACGTTAAAACCAACCATTACCTGGACCAGCCGCTGAATGTCGCCGCACGCATCTACGGCTGGGAAAAGCTCGGCCCGGTGATAGAACGCTGGCACCGACACATCGGCGACCCTGTCAAAGCTGGCCCTACCGGATGCGTTGGCGGCCCACTTTCGCTTTGGACATCCATCAACCTTTTTCGGCATTCGGGCGAAAAGCACTGGCTCGACGTGGCAGCCCGGGTTGCCCGAACACAAGTCGCCTCACTGGTCGACCAGCCCGGTATTTGGGAAGGATTGAGTTCTATCCACGGGCACGAGGCCGGCCCCATTCTTCGTGATTGGCCAATCGTCATGTCCGAATTGCTGAAGCTGCCCGAAGCCGGGCGGCCTCAAGGTTTTTTTACCCATGCCAGGCCTCGGCAGCAGATTGCCAGTTCCGGCTGATCTCCGGCAGGACGGTTGGTCTAAACTCCGGCATGTCTGCCTGGTCCTGGACGAAGATGATTCCGCTCAAACGCACCGCCTGAGCCTCTTGCAACATCCCGAAAAGTGCCGTTACCGCGTTGTGGATCCTTCGAACAAAGTGATGGCGGATACGACCTTCGAGGTCCATTGGCCGAGTCTCGCTTACGCCAGCGCACCAGTCGAGATTACCATCCCAAAGGACGGCCTCAAAGGTGTCTATGCCATCGAGCTTTATGTCTTCGGTCGAGAAGAATTGGTGGCGCCGGTATCGATTCAGAGTCCCAGAGCCGTGCATGTTATTCCGCCAGGCAGACGGAACTTTTCAGCTCCCCTGAACACCGGCGCAATCTGGCTCAAGCCCGTTCCAGGCGAAACTCTTCGATTTGATTGGCCTTTAAAACAGTATGTGCCCGGTAGATTCGTGCTGATGAGCGAGGCCGGTAATATCCTGGCCGCGACCCGTGTCACCCAGACAATGGACGCCCGGAAATTTCCGAACCCACAACGCTTCGCTGCTGACATGCCCTGGGGGCCGTCCCTCGAATACCAGGGTCCAAAGGACGAGGACGAACTGCTCCGCTTGATCGTCCCCAACTCCGGTGACTGGCACCGCTGGTCCGAAATATCGGGCAACCGCCCCTGGGTATCGTCAAGGCGCGAACAATGGTTCGATCCTGAAAAATTCCCGCATCCTGATCTCAAGAGCTATCTGAATTCGCCCTGACATTGATCGCTGCTTTGGTATCCAATGCGAATTCATCGTGGCGGAATTCGAGGCTCATGGGGTGACTCCCGTCAGGTTAAAAGGTGTGTATCAGTTGGATGAAATCTCACGATACGGCGGGTAATTTCGCTACCAGAGGCTCATCCTTAGGAATGATCGGGTTACGAGAATCTTCAATGAAAGTATCACAGACCGCACCTCTGCTGTTTGTCTCAGACATCGTCGAATCAAGCCAGTTCTATTGCAACGGGCTTGGGTTTGAGATGACATCCAAATGGGAGCCGGATGGACAACTTGCCTGGTGCTGGCTTCAGCACGGGGGCGCGGCGCTGATGCTGCAACAGGTATGTGATGAAGATCCACCGGCCGGGATGCGCGGCAAAGGTGTTTGCTTCTATTTTATTTGTGAGGATACGGATGCAGTGTATCGAGAAATCACAGAGCGCGGGATTAAGGCGACTGAACCAACTACAGCGTTTTATGGGATGAAGCAGATATTCCTCAAAGATCCCGATGGCTACGAACTGTGCTTTGAGAACCCCTCGGACGCTTCGTAGCTGCACACCCAGACCTCCAAAGAGCCGGCTGCCCCATTTGAAGTGCTCCGACTTGGCGGAGTTTTCCTCTTCTGAAGCTCACCGGAAAACGAATCCTGGACTCTTAACAAACAGAAAGGCACATGATGATTGGAAACATGGCCCGCATCATTTTATTCGTAAAGGATATGCCAAAGGTCACAGCCTTTTACCGAGATACGCTGGGCCTCAGACCAATCGAAAGCAAGAGCTACAGTCCAGATGAATGGATCGAATTTGAAGCCGGCGGTTGCAACATCGCTCTGCATAAAGCCAGCAAGCCGGGGGGCCGGACCCGCAATAAGTTCGTCTTCTACAGTGCTGACCCCATGAAGGTTCGTGAAGAACTCATTGCGGCAGGTGTAAAGATGTTCAAGCCGATGGTGTTCGGCAGTCTGGTGCTCTGTGATGGCGAAGACCCGGAAGGCAACAAATTTCAGATCTCAACACGCGTGACTTGAATTCCCGCGATCAGATGGGGGCCAGGGCAGACCTTGCGAGCTGCCTGCATAGCTTGGGCAACGCTTGGGGATTTAAACTGCATTTCCTGCGGAGATAGCCTGGGCCACAGGTTGCTGTTTACTTGCCACTGAGCTTCGGCCAGGCATCCAGCACTTTCTTGGGAAAGGTATTTGGCCAGCCTTCATTCGACTGGGCCGGGCCTTCCGTTGTCCGCCCATTACGAATCGCTTCGACCAAAGCATTGACCAACTCGCCGACCAGTTCAGGATGTTCGTCCTGGACGTTGGTCTTTTCGCCTGGATCTGTTTCCAAGTCATACAACTGAACAGGGGAGAGCGAGTCGTCCTTGAGTGCGACACTGGGTCGCGGCGCGCTCCACCCCCCCGAGCCTGGACACATGGCAAGTTTCCACTTGCCGCGCCGAATAGCGAATTGACCTGCTATCGAATGGTGAATGAGGGAAGGGCGGATCGCGTTCTCACCGCCCTGCAATGCCGCAAGGAAAGAAAAGGAATCTTCCGCTTCTGTGTCGGCGATCTTGGTGCCGACACCAGCAATGTCGGCTGCGGTGGCGAAGAAATCTAACGTGCTTACCAGTTGATTTGATTGGCTTCCTGCTTTCACTTTGGTGGGCCAACGAACGACGAACGGCACACGATGTCCTCCCTCGAAGATATCGGCCTTGTGGCCCCGCCAGTGGGCGTTCGGGCGATGACCTTGCTTAATCAAATCGGGAATTCCCGCCGCGGGAGAACAACCGTTGTCCGTGGCAAACAAGACCAGTGTATTGTCGGCCAGCTTTTGCTTATCGAGTTCCGCCAGCACTTCCCCGACGACCCAATCCGTCTCCATAA
This sequence comes from Planctomycetota bacterium, assembly GCA_027625095.1. GTDB lineage: Bacteria > Planctomycetota > PUPC01 > JACPCR01 > JACPCR01 > JAQBXN01. The sequence continues at coordinate 37,847 of JAQBXN010000060.1, read as the reverse complement.
TGAAGTCACCGTATTTGCCGATCTTGGATTTCCCCTGCCAATCCGGCGAAGGAACTATCGGCGTATGAGGGCTGTTTAACGGTAAATAGAGGAAGAAAGGTTTTGCAGCGTTTTCAGCGATGAATTTCCTGGACTCTCCGGCAAAGTCCCGCAGGCAATTCACCGCCTCGAAATCTTTTCCGGACGGACCGGCTCGGAAGAAGGCTTTGGTGACAGTTGCCGGTTGCGTTGCCAATCCATTACGCAGGTAGACGTAGGGAAACATGTCGAGCGAGGCGGGGATGATGAACGAATCGTCGAAGCCCAGCGCGTTCGGCCCACCCGTAACCGGTTTTGAGTAATCGATATCCCAGCCCTGGCCCTTCGTCGGGCCTTCTTCAGCTACGCGGACCTCACCGTTGGGAAGCTTCTGCCAGCCGAGACCGAGATGCCACTTGCCGATCACACCAGTGTGGTACCCTTGCTTGCGAAGAAAGCTCGCAACCGTGGTGCGGCTCTCTGGGATAAGGGGTTTGTCCAAACCGAACAGAACACCTTTCTTCAGCCGCGACCGCCAGTTGTACCGGCCGGTCAAAATACTGTAGCGTGTTGGAGTGCAGACAGAGGAGGTGGTGTGTGCATCGGTAAACCGCATGCCCTCAGCGGCCAGTCGATCTATATGTGGAGTCTGCGCAAGACCTCCAGCGTGTGATACATCGCCATACCCCTGATCGTCCGCGAGGATGAAGATCAGATTAGGTTTGCCGGCGGCGAACAGGTTTGCTGAAACGAGAAGGATGATGAAAAACAGTGCTGAATGTTTGAGATTGATTCGTGTCATGGTCTCGATTCCTGGCTTGTTCTGGAGGGGAGTAGAAGGCCGTGCAATCTCTCTGGGTTACCCAGTACAAATTGCTCGTCCATGCACCGATCTTTGTCTTAATCTTTGTCGAGTGCGCTAACGGTTTGCGCGGTAAAGGGTGTCAGTTCTGTAGCCACAAAGTGGCGGCAGGTGCCAGCCTGGGACGCAGTCCCAAGTAGAAGGGTTTGCAGAAACATAGCCGCGAAGCGGCTAAGGCAAGTCCGCTTTGCCTAGCAAACAGTTCGCTCACCCGACAAAGGTTAAGACGAAGAGTTGGGACGGAAGAATTGAAATTGAAGACTTATAGATTCAATTGCAGGAACGGGAAGTTCTGCTCAACCCACCCAACAAACTGGATTACGGGAGCCGCCCCACCTACCCGTTCAGGATGGAGAAGAGCCCCTCCTGTTTTTTAGCTGCCTGCGATTTTCCGCTATGGTGGGATTCGCCAGCGTCCTCACCGATGAAATTACCGTTCGCGTCCCAGTTCTTGAGTTCGTCCACCACCGCGTCAACGATTTCGCTTTCGTTTACCCGGCGCACCTGGACTCCGCGACGATAGAGGTAGCCAACACCTTTTCCCCCAGCGACGCCGATATCAGCCTCGCGAGCTTCGCCGGGCCCGTTCACTACGCAGCCGAGTACGGAAATCTTGACCGGTGTTTTCACGCCTTTGAGGCGTGTTTCCACATCCGTGATCAATTTGTCGAGATCGATCTCGATTCGGCCACAACTCGGGCAGGCCACGATCTCCGGATCACGAATGCGAATGCCGAGACACTTGAGCATATCCCAGATGACTGGAACTTCCTGGACTGGGTCGCCGACCATCGAGCAGCGAATCGTGTCACCAATCCCCTGCAGGAGCAGGGCGCCGATTCCGACGGAGGACTTGACCATCGCGTAATTGCCCTTGCCGGCCTCAGTGATCCCCAGATGGATGGGGTAATCGCACTGCTTCGAGAAAAGCTGACAACTCTTCACCGCAGTCTGAACATCGCTCGACTTGAGGGAGACAACCATATCCTTGTACCCGAGCCCTTCGCAGTACTCGACGTGGCGGAGGGCGCTTTCAACCATTGCTTCGGGGGTAGGCCATCCATATTTATCCAGGAATTCTTTTTCCAGTGAACCGGCATTGACGCCGATGCGCATGGCGACGCCTTTGTCCTTGCATTTGTTGACGACCTCCTTCAGCCGGTCGTAACCGCCGATATTGCCGGGGTTGACACGGATTTTGTCGGCCACTTCCACGGCTCCGAGAGCCATCCGGTAATTGAAATGAATGTCCGCGATGAGCGGTACGCTCATGTGCTTTTTAATCTCGGGTAAAGCCTCGAGCGCGTTCTTGTCGTTTACGGTAACCCGGATCATTTCACACTCTGCGGCCTCAAGTCGCCGCACCTGGTCGAGGGTCTTCTCAAGATCCCAGGTATGGCAGCTCGTCATGGACTGCACCCGAATATCCTGACTTCCACCAACGCCAATGTTACCGATGCGAACTTCACGGGTTTTCCGTCTCTCAATCATTTTGAATATCCTGTTAGCGTCTGCCTGGCTTTGTTGCAGCAGTGTGAAGAGATTTCAGGCCATCTCGATTGGGCGGGATTCTAGCAGTGGGGATAAGTGCCGCAATGGGCGGGGATAATCAGAACGCATCCTGCCGAAATCCCGCTCCTTCGACCATATAGAAGGTCGTCTTGTCGATGCGGCCGTACACCCTGAATGAGAGGACGTGATAGCTGAAATGGCCGTCTACTGAGATGTAACCGCCTTCGGAACGGCTCACGTTGAAAAAACGAAAGACATCTCGTCTGGTGAAATCGCTGGCGGTGATGAGATGGACGCGAAAGTTTTCCTTGCGCAGATTCTTTTCGATGGATTTCTCCACTTCTTCCTGCGAAAGGTTTGAAACCACATTCACCCCACTCTTGTATACGGAATACTGACTTACCCTCGAGGGCAATTTCTTTTTGAGGGTTTTCTGATCGGGGACGCCGACATTAGGCACGACGTCGAATGCCTCGTCTTCTGCTTCCCGTAGAGTCGTTGGAATCATGATGCGAGTGGCTTCACGAACTGCCCACCTGAGCTTCTTTTCGGAGGCGTGATTGGAGAAACATTTCTTCAGGTAGATGTTGGCCTTGCCGAATACATTCAGCATTTTGAGGATGGTTGCCATCTGCATGGCCTAACACTCCAGATTTGCTGAATGGCTGAGTTTGAGGAGGTCGCACCGTTCGCTCATGACTTTGCCAACTCCTGAGAGCGTTCAGTAGCGGCCTTTACTGCGTTAATAAATGCGGCTCTTATCCCTCCCTTTTCAAGTTCGTGGATTCCCGCGATGGTTGTCCCGCCCGGCGAGGCGACCATGTCTTTCAAGGTGCCAGGATGCTTTCCGGTCTCCAGCACCATTTTTGCCGAACCAAGGACAGTCTGCGCTGCCAACTCCTGAGCAATCGGCCGGGGAAGCCCCATTAGGACCCCTCCATCAGCCAACGCTTCAATGATCATGTAGACGTAGGCCGGGCCGCTTCCGCTTAATCCGGTCACCGCGTCCAGCAGTTTTTCCTCAAGCTGGTAAGACCTGCCCACCGCGGAGAATAGACGCTCGACAGTCTTACCATCTTCCGTATCCGCGTTTTGACCCAGCGCAAAGCCGGCTGCAGTCTCGCCCACAAGGCAGGGCGTGTTTGGCATCACACGGACAACTCGCGCACCCGGTAATCCGGTCTCAAGAATCTGAAGAGTGACGCCAGCAGCAATAGAGATAATCAGTTGCTTATCGCTGACAAAGGGTTGCAGGTCAGCCAGGACAAGGGGAATGACGTTCGGCTTGACCGCAAGGATCAAAATCTGGCTCTGCTCAGCGACCTGACTGGCCTCGGTGGTGACTGCGATTCCGATATCACGGTGAATAAAATCCAGGCGCTGCTGATCGACATCACTGGCCATCATGCGATCGGACGAGCTGAGCCCAGACTCAATAAGGCCCCGCATCAGCGCCTCTGCCATCTGCCCCGCTCCTACGAAACCAAGCCTCTCTTCCAACATTTCATTCCCCTGCAAAAAGTAAAGTGGCGGGATTATAGGTTGCGCCATTAGCTTGGACAACGAACCTTCCATTAGACATTTGGCCGAGTGCAGACCCACTTCACGAAAGTGCCAATCGGTTCGTGTTCCAGCAGGCGCTCACGAGTGTTGTAATCGCGGCCGAGTTCCTTTTCCGTGAGAAAGTCATGAACGGTGCGATGGCACGCACGGCATAGATTCAGCCCCTGCTGCATCTGCTCTCGCGTGAAGGTTTTCTTGAACCAGCGGTTGCTGTGCAGAGTGCGTGGGATGAGATGATGAAAAGTGAGTGGCTTCAGGCGGTTGCACAACTCGCAGCAGTCAGGCAAGGCATTCTCCTTCGAAACGGGTTACCCCATCTGTGCCACGATAGCATCCACATATTCCGAAGTGCTGGCATTCCCCCCGAGATCGCCGGTCAAGGCCATCCCCTTCTTCATGACCGCACGTACGGAATGTTCAATCGATTCTGCCGCCGCTGTTTCTTCCAGATGCCGCAACATGAGGGTTGCCGACAGTATAAGCGCGGTCGGGTTTGCGATTCCTTTGCCGGCGATGGCATTGGCCGAGCCATGAACTGCCTCGAAGATCGCATACTTCTCACCGATGTTTGCACTGGGGGCCATTCCCAATCCGCCGACAAGGCCGCTTGTCAGATCAGAGATTATGTCCCCGAACAGGTTTTCCATGACCAGTACATCGAGGTCATAAGGATTCAGCACAAGTCGCATCGCTGTGGCATCGACAATCGCCTCTTCGTATTCGATCTGCGGAAAGTCTCGCGCAATTTTTCGCGCCACCTCCAGAAACAGGCCGTCGCTGAGTTTCAGGATGTTCGCCTTGTGCACCACTGTAACCTTTTTGCGATTCAGGCGAACGGCCGTCTCAAACGCGAATCTAATGATCCGCTTCGAACCCTTTTCGGTGATAATTCTCAAACTCTCCACTACACCAGGCACGACGATGTGTTCGAGCCCGCTGTAAAGGCCTTCGGTGTTTTCACGGATTACGATAAGGTCGACATCCTCATAGCGGGACGGCACCCCGGGCAGGCTTTTCGCGGGCCGAAAATTCGCATAAAGGTCAAAAGACTTCCGCAGTTGAACGTTCACCGACGCGAATCCGGAACCAATCGGCGTGGCGATCGGGCCCTTGAGGGCAATGCCAATCTTCACGATCGCATCAAGCGTTACCTGAGGGAGTGGGGTGCCGTATTTACTGGCCACCTCCCCGCCCGCTTCGAGTTCAACCCATTCGATTTTTACGCCGGAGGCTTCCACCACTCTGCGAGTTGCTGAGCATACCTCCGGGCCGATGCCGTCACCCGGCATCAGTGCAACTGTATGAGACATGATTGAGCTTTCCGAAGGAGGATTTATTTAATTCCCAAAATCACAATACGTGAAGTCTAGCATTTTCATTGATTATTTTTCTGCACGAGTTCGCTGCCCGTAATGAGGCAACTCTGTGCCCCATTCATACGCGCCCAAATCCGGCGCCTTCCCAACGAAAAGATCGTTCAGACCGGGAAGCGCTACTCCGTTGTCGACCGCGTCGGAATGTTCGCTGAGCCTGAGGTCGTTTTCAGCAGGCTCATATCGATGTTTTGAATCACTCGGAGCGACGATAGCACCCGCAAAGCAACCGGCGGCATCCACAAGGGTGCAATTTTTGTAAACGGGGGCTTTTGCTTTCAACTCTTCGAGCGTCTTAAAACGTACTCCATTCCATTTCATGAAGAGCTTGAACGGGCCGCCGCCGAAACCGTCGTAGTCGAAATCACAATTCTCCATCGGGCTCGTGTTTTCGTACGCGTAATTGCCCGTTGTTCCAATAAAGAGGTTGTTTCGATAGATCGAGTTCCTCACAGGTACCGCGGCCGACTGAACCAGGGCCATCCCACTTTTGACAGCGGTATTGTGAAACATCAGCGCTCCGCTAGGCGAATTGTTCATCTTGAATGTCGAGGCGACCACGTTCAGCATCGCATTTCTAAAAATGTAGACCGGCCCTCCGTAAACCGGCTGCGTGCTGATGCCCTGGAACACATTCGTCAGGCGGTTATTGAAGCAGCGAGTGTTCCGTTGCGAGTAATCCATCTCAATGCCGTCGTCGGTCATCTCACTGATTTCGTTATTGTAAATATCGATGGCTGCACACTCCGGGCCGGGGAAAGTATCGATCGCATCCGCAAAGCCTCGCACGCGGTTGAAGCAGATCGCGTGGCCGTTACCAGTCACCTGAATGCCTCGTGCGCTCTCGATACCCTTAGTGCGCGGCCAGGCGCTGGGCCCTTCAATCAGGTTATCGGCGATATAGAAGTCATTGGTAATTTTGCCTTCACTGTTGTTGGTGCAGGTGAAGCCGTAATCGCATTCCTTGAGATGACAATAACGGAGCACTATGCGTTGTGAGCGATGGCACACGATAAGAAACTGCGCTCGCTGGACGGTGAGCCCTTCAAAGTGGACGTCGTGAATATCCGAACCGGTAATCGTTCGAGCTGAAATCTCTTCGGCATCTCCGGTACCATCGAGGATGACCTTACCATCGATGCCGCCGCGCCAGACGATTGGTTTGCCCGGCTCGCCGCTTGACTTGAAGGTGGCATGCCCAATGTATTCGCCCTTGTGAATGAGCATGATGTCGCCGGGTTTTGCCGCCGTGTCCGCTGCCTCCAAACCCTGAAAGGGATCCTCGATTGATCCGCTGCCTCCACCGTTGCCGGGCACTACATGTAGCTTGCGCCCGCCTGTATATGCCCGCGGCTCGGCGCGGGTGCGGGAGATCAATTTGTGAGTCAGCGGATTCTGATTCGGCAGGTTCAAGATCAGATTCAGTTCGTATTCGGTGTCTTCTTCCAGATTAAATATGCTGCCTGCGTACAGCGTTGAACCGACCGGCAGTGTCTGCCCTTCGGGCAGAGCGGCGGTTTCGATACGAAATAAATCCATCCCGCGCCGCCACGCTTCGTCGCCCTTCTTCCGATAATCAAACTGAATGTGCGCCTTCTGGCTGTTCGGGCCCTGAATCAGCCAATGGACGCCCAGGCACTTGAGCGTGGGCCGTTCGAGTTGGGGCAATGTCGTTTCTGAGAAGGCTGAAGAAAGGACCGTAGACACGGCCAGAATGTAGAAGACTCCTTTAGCTGAAGAATGCATCATCATGTTCGTGGGAATGAGTTTTAAGCTTTGTCTCCTCCTGTTTGATCAATTCAACGGAAGAGGCCATGGTTGGAGGAATACCGTACAACAATATTTAGAAAAATTGGAGGCGCCCAAATCGGTTAGGAGTCTCGCCTCCTGGAGGAATAGAATGGCCACACCGAATCAGAGCATAAATTTCCGGATACACCCTTAGATGCCTACAACATTCTTCAAATACGATCCGTCTTCGATCAATCCCAATGATCTCTTTCCGCTCGAGGAGATTCGTGAAGCGGATCTGGAGGTACGAATCAGGAGCGAGGAAGTCAGTGACGAAGATTGTCAGCCCGTGCGGCGCCGCGAACTGATTTACACCTCGCATGAATTCCGAGGAGAGAAGATTCGCATCGCCGCGCATGTGGCTATTCCTGAATCCGAAACGCCGTTGCCGGCGATGATTCTTGGCGCGGGTGATATGAATGCCGCGGTAGCTTTCAGCCGTCGACACAAAGTTGTCACCATGGCCATCGACCGCGTTGGCACTGGGGATTCGAACGGGCCTCCTGACAGTTACAACCAGGCATGGCTGGATCTTTCCGAAGACATGGGTGATGGATGGATGGTTCAGTATGTCACAAACAGTCTGAGGGCTGTCACCTATTTGCAGCAGCTTCCTGAAGTAAATCCCGATCGCATCGGCCTGACCGGAAGCTCGCGGGGTGGGACTATGACACTCATTGCGAACGGTGTTGACTCACGCATTGCGCTGGCGGTTCCAAGTGCCACCTGCGGCGATATCCTGACAGCCTTCGATCATGACGGCTGGGCGAATCAACTTTACCAGCACGAGGACGGCTCTCAGGGCATTCCGCCAAAGTTTCGCGCATTCTCCATTCATGGTGATCCCATTCATTTCGGGCGAACACAACACGGAAAGGTCATGCTGATTCTGGGAGCGCAGGACGAGTATTTTCCGATCTATACCGTGAAGACTTTCTGGGATGCTGTGCCCGGCGGTATGAGCCTTTGCCTTGTGCCCGATTGGGATCACGGACTGTTCAGCGCTGATCGCCCTGAGGTTGATACGTATGACAACCGGGTGGAAGCGAGTCACAGAATGGATGCGGCTATGAAGTCAGCCATCGACTGCCATCTGCATGGAAAGGCCGAGATGCCTGCCACACCGTTGCTCTCCTGGCTGTATCTGGATGGCAAGCTGATCTTTCGTGCAACGCCGGATACTGCCTGGCCGCTCGAATACGTTCACCTGATGCATTCGAGTGATGGAGCTTACTTTTACAAAAGACTTGAGCTGAGGAAGATTTTCGAGACCTTTAAAGAGTATTACGTCGGCGAGATGGAGGTGACCGCCGAAGACCTTCAGAAATTGTGTTTCTTCCTGGAGGCGAAGCATCAGGACGGCCCGTTCCTGATGTCACCCCCTGAATTTGGCCTAGGCTTTCAACAGCACATGCGGCAGCATCCACCAAGGCCACCGGCGATGGAGCCAAAATTTGTCATCGAGGTATCGGAAACCCCAGTGAAACACGTTCGAGCTTTCAACCAGTTGTCAGAGGGGTTGCCCGTCCTGCTGCTCATTGCTCAGAATGATGTCGCGTGGGAATCGGTGGTGAAAGAAACCGAAGGACTCAGCAGGCGCGGCCTCTATGTCTGCGGTTTTCAGGCTGATAACGACTCTGAGGTAGAACGCTTGCTGGAAGAGTTGGAGAATTTTGCTCCGGTTGGCGACCACCGGAACCTGCACATCCTCGGCTTCGGAGGCGGAGGAACTCTGGCGTTGAAGTGCCTCTCAAAAAGGCCCTCTCGATTCAGGACGGTGGTCGCCTTCAGTCCGGAAGCCGGAGCCATTGCTTTGAACGCGGTCAGTGATGACACAGAGGTCCGGATATTTGCAGATCTGAAGGATCCCAATGCAGCAGGTATCGAAGAACTCGGTGAGGCGTTGAATGCGGGTCATTTCCTGGTGCACATCAGCCACCCGACGGATGGTCTGCGGTGGGTGAACGGATGGCCAGCAGAAGTGCCCGTATTACGAAGGGCGGAGCAGAAATATTTTGGACTCTTCACGAGGAAGTAATGCCAGGAATGGAGAAGGGAGAGCCCAGGAACGGAGTGCTCAAAGATCTATGGGAGGCATTGGAAAAGGAAAAGAATCTGCGACGGATTGTTGTTGCAGTATTTCTCTTGGGACTTGGACTTAAGGTCTTTCTTTTTGCCAGAGTATGGGTAGGTGGCGACCAGGTTGGCCTGATGAGAGTCGGGATTCATTTCGCGGAAGAAAGAACACTGCTTCCGACTTCCAAGCAGATGTCTGGTGAGGGCAGAATCCCGGGTGGCCTGCTGCAGATCATCCTTGGCGTGCCGCTGATGATCTACCCGCATTACAAGTCTCCAATCTTCCTCTGTGGTCTTCTGCACCTGCTTTCATTCTTTCTATTTGCCGGCGTTACATTCAGGTCGATGGGGCTGCACTTCATGGTTGCCTTCCTGGCGGTTTACTGGCTCTCGCCATGGGCACTTTATCATTGCGCCTTGCTGTGGGAGCCATCCTATTTTTACTTTTTTGCTGCCCTTCATATGTGGGCCTGTTTTTCTCTCCGGGAGAAACGCGCCTTCGTACCTTCGGTGATCCTTGGGCTGTTAATCTCCAGCACTCCTCAGGTACACGCACAATTCATCGTACTTTGGCTGGCGACCTTCTTAGCTTATGTAATGAAGCATATCAAAGTTCATTACCCCGGGATTGTGGTGGGGTTAATCCTTGGAGGTCTGACACTGCTTCCTTACTTTCAGTTTCTGGCCAAGCCTGACTCGATGCAGGCTACCACCGGTACAGTGCATTCAGTGACACCTAAGATTTCCTATCTCGGCAGAAACCTGCTGAAGGTCTATCCGCCGTTGAAAACATTTGTTTACTGGACCAGATACGGCTCATTCGATGTGGGGCGAATTTTGACCAAAACGATTTTCTTTTCTCAAGCCTGGAAAGATTACGATTCTCTGAATTCGTTTCTGGCAATTCTGGCACGCTGTATCAGTTATTTGGCGGTGGCCTCAGTTCTGCTGAGTGCGGCAGGCTCTGTTGTATATTTCTCAACTTTCTTTCGCAGGCAGTGGGCAGAAAAGAAAGACCACGAGAGCCCGGCAGGAGCTGACTGGTTGGCCCGCTATTGCCTTTTCATGCTGAGTGCGATGTTCATTACTTCGTGCCTGGCCCCGGTGTCGATGCAGAGCTGGCACATGATCGTTGGACTGCCCGCGGCGTGCGTGCCAGTTGCATATCTGATTGAAAAGTATTGGAACCATCACCACCGCGCTTGCCGCGTCATCTTTATCACTTTTATCCTGCTGAGAGTTCCTGTCGTTTGTCTGATCGGCACCGGACACGATTGGTTCAGAATTGGCCGGCCGGGAGTGACCGTAGAGGAGTTCAACAGCAAGATGCCCGAAAAATACAGGGCGAAAGTTTCGGACGAGAATGGCCGCTAAGCCGCACTTCTGACAAATAAGGGGCGTAGACTTACAGTGTGTCGGTAGCCGGATTCGCAAAAATTAGGGTCTTGATGTCTCCAGTGCCTGAAGTCTGGCGACTTCGGCTGCGGTTTGTCAGAAATGCAGGCTAAGCCCAATACTGTTCAGTTAAGAATGGACGACCCCATCCGGGCGAGCCGGATGGGATCTTAACTGAACAGTATTGGGCTCAAAGCAGGCTGATAATTATGAGGATATTCGGTTTTGGCGGCGGGGTTGCGAAAGGTCAACGGCATGTGGCCAGCACCCTTTCGAGGTCTTCCACGCAGGTCCGCTAATAGAATGGGTGATACTTTTCACACGTCCACAGAAGGAAGGACTGGCATGGAGACAGATAGACAAGGCGTGTTGTTACAAGGCATGACGCTGCAAGAATTGCGGGAGCGTTCAACTCGCGCCCCGTACGATGAGCTCTGGCAACTTATCCTTCAAGCCTGGAATGAAATCGTGGCTGTCGAGGCGGCTGCAGAGGGATATTCCTCACACGGCAATCTAGGTTGGTATTCGATCACGCCTGCCGTGGTGGAGGCTGCGATCCTTTCAAGAATTAACGACGACGGAGAAGCCCTGCGCCACGTAGAACGCTGTATCGGAATTCTGGCTGATGTCTACGAAGGCAGTGAAGAGCATCTGCAATCGATCCCCGCACATCACAGACGTCCTGCGATCTCCCATGGGGAAGTTGCGATCTCCGCTGACATCGTCCGGGATTCTTTGAGCAAGGAAAGTCGTTCTACTCTGTGCCGGTTAATGAAGGAGTACATCATTGCTTCCTCTTCGTTCGAGCGAATTCTGGTGCGGACGAGTGCGGGAAACAACATTCAAGTTTATCTCAGTATCAATGCAGGGATTGCCGCGCTGCTTTGGGGTGAAGAGTGCGGGTACGAGGGATGGGCTGAAGTCGTTTCGCAGACACGAGAGATTTGTATCAAATATCTCGCACATGCATGTGATGAAAATGGTTTCGGATATGAAGGGGTTGGGTACGTGCAGGACATGCTCGCCGCAGTCACCCTGTTTGCGATTCTTCACAAGCAATCGGGCCATGGCGACATCTTCAAGGATGCACCCAGGCTCCGACAGACGGGCCACGCAACGATCATGTTTCTGCTGCCCGACCGCAGCTCGCTACTGAACGCGGGCGACGTTGGGCTTGCCTCCCCTCCAAGCCTGGCCTGGTTGTTGATTCTTGCCCGCGAGTATGACGACCCCGTGTTGAGAGGTTTCTGGAACGAGTTTGAAGGTCCGCCGAATTTCTTCCGCAGTTACAGGCCGTTTGATGCGGCCACCAAAATCAAACGTCTGTGGCACCTCATGCAATGTTTTCTCTTCTGGGATGCCGAAGCAGCGCTTACACCCGTCGCCGAAGCCGGACTGCCTCTGACACAGTATTCGACTGGCACAGAGATTTCACATTTCAGGACGTCATGGGGAACGGATGCTGTCTACCTGAATTATCTCGGCTCAGGAATGAGCCATACCTGCCTGACCCATCGACACGCGGACTGCGGCCACTTCTCGATATTTGCTTACGGTGACTATCTGGCCGTCGATACGGGCCGCTACAACGGTCATCCCGATCAGCATAGTGTTGTACTGATTGATGGACTGCCGAAAGACGCTGAAGGCTGGCATCTCTGTTTACGGCACGGCCGTCTGCGTGGTTTCCTGCAGCATGAGTTCCTCAACTATATCGTTGCCGAAGCAGCTCATATGAAGGATTGCATGTGGGCGGATCGTCATTGCCTCTTCGTACGGCTCGGTGGGGATGAGTGCTATACGATTTTTATTGACAACATTAAGAAAGACACTGAAAAACACAGCTATCTGTGGCAGTTGCAGGCGCATCCGGCATGCACTCTGACGATTAACGGGGCTGTGAAAGCGACAGTCGAAGGCAAGCAGGCCAGGCTGGATATCACCTTCGCTATTCCGGGGCCAAAGGCATTCCCAGATGATCCACATTCGATTGTTTTGAGTATGGATGAGAAGTGGTGGAGCTGGCCCTATGGCAAAGATGCGGACAGGCAGGATTACGATCCTGAGCTTTCTGTCACCAGTATTCGACGTCCGCGTCTCTTAGCGGAGGTGAATGGGGCAAATGGCCAGGTTGCAGCGGTTGTCGTTCCGAGGAAGAAGGAACAGTCGACGTTCAAAGTGAATCAGATCCCACATCCCAATCTGATCCATCTGGAAATCGAAAGCGACCGATTCCAGGACACACTCCTTTGCGCGCTCGACCACAAGCACATCGAATCCCCCGGTTATTCCGGCCGGTGTGAGTTTGCTTTTGTCCGTCGAGAGGGTGGGAAACTCAACGGAGTCTGGACTTCAGATGGTTCGCCGTTGATGGTTTTGAATGGCAGTTAGCGGTCCGCAAAAGTTGAATCCGAATTTAGAGTGCGGCGTCCCGTCTTTGGCATCATGGAACTGTGCGATCCTGCCGTCTACAACTGCTCAAAACTTAACAGAAGTGTCAAGTTTTCAGAGCGGCGGACTATCGTAGCTCTGGCCTCCAGGCCGGAGTGGTTTTTCCTGCGAGCCTTCGGCTCGAATAAACCGCCGCCCTGGAGGGCAGCGCTACGAGGGACCGCTCGACGGTTTGAGGCGAAGCTTCGCCAGCCCTCAAATCCCGTAAATCCGGCTCAAGAGTCCCTTCATGCATTTTTCAAGATCCTGGGGATCGAGCGGTTTATTCAAGTAGGCATCGGCCCCGTATTGCTTGGCGAGTTTCTGCGTTTTCTGCTGTTCCGTCTGGGTGATGACCAGTACAGGAATAAATGCGGTCTTGAGATCTTTGCGGAGCTTTGCCAGGAATTCGTAGCCGTCCATTTTGGGCATAAGCAGGTCAAGGATGATGAGGTGGGGGGCCTCTTCTTCAATCTTTTTGAATGCCTGTTGGCCATCGTTGGCGATGACAGCGCTGGTCTGGAATTCGAAACGGCGCATCAGGAGGGTGATTAGATTACAGGTCACGATGTCATCATCGACGATGAGTACGCGGAAACGTCCGTCAGGTACCAGGATGTCGTTGAGTTTGCCTGGAAGTTGGCCTATCGGCCCGCCGGGTGAGGCCACGGCGATTGATGTCCGTGGCGGGGCAGGTGTTGGTGCGGGTTGTTTGTGGGCTGGGGCAATTGCCGGTGCCGGCTGTTTGGATTTTGCAAGTGGGGATGACACCACAATTGGGGCCTCGTTGACGTCGCTGATTTCTATGGTCAGCACTTCTGCCGCGGGTTCGGGTGGTTGAAGTGGCCCGGGTTCGGAGTTCAGGGAGGCGCGGCAGTGCGGGCAGTGAGTCCACTCCGGATTGAGCTCGATGCCGCAGGCGGGGCACATGATTTTGAGTTCGAAGCGGCAGAATGGACATATGGCAAAATCGGGGTCGATAGCTCGTGTGCAGGACGGGCAGCGGAACTGGAATTCCTCTTCCAAGAAGATTACGCGCAGCACTTCTTCCGGGGTGGTCAGGCCTTCCTTGATCTTGAAGATGGCGTCTTCGTTGATGAACTTCATGCCTCCCCTGACCGCCGCTGCACGCATTTCGATTGAGTTGGCACCTTTGATGATTAAATCGGTAATTGAAGGGTCGATAGCCAGGACTTCAAAGAGTCCGATGCGTCCGTCGAATCCGGTATTACGGCATGCCTCGCAACCAACTCCGTAATGAAAATCCATTTTTACCTGGGTCAGACCCAGGCGTTTCAATTCGAGGGGATCGGGCTGGTATAAGGTAAGACATTCCGGGCAGTTTCGGCGGGCCAATCGTTGCGCCATGACGACGAGGGTGCACTCGGCGATCAGGTAGGACTCTATCCCGAGTTCGTTAAGACGGGTAATGGTGGAGAGTGCATCATTTGTGTGGAGGCTGCTCAGGACCATGTGCCCAGTCTGTGCGGCCTGGAATGCGATGTCCGCCGTCTCACGGTCACGAATCTCGCCAATCATGACTACGTCCGGGTCTTGACGCAGAATTGAGCGCAGCGCGCTGGCAAAAGTGAGGTTGGCGCGTTCGTTTACCTGAACCTGATTAACGCCCGAGATTTGGAATTCGATTGGGTCCTCAACGGTGACGATGTTTCTGGTTGCGGCTCGTAACCCCTGGAGGGATGCGTAGAGAGTCGATGTTTTGCCGGAACCTGTTGGGCCGGTCGTCAGCATCAGCCCCTGTGGGGCCCGGAATGCTGCTTCCATGATCGCGAGGTTTCGCCCGCTCAGCCCGAGGTCTGCAAGAGCAGGGATGGCGCGATCATGGTCGAGGATTCGCATGACCACCTTTTCGCCGTAATGGGTAGGGAGGGTAGAAACTCGCAAATCGATTGCGCGTTTCTTGTAAATGAGATTCAGGCGGCCGTCTTGCGGGGTGCGGCGCAAGGCGATGTCAAGATTTGCGATGACTTTGAAGCGCGAGACGATCGCGTTCTGGGCCCACTTTGGCAGCGTCAGATGTTCCTGCATCACACCGTCTACCCGGTATCGAATCTTGACCATGTTGATGAGGGGCTCGATGTGGACATCGCTCGCCCGGGCGTCGATGGCATCGGTAAGAATGAGATTGCTGAGCTTGACAATCGGTTTGGATTCCCCGGTCACCACCTTCTCAAGATCGTGGATCTCGTAGGTGGTGGCGATGGGCTTGATGTCTTCACCTTCCGGCTGGTATATGCCCTTCATGAATGACTCGAGGGTGCCAACCAGACCGTACTGCGTGTTGATGGCGTTGAAGATGTCGCTCCGGGTGGTGATGACAACTTTTACCTGCAGGTGGTGTTCAAATTCGAGAGTGTGAATCGGGGTAAAATCGAGCGGATTGTACATCGCCAGGGTGAGTCGAGAGCCTTCCAATCTTATCGGCACGCAGTGATGCTGACGGGCCGTTTCTTCGGGGATGTAGGCGAACAGGGAAGCATCAATCGAGATGCTGGCGAGACGCAGATAGGGCAGCCGATAGTGTTTCGAAAGGCCCTCAGCAATTTCGTCTTCAGAAACTATCCCGCTTGAAATGACTGCATCCAGAAGGCTCTGTTCATTTATCTTCGTTGCCCAATCGAACGGAGATGCGTCTCGCTCAGCAGTCCCGATTCGACCAGTGCGATGGCGAGCTGTTTCTCGATCGGGTTTTCCCACGTGTATGGAACGGCGCTGATTTCGACCGTTTCACCGTGATGCCGGGGAGTTTTACTTTCACTCATGACTGTTATCTCGACCTTTGGAACGCGCCTTGCCAAGTTACACCTGTCAACACCAGTGTCGAGGTGATTCTAGCCCTCGGATTGTTGACTGTCGAATATGGAAGTTGAAGCATAAGTAATTCAGCAGCAAACGGATAAATCAAGCGTCTTCAAAGGCAATCAGGAAATAGAATCTGATGAACAACTCCATCGTAACCCCAAACCAAAACCAGATGTACGAGAACGACCATCCCGCGAAGGAAAAATCTTTCCTCTCCCAGGAGGACAGCCGGAAACATCTTCCCGCCTCTGCGATCTCAGCCCACGGACTCCAAAAAAAGAACTACGCCCACACGCTCCCCGAATTGCTCGTCGTGATCGGGATTCTCGCCGGGGCTTTCTCGGTCGTGCCTTCAATGGTTCTCAAGGCAAAGGGGAACGGCGGGGAAGTGTCGTGCCGGAATCATTTGCGGCAGGTCGTCATGGGCTATCGACTCTATGTCAGCGAATACCGCACAGTGCCTGATCCGGGACTTGATGACCACGGGATCGTGAAGCTGGCGGATCATGTTCAGGCGCGATGTTATCGGCGGCATCCCCGGGGCAAAGGTATTCTCAAAAAGATATTCAGCGCCCCACACCGTTTCGTTGAATTCAAAAAACACCATGACTGCCTGCGTTGCCATACAACATTCCCTGAATTACGTCAGGCCACGGCGAATACCAGCGACAACCGGCTGGGCTACTTCACTCATACAAAGGGGTTCAAGCCCCAGGGCCTGGGCCGTTTGCTCGCCGACGGGTTTATCGGCGACCCTGAATTTCTCTACTGTCCAAGTGATACCGTCCTGCTCTCCGATAATGAGATCGGCGGCGTGAAGAGTTCCAACAACAACTGGATATTCAAATACCCGCAACTGGGCTCATTCATCACCAGACCATTCGGCATCACCGGTGAAAAAGAACAGCCAAGCGCTCTCCACACCGATTTCTTTTCGAACTCCGGAAGAAGTGTCTTTCTGGCCGAAATCAGCGGTAATCACCGGAGTGGTGTTCATTTCGCGAGACTCAACGGTTCGGTAGACAAACTCGAGAATGTCCCGATCTATGCCCGTGCTTCTTCAGCATTTGGGGCGAGGTGGGTCACCGCTGACCAGCGAGGTATCGAGCGCTTACGCGAGCCGGCATATCGATTCCACTTCAGCATGTCTCCCTGGATCTGGCAGGCCCTCGATAACCCGGAAATCGCTGAGAAGATTGTCGCGCATTATCCAGAAGCCACCGAGAAAGATGACGAAGATGATCATGAAGATGTGCCCAGTGATATCGACCATGACGATGACCACGGCGGAGACGGCAACGACCACGATGATGAAGACGATCACAACGATCACAAGGGTGACCACGGGGATGATCACAAGGATGCTCACAAGGATGACCACAGGGATGATCACAAGGGTGACCACAAGGGTGACCACAAGGGTGACCACAAGGGTGACCACAAGGGTGACCACAAGGGTGACCACGGGGATGATCACAAGGATGCTCACAAGGATGACCACAGGGATGATCACAAGGATGATCACAAGGGTGACCACAAAGGCCACCACGATGACTAAAATGAACAAGGCATGTGCTGCTATTCAGTCAGGCTCTGCCAGATACAAGAATGCAGAAGGCATTGCCCTTTACCCCGACTCCAGCTTCAACCCTTACTTTGCAAGGATAGAGCCATGATTCGTTCGACCGAATGTACAAAATGCAAATGGGAAATGGTTTTCCCAGACCTATGGATTGGTAGATCTGTGCAGTGCCCCCGATGCCACCAGGTTTGCGAAGTAACCCACGCCTTGTTCGGCCAGAAAAAGGATAAGAAGAGAACGGGCTTGCCATGGCGGGGCGTAAAGACGGGCCTGGCTCTGGCCGCCGTCAGCAGCTTTGTATTTGGTTACATGAGCAACAAGGAAAAGCCCGCAACGCTCCCGATAAGAGACCCGGTCATTAAGCTGCGCTGCACCTCTTGTGACGCCGGCGATAAACGCAAACGCGAGGAATGGGAGACTGAAGCATTTGCGAAGGCAGAGATACCAAGTGACCCGCATCAAGAGGTTGTCTTCGCACCCGAGGAAGTCCCTATCAAGTGCAACCGCTGCAACGAAGAGGCCATGTATCTGGAATCACGGACCTCTCCCTGTACGCAATGCGGCCACTTCGCGCCGAATTTTAAAACGACCCTCTTCTCGAAGTTTTACCGCTATGACGGTTGCCGGCATTGTCAGGGGAAGGATGCGAAAGGCATCTAAGCAGATGCAGGATGCCGAAAATTCGGTTAGCAGTGGCGACGGTGATTTTGGGATGTGACCTTCTGCGCGCGGAGCGCAGGACTTAGGGCGTGGCCCGCCGATCCGTGGCGGAGCAAGTGCATAACGTGGCCGACGATCTGGTCTTTACCCAAACTCTTCTAGAAGAGGTGCTTTAGCCTCGAATGGCCCGCGGGTTTTGCGGAGACCTCAAAGTTCTTCCTCGCAGTCTTTGATCCTCTCCGAGATGGGGACAATTGGCCCTCGATACGGATTCTTGGTCTACCAGCCGGCGCCTACCGTATTCAATCTGATCCGCACAAGAT
Organism: Planctomycetota bacterium; assembly: GCA_027625095.1. Classification (GTDB taxonomy): domain Bacteria; phylum Planctomycetota; class PUPC01; order JACPCR01; family JACPCR01; genus JAQBXN01. The sequence goes on along the minus strand of JAQBXN010000060.1, from coordinate 19,439 downwards.
GCATGTGAGCTGTGATGAACAGCGTCGAGCCGTCTTCGCCCCAGGCACAGTTTGATGTGGCTACCGGGAAACGGATTGTGCCGAGGTGGTGGGCTTCAGAATCAAGAACGACAACTCCGCCTGGTGCCGTGGCGAACATGTTGCCGTCTTTATCAATTTTGAAACCATCGGGAAGCCCCTTGTTGTCCGGAACCCAGAAAGTGGAATCAAAGAAAACGCGGCCATTGGTTGAATTGCCTTCATCGTTCAGATCGTAGGCCATCCAGACCGCATGCTCGGGGTCAGAGTTTCCAACGTAAAAGGTCTTTTCGTCCGGCGAAAATGCGAGGCCGTTCGGGCGACTGAGTTCGCCAGTCTGCAGAATGAGGTCGCCCCCGGTGGTCAGACGATAAACGCCCTGAAAGTCGAGTTCCTTTGCCGGGTCTTTCACATTCTTCTCCAGGCCGTAGGGCGGGTCGGTGAAAAACAGGTCCCCATCTGAACGATAGACGCAATCGTTGGGGCTGTTGAAGCGTTTGCCTTCAAAGCTGTCGGCCAGGGTCACGAATTTGGGAGCAGGCGAATCGAGTGGGGCGTCCATGCGCGCCACCCGGCGGTCACCGTGCTGACAGAGGATGAGCCGGCCTTCAGGATCGATGGTCAGCGCGTTCGAACCCTGTTCGCCGCCGCGTGGAGCATCACCGGTATAACCGGAAGGCGTGAGGTAATCCGTGCGGCCTTCTCCTTCCTTCCACTTGTAGACCATATTTGGCGGGATGTCCGAGAAGAGCAGATACTCGCCGTCCTTGACCCAGATTGGCCCTTCTGACCATTCAAAGCCTTTGGTGAGGATTTCTGGTTTCGCGTTGGACGGAACCAGTGAATCAAATTCAGGACTTAGACTTTCGAGTTCGCCGAGGGTGTTCATGGGGAAAGGTAATAGGTAATAAATATCGCAGCCGTAAGGCCGCAACCAAAGAGAAGAGAAGTGCTTCCAACGAATTCAAGGAAACAACGAATGGGGAAGGAAGAAAAATGCAAATTGGTATTGGCTTAGCGTGATGAGGCTTACCCCTCCAAAATCTTTCAAAGAAAACAAGAAACTCAACTGTAACCGTGTAATGAGTAAGTCGGCATTGAAAGGTGGGAAGCGGTGTTGTCAATCCTGATAAAAAAACGCCGGTGCGCGGAGAGTAGCTTGCCTGACTATTTTGTGTGGCCGGCCAGGCGTTCTGCCACGACTTCAAGAATCTTGTCTGACATCCCGAGAGGTTCGGTAACATGCCAGGTGAGTCCGGGATGTCTGGATGCAGCGCGGGCGCATAGTTCAGGTATGTCATTGTGCCAATGTCTGCCGGGCAACAGGAAATAAGGAAGTACGACGATGTCTGTCGCGCCCTTTCCTACGGCGGAGTCAAACGCTTCCTGAATGGATGGAGAGGCGATCTCCATGTGAGCGGGTTCTACGATCTTGTGGTCGTGGAGCTGGGTAAATCGCTGAACGATTTCCTCGAATTTCTGGTTCGATTCCTTTTGGCGTGAACCATGATCGACGATGACGATGCCGGTCATGGCTCGCCCCCCAGGTGCGACATATTCTCCGGAGCATAGATGGAGCGTCCGCCATCGACTGGTATGCAGACACCAGTGATGAAATCGTTCTCAATCAGGAACAGCGCGGCGTGTGCAACATTCTCCGGCTTCCCTTCTCTTTTTAGCAAGGTGGCGTTAATGGCCCGTGCCTTTTCTTCTTCAGGCATGTCCTTCGGAAGCATGACCGGGCCGGGCATGATGCAGTTGACTCGCAATTTTGGATTGCGTGCAGCGAGCTCGTGAGCAAACGTCCGGGTCAGCGTGGGGATGGCGCCCTTCGATGGCATGTAGGCCGCGTAATTCAGGTAAGGCCGAGTGATGCACCAGTCCCCAATATTGATGATACAGCCGCCAGTGGATTGCTTTGCCATGCGAAGCCCGACCTTCTGGCATGTAAGAAACGTGCCCAGAGTGTTCGTTTCGAAATTCTGGCGGAACTCGTCCGCGTCTATCTCTTCCAGAGGAACCGGCCGCCAGATAGCTGCGCTGTTGACGAGGACATCTACGTGACCGAATCGCTTGAAGACAGCGTCGGTCATGGCCTCGACATCCCCTTCCAGGCGTAGATCTGCCTGAAAGGTCGCGGCGTCGATTCCCTTCTTACCTAGCAGGCGCTCAAGTCGGGTCGCCTCGGTATGCGAAGAGTTGTAGTGAATGGCAATGCAATAGCCGTGATCGGCTAGGGTGCGTGCGATGGCGTTGCCGAGACGCTTCTTGCCGGCGCCTGTGATGACTGCGACCTTCTTACGCATGATTATGAGTGGAGTGAAGGAGCCTGACTCAGCTCAGTTTCTGTTCGAGCTCGGCAGCCATTGCTTCGAGTTGTTCAATACTCTGGACATCCGGATCTTCGACTTATGTAACAGGCAGGTCCAGCACGCCCTACAGAGTTTGTATCGTGCCCAGCATGCTGTCCTTGGCCAGTCCCTCTGCTAGACCCTCACGGCGTGCATCGCCCATCATGGAGAGACGATCCCCTTGGGCTTTGAGTCTGGGTTCGTATTTTTCATGTTCAAGATCGTTCTGCGTCAGAATTTTTAGATCTTCCACGGCCTTTTGAATTTGAGGGGTAGATAACTGGTCTGGCACATAATCCGTATCCAAGTCGTGGGCATTCTTGAGAAAGTATATCCATTTTCCCAGATCATCCGAGAGCTGATCGAGGCTGTGTTGCGAATGCTGCTGAAGACGCGCTTGAAAGCAAAATCAACCTTGGGATCAATATCAAGGATCATGGGACTTTCCAGGGAGTTTGCTGGCCGGCCGGCGAACGCGATACATCATGATCAGTCTGAAGGATAAAGTTCCAGGAACATACAAGTAGTGGTCTTTAGACGAACCGTTGGTCAAAAGCTATCGCACTCGACGTAAGCATCAATCACGGCCTGTTCGCCTTCGGCGCCAGGTTTTGAGTTGCCGTGTTCCATGCCCATGGTGTCGGTCCAGCCTTTGTCATGGATGTGCTTGAAGACGTTCTTGTAGTTGATTTCGCCGGTGGTGGGCTCTTTGCGGCCGGGCGTGTCACCGATTTGGAAGACGCCGATTTCTTCCCAGCAGCGGTCGATGTTGGGGATGAGATTGCCCTCGGTGATCTGCTGGTGATAAATGTCGAAAAGAATCTTGCATGAAGGGCTGTCTACGGCTTTGCAGATCTGGTAAGCCTGCGGTGATTCGGCGAGGAATACGCCCGGATGATTGATGAGGCGGTTGAGCGGCTCGAGAACCATGACGAGTCCCGACGGCTCGCAGATTTCCGAGGCGCGTTTGAGAAGCTCGATCACGTTGGCGGTCTGGTAATCCCAGGCGAGTTTCATATCGAAGAGGCCGGGCACGACCGTGCACCATTTGGCGTTCACTCGTTTAGCCACCTCGGTCGCCTTGCGAATGTCTTCAAGGACTTTGTCACGGATGCCCTGATCATCTGAGGCCATGGTCGGTTCCTTGAAAGAGGCCGTGGCGACGAAGACGCCCATCACCATATTGAGGTCTTCCATTGCCGTGGCGACCTTCTTCTGAGTCTCGATTTCACGTCCGGGCATGCCGTTGTCCTCCCAAGCGGTGAAGCCCTGGTCAGCTCCGAACTTTAGTTGGTCAACGAGGTCCTCGCCGCCGCTGTTTCTGAACATGCCGAAGTGCGGTGCGTATTTGAGTTTGAAACGGCTCATGTGATTTTCCTTGAAAAGTGGAATGTTAGAAGAATGAAGAATGAAGAATGGAGGTCAAACCCTTTCGTTCCATTTTTTGGTTGAATACTTTTCTGTGAATTCTTCGGTGACTTTACGCTCCTCGACAGTCAGGGAGTCTGAGACCAGTTCCAGATCCAGGGCTGCAGCGAATCCCTTGCACATGGCGTCGACGAGATCCTTGTATGAGACCGAGTGCCCGAGGATTTCACACAGTGGCAGTACCTCGGGCGTCATGGGATTCGGCTCAAGTGGGATGAAACCGTGTTCGAGCACGACGCGTTTCGTCCAGCGTTGGGAGGTCCCGATCAGTTTTTTGTCATGGTAAACGATGTCGTATGGGGAAGTACGCACCGTGCAGAAGGCAGCGGTGTTGTTGATACATGCGTCTTCACAGCCTCGTTGCCTTACCTCAGCGCCGATATGCTTCAGCCCGGCGATGAGGCCCTGATTGAGCATTGAATAAACTTTACCTGTGTCCGCCGGGGCATCGCCATCGTTGACGGAGGCAACAAAGGAGAACGTCATTTCTCGATGATGAAAGATGGCGCCGCCGCCAGTCACCCTCCGGACAAATCCGTAGCCGCTTGATCGAATATCATTCAGATCAAAGTCGGCGATTCGTTGTCCGTAGCCTATTGAGACTGCGGAGGGTTCCCACTGGTAGAAGCGTAAGGTTGGTTTGCTTTCTTGCGGATGTCTGTCGGCCACTCTCAAGATGGCTTCATCGATTGCCATGTTTCGTGCTGCGGATGAGGGGCCGTCGATTAGTAGACGCCAGCGCGAGTTCATCGTCAGACTCGCCAGCAGAGTTGTAATTCGCGTGCCGCCTTCACTTCGTCCAATCGGCCGACCGGCATGTTTTTCGGGAGGTTTTGAAATGCTGCCGGATTCTCTTCAACTTCCCTTGCAATCTGCAGCATGGCCTCGATGAACTTGTCGAGGGTCTCCTTGCTCTCAGTTTCTGTGGGCTCGATCATCAGAGCCTCGTGCACGATCATGGGAAAGTAGATGGTTGGTGCATGAAAACCGAGGTCGAGGAGTCTCTTGGCGATCTCCAACGCTCGAACACCCTTTTTCGCTTGTCGATCAGCACTGAAAACGCATTCGTGCATACAGGGAACATCGTAAGGCAGGTCGTAGGCGCCTTTAAGCTTTGCCATGATGTAATTGGCGTTGAGCACTGCATTCTCACTGATACGTCGGATACCTTCCGGTCCGTGCATCATGATGTACGTATATGCTCGCACCAGAATTCCAAAGTTACCCAGAAAACTGCGGACGCGACCAACCGTAAGAGGGCGATCTGAGTCCAGCCGATATGCGCCATCTTCCTTTACCACTCGCGGAATGGGGAGAAAGGGCTCGAGCCTGGAAACAACGCCAACAGGGCCGGCGCCTGGGCCACCACCGCCGTGCGGGGTCGAGAAGGTCTTGTGAAGATTGAAGTGCATCACATCGATGCCGAATTCTGCTGGTCGGCATTGGCCGACAATGGCATTGAAGTTGGCCCCATCCATGTAGAGCAACCCTCCGGTCTTGTGGATCATTTCCGCGGCCTTAATGATGTTTTGATCGAAGAGGCCCAGAGTGTTGGGATTCGTGATCATCATGCCGGCGGTCTGAGGACCCAGTTTGCTGCCAAGGTCATCGAGGTCGACGAAACCGAACTCATTGGAATTCACCTGCACCGACTTGAAGCCACACAACGCTGCGCTTGCGGGGTTTGTGCCGTGCGCTGAATCTGGAATGAGTATTTCCAGACGCTGACCCTCTGGCTCGTGGTGCTTGTGATAAGAACGAATGAGCAAAAGACCGAGGAATTCGCCGTGTGCCCCAGCGGCCGGCTGCAACGAGATTGCATCGAATCCGGAGACCGCGGCCAGAATTTCTTCGAGCGAATACAAAAGTTCAAACGCGCCCTGAAGGGTCTCATCGGGCTGGTATGGATGAACGCGAGACATGCCCGGAAGAGCGGCTGCCCAGTCGTTTACCTTTGGGTTGTATTTCATGGTGCATGAACCCAAAGGATAGAAGTGAGTATCCACAGACATGTTCATCTGCGAGAGCCGAACGAAATGTCGAACCAGATCAAGCTGACCCACTTCGGGCAGATCTGCTGGCTCTTCACGAAGCATGGACGCTGGTATACATTCCTCCAGACTGGGCGCATCCACATCGCTGTCAGGCAGCGTCACAGCCATTCGGCCAGGCTTGCTGTGCTCGAATATGAGGGGTTCGGGTTCAGGGTAATTCACGGGTAATAGTATCTGTTATCTGGTTTCGAAAACTTTGGAGAACTCACTTCAAGAGGTCGATCAGCGCTGATGCGAATTCACGGATCTGTCTTGCGGTTCGTTGTTCTGTAGTGCAGACCAGGAGTTCGTTGGAACGTGACTTATCGAACCGGCCAAGGGGCACTCCGGCCAGAAACCCCTTCTTGAGCAATTTGTTCACGACTTCACTTGCTGGCCCGCCGCAATCGATCACGAATTCGTTGAAGAATGGCGCTGAGTCTCGTGGCTCTACACCGCCCTGCTTCAGCAATGCTGCGAGCTGATGCGCTTTCTGTGTGCAGAGCGTTGCGACCTGTCTGAGGCCCTGTTTGCCAAGCGCACTCAGGTAAATCGTTGCGCGGAGTGCGAGGAGCGCGTGATTGGTACAGATGTTCGATGTGGCCCGCTCGCGCTTGATGTGCTGTTCACGCGTTTGAAGGGTCAGGACAAACGCACGTTCGCCGCGCTCGTGACGAGTTTGGCCGACGATGCGTCCGGGAATCTTTCTCACGAATTTGTCGCGGGTGGCCAGAATGCCCAGTCCAGGCCCGCCCAACGCGGGTGGGATACCCAGGCTCTGGGCTTCTCCCGAGACGATGTCCGCTCCACATTCCCCGGGAGATTTCAACAGCGCGAGCGCAATGGGGTTTACGCTGACGACCAGTAATGCTCCTGCTTCATGGGCGAGTTTGGTGAGCGATTCGAGATCTTCGATACCGCCGTAAAAGTTTGGCTGCTGGACAACGACTACTTTGGGGGGCGAATCAGACTGTAATGCAGATCGGAGGGAGACCTTTGAGGTGACTCCATTTTCGAGAGGGATCTCTCTAAGCGGGGCCTCGAGAAATTGCACATAGGTGCGGATAGTCTGGAGGTATTCGGGGTGGACGCCGTCAGAGATGGCTACCGAATCGTGGCGAGCGATGTTCTGCGCCATGAGGACAGCTTCGGCAAGCGCTGTAGCGCCGTCGTAGAGGCTGGCGTTGGCAACCTCCATTCCAGTAAGTTTGCAGATCAGGGTCTGGTATTCGAAAAAGGCCTGCAAGTTGCCCTGACTCGCCTCGGCCTGATAAGGGGTGTAAGAGGTATAGAACTCAGATCGACCGGAGATGAAATCGACAACCGGCGGGATGTAGTGGTCGTAAATCCCCCCACCTGCAAAACAGATCTTGCTATCAAGTGACTCATTGGCGGCGGACAATTCCCGGGCGTGCGCCATCATCTCCGGCTCAGAGAGCGCTTTGGGCAGATCGAGCTGACCTTCAAACCGGATCTCGGCGGGGATGCTTTCAAACAGAGATTCTACAGTCGGCGCGCCAATGGCTTCGAGCATCGCATCACGATCCTCGGCCGTATTCTGTACGTATGGCATTTAGTGATCCCCAACACGTTCGATGTATTGCTCGGCGGAGAGGAGTTCGCCGGTATCCTGATCCAAATTGGTGGGCTTTAGCTTGATCATCCACCCCGCACCATAAGGGTCTTCGTTAAAGATGTCGAGGGCCCCAGGCAGAGACTCGTTTACCTCCACAACCTCCCCGGCAACAGGCGCGTAAAGATCCGATGTGGCCTTGACGGATTCAATCACTCCGAAAGGATCGCCGGGCTTAAAAGACTCGCCCGTCTGGGGCAGCTCGAGGAAGGTAAGATCAGTCAGTTCCTTGACTGCATAATCGGTGATTCCTACCAGAACAAGGCCTTCATGCACTTTGGCCCACTCGTGGGTTTCGCAGTATTTGCGGTCGTCGGGATACATGTTTTTTCGGGTATGTCAGGTCATGAAAAACAAGAAGAATCGATCTTCCAAGAGGGCGCGGTAATGTATCGCTGGCCTATATCAAGTTCAATCAAAGTCACGATAAAGGTCTCCCGCGGGCAATATATTTTGATACCGACAAAACTTGCTCCCCCGGTGCCGAAGGGGTTTAATTCATCGCCATCGAATTCGGTGGCAAATAATTCAACCTCTCGGGAAGCAGTAATGAGCGACGAACAGGGTACGGATGGTTTTGAGACTCACGGCAATACAACGCTTGAGTTTGTGCTTCGAGGCAACGATCTAAAGACTGCCCTCATCAATAACCTGAAGACTACGCCGTGGTGGGTCATTTCTGTGGCCCTGCATGTCGTAGCCGTGATGATCCTGGCGCAGGCAATCGATATGTCGACTCCCAAAAGACCAGATGACTTGATTCTGATGGCGGAAATCAAGAACGATGATTTCAAGCCGCTCGATCTGAAGAAAATCGAACAGGTTTTCGAACAGATTGAAGTGGAGCAAGAGCGCGTTCTGCAAGCCCCGACGCTTATGAAGGTGCCGCAGGTGGAGATGTCGGAGCCAACTGAGTTCACCAATGAAATCAACGTCTCGCCTTCTCTCAGTGATGTCTCCGACATTGAAGCGGGCGACTTTACGGAGATCGAGGGAGGCCTTGAGGAAGGGGACATGGGCGATTTCGATCAGGGTGGTGGAGGACTCGATGTCCTCGGTGTTGATGGTGGGTTCAATGCCCGAGGCAAGAGCGGTAGTTACGGCGATGTGATTGGCGATCTCGGCGCCCGAATGATGAAGGTCGGAAAGACGAAGAAATACCGAGGGGATGTATTGCTCATCTGGTTGATGGATGCTTCGGTCAGCATGAAAGACGATCAGGAGGAGATCAAAAATCAGCTCTGGACCATGGATAAGAAATTCAGGGAACAAGAGGGATCCGGCAAGCTGATGCAGGCCGTCGTTTACTTTAGCGATCGTCCTCAGTTGTGGCTGGCGGCAACTCCAGACGTTGACCAGGTAATGGAGGCTATATCAAACATTGAGCCCAGCCCTCCCGGCACCAAAGAGAACGTTATGGCCGCAGTGGAATTTGTAGCTAAACACAAGCAATTCAATCAGCCTGGGATTCGAGCCAGAAAGGTTGTAGTGCTCGTGGATGACGATAGTGCAGATGATTCAGATAAAGTCGAAGATGCCTTAAAGGCATTGAAGCAGGCTCAAATGACCCTTTTCGCCATTAATCGTGAATGCCCTTTCCAGAGCACCACGCTTTACGAATCATACGAGTGGGTGGATGAAGACGGTGAGAAGTTTTCGGGCCGCGGCTACGTTTTACGCGGGCCGGAGACCGCTAGGCCGGAGATCACGAACGTTCCCTGGGGCAACTTTGAATACTACAGCTATGACGGCGGGGGAGTGAGCATGGGCGGCAAAATCATGTCTGGCTTTGGCATCTACGATATCAGTCGCCTAGCTTACTATACCGGGGGTGCGTATTACATCCTCGGGGAAACTCAGGATGTCTATGACTGGGAGTTGATGGAACGCTATCGGCCTGAACTGGTCTCAAGGGCTGAGTATGACGCCAGAACTGCCCGAAATCCGTTTAAGGCTGTCATTGAACAGGTTTCGAAGGAGTGGGCAGAGTTACAGCCCTCTGGATGGTTCACCCCCGAGCAGTTGAACACCATGCACGCACGAGCTAAGAAGAAGCAGCAAGACCTCGAACGGCTGGTGAACAGAATTGAGAAAGAAGCGTTCATGTCTGACAGTAAACTGAGCGCACTCAAGTCTCATCGCAGGTGGCCGGCTAACGCGGACGTCGTCTGGGTTCAGCTCAATCTGGCCAGACACCGCCTTCGCCAATACGTATACGGGCTCGAAGAATTCAAGAAGACACTTAAGGAACCCATTCCAGATGATCACCGCATCTGGGCAAACGGCGCGCAAAAGGTGATGGAGACATCAGACTCAGAGAAGGATAAGGAAAAAGTAATCATTGCCATGAGGTATGCGGCGAGCCGGCACCCAAGAACCCCGTGGGGTTTCATTGCTTCCAGCTTTGATGTGGATTCGAACAAGCATCTGTTCGGCTACAAATTCACTCATGCCTATTGGTTCCCCAGCTATTGGGCAATACTGGAGATGCAGAATGGCAAAAAGTATGAGGCGATTATCACGGGCGAGGACAAGGAAAAGAAGACTATCGATTTTACAGTTCCCAAAAAGGGATCGAAGAAGGACGTGTCCAGGAGCATGTTCAAGAGCATCACGAGGATTCAGAGTACCCCATCCTCCCACCCTCGTCATACCGGCCCACAAAGAATCTGAGAGCTACGTTTCAACCCACTAAAAGCCCTCCACCTTGGAGGGCTTTTTTCGTTCTTGGCGCACTCAATCTTGGCAAGATTTGAGGGATGGTGATTAGCCCTCTGATGGTAAATTGTTGACGGCGGTATTCAGCTTCCAGCAGCGAGAATCAGATCACTTTGGTCTCCTTGCCTTCAGAGGTTCTGGAGCTGTCCGGATTCCCAGTGAGTTGATCCTTAAACGCAAACCCTAGAGTTGGAATGAAGTTTGCGATTTCCTGGTTCGACAATCGAAGCCCGCCTTGGGCCGGAGATACATATTGAAGTACTTTCAGACTTAACTCATTACAGCTAAAGGCACGACATGGCCACAATGCAGACCCACAACAGGTTTGAGCAAGACGCTCGAAAAATTGAGACCCTGGAAATGGTTGAAGACTCTAAAGACCATATGACGGGTTTTGCAACGGATTACGACGATGGTGAATACTTCGACGAACCGTTGGGCTTTCTTGAGTTCATGATGAGAGGTCGCTCCCTTAGGTCCGCTATTCTCCAGAGAATTCAGGCCACTCCCTGCTGGATCGTCTCACTCTCGGTGCACGTGGCAGCCCTTCTTATCCTGGCCAGTTTTACCGTCAGTATAGGTGACAAGCATATTGATGACCTTGTCCTTGATGTCAGCATCCGCAAAGATACTCCCAAGGTCATTGATCTTGCCAAGATTCGCCAGGTTTTTGAGCCTTCCACTGTGACCGTGCAGGACAGCAAGGTGCCGCTTGCTCCCCAGCTTAAACCGATTGAAGTCGAAGAAATGCCTGTCGAACCGGAGATCGAGGTGGATTATGAAATGAATTTTGAAGTCATTCCCGACGAAGATTTTATCACCCCTGTAGGAGACCTCGGAGAGGAAATCTCCACCGCTGCCGGTAGCCAGGCCCTCGGTTTTGGTGGTAGCGATATGGGCAATGGGGGTACAGATTTTAACGGTCGCGGGCTCAACAACTACGGCTCAATTATGCAAAATCTCGGAAAGAGGATAACGGCCGCATCTAAGAGACTTCACAATCGAGTAATGATGATCTGGCTGGTCGACCAGTCGGTCAGCATGAAAGACGATCAATCTGCCATTCGTGAACAGCTCTGGGAAATGGACCATCGGTTCAGAGAAGAAGGCTCCGGAAAGCTTCGACAGTCAGTGGTAGCATTTGGGGAGCACCCGACTGTAATCCTCAAACCTGTTGAGGATGTTCAGCAGGTCATGGAAGCTTTCGACAATATCAAGCCATCCGAACCCGGTACTCCAGAGAATGTGAATGCCGCTCTGATTTACTGCACGAAGCTTTTCAAGAACGTACGTGGTGTCAAGAAGGTAATCGTCCTGGTGGATGACGACAGTGGTGACGACAATGAGCTCACCGAAGAAGCAATCAAAGCTCTCAAGAACTCGGGGACAACCCTCTACGTCATCAACCGTGAAAGTCCATTCCAGGAAACTGAAGGGTACGAAAATTACAGCTTTGTTGATAAGTCTGGAGATCAGTTTAATGGGACCGGAACAGTAAGAAGAGGCCCGGAGACCGCTCTGCTCGAAGTTCCGCGACTTCGGTGGGGAGCTTGGAATTGGCCGGATAATTGGTCAAACACGCAGGTCCTTTCCGGTTTTGGCATCTATGACCAGAGCCGAGCAGCGTTCAATACCGGCGGCGCCTATTACATACTTAATCCAGAATCGAGCGGATCTATGAGCTCTAAAGAGTTTGACTGGGTCATCATGGAGCAATATCGCCCTGAACTGCTCCCGAGATCCGCTTACCAGACGCGAATTCGCAACAATCCTTTCCGGCAGGCGATCACCCAACTCGAGCAAGCCTGGAACTCAGAGGAGCTTCGTATTCGGCTGAACAACTGGAGCCCGGATCTGCTGGTCCAGAACATTCAGCGAACACAGGCCAGGCTCGCCCTACTGGACAAAATGATCCCTGCGACTGAGAGCAAGGCCATCTTGCCAACCTCGCACCTGGAGAACCTCAAATCGGACAAACGGTGGGTAGCCAATGCTGACCTCGTACTGGCCCAGCTCTACCTTGCCAGGTATCGCCTGCGTCAATACCTCTACGCACAACAAGATTTCACCCGTCTCGTGAAGGACATCCCGGTCGACCATGCCATCGTCTGGCAGCACCATCTGCAACCGCGCAGGACACCAGAAGAGGCCCGGGACAGGCAGGACTGCGTCCGCATCATGAGCTTCCTGGCCACTCGTCATGAAGGCACACCATGGGGCAAAATCGGTGCTGATTTCGACCCGAATTCCACCGTCTACTTACATGGATACTTTCTTCGCCACGCGCCCTCCTTTAATCCATTCATGGCGATTATCGAGTTCAAGAATGGCAAGATCATCGAGGCCAAAGTGACCAAGATGACGAAAGAAGAAGTAAGTTATCAAAACAAAAAAGGATCAAAGACGACGCCTCGAAGTGATATCTCTAAAATCACGCCATTGGACAAACAGGATGTTTCCAGCAGACCGAGGATCTAGGATTTGTTACCCACATGGATGGACACTGCACCACACATGAGTTTGCGGTAGGAAACATCCACCAGCCCCGCCAGCTCCATTCTTGATTTGAGCTCCTCTGCTGTGGCAAATGCCAGGACAGATTTGGGCAGGTAGCGATAAGCATCGATGTGACTGCCCGACAGAAGCCGGCCGAGGAGCGGCAGGATGTGCTTGAAATAGAAAAGATAAACAGCACTGAAAATCGAATTATCTGGCTGAGAGAACTCGAGGATTACCACTCTGCCTCCAGCCCTGGCCACCCTGGCCATCTCGAATATTCCGGCGTCCAGATCCGTAACGTTTCGAATGCCGAACGCAGCCCCGACAACATCGAATTTTCCGGAACGAAACGGTAGGCAAGTTGCGTCGGCCTGAACCAGTTCAGACTGAAGGTGCTGATGCCGATCCAGCTTCGGTTGCGCGAGTTCAAGCATCTCATAACAGAAATCAGAGACCGTAATCCTGCCGGTTTTCATCCTCTCCATGAAAGCCAGTGAAAGGTCTCCAGTCCCTGCGCATACATCGAGAATGGTTTTCGTGCTGTCCCTCCAGGCCTCGTCTACTGCTTTTTTACGCCATGACTTGTCGATGCCAAGGCTGAGAAACCGGTTCAGAAAATCGTATCGCGCAGCAATTGACGAAAACATCCGCTGAATGGCAGCGGACTGCCCTGACTTGTCTTCGATACCTCTTTGATGGACGACAACAGCCACTTTTTTCAAAACAGGCTCACTGGAAAAGGTTTGGATTCATCATTCCCTGTCGCGCAGCAAGTCCAGCCGTTTCCGGGCTTCCGATTGCTGCGGGTAGCTTGAGTACCTTTGTTTAGCATTGTTCCGCTTCCTTTGTCCTCTTTTCGCTGCGGTGAATGTCTCCCACTCGAAGCCATGAATTCGGTAGGACGTACACGTTGCCTAAATGGGTTTTTGAAATTGAGAAACCACCAAGAAAGCTACCCCCCGCCAAGCCTTCTCATGAATACACCCGGAACCGTAGCTGTAGTGATGTCATAGTGACCTTATCTTAAATTGTCTTTCGAACCCCGGCTGCTTGAAACAAGTTTCCCAATTTATTTGGATGTTCGAAATTCGCCTCAAGCTTGGTGGCGCGAGAATTGAGTTAGAGGATGGAGAGCCCGAGCGGTTGTGGAATGGTTTGCACCTTTGATAGTCTTCAATATCTTCCTGCGTCAAACACTCAACCCCATTGACAGGCTGAAAATAACAATATGGCAGAGATCCAACCGTTCAAGGCAGTGATGTATTCGACCGAAAAGGTTTCAAATATTACACAAGTCATTACTCCACCATATGATGTGATAAATCCAGCAATGCAAGAGGGATTCTATAACAGTCATCCAAACAATTTCGTACAGATTGACTTCGGAAAAGAGTACCCTGACGACAACGAAGACCAAAACAAATACACGAGAGCCGCCGCGTTCATGGGCCAATGGCTAGAACAGGGTGTGCTTGTCGAGGATGCAGCCCCTGCTATCTACGTTTACGACCAAACCTTCAATATCGAAGGTCGAGAGTTCACTCGAAGATCGTTCGTATCCCTTGTCCTTGCAGAGCCTTACGAATCCAAATCCGTCCTACCTCACGAGTTGACTCACGCAGGCCCAAAGCTTGACCGATTGAAGCTCACCCAAGCCACAAATTCATTATTCAGTCAGATTCTCGCACTGTATGACGATCGGGAATGCCAGATCAATCAACTGCTTGAATCCACAAGAGCGAACCAGGCACTTCTCGAGTTCGAGGAGCCTCATGGAGGAACGAGCCGTATTTTTAGAATAACCAATGCCGATGCGATCCGTTTTGTCCAGGATTTTCTGCGGGACAGGCCGCTATACATAGCGGATGGTCACCACCGCTATGAGACCTCATTGAAATTCAGTCAGTTAAGTTCAGAGCTTAAGCCTGAGCTTCGTGCTGCGCGATACGTGACCATGTCGTGTGTGTCGATGAGTGACCCAGGGCTGGTAATTCTGCCCACCCACAGGAGTGTAAAATTACCAGACGGTCAGACCATCGAAGAATTCCTGGTTAGACTGCGAGCCAGGTTCAACGTCCTACCTTTGGAAACTCTTGAGGATGTTCTTCAGTCCATCGGAAATCAAGGCGAGAAAACACTTATTGGGATGTATTCTCCCAGTATTGGCTTTTCGGTTCTTGAGATAGACTTTGAGAAAGACGGCACGACAGATAATCATTATTCAAGAGCTTGGAACGAACTCGATGTAAGCATTTTGCACTGCCGCATCCTCAGAGACTGCATGCTTGTTCCCGAGGAAGACCTTTTCTCAAAGGGCCCTATATTCTACAGCCACTCACATTCAGAATGCCTCGCCAAAGTTGAGTCCGGAGAATATGACGTGTGCTTTTTTGCCATGAACGCCACTTTGACTGATCTAAGAACCATCGTCCAGAATGGTGAGAAAATGCCCCCTAAATCCACTTTTTTCTATCCGAAACTTATGTCTGGGCTCTTTACGTACCGAATGACGAGCTTTGGAATGTAAGGAGATTGCCCCCAAAAGGGGTTGGAAAATGTGCATCTTTGGTCCTTGACAGTCAGTGACCCCTAGTTATACTGCCTCGCTATCAGAAAGTGTTCTGTTCGTCTCTCGCCATTTAACTTGAAAGGGGGTGATACTAGATGAATAAGAGAGAAAAGAAGGGTTTCACGCTGATCGAACTACTTGTTGTTATCGCTATTATCGCCATTCTGGCGGGAATGTTGTTGCCGGCGCTTGCTCGTGCTCGTGAAGAGGCTCGCAAGATGAAGTGCAAGAACAACCTGCGTCAGTTGGGTACTGGTATGATTCAGTATATCGACCAGTACGGAAAGGGAAGGTACTACACATGGCCCGGGCCTCAAGCAGCCCAGTTTGATGGTGCGCAGTGGATCGGCTCAATGTATTGGACGTCGCTCCTCAACGAGCCCGACCTGTACCTCTGCCCAAGTTCCGTCGATGATAACGACGATGGAGGAAAACTCGCTCGAAAGTTCACGAGTCTTCGTAACATCGACGTCTCCTTCGCGGGACGTAACGGTCTGCTCGGCGTCATTCTTGACAAGATGCCAAGTAACACACTCATGATGTGTGATGACTCCGATGAACCGCCAAACCACGACGATGGAATAAACTTGCTTTACTTCGACGCCCACGTGGAATGGTCGGCTTCCATCTCCTCCGCCAATGGCGGTGAGAGTGGAAAGTCAAAGATCGGGACCGACTCGCCGGTGGATTTGATCCGCAACTAGTTCCAGCGCAAAAGAAGAGCCTCAACGGCTTGGGCAGTTACAGTTTCGGCTGTAACTGCCTTTTTTTTTGGAGGATGATTTATCTTGCGGCAAGTGGTATGGCCAATTCTGCTCTTTTCTCTGCTCATCTTCTTTCATATGCCTATTGTCCGGGGGATGGTTCCTCTGAACGCTGACTGGCTCAACCATTTCTTTCTTCCGTGGGATACCCCCACCAAGCCTCACAACCTGGAACTCGATGATCCGTCCCTTAATGTCTATCCGCTCCACAAAGTTTCTTCGGATTATAGGAGTCGGGGCTCGCTTCCCCTTTGGTTGAGTGATATTGGGACAGGCTTCCCCCTCCTTGCGGATAATACGACTCTTCCATTGAGCGTGTTCAAGCTCCCCTGTGCTCTCTTCCCTTGGCCGTGGACTTACGGTATTCAGGTTTTCCTCCAACATCTGATCCTGGGAAGTGGAGTTTACTTCCTTGCAAGACAAATCGGTTTAAGTCACTTGGCCAGTTCCTTAGCCGCCTGCGCGATGCTCTTTTGTGAAACCTGTGTCGTTTGGATGGAATTTCATTTCTGGCTCTCGGCGTTTTGCTGGTGCCCCTGGATATGTGCGTTATCTATTCGTGCATTCCAAGCCAGAGAATTCGGGTCTGTGCTGGCTGCGGTCGCCGTAGGCATCTGTCTCTTGAGTGGTCAAATCCAAGTCTGTCTTTACTCAGTCTTCGGGGGATGTGCTATCGGAATCCTGATTGCCGGGCCTGCCCGGATGGTTTTCAAACTGAGAACCTGTCTGTTCTCGATTGTCTTAGGAGTGGCTCTCGCTGCTGTTCAATACATTCCTACATGGGAGTTGGTGGGGCAGGGCTTCCGGGTTTCGAACCGGTACGAGAGGGTTAACTTTCTGCAGTTTTCCGAAATTCTTACATGGGTATTCCCTGATTTTTTCGGTAATCCCGGGAGTGGTGACTATCAGAGTGACGCATACTTTAATTCCACCTACCTCGGCAAGCATGGCGGATTTATCGGGACCATCAGCCTCCTCTTTGCTTTTCTCTCAATGGGGCGGAAAAACCCCGTCTGCCGGAGGTTGGGCTTAGCATTCCTGATAGGTGTTCTAGTCCTGATAGCAAACAGACCGCCGATCCAACATTTGTTTTCTGCGCTAATCCCGGTGGTCGGCCAGCTCCATCATAAACGTGCACTTTGTCTCTTGATGCTGATCATCAGCCTCCTGGCAGGGTTCGGGGCAGATGCCCTCGTTGGCTCAACAGTGGATTTCAAGAGACGGTTGGGGGTGTGGCTGGTTTCTCTGGCTCTTGCCTTGGCTGTTATCATCAGCATGGTCGGTGCAATTGTTGGGTACGATCAGTCATCATCTATTTGGGGAATCCTTTCAAGTAGACAGCAACAATATGGTTGGCTCATCCTGTGGCCGACTTTTTTGCTGCCAATATCGAGTTTAGGGCTCCTGGGGATTACTTTGTATGGCTCCGCTTCATGGTGCACCGAATTTACCGAACGCTACAAGTTCTGGCCGGTGGCGGTAGCGCTAGTCATACTCTCGTTTGAACTATTTTACTTTGGGGGACGGTACAACCCTCATGTTTCGGCGGCCCAAATCTATCCTGTTGTTGAGTCGCTCAATTGGCTGCAGAAGCACCAAGGGCGGATGAGGATGTGTGCGGTAAATGATCCTTCTGCCCATCCTGACATGCTGCCGGGCGCTACCGATGGTTATCGCCAAAGGTATCTCTGGAAGGGACAAATTCTTCCACCCAATACAGCTCTCCCTTACGGACTCAATGATGTCAGAATTAAGCAGTCTCTGTTAACCAGGAGGTATAGATCGCTCTTCGACTGTCTGAAACTTCCCACAGAGCCACCGGTTCTTGTCTCCTCCCACTTCAGCCAATTGGGCTCCCAGATTCTAGATCGACTGAGCGTCAAGTACCTGATGACGCCTAAGACGGTCAGTGAGTTTCCTGAGCACTACAAAGTTGTTTATGACAAGGAAGTCCTGATTTTCGAGAACCTGGCTGCATTTCCCAGGACTTACTTAGTCTCTCATGAGAATGTTCGGCAGGTTGATCCCTTTCATATCCCAAACCTGCTCGAACAGGCATCTAATCGCCATCTGAATTTTGTGGAAAAGCCTATCTTGCATTCAGAGAAAAAATCGAAATCTTCACGGCCGCCACAAATTATCACTTACGATGCCCACCACGTGGAAATCTCCGTTTCGAACTCCGCCGGACTCCTGGTCCTTACCGATGCATGGTATCCAGGTTGGAAGGCATACGTTGATGGAAATGCCGCTCAGCCGCAGCCTGTAAATCTCGTCGTACGGGGCGCTTGGATCCAGAGCCAAGCAACTAAAGTTGAATGGGTTTTCGATCCCCTATCTGTCAAGCTTGGATTCTGGGTCAGTGCGATCGGAGGCCTTATTACTTGCGGGTTTGTCGGCAGTACCTTCATTGGTCGACGCAGGTAACGGCTGGCCACTCGGCGAATTGCCGTAGGGAATCGTACAGTTATTCGCCTAAACTTTAGGGGTCTAGAGAAGCTCAACAGGAAAACCGCTATGTCCAATCTGCTCACCCAACATCTATACACCCTCGATCATCCGGTTGATGTAAAGTCTCTGATTTTGGCAATAGTCTCTATCGTCGTGAGTCTGCTCTTGCGTCAATTCCTTCAAAGTATGCTGGGCAAACTGGCATCT
The DNA here is from genome assembly GCA_027625095.1 of Planctomycetota bacterium. Classification (GTDB taxonomy): domain Bacteria; phylum Planctomycetota; class PUPC01; order JACPCR01; family JACPCR01; genus JAQBXN01. Next base: position 768 of record JAQBXN010000060.1, on the reverse strand, counting down.
GGCGAAGAGGAACTAAAGGCAGAAAGACATTTGAAGAATTTCTGCTTCAGTGCAATCAGTTGGCTTATATCGATGGCGGGCTTTCTTTTCGCAGTGGATTGCCTGGGGATCGAGCTGTCATCTCTTCTTGAATTTTTGAATTATCCAGTTTTCAAGATTGGCGACTCGACGGTCAACCCGCTATCCATTCTTATCTCGATTCTCATTCTGATATTTACCTTCGGGGCGTTTCGTTACGTGCCAGTCGTACTTCGAAAACAGCTGTTTACGCACTTCCATTTTACTCAGGGCATTGAATACACTTTTCAGACGATTGGTCAATACCTGGTCATTATGGTCGGAGTTTTGTTTGCGCTGAGCTATGTGGGTGTAAGGTTGCAGGGACTGGCATTCGTTGCGGGGTTGATGTCTGTTGGGCTCGGGTTTGGCCTGCAGAACATCGTGTCCAACTTTGTGGCTGGTGTCATTCTGCTGTTCGAACGGCCAGTCCAGGTTGGAGACCGAATCAAGATTGGGGATGCGGAAGGTGATATCAGGTCAATAAAGATCCGGTGTACGGTGGTCCTTACACCGGACAACATCTCTTACCTGGTTCCCAATTCGGAACTGCTTACTTCCACAGTTATCAATCTCTCAACGAACGATCCCAAGATCCGGCTCCATATTCCGATTGGCGTTGCATACGGCTCAGACGCTCAGAAGGTAAAGTCGTGCCTGTTGAAGGTAGCGGCCGAGCATCCTGAAGTTCTCGAGGATCCTGTACCGACG
>JAQBXN010000203.1 GCA_027625095.1 Planctomycetota bacterium | reverse complement strand
GCAGAGCGATGGCGTCCGCAAAGTATTGATGGGCTTTGCCACCATTCCAGAAGTCCTTGCTGTGACCGCAGCAAAGCATTAACGGTTTGTCATGAATTCGCTCTCCAACAGAGCTCTCCTTAATTGCCGTGCCTCGTCCCGTGGCCGGCACATGATTCTTGTGAGGTTTTGATGGCTCTGCAGATCGCGGAACTACTTAAGTTCATGGTGGATACCGGAGGCTCTGATCTTCACCTGTCCGTCGGCAGAGAGCCCACAGTTCGCATGAGCGGCAGACTGCGCTCGCTCAATAAGCGCAAGCTCACATCAGAAGACACGGTTGCCTTCGTCAAGAGTATTGCTTCCGAGCGAAACCAGCGGGAACTGGAAGAAAGTGGCAGCTCTGATTTCGGTTTTCAGTTTGGAAACAGTTCTCGTTTCCGCGTCAGCGTCTTCCGGCAGAAGGGCCATATGGGCCTGGTGCTTCGGCAGATTCCCAACCGTTTTCTCTCATTTGAGGAGATCGGTCTGCCCCAGATGCTGAAAAATCACATTCAGAAGCCGCGGGGACTGATCCTTGTTACCGGCCCCACGGGCTCAGGCAAGACCACGACACTGGCCACGATGGTCAATTTCATTAATGAAACCCAAGACAGGCACATCATTACGATAGAGGACCCGATTGAGTATTACTTTCATCACGACAAGTCGGTGGTGACACAGAGAGAGAGCGGCGTGGATGTCCCGAATTTCCCGGAAGCCATACGCCGTGCCCTGCGGCAGGATCCGGATGTCATCATGGTTGGCGAAATGCGCGATCTCGAAACCATTCAGGCTGCCATCACTGCCGCCGAAACAGGACACCTCGTCATGGGCACCCTGCATACAACCGGGGCATCGCGGACCATCAACCGTATCATTGACGCGTTTCCCACCAACCAGCAGGAACAAGTCAGAGCACAGCTTTCGACTTCCATTGAGGCCGTAGTCTCGCAGGCCTTGATTCCAAGGTGCGGCAAAAAAGGAGTCGTAGCCGCTTTTGAGCTCATGATCATGGTTCCTTCGATTGCGAATCTGATTCGGGACAACAAAGTCCATCAATTGAATTCCGAAATCCAGACCGGGGGCCAGTTTGGAATGATCCTGCTTGACGATTCGCTTTTTCATCTGTACGCCACAGAGCAGATAGAATTCTCTGAAGCTATCCAGCGCGCGCAAAATCCAAAAGAATTTGAACAAAAGGTCAAGGCTCGCCAAGCCTCAGGCAACGACACCTAGGCTCACCAGACATAATACCACCTGATACTGAAGGGATCCGAAACAGTGGCAAAGCAACGAATCAGAAAACCGATCGGTGAGATTCTCAAAGACAGAGGCCTCATCAACGATCAGCAAATCAACGAAGCCCTCTCCATCCAAACAGAGAACGGCGCCGTGCTGGGGACAATCCTTGTCGAATTGGATTACGCCTCCCAGCTTGACGTCCTCGAAGCCCTCGCCGCCCAGGCGGGCATGGATGTTGTCGACATCGACCATGTTGAACTGCAACCAGATATTATCGCCCGCGCCTCGGCGTCCGTTACCCAAATTTATCGCATCATCCCTTACGCGTTTGAGGATAACACCCTTCACGTCGCCATGGCTGACCCCCTGAATGTCAGTGCTCTCGACGACTTGAAATTTATGCTCCAATGCAACGTTCAAGGCGCGGTCGCCGACCCGGATGCAATTGATCGAGCCATAGAAAAATATTACGGGACGAGCGAAGAATCGGTCGAAGACCTCCTGGACGAACTTGAAGGCGCGGCCGGCGGTATGCCTAGCATGGAATTCGGCCAGCAGTCACGGTCCATTGACCTCGCCAGCCTGGAAGAACTCGCCAACTCCATGCCGGTAGTAAAGCTCCTCAACCTGATCCTCCTCCAGGCCATCAAAGACAAAAGCAGTGATATTCATTTCGAGCCTTTCGAGGATGAATTCAAGGTTCGGTATCGTGTGGACGGCGTGCTTTACGAAATGATGCCTCCCCCCAAGCACCTTGCAGTGGCCATTATCTCCCGCATCAAGGTTATGTCGCTCCTGGATATTTCCGAAACTCGTCTACCGCAGGACGGCCGTATTGAACTCAACATCAGTGGCAACCCCATCGACTTGCGTATTTCAACCCTTCCGACACTTTTCGGCGAAAGTGTTGTCATGCGTGTACTCGACCGTTCGGTAATTTCCCTGGATCTCGACCGAATAGGGCTCAGGGAAGACGACACAGCGAATATTCGAAAGCTTCTCGACTTGCCCAACGGGATTATCCTCGTTACAGGGCCTACGGGTAGTGGTAAGACAACCACGCTCTACAGTTGTCTAAATGAAGCCAACGAGATCGGCGTCAAGATCATCACCACCGAAGACCCAGTCGAGTACGACTTGCCGGGCATCGTGCAGGTGCAGATTAATGACGACATCGGCTGTACATTCTCAGCGTGCTTGAGAAGTATCCTGCGTCAGGACCCGGATACTATTCTGGTGGGAGAAATTCGTGACGTCGAAACCGCTCAAATCGCCATCCAGGCAGCGCTCACCGGGCATGTGGTGCTCAGCACGCTTCACACCAATGACGCCCCTTCCACTGTCACCCGAATGATCGATATGGGGGTCGAGAAGTTCATGATCGCCGCCACCATCCAGGGAGTCGTCGCCCAGCGTCTCGTGCGAACCATCTGTGTCGAATGCAAAGCCGAATACACGCCGGATATGGAAGAGCTTGCAAGCATCGGCATGACTCCGGACGATCTTGGTGGCAAGACCTTCTGCTACGGTAAAGGCTGCGAAAACTGCAACAACACCGGCTATCGCGGTCGCACCGCCCTCTTTGAAATGCTGATGATGTCAGACGCCATCCGCGACCTGATCCTGGGTGAAGGTATTTCTTCTACGATCCGCGATCAGGCCACTAAAGAAGGCATGCGCACCCTGAGGCAGTCGGGCCTCCTGAAAATCTATGAAGGACTAACCACCATCGAAGAGGTGGTCCGCGAAACCATCGTGGGCTGACGGATTCGGGCCTCGCCGCCTATAGCACTCCAGCGCGTATTATGACGCTTTTTTCAAAGCGCATGGCTGGGGTTAAGTGCCGTTGCCCTCTGAATCCACCTGCAATGACTAAAACTACAGCGCTAGTTTTCCTCGTAACTATTTCATAAAGAGAGACATATTCTCTCGGTTGCACCTAGGAGTGATGGAGTGTTGGAATTTTGGAGTGTTAGCGGCCGCCATTCTGCAGAATCCAAACACTCCGGCCCGCGGCGGATGGGACCGTACGCAGGCCTGCTGGAGTAAAATCTAGAGATGCAGCACTAAATATCCTGAGCAGCGGACCAGACCTGTTCCGGTGCGGAACAGTGCCCTTCTTCGGAGTATTTCTGGACCTTCTTTTCATACTCCCGTTGCTTTTCGATCAACTCTTCGAATTCAACAAATCGTTGTGCCGTTCGGCGGTAATTAATATACGCCCGAACGCAATAGTCCGCGGCAAGTTTCGGTGAGTTGAGACGTTCCAGAGAATCCTGGGCAAGCACTTCACTGACTTTTGCACGCTCCAGATTAACGATGAGGCCGAATGGATTTCCCTTAAATTCCACGTCCCATTCTTCCAATACTTTTTTCAGACGCTCTACGGCATCTGCTGCCTTTACGTTTATTATCTCCAGTGCGGCCCTTTTTTCGGCCCTTAGACGGTTGTACAAATTCCAGGACCGCACGAGTTCTGTAACAGAAGCGCGCCCTGCTTCTTCTTTCATGATCTCCATCACATTCTGGTAAGCACGCAATACCACTTCTTCCTCCTTTTCACGCTGCCCTTTCAAATAGTAATACTCGGACAATCTGACATAGACGTGTGTCATCATCGTCCGATGGGCCAGTAATTGAGCGCCAGGAGTTTTATGGGCACGCTCGAACCAGATGCCGGCATCTCTCAACGGATGCCGGCCGTTGTGGTCTTCCATGTATCTCTTGGTGAAATAGGCGCGGTGCTCAGGGGTCATGTTCTGGGAAATCTTGTCGAACAATACCCATGCCGTCCAGAATTTAATGTCATATAGATGAGGATTTTTACGAACACCCTTTCTCAGGTAGTTGTACCCGATCATCACCCAACCGTACTTTTCTTCCAGGTCTTCCGCCTCATGGGATATGTTGTAAGCGGCGTTCCAACCATTAAAAATATATGCATCAGAAAAATGGGGCTGAAGCTGAGCGATCAGGTTCATGTTGAACATGACCTCATGATATCGGCCCTCTTCCTGGGCGGTCATTGAACGCACCCAGAAATAGTTTATGGCGATTGCTCTCAGACCTCCCAGTATCAGTAGAAATGCCTGGTTCGGTATATCTTTGGCGAAAACATCTTCCTGCGCCGTTCCTTCTGCTTCACGAGTCCATCTGATCGGGCCCTGCAATTGGCCGACTACTCCAAACATCAGGACTGCCGTGATGGCGTAGGCGAGATATGTTTTTTTTGGATCTACTTTCATCGCCTTAATTACTTAATTAATAGAACGGTACTTGAAAACTACCCAGCCCACCGAAAGGGAGAGTGTTACAAAGAGGTTCATGTAAAGGAAGGAAGAGAAGAGACTTCCGAACGTAACCGAGTAACCCTGGCTTAACATTTCCATCGGACTGAGCCTGTCAAGATTGGGCGTCACGACCTGCAACATCTCAAGAATGAATTTCATGATGTGATGCAATATTGTCGGTTCTCCGGAACCTGTCGGGGCGCCATGCGGGCCCTGCGAGCCAATGGCGCCGATAATCTCTCCGAACATGCTTGCCATGGAACCGCAGAAATACACGAACAGTGCGGTCAGTGCGGTGATCGGCCAGGAGAGAAAAGTGGAAGCTGAAACCGCGACCACAACAATGATGATGATCTGACCAGAAAGCATGGCGACTGCTTTCAGTACGTTGAATTCAAATGACCTCGGCCTTGAGAGCAGGTTCACGGTATATTCCTGACCATCGTATCCGTAATAATGGGGCGAGCCTTCAGGGCATTCAAGATCAATTACCAGGTTTCCGGATGGATCAACAGCGTCTGATGGAATGACGAAGGTTTGCTTCCTTCCATCACGAGCATGAACACTTGAAAAGTGCCGCTCGCCGTCTCTGTAATACCAAAATCCCAGATCTATCCGTTTTGAACCGGTGTAATAATTGCTCCTGTTCATCAGCCGTAAATTGCACTGGACCGTGATTTCCTTACCGGGGCCATCTTTGAACTCTTGAGAATCTATTTCGATATCCTTCTTGTTGAGGCCCGCAAAAATCCAGCGTCTGGTTTCGGCAGATCTGAGGAAATCCAGTTTATTCGAACGGGTTGGCGGATGAACTTTAACCACTCTTATTCCGAGTGAAGTCAACCCATTGGGCGTCGTAACAAAGTGCTTCCTGTCCAGATAAATAATCGGGCTGACCGCCCTCTCTGGATCAAGTGGTATTTTCATTTCAGTGCCAACGTTTGCCGGGAGGGGCTTGCCCGGTTCTGTAAGGGCCGGGTCTACAATTTGGACAACTATATGGCTGTCTTTTACACCTTGATCGGTATTCAGTGGCTTGCCTTCTTTGTCCGTCTGTCTGCCTAATGAGATAACCACAGGAATCCTCCCGCGTGAGTCCCTCTTTAAGACTGCCAGTTGATCGGTTTGCGTAACGAAACGAAACATACTTTCCGGAGGGCTGTGCGGCCGCAGCCTCAGGAAAAGTCCCAGATCGATTGAGACGGTGGCTTTGCGGTATGTATGAAGGGATGATTTTGTCGGCTGAATCAGTTCCCTTGAACCGAGTAGTCTTTCTTTTACTTCATCGGAAGCATCACGGGCGGTCCACCGTATGAAAATGACCATAAAAAGGGCCATCAAAAGTAGCATGGTGAATGTAAAAATACTGAATCCCACCACTTTGCCGCATATGACTCCCCATCTCGAAACCGGTTTTGAAATCAGCGTGTAGATGCGCCTCTCACTCATGTCGTTCGGGAGCGAGAGTGAGGTGAGGAAAATTGCGGTTATCGCAGTAAATAGCGACATCAACCTCAAGCTCCATTCGAGGGTGTTTCTGATCTTCCATTCTTCGCCATATTTCTGGGAACCGGCGACTTCGGCGAAGGTTAGGCCGAATAAGAGCGGTATGGCGAAGACAAGCACGATCCAGAAGCCCTTACTGCGGACCGCTTCTTTCCAGGTTTGATAAGAAATCGCCCGGATGCCGTCCCGGTCTTTGACCGCGAAGATAACCATAGCCGCAAGGATGCAAAAACAGAGGCTTTGGAGTAGCCAGTAAACCATTATTAGCTCTCCTCCGCGCTTTCCTTCTTGGCTTCGGAGCCCGGGACAACCTGGCCGACTTTTCGCCCCCATTCCTGCCGGTAGGACTCCTGATCGCCTTCCCTGGGATTCTCCTGAATGGTTTTGAGGAACAGATCCTCAAGGCTTTCTGAAGGGTGAGATATATCGAGCACTTCGGCATGTTCCGCAAGGAGGCTTGCCACTCGATCTTTGCCCTCGTCATCAAGGCCCGCAAGGGTTACCTGCAGGATATCCTTTATTTTCAGAAGGTCTTTGACCGGGCCCAGTTTTCTGAGCGTCCCCAAATGAAGGATGGCAATTCGATCGCACACATCCTGGACGTCCGCGAGCAGATGCGAGGAAAGGAGGATGGTCTTGCCCTCATCTTTGAGTTGCAGAATCAGGTCTTTCATCTCGCGGGTTCCAATTGGGTCAAGACCGCTTGTTGGCTCGTCGAGAAAAAGGACTTCCGGATCGTTAATAAGGGCCTGAGCGAAACCGATGCGCCTTGCCATACCCTTTGAGTATTCTTTCACTTGCCGTTTGCGAGCGTAATCAAGCCCGAGCCGTTTTATCAGTTCATCCGCTTTAGCTTTTCTCACTGCTTTCTTCATCCCGAAGATCTGTCCATAAAATTCGAGCGTTTCTTCGGCGTCCAGAAATTTATACAAGTAGGACTCTTCCGGGAGAAAGCCAATGCTGTGTTTCACAGATACATCGGTGGCCGGCTTACCAAGAACCTTGGCTGTACCGGAGGTGGGAAAGATGAGCCCAAGGAGCAGCTTTATGGTTGTCGTTTTGCCTGAGCCGTTTGGGCCAAGCAGCCCGAAAACCTCCCCTTTTTTGATGGTGAGCGACAACTCCTGCAGAGCCCTTGCTTTGGGCCGACCTCGAAAGTCGGTATAGGTTTTTGTTAGATTTTCGGTCTCAATAGCGACGTTATTTTCACTCATTCGAACTTGCTCTCAGAAATCCCAACTATTTACAAAATGATAGGTTGAAACCGCTTTCAGTGCAGTCTTACTGGTTAGAATCCTCTCCGTACCATCAAGTTTCAAATCGAAACATTTTGTCCGGTTAGACTCGACCCTGTTACTCTAGCAGGCAGCGAATTTGGTCCACAGGCTGTTGAATGTGCTAAGCCGGAAGTGTACGGGGCAGGATTATAGGTACGGTGCCGCGCCGTTCAACGGTGCTTGACGGTCCTGGGGGGCTACATAGAATCCTTCCCGAATCAGGCGTGGCGCCCTCTCCCGTTCTTCCTCCCAGGAATATCCAATGGAAACTCCCAGAAATTCTATCCTGGTTGTGGATGATGATTCGACCATCAGGCTCGGGTTCAGGTCACTGCTCGAACAGTATGGATTTGAGGTGGAGACAGCAGAAGACGGCCGGGAGGGTTTGAAGTCGACCATGCGACGGGAATTCGACCTGATTCTGCTCGATATCTACATGCCTCACATGAATGGCCTGGATTGTATAAAAGCCCTTCGGATTTCCAGACCGTTTGTGCCGGTCATTATTATCACGGCGACACCTGAATCCAAGCTCGCTCAGGAGGCCCTCCGAGAAGGGGCTGACGACCTGTTGCCCAAGCCTGTCCCAGCCAAGATTCTGGTGGAGAAAATCAAAGCAGTTCTGTCCAGCCAGACAGGCAATTCGGGGAGCGGACATGGATAAGATTTTGATTCTTGGTGCTTCCAGCGGAGGGCCGCCCGCTCTGCTGGAATTGATCCCGAAGCTTCCCGAGAGCTTTCCTTATCCGATCCTTATCGTGCAGCACATGCCGCCCGGTTTTACCGGGCCGATGGCGGAATTCCTTGACGAACAAAGCGCTGTGCGGGTGCTCGAAGCGCGGCAATTCGACGTACTTGAACCTGGCAAGGCCCTGGTAGCGCCAGCACCCTTTCATATGTACGTAGAGAAGGGCAATGCGCCGCATGTCATGCTTAGCCATGAGCCTGTCGATTCTGTTTGCTCGCCGCGCATTGATTGCACGATGAGCAGCGCTGCAAGCCTGTACGGGGCCGGCGTTATCGGTGTCGTGCTCAGTGGCCTTTCCGCCGGTAACGATTGCGTTAAAGGTGCGGAGGCAATCAGGGCAGCGGGTGGCAGGGTGTTCACCCAGGCCAGGAAAGGCTGCGCCTGTTACTTCATGCCGAAGGCGGTGGTGGACGCCGGATACTCCGACGCCGAGGTTTGCCTCGAACAATTGCATGAAAGAATTCTGGCGGCGATGGGCGTCTCTCGATGAAACCATGGATTGTCCGGATTGTTGGAATTGCGATGGCTGCGCTGCTGGTCCTGGCGTGGCTCAAGCTGAAACCAGGTTCCAAATACAAGAGAAGCGCCCCAGCCCAGACTGCCGAACAGCCCGAAAAATTCCAGAAGATTCCCCTTCATTGATAGAAGCTCAAGGTAGCACGCACCGAATTGAAAATTCTTACTCTCCTTCATCGCCTGACCTGGCGCCATCCATTTCTGATTTTGTCCGTTGCGGTGATCGCAGGTTTGATGTCTCTGAATTCGATCCGCACTCTCAAGCTTGATTCGAGCTTCAGCAGGCTCTACCCCCGGAACTCGCCATCCATCCGCAAACTTCTTGAGCTCTCAAAACGCTATGGGGGGATGGATAACCTGGTCGTGGTCATTGATGTGCCTGGCGGCGAACAAGACGACCTGCTGGATTTCGCAGAGCAGATGCTGGATGGGCTTCGCAGACTGCCCGAAATTGAATCCATTGAAGAGGCGCCTCGCCTGGACTCCGAGGCCCTCCTGGGGAGTAAACTCGCCGAAAAAGCGCTGCTTTACCTCAATGAGAAGGAACTGGATCAGTTTCTCAGCCGTATCACCGATGCCTCGATCTTGGCTAAGGACATTGATCGCAATTAAGTTTCCAACTTCGGCCGAATGATAGCCCTTTTAACTGTCCCGGAGGGACCCAGGCGAGTAGCCCCTGGTTTCAACCAGGGGTGGGATGACAAACCCGACTCCAGCC
>JAQBXN010000059.1 GCA_027625095.1 Planctomycetota bacterium | reverse complement strand
CGGGGAGCACGGCGAGTACGGCCAGAATGACAAGAAGCAATACCTCTATCCACGTTATGAACTCTTCATGAAGATCGTCGAGATCTACGAGAAGACTGGCCGCACCGCTCCCATATTTAATGACAAACATATTTCCTGGAACTGGGACTGGGCCGTCGAAATGGTTGAGACTTCGAAGCGTCTCGGTTTCGCATTTATGGCCGGCTCAAGCCTGCCGGTGACGTGGCGGATACCTTCCATCGAAATGCCTTTCGGCGCCGAAGTCGAAGAGGCGGTTTGTGTCTGTTTCGGCGGGCCGGACAGCTATGACTTTCATGGGCTTGAAACTCTTCAGTGCATGGTCGAACGCAGGAAGGGAGGTGAGTGTGGTGTGAAGAGTCTTCAGGCATTCAAGGGCCCTGCCTTCTGGAAAGCCCATCACGCGCAGGTCTGGTCTCGTGAACTCTTTGACGCCAACCTTTGCCGCAGCCATAAATTCGTTCCAGCACGAGCGGGCTTTAATCAGATTTTTCCAAACATCGACGAACTTAAGAAGATGTCCGCTGAGCCCATCGCCTATCACTACGTGCACAACGATGGGCTCAAGTGCACCATGATCCTGCTCAACGGTGTCGTCCAGGATTTTAATTTCGCCGCTCGCATCAAAGGGCGTGAAGAACCGCTATCGACACAAATGTATCTACAGATGCCAGGTTCAGCGTCGCTCACCCTGGCGAATTTCTTCTCGCCGCTGATGAACAATGTCGAAAAGATGTTTCTCACCGGTAAACCAACATGGCCAATCGAACGGAATCTCTTGACCACCGGCCTCACAGCGGCTGGCGTCGAAAGTCTCCATCAGGAAGGGAAACTGATCGATACGCCGCACCTCAACATTAGTTACCAGCCGCCGCAAGAATCACACTATTGGAGAGACTGAGCGTAATGAGTAATGAATAAGTGTTACTCGTTACACGATGCTGGATGCTCGATGCTGGATCCTCGAATGTCTCAGAAGCGGCGGGTGAATCTCCTCCTGAGAGTAACCGACGCAAACGTACTTACTCACTACTCATTACTCATTGCTCATCACGCTTTCCATGCCAAACGAAGCCCCCAAACGACTCGCAGTTATCACCACTGTTTACTATTACCTTTCACATGCTCAGCACATGGCCGATCGTTTCCTCGTCGGCTATCCCTGGAATGGGCGGTGGCATCGTCCGAACACGAAGATCGTTTCACTTTATGTCGATCAGAAACCCGAAGGCGATCAGAGTGATATCCGTGCCCAGGAATTCGGCTTCGAGGTCTTTCCAACTATCGCCACCGCTCTCCGCTGTGGAGGGGACAAACTCGCTGTCGATGGCATTCTCAGTATTGGTGAGCACGGAAACTACCCGTGCAATGATCTCCAACAGGTCCAGTATCCTCGGTACGAGTTTTTCAAAGAATGCGTGAAGGTGTTCGAAGCCGACGGACGTTCTGTTCCGGTCTTCAACGACAAGCATCTCTCTTACAGTTTTGAGAAGGCTACGGAAATGGTGCAAGACTCACGCCGTCTCGGTTTCCCGATGCTGGCCGGTTCTTCACTCCCGGTCACCTGGCGGTTACCGGACGTCGACATGCCTTACGGATGTGCCATTGAAGACGCGCTGATGGTCGGCGTGGGAGGTTCTGATGCGATGGACTTCCACGCGCTGGAATCCATGCAATGCATGATTGAACGCCGCGGTGGAGGCGAAACCGGCGTCGCTTCGGTCCACCTCATCGATGGCGACGAGGTCTGGAAAGCCGGCGACGAAGGCCGCTGGTCGAAACGATTGCTGGAAGCCGCGTTATCACGCAGCGATTCACCTTGCGGCCTGTCCGAAGCAGATGGACGCACACAGGATCTGCAGGGCACTGGCCGCCTGCAAGGGTTGGTCAAGAATCCGGCCGCGTATTTCGTCGAATACAACGATGGCACAAGAGCCACACTTCTGATGCTTAACGGCGCGGTCAAGGATTACACCTTCGCGGCAAAAGTGGAGGGGCTCGACTATCCGATATCCACGCAGTTCTATCTGCCACCCAATCCCGCGGTGACTTACTCAGCCAGCCTGATGAAAAACGTCGAGGATATGTTCATGACCGGTAAGGCCAACTATCCGGTTGAGCGCACCCTTCTGGTAAGTGGGATGTTGGAGGCGTGCCTGAAGTCACGGGCCGCAGACCACACCAAACTGGAGACGCCGGAACTGGATGTGGTTTATCAGGTGGGTGAAGCGCCGCTCTACGCAAGAGAGTAGGTCGGCAACTCTATTCCCATCTAGATCTTCCAGTAACTCAAAGTTCCCATTTGAGCCTGAACCCATCAGCAGATGGAATGGAATAACCTGCCCTCGCCCTGATAGCCTCCCGCTTGCCACGGCAGATTCCATTGCATGTGCATATCCACGTAGACGTCACGGCGCCCATTGATGCTTATCTCCAGTGCGGTAGCCTCCCAGGGATCGAGGATTCGGCCGTCGGACTCGATATCAATGAACTGCAGTTCCAGGCGAGGAATATTTTCGTCCATGAACGGAACAAGGCAGGTAACAAAAAGGTGTTTGCCTGAGAGCCGGCTCGAATAAGTGAAGTGCCTGGGATTGTCATAATCGTCCAGAGGGAACGGACAGGGCTCGAGCGCAGGTGAAACAACGGAAGGATTCTGGACTGCGTTCTGAATGAGCAAGTTACCGCCTCTGCCCGCAGTAACCAGTTGATAGCCCTCAAGCCTGCACTCAGCATTTACATGGAAATGCTGTCTGTAGGTGTGCTCCGCGTCGGTTTCAGGGGTGAAGCGATCTATCAGAATCCAATACACATTTCTCAGGTAAAAAATCTTCCGTCGACAACTGGCCACCCGTCGTTCAGGGGGCAGGTGGCGATAGCCCTCATGAGCTCCACTGAAGTAGGCGAAGTGCTTTTGAGAAAGCCACTCGTCGACGTCTGGAGTGACAGTGTGTGTCCATCGCCATTCAGGGGAAAGTTCTGACATCGGGATGTGGTCTTCGTCGTCCACGGTGGCAACATTATGGCTGGCACTGCTGACCCTCCAATTTCGTTCGGGAGTATTTCCGTAAGGGCCACTGCCATTATCAATCAGGATGGCGCGGCCGCGGCTGTAGAGTTCGAAACCGAACACAGCCGTGTGGTCATGGCTGCTGACAATGTTACCTATTTCACCTGCTTCAAGGGCGACATAGTCTGAGTCTCGTGTCCAACCGTTGCGGATGAAGTAGTAATGCGAATCCGGAAGGACAGTGTCCAGTGGCAGGTGTGTATGCTGAAAGCCGGGCCCGCTCTGAAGTCGCTCAAATTCTGCAATCAGATTTTTTCCACCGCTGATGAGGTGGCCTTCAAACCTTGGTGACCAATCGGGGTCGAGAGCTTCCGCAATGGCTTTGAGATCTGGCAGTTCAAATTCTGCGGCCTGGACGCGAAGCCTTTCCAGGCTCGAGGCGGTGGGCCACTCGCGATGTTTATTACCTGAGTCACCCATCATGGGTACGTCACCACCCGGAGTGAGAACCTTACCACATGCCTCTACACCGAGTCGCAGCTTACTCAGGTAGTTTCTACTGACCGGGATGCCGTTTTCTGTGGCGATGTGCAGGAAATCTATGAAGTGATTTACCGTTCCATAGTGATATCCGGATCGCTCGCGGGTGAAGCCATCTGCCTCCAAGAGTACGTTCATTTCCCGCTCGAAATATGTCGGCGCGAATGCCTGAAATTTTTTGAAGCCCTTAAATTCGGGAAAGAAAAGCCCGGCTTCGAAGAACCCGAGAAAAGTATGCAGCCACCAGTTGTGGCCGGAATTGCCAAGAAGGGATTCGTCCCAGGTGCGTGCCCACTCCCACTCTTTCCAAATCTGCCGATTCAACCATGCGAAGAGCGGAATCAGTGATCTCTCTGAGCAGCAATCCAGCGGGAACAAACGTCGCAGCATTTCACAAATGCTGCGGGTCGTTCCCCACGGTCCTTCCGCCCATTTCTCCTGGGCTGCAAGACATGCAGCACCAATTCGTTCGCAGATTTCGGCATCCGCACCAAGGAAAAGCGTGATGTCTCCGACTGCTGTGATGGTGTTCTGGTGGGCCCCCGTTATGAGGTCTTTTTCAAGCGCTTCCCCTATCGTTTTTCGGGCCGAAGCCTTCTGCGAATCGGTCGCACTCCTGCACAAGTCATTAATGAACGACCGTGTGTAACCAAGCCGGGGCGTTTCGCGTCTGCGGAGATTTGCGATGAAAGTGGAAAGGTCTTCGACAGACGATGTCGAACTCCATCCGATGATGGAACCACATACCTCACCGGCTGCGTCTTTTAGCGTGAGCATTTTTCAGGGTCTCCAGTGGATTGGTCAAAAGCATCTTCTAAGCATCCGCACGGGGCCCGACTTTGGGTCAGACCGGGCCGGACTGTATCAACGCCCACTCAGCTTGAAAATCTGAATGGCCGGTACTGCACAGACGCGAGAGAGATTCCGACCGGTAAACGAGTGAAGGTCTGATAGTATCTGGGCCGCGCACCCCCACATTATTTTTTCCTGACACAGCTTTTCCGACCATGATCCAGAAAACACTTATCTCATGCGGTCTGACAGCCCTCTTCCTTTCTTTCGTCCACGGAGATGAGCCTGAGGGCCCAACATCCCAACAGGTGGCTGAGTGGATATCTCAACTCGAATCAGACAAATTTCCTGAAAGAGAAGCCGCCACCACCAAACTGGTCGCCGCCGGGTCGTCAGCCATCGCTCCATTGGAAAAGGCGATGAAATCGGGCAAAGCGGAGACCGGAACCCGTGGAATGACGATTCTCGAGCAGTTGGCCGGCGCAAAGGACAAGCCTACCAGCACCGCGGCAGCCGAAGCATTGAGACGCCTGGGCGTAGACGAAGACAAGATATCGGCCCTCTCGAATGAACCGAAGAAGGAGACTGGGGTTGCCACGTCGGTCATTCATTTCGGTGGAGGGGCTGGCGGGGTCATTCAAATCGGTGGAGGGGCTGGCGGGGGTCTCCAAGTGGTACCTGGACAGGTAATCCTACTCGGAGGTGGGCAGGCGACCATTTCAGTAGGCGTAACAACCGCGGTCGGGGCAAAGGGCGACAGCGTATCGGTCACCACCGTCAACGGCGTCAAGACCATCACGGTCACCGAGACAGCACGTACTGTCGAGATCAAGGAACTACCTGAAGATGCCCTCGAATTAGTCATCACCACTAAAGTCGATGGCAAGACAAAGACCGAAAAAATCGAAGCGAAGAATGCTGAGGATCTGGAAAAACAGCATCCGAAGCTCTACGCCCTTTACAAGAAGCACGCCGGGAAATAGGGAGAGCAGCGGCGATCCAGAGACTGAACAGTTCATGTAAAAGCCTTTGCTGCCTGTTCATCTCAGCCTTGCACTCCCTGACCAGAGAAGCCTGAGAGTGCCTTACTCGAAACAGGCTACCTGCATCAGATTATTCTGGCATTCGTTTTCCAATGCTGCTCCATCGAAGCCCCACGGCCGTAGGTGATGCGCTGGCAGGACGCTGTGGTCTCCACGCTCCGCGGGGAGTCTTCAGAGCCCCGGCAGGACGCTGTGGTCTCCACGCTCCGCGTGGAGTCTTGAGAGCCCCCGCGGAGCGTGGGCACCACTATGCGGGCGGGACGTCCACCCCATACTACACGCTAAGCACCCCCTGCAGTGCAGCGGGCCGCATTCGTTTTCTTGCGGACCTGGTTAAACTCTCTTACAGACAGTTGCAGACTTGAATCTCCCTGCCTGTTTACAGGACAAGAAAACAGGAACCGGTAATAAACATGAATCAAAATTGCTTGACCATTGGCATCGTATGCCTCCTTTCCCTTCGGGCGGTTGTGGCGGCCGAATACGACACCTTCGCCCCGGCCATCACAGTCACGGATCTTGATCTGGATCAGTGCGCTACCTGGCTGAATGGCGAACGGCAGCCATTGAATTCGGAGAAGATGCAACAGGCCCTGGGGCTGAGCCCGATGACCTCCCAGACACACGGTTGGTGGCAACAGTGGTCTGCCGGCCGGGCGGGCGCAGGAGCAAATCCTTACGCGGGCGATAATCCACAGGCCGAGACCTTCGATTACCGTATCGCCTTCAAGCGGTCCGTAGTTATTGGCTCGGTACTCTGCAGTAATCAGTTCCTCTACGTCCTCAAGGACGACGCTCAATATCCCGGCGATCCGGCTGTGCCTGAGCATTGGAGAAATATTTCCATTCCACCCCTTCAACGCGGAATAAGTGTCACCCCATTTCCCGTGGGAGTGAAGACCCGGGCCGTCTTGCTGAGAGATCGACTGAAAATTGGAAGCAGTCAGGCATGGCCGGTCCGCATCTACAGACACCGCCTCTTCAATATAGCCAATGCCGCGTCGGTGGCGGCCAAGAGCGAGTATCAGGCACCCGCCAGCATGGGGGGAAGAATCCATCGCGCCGCAGACGCCGTTCGAGGAAAAGGCCCATGGCTCAGTACCGGCAAAGATGATCGTGGAAACGTGAGGGGCGCCTTCATCAGCGACATTCAGCCAAGCTGGTACGCCCTGGCCTGGGAGGAGCCGCAGGTGGTGGCAGGCGTCATCTCCAGAGATAACTTCGAAACACTTCAATTCGAGACCTTTCAAGGCTCTGCGAAGGGCAATCCCCTGGTGGGAAGGGAGAAGGAGTGGCGTCGCATCAACTCGCGCTTACGTGCCAGCCAGGAGGTCTTCGCCCGCTCTGACATGGGACGCTGGAGTCCTTTTGGCGAGCCCGTTGAGCTGCGCGGGTTGCGCCTGAAAATCCTCAAGGCATGGCAAGTCGTATCCGGCGGCGCTTCCAATAAGACGCAGATAGCGGAGCTTCAATCCCTGCTCATCCTGACTGATCTGGGAGATGCCCCAGTGCCCGAGGTCGAGGCCACAGGCCCGCGCCAGCCGCCTTATCAAATCGCCTACGATCTAAAAGACCCGGGCACGGTGACGATGGTCGTAGACAGCGAAGACGGAAAGCGCGTGTGTAACCTGATGGCCCGTGTGCTGCGCGAGGCAGGTCCTGGAAAAGAGCTCTGGGATCTCAAGGATGAAAACGGCCATTTTGTGAAACCCGGCACTTATCGCTGGAAGGCAGTTACCGGGCCCGAACTCCACCTTTCTTATGAGCAGTCGGTTTATCCCAATGTCTCGGTCCATCACCCGGAAAATACGCCGTGGCTCAACGGGCCGGCCGGTTCCGGCGGCTGGCTGGCAGATCACTCACCACCTTTCGGCGGATGCGCCGGTGGCGATTACACCTTTTTCTGCGCCCCCGTGCCTGAAAGCGGGGTCGGCTTTGCCGCCTGCGATATCAACGGCAGAAAGCTCTGGGGCATCCATAGCTTCGGCGCCTGGACGGGCGGACAGCGCCTGGCTTCGGATGGTAAGAAGGTCTACGTGGAGGCATTCGGCTGGCACGGCGAGGATGCCGGGGCCGACCGGGTCTGGGAGGTGGACATCGAGAGCCACGAGGTTATCGAGGCATTTCGCGCCAGAACAGATGAACGTCGCGTCCGTGGCTGCGAGGGTCTGGCCGTGCGCGACAACAAGGTCTATCTCTCCATCAATGCGCAGCAGAAGTGGCTCGCCAATGCGGTGGGGATGGGCGCCATCGACATCGACCGTTGCCTGCCTTTCTACCGGGAAGCTCGGAAGCCCAAGTTCCCTTACGAGATCGTGCCCGACCCGCGGGGGGACTTCATGCGTCTCTTCCGTCTGGCCGGGACGCCGCCCGGCTATGCCCCCGGCCACGGCCTGACCTACCTGGAATCGGTACGCGGGCCCGAGCGGAAGCAGCACATTGTCCTGGCGTTTAACAAACCGGTCCAGATAGGCAGTTGTGCTTATCCCGTCCCGCAAAGCGAGGAACTTCACGTCAAGCTCAGCGCTCTCAAGCCGACCTCGCCCTACCCGCCCGACCCGGACAAAGAGGATCAATGGCAGCCTTTTGAATCCAACGGCAAGTTACCGTGGGACATTGCAGTGGCCGCACCGGGGACTTCCACTCGTGCCCTGCGCATCACTTTTCTGAAAGGCGATGACGGCGAATTCGCAGCACTGGAAGCTGATCTGGAAGGTGACGAGAAGGGGAACGCATGGGAGGGTCGCCTGGAAGGTATGAAGATCATGCGCCGCCGATACAAAAACCTCTTCGCCTCTGCCAGGGTGCAAGTCAGCAGCGGGAAGATTGACGAAGCCGGCGTCTGGTTGGCCAGCCGCGATAAGCCATTGTCCAAAGCAGATCCGGAAATCTACTTGATGAGCTGGGACAAGCCTCAGAATGTCCGCGGCCTTGCCATCAAGGAAATCGACTGCTCACTCACCGAGATCGATGTCTGGACCGGTCCGGCTGACGCAAAGATTGAGATGTCCGGCACTAAGCACTGGCTGATGTCAGGCAGCTACATTCCTGGGCGGCGTATGCAGCACTCCGGCTTCGAAGGTCACAACGCACAAGCCCGTTACATGGATGGCGTGGTCGACTTTGGAGAGGAAAAAACCACCCGGGCTATTCGACTGCGGGTGGTGGAGCAATGGACGACGCCCACCCGTGAAGGAAGCTGCGCCAAGGATGAACTCGGTCTCGACGCCTCTCGATGTCGCCTATGGGGCGTCGCCCCTCTCCAGTACGTGGGTGGTGAAGTGCCGGTAGAGTCGCTCATGACTGAACGGCTCGAGATCCTCAATCCCGCTACCCAAAAGATCGAAAAGGAGATCGCCATCGCCAAGCCCGCCGATCTTGACTTCGACGCGGACGGTAACCTCTACGCCCTGAGCGCTGACAAGCTGGTAAAGGTTGATCTTGATGGCGGCAAGCACCAGGTGCTGGCCGAGGATCTGCTGAAACCAACTTCCATCGCTGTGGATGGCCGGAAACAAATCTATGTTTTTGATGCTGCCACTGAACGCAAGGTAATTCGTGTCTACTCAGCCGAAGGCAAACTCCTCCGCACCATCGGCACCCCGGGCGGGTATCGAGCCGGGCCGTGGAACCCGATGCGGTTTGAAAACCTCTCCAGCATGGCAGTCGACAGGGAGGATAAACTCTGGGTCGTGGACTCGAGCTACTGGCCTAAGCGCGTCGCCTGTTTCAAGACCGATGGCACTCACTTGCGCGATACCCTGGGGCCAACCGCTTACGGAGGCGGCGGAGTGCTCGATCCTCACGACAGGACGCGCCTCATCTACGGCCCGCTTGAGTTCAAACTCGATTGGGAAAAGGGGACAAGTCGCCTTGCAAACCTTCTGACCACGGATGAATGGATGTGGGTAAGCGGCGAAGTCCACATCCCATTCCAGGGACGTGATTACTATGTGACCCGCCCGCAAGGCCCGGAATTCACCCGACACATCGGGGTGGTCTATCTCCATGAAAATGAGCGTCTCCGTCCGGTGGCGGCCATGGGTGCTGCCGACCAGTTCTCCCCGTTGAAGCAGCAGACGATCATCGAATCGCTGGGCAGCAGGCTCCTGACGGAACTCGAATTCATTTGGACCGACCGGAACGGAGATGGACTGGTCGCAGTAGATGAGGTCCTCTTTGAGCCCAGCACCATCTGGCCGCTGACCCGTTTCAACGATGACCTCGGCGTGCAGGCGGGCCACTTCCGCTTTGTGGTCGATAGTTTTCTCGATAATGGCGCGCCCGTTTACAAAAAGGTCAAAACAGCGATGAACTCCACGCGTGGCTACGCTGAAGGGGCAGTTTTCCGTTTCGATGACGGCTCGTTTTACCAAATTGGCAGCACCTTCCCTGACACAGGTTACAACGCTCAGGGGGAACGAATCTGGGCATACCCCAATGAAGGCGCGGGAGTCGGGCCGGATCGCAGTTGCGGGCCTTACACCACGGCTCAAGTCGTCTGCCAGTTCGCCATGGTCGGACACGAGACCGCGGCCAGAGGCGACCTCGGCGAATTTTTCGTCACCAATGCCAACCTCGGAAGTTGGAATGTCTGGACAAAAGACGGCCTCCTGGCGACGCGCATCTTCCGAGACCTCCGCGACGAAAACAGAATGGCCTGGAGCATGAAAGAAGGTAAGAGAGGACTCGATCTCTCCAATGTCGCTTCAGGCCAGGAACACTTCTCCGGCTGGTTCTGCCGCTCACGCCAGGACGACAAATACTACGCAGTGGCGGGTCACCATTGGGCCGGCGTGGTCGAAGTGGAAGGGCTCGACCAGTTCAAGCGTCTCGGCGGGACGATCACCGTCACACCCGAAGATGTTGCGGCCGCCATAGGATGGGAGAAGGATGTGGCCCGTTTTCAGGCCCGGGACGAGCTGAAGGTTTATGACTGCAACCGCGTGGACAAACCCCCACTCCCGCGGGGCAGCCTCGACGACTGGCAGGATGTAAAAAAGGTCTCGCTCAAAGATAACGCCCAGTTTGGAATGACCTACGACGACGAGTACCTCTACCTGTATTACAGCGTGATGCGGAAACCGGAGCTGGTCAATCGTGGCGAACAGTGGGACCGCCTCTTCAAGACCGGCTCTTGCCTGGATCTCATGCTGGCCACCGATCCTGAAGCCGATGCGGCGCGGCGCGCCCCGGTCGAAGGCGACATGCGAATCCTTTTTTCGAGCATGAAGAACAAACCGGTCGCGGTGCTCTACAACGCGGTCAAGCCGGAGTCCGAACCGGACAAGCGGTGGACAATCACCTCCCCAGTAGCCAGCGTGCAATTTGATGAGGTGAAAAAGCTGGAAGGCGTACTCATGCGCTATACACGTCACACCCCGCCCGACAGTGATGCCTTCCTCGGCTTCACGCTGGACGTGGCCGTCCCGTTAAAATCGATTGGATTTACCATCTCACCAAAAATGCGGGTGAAGATGGATTGGGGTTACCTCGAGTCCGACCACGACGGCACCCAGGTCCTGGCCCGACACTACTGGTCAAACAAAGCCACCTCCACTCTGGCCGACGCCCCATCCGAAGCCCGCCTCCAACCCGACCTCTGGGGCTACGTCCGTTTCCACGGCAAGGCCAAGTCGCGCGGTGCAGGTGTGGACCTCGGCGGCCTGCTCGGTGAAGAGACGGAGGAAGAGGATGACGAAGACATCATTGAGGAACTGGAAGACAATTAGGTCCACGTTATCTGCTCCTTCACTCCTCAAGCCTTACGAGAGAGACAAAATGACTGAACAGGAAAACACGTTGGCGTACAGTAAACGATTTGACCAGGACGGCTTTGTTCTGGTTCCCGATGTTGTTCCACCCGAATTGCTCGAGCGTGTTATCCCAAGGATGGAAGCCGTCATGAACGGGGATTACGAGACGGGCATCGAACCCAGGCGATCGTGGTATCCGGGCAGCGATCCCACCTGCATCCGCAAAATTGATCAGGTGCATCTGAGCGACCGCACACTTCTTGAACTGGTGACTTTGCCGGCGCTCGGGAAGCTCGCTGCCGCGGTGACTGGAGCCAAGATGGTCCAGCTCTGGGCGATGCAGATGCTCTACAAACCGCCCGGCGGGCACCAGTCGGGAAGCGTCGGCTGGCACCAGGACAAACAATACTGGACATACTGGAACGGCCAGTTGTTCACCGCATGGATTGCCATCAGTGACGTCACCGAAGAATCCGGCCCGATGCGCTTCCTGAAGGGCTCGCATCGCTGGGGATTCCTGAACTCGGGCGATTACTTCGGGCATGACCTCGATGCCCTCAAGCAGTCCATCCAGGTCCCTGAAGGCGAGAATTGGGAAGAGGTGCCGGCTATCCTTCCGCCGGGGGGAGTCAGCTTTCACCAGAGCCACACCTATCACGGCAGCGGGGCGAACGTATCAGATTCCCCGCGGCTGAGTTTTGCGCTTCATCTGCGTACTGAGAAGGCCGAGCCGATCCCAGGCAGCAATGATTACTACGTCTCACACCTCGACGACCCATCCTACTGCCCCGTAATCTACCGGGAGGAATAAAGACCATCATGATTAATCAGGAACAAAGCAACTTCTTTTGGGAACATGGATACCTCCACATCCCCGAGGTCTTCACTGCGGAAGAAACTGCCGAACTGGCAAGGGAAATGGACTGGCTGATCGAAGACTGGGCGGACAGTTCGCTGGGCTGGTCTGGCCCGTGGCGAAAGGAATACATGGACAAAGAGACCGAAGCGAAATCGAAGCTCATCGCCATGCACGATCTTCATCTCTACTCCGTGGCCTGGATGCGCGCGGTCACCAATCCACGTCTCTGTGCCGCCATGGCGGGACTGCTGGGGCCGGAAGTGGAACTTCACCACAGCACCATGCACGTCAAGCCACCCGAAACCGGCCATCCGTTTCCGATGCACCAGGACTGGGCGTTTTATCAGCATGAGGGCAACCGGTTCGTCGACGTGCTCGTGCATCTGGACGATACCTGCCACGAGAATGGAGAAATCCGCTTCCTGGACCGCTCGCACAAAAGAGGAGCACTCGAACACGTTACAAAGAATCCGGACGGCACCGGATGCACGCCGCACCTGCCAACCGATAAATATCACCTGAAGGACACCGTCGCTGTTCCTGCCAAGGCGGGGGACGTGGTCTGTTTCAATATCCACACGATCCACGGTTCGCACATCAATCAGACCGATCTTCCGCGCCGCTTGGTCCGCATTGGCTACCGCCATCCGGAAAACGTCCAGACCGGCGGCCAGAGCAAAGGCCGCCCCGGCCTGATCGTCAGCGGACGCCGGGAGCGGATTGAAAATCAGCCACTCTTCTCAACCGCCGGGCCGGCATAGTAGCCGCAAGTGGTTAGAAGGCTGTCAAGGGACGACCTGTTGCTGTTCGGGATCCCGTGCATGTAAAACATCCCACTTCGTAAGTTGGCCTTCAGCTCCATCCGGGGCACGACCTCCCAAGAGGGACTCTATGCCGGCCAATTATCAGGCAAAAGAAGTCCCCCGCGTTTTAATGGTTGCCATCGATGTATCCAGGACTTCCATCAGAGAGCAAGGAGTAAACATTGGACTACAAGGACTTGTCCCAGGAAGAACTCATCAGAGAACTTAAACGCCGCGACGATAAGCGGGTTGCTCTTGAACAGATGTATAAGTCACTGGACGTCCTTGAGATGATCCATATGGCCCAGACCGATTTCATTTCGGTTAATTCCGAGTCAAATATTTTTCACCAAATGCTGGAGCACTTCCTGAGCATCACCGGCAGCGAGTACGGATTTATCGATGAGATGTTTTACAGAGATGACGGGACGATGTACCTGGAAGCGCGTTCGATCACGAATATCGCCTGGGATGATGACAGTCATTCTCTCTATGAAAAATTGGTTTCAGGAGAGATCGTCTTCGAGAATTTGAAGTCGCTCTACGGCGAAGTCATGAAGACAGGGGCCCCAATAATTGCGAATGACGCGCCCCGCGATCCGAGGCGATGTGGAATACCCGAAGGCCATCCAGATCTGAATGCTTTTCTCGGGCTTCCTCTTCATGCCGGTGGTGAATTTGTAGGCATGCTCGGGCTGGCAAATGCCCCTGGCGGTTTCAGCGAAGAGATGGTCAAACACCTTGAGCCTCTGGTCAAAGTCTGTTCGATCATTATGTACTCATTCAAGATTGACCAAAGAAGGCAAGAAAGCCTCCACGAGATCGAGGAGCAAAACCAACAGTTGGAGAGTTTCAACAAGATGGCTGTCGGGCGTGAGCTGCGCATGATAGAACTGAAGGAGGAAATCAACGCAATGGCGAAGGAGTTAGGTCGACCTGAGCCCTATGATATTTCGTTCGCTGATAAGTAAGCCTGAATGAATAACTGGTGGCCGGCGGCACCCGGAATCGTAATGCCCGCCAGTTCAGCCCGTGTGGCGGCAAAGAACAATCCTCCGCACCTTTCATCTAAACGATTCACCGCACCAACCGATTATGGAAACTCGAAAACGGAGCCTCGCAAAAGCAATGAGCTGGCGATTTTTCTCGATATTCATTACTGCTGGGGTATCGCTTTGGGTTACCGGTAGTCCTGCTACTGCCATCGGGATTGGCCTGCTTGATTCGTTGGTCAAGACGGGATTGTACTACGGCCACGAAAGGCTCTGGCTTAAAATCGAATTCGGCAAACCACCCACGGACTATCAAATTTAACGAGGGTGAGAATGTCGCCCGCCGCGGAGTGTCGGCCACGTTGGATAACACTGTGGGCTCTCCCAGTCTTCGCCTTTACGAATAAAAAGTGGGGCGGGGAGGGATTTCAAACCCCCGTAACCCCCTTTTCATAAGTTGCTTACAACCAGAAATGGCTGAGATCGACAAGATGGTGAGCCTAACTGGCGCGAGTTCGAACGCGGGAACGAGCTGATCTCCCCATTTCTTGCCGCCTTTCTCGTCGTCCCAGCACCGTATCTCTTGGCGGTGCGGCGTCTGAGCCTGTAAGACGAGGGTGAGAGGCGAGTCAATTCAGATCCAGGGCATTTCGAAGGCACTCCCCGATCTCTTGCATCATTTCATCCGGCAATCGATCGATTTGCTCCTTCAATCGATCTTCGCTCATTAGTGAAATCAGATATCCTGAGAATACGCTGTCCTTGGAGAGCCCTGCCGAGCGGCCTGCGTTACTGTCCGCTGCGATGAAAAGGCAAGCCGCGTCATCCCGGTCAGCCAGATTGGTGGTGAGTTGTACGACGACGGCATGCCGCAACTTGCGGTTGTAAGGATCGGCTTGAACGACTACGACTGGTCGTTTCTTTCCCCGGGTCCCCGCCGCGTGTGGAAACCGAGCGAGATAAACATCGCCCCGTTCAATATCCATCAGCCTCACTCTCGGAGATAATGGCGCAAGCTTCGTCCGCCAGCAGATTCATCTCTTCCGTTGACATCGCGTCGTAATCGACTTTTCCAAACTCGTCATACGCTTCGCGGCTCAGAAGATAAAACGTGTGGCCCTCGGCCTGAATCTTGACATGTTCGCCTCGCTGAGCTGCCGTGAGGACATCATTTTTCAGTTCCATGTTCTCCTCCTGACTCTGAAGATTCGACCTAGCGTAAAACTGGAATTCCAACGCCCGCATTGTAGCGGGCCAATGAAAGTTTGCGAAGGGCACGCAAGCGTCTAAGGACCTTAGGGGATTCGAACGGTTCATGTCCTTGCTGAGAAAGGTGTTGTTCGTGGTGCGCCGCGAATTAGGGCTTTCAGTGAGAAAAGTTCGAACCCCACAGAACGGCTTCAACCCCTTGCATGACAAAAAGAAAGCCGTTCGACTGGCTAGCCGAACGGCCTTTTTCGAACAATGGTGACCCCACGGGGATTCGAACCCCGGTGACGAGGCTGAGAACCTCGCATCCTAGGCCACTAGATGATGGGGCCCCCGGTAGGATGTGCGGGAATTTAGATGACTGTTTCCCCTTGTCAAGCTGATCGGCTTTTCGTGACCTTTCAGACTATTTCGGCGGCTGGCATCGATCCGTCCTCCTCGAAAATACTGCTGCCATGCCAGGTGATTAACTCCTCCTCCAATCCGGTGATTGGCACGCCGTCAATGGGGAATCCAGGCCGGTCGATTCGGCGAGCACCAAGTCAGCTTCAGAGCGTAAAGGACGCCCCAGAACTCGTCACATCCTCCAATGGCATTCGGCATTAAATGGTTTGCGGACGGAAACTCATGGAGTCATAAGAGACGCTTCATCCGCCAACTCCTCAAGCAACTGTTCCCTATGTTCATCAACCTGATTTCGCTCGTATTCATTCTCTGTTCCAGCCTCCCGGCCGAGCTGGCCATTCACTTCCAGGAAGTCGATATCGATACCCAAGTAAAAATTGGTTACGGCCTGGCGCTCGAAGACGTTAACGGCGATGGCAGGAAGGACATTGTTCTCGCGGATAAGGACATTTTTGCATGGTATGAGAATCCAGGTTGGACCAAGCACGTCATCGCCACCAAACTCACCAATATTGATCACGTCTGCCTCGATGCCCGGGATATCGACGGGGACGGCAAAGCAGAGATTGCCGTTGGTGCGGGGTGGAACCCCGGCGACACCAACAACAGCGGCAGCGTTCACTTCCTTTCGCCTGGCGGCGACCCAACCCAGAAGCACGAGGCCATCAAACTTCATCATGAGCCGACCGTTCACCGGATGCGATGGATTAAGAACGACAGTGGCGACTATGACCTCGTGGTTGCCCCTCTGCATGGTCGCGGCAACAAAGGTGGCCAGGGAGCGGGGGTGAAACTGCTGGCTTATGCTGTGCCTAAAGACCGAACGGAGGAATGGAAAACTTCGCTTGTCGACGACTCCATGCACATGACACACAATCTCGATCCGGTGCAGTGGGATGATGACCCCGCCGAGGAAATCCTGTTCGTTGGCAAGGAAGGCGCGGTATTGCTCGACCGCGGCAAGGAAAAGTGGAACAAGGTCAGGATTTCAGAAAATGCCGGAGGCGAGGTAAGAAACGGCAAACTCCCCGATGGAAAACGATTCGTCGTCACCATTGAGCCCCTTCACGGGCATATGCTTTCACTCTACACTCCTGCGAATCCCGGCGAATTGTGGACGAGACTCTTGTTGGATGACACTCTCAAGGCGGGCCACGCCCTGGCCTGCGGCGACCTCCTCGGCGTGGGACATGACCAGATCGTTGCCGGCTGGCGAGATCGAAACCAAGCCGGCAAAGTCGGCATTCGGCTCTATGCAGCGCAGCCGGATGGAGCTTGGAAAGAGCACATTATTGACGACAACAGGATGGCCTGTGAAGACCTCCGTCTTGCCGATATGAACGGTGACGGAAAGCTCGACATCGTTGCATCAGGGCGGGAGACCAAGAATCTCAAGCTCTATCTGAATCAGACTAAATGAGGTCTCTGGTGAACGACATCCTGCTTCGCAAAATTTCGTGGCTGCGCTCTACTGACTGCAGATCTGCTTTCTGAAGAAAGAAGCCACATCGGGCTGACCCAAACTGGGGCAGTTCACCTTTGAGATTCTTTTCCTGTCTTCAAATATGGAGCGTTCATGATCACTTCAACTTTCTTTTTCTTGCTTTTCGCTAACCTCAATGCGGAGACAGCCATGCCTGAAACTCGATATCTGTGGCCGGAAGGAGCGCCCGGCGCCAAGGGCGACGAGGGCAAGGACAAACCAAAGCTGGATATTTATCTCCCACCCGAAGGCGCGGCCAACGGCGCGGCTGTGGTGGTCTGTCCTGGTGGCGGTTATGGCGGGCTTGCCCTGGGTCATGAGGGGGACGAAATTGCCAAATTCCTGAACGGCTTTGGCGTTTCCGCATTTGTCCTCCACTATCGGCTTGGCTCGCACGGTTACCATCATCCGGTTCAGCTCGGCGATGCGCAGAGAGCTATCCGAACGGTCAGGAGCGATGCGTCAAAGTATGGAATCACTCCCGATCGCATTGGTATCATGGGGTTCTCCGCCGGCGGACACCTGGCATCGACCGCCGGAACCCATTTTGATGCAGGTCAGCCGGAATCTGAAGATCCCATCGAAAAGGTTGGATGCCGGCCAGACTTCCTGATCCTCTGTTACCCGGTGGTCTCGTTCACGACCCAATACACGCACCGTGGCTCCTTGAGGAATCTGCTGGGAAAACAGGAATCCGATCAGGAACTCGTGAAGAACCTCTCCAACGAACTACAGGTGACGAATGAGACTCCGCCGACCTTCCTGTTTCACACGAATGAAGACAGGGGCGTCCCCCCGGAGAACAGCGTTTTGTTCTATATGGCCCTGCGGAAGGCTGGCGTCCCTGCGGAAATGCATATCTATCAGAAAGGTGGCCACGGCATTGGCCTCACCAAAGGAGGTGAAGTGAATGCCACGTGGGGAAACCGGCTCAAGGGCTGGATGCAGGTAAACGGATGGCTGGCCAAGCCCTGATTTCTCCTCGCCCGCGGGCCTGACGAAGCATTCACCTTTGCAAAGCGTTGATTTCACTTTTACGTTCTGCGCAAAGGTGCCCCATCCTTCTGACAATTCCTGCGACAGGCATCACCATTGTCAGTGGTGAAACCGATTCAGACGGATAATTTCCACATTGCGGGAAAATAGGGGCTAATCACCAGCCCCAAGGCAACAGGAACATAAGAAAGTGCCCATCCAGCCACTCTGTTATTCGCTTGATCGTTATATCACTCTGCCTCTTAAAATCGGCTTCAATGCCCGTCCCACGCCGGTTGACTGGCGCGATGAGGGCGAGCCCGATCTGCTTATCGCACATACAGGAGGTATTGAGGGGCGCGGCGTCAGCCTGTTCAGAGTCGTTGAGCGCGACAAGGCCGGGATGCCGATCTATGACGAAGGAATGTTTATCAAACATTTCGGGCCAGCCACCGCGGTGACAGCATGGCCGAACGGCTATGCCTCACGATTCGATATCATCTGCGTATACAACGGATGTCTCTGGAAGTATCCCAATATCGGCTCACACGATTCGCCCTGGTTTGGCACCCCAGCCTGTTATCCGCTCCCCCCTGAGATCGTCGCACTCGGTGAGGTCACCAAGCTCTGTCCGGTCGATGTGGATAGAAGCGGGGTGTTGGATCTGTTGCTCGGAGTTCTCTCATATAAAGATTATTTTCCCGGCGAAACCAGGGGATGGGGAGCGTGCAGCGTCGGGATTGATGCTGCGGGCAAAAACATCGCTCTTGATGAGAATGGGCAGTGGAAGGGCGGCCCGGTCCACGGCTACGCCATCTGGATGAAGAATCATCGCAATCATGCGGACCCTGATTTTTCATTGGCCGGGCCCCTGCTTCAGGACGGACGGCCGATTGATTTTGGTTGTGTGCCTTCACCAGTCAGCATCGAATGGAATTACGACGGTCTTCCCGACCTGATTGCACCCGAGGCAAGCGGCGATCTTTCGCAGCGGCTTTCTTCCCTGGAATTTGGCCTGCGCCAAATCGAATCCAGCCACAACGTCCTATTTTCAGGCAAATCCAATCTGCCCTCGCCTTATCGTTCGCCGGTCATCGCCGCGCTGGATCTGGAGCGTCTCCATCGCAATGACCTGGTCCTCGGCACACGAGACGGCGCCATCGCGGCCATCGTGACCGAAGACGATTCCATCGGCGGTACGAAATTCGGCGCCCCGGGCGCGCTCCATTCGTTTGCGCGCGTGATACATCTCGGCGAAGCGCCGGTACCTGTTGCTGTCGACTGGAACGGAAACGGCGTCTTGGATCTGCTTGTGGGCAAAGCCGACGGCAGCATCGATTTCATCGAAAACGAAGGCACAAATGCAAAGCCTGATTTTTCGACCCCAAAGCCGTTCAGACTCGATGGCAAACCTTACCGCTCTCAGACAGGTGACCAGGGCACCATCCTGGGCCCGGTGGATGCCGGTTACGGGTACGCCTGCCCCGAAATCGTCGATTGGAATGGGGATGGCAAATTCGATCTCGTGCTCAACGATTTCGCCGGCCGCATTCGTGTCCTTCCAAATTCAGGAACCGCGAAGCAGCCGAAATTCAGTGAAGAGGTCCCTATCCTGAAAATGGGCAAGCCCCTGGAAACCTTGTGGAGAGTAAAACCTGCGTGCGTGGATTGGACGGGCGATGGCAAACCGGATCTTCTGGCCCTGGATGCCTACGGTTTCCTCAATCTACATCAGCGGGACGGCGAATTTTCGGTCAAGCCAGGTCGCCGCCTGCTCGATCACCTTGGCCGGCCGATCCAGCTCGACGGCTCGTATGCCAACTCCGGCAGGGCCAACTTGGCGGCCTGCGATTTTGACGGTGACGGTGACGTGGACATCCTCGTCGGTGTGACCCAGCACAACACGCATATCCTCAATAATCTCTTTGGTGGAGCGGAATTCTTTGGCCGGCCGAGCATCCTTCTGCTGGAGAACACCGGCTCAAACGAAAACCCTGTGTTCCAGCCCCGGATCGTCAAGACATTAGAGGGCCCATTGAGCTTCAGCACCTACTCCGTTTCTGCCTGCGCGGTGAATTGGACCGGGTCGGCAAAGCCAGACCTGTTGGTCGGCTGCGACAATGGTTGGCTCTACCTCGTCCGGGGTGACGAGTGGTTCGTGTGAGCCATGTCCTTGAAGCGAAATCCAAGTGCGCCTAGAATTCCTCCAGTCCCCCGCACAGTGATTCAAATCATTCTGGTCACAGGTTCAGCCACACCGCATGAATATCCTTATAAGCGTCCTCAACGGCCGCATGAAGGGTCGCAAATTTCCAGTAGCCGAAGGCAAGACGGTCAAGATCGGGCGTGGCTCGGGTGCAGATTTTGTCATCGTGGATGCCATGTCTTCCCGGCTTCACTGTGAAGTCACCAACAACAGCACTGCGTTTATTCTGAGGGATCTCGGCAGCAGTAACGGCACATTCAAAGACGACCAGGCCATCAAACAGGTCAATGTCTACAGCGGGGATCGGTTCAAGATAGGCAGCACCGTTTTCGAAATTCGCGGCATTGAAGGCCCTATCGACAACTACATGACCAATGCCGAGCCCGTTGTGAGGGTCGAAAAATCCGGGATCACGAAAACTCGTATCGTCCTGAATCCTAAACGGCTGGAGCAGGAAGACGAAAAGAAAACAGTCCTTCGGCGCGTCGGCCCTAAGCAGGAAAAGAATGATTACACCTTGGGAGAGTTCGAAAGCCTGGTGTCCGAAATCGAAGGCCTAGACGATGAAGGAGAAGAAGAAGAAGAAGACCTCCCCCCGATCACCGTGATAGCCTCAGGCAGAGAAGTCCGCCCATCTACCGGGGACGACGAGTTCCCCCCCGTCGAAGTGGTCGAGTCCGGCTACGCCAAAGACAGCGAAAATGACTTGGAAGACTTGCCACCTATTGAAGTTGTCAGTTCAGGCAAGGCCCTTGAGCGCGCTGAAAGAGGGCCCGGAGCACCAGAATTAGCGGCCGTTGACTCGGATGACGAACCTGAGTTTGAGGATTCGGACCTCCCAGTGGTAACTGTTGAGAGCCCCAGGGTATCAGAGCCGAAATCTGCAAATAGTGATAACGAGGCCGCCTTGGCCGATCCCTTCGCCACTGAATCCGCCGAGCGGCCCAGCATTTCGGTCCCCGAGCCAATGGATAGCTTGGACCCACCTGTCGCCTCCGAGATGTCTATCCATGTCAAAACCACTTACCCGGAATATGGCCAGGAGATTCCCGACCCCAAGCTCGATGCCGAGCCCATGGGCTCTCCCGACACCGTGACCGAGCACGATGGACTGGTTATGGTCGAGCCCGGCAGAACGAGAGAGGCGACTCCTGATGAGTCCATGAATGCACTGGATGCTATTCCGAAAGAAGAGCCTGAGCTTCGCAAGAGACCCCGACCGGAAGCTGAAAAAGAAGAGGACATTCCCGAACTTGAAGAGGCCCCCCCGTCACCCATCCCCATGGGATTCGATCCTGTCCCTAAGCATTTCCAACTCCGCAGCAGCACTCCCATACCAATGTTAGAGGAAATGCCAGGACTGGAAGAAGAGGAGGAAGAAGAAGAAGAAGAAGAAGAAGAAGAAAAACCCACTCCTGACCGCATGACGGTCGAATTTCGGAAGAGCGTAGAGAGCGCCGAGGATGGTGACGAGGAGTCCTCCCTGGCGATTCTCGAACCAGTCCCAGGTTTCGATTATGAAGACGATCTTCTCTGCATCCGCTGCGGAAACATGATGGAACAGAATGACATCGACCACGGCCTGGCACAAAAAGAAGGCAAGGGCTTCGTCTGTCCCAAATGCGTCCGGACAGAAATCGACGGACAGATGTCAGGCCTGGGGTTTGGAAACCTCGAGGTGGTCGACGTCGGCACTATCGACGAAGAACTGCTTGAAGAGATGAAGAAGGAGGGCCCGGATATCGCCGAGATGCTTGACGAGGCCCTGCGATCTCAAAAAGGCAAAGGAGACAACGCTTAACCCTTTGAGAAACCAAACTCATCAACATTGAGTGTCAACGTGCTGGCGTGATCGGAGGAGTACCGATGGGGCTGACCGGCTGGAGGCGGTATGTAACTACGAGAGATCTGAAACAACAAGCTTCACAATCTGTCTGGCGTTCTCTTTTGAGAATGGGATGCGAACCGAGATCAGAGCTTCATCCAGGAATGCCTCGCCCCCCTTGCGGTAGGGATTGTGCGGGTAGGTCGGCCAGAGGAAACTTGCTCCCTCCGGTAATTCCAGTCGCCAGCCGGCATGTTCCATCCACGTCACTTCGTGGTTGGCTTGCTCCTCGGTCAATGAAATATCAGCGGCCGAAGATCCGGATAAAGTCTGCGCCTGATGCGGTATCAGAGTGATGTGCGCTTCGACCGGCATCCCAGAATTTGTCGTCGCCTCAAAGATCAGATTCAGTTCCGTGTCGCTCTCAATTTCTACGGATACCGAACAGACTTCCTCGCCGTAATTGAAGGAGACATGAGACACATCGGGCGCCAGCCTCCCCTCTGTTGGAACGTAGAACAAAGGAATCTCCGGCACAAAATCAGGGGAGTGGTCACCCGGTGTATGGCTCAGGAGCGAGGTCTCACCGACTGTAAAAGTACTCCACATGGGCTGAAGCTTGGTATTCCCGCCCCCGACGATAAGCCCGATCTTGTCATGGAACACGCTCACGAAATTCTGCCGGTCCTGCCCCCACCGATTGGTTGGAATCGGCGCACAATAAGCGGACAGGACATAGAACCAGGGGCCCTGGCGTACGACGAGAGCGTCGTCGCTCATACGATAGGTATGCTCGATTAACCCGGACGGCGTAGGAGCAAGTTCGCCTTCGGCGCCGTGGAACAGAATGCTCGCGGCGTAATCCGCACTGAAGTTCTTTCCACCAGCAATTTGATGGGCATGCTGCTGCTTTAAAAAGCCGCGCCCCTTGGCAGTGTGGGTGAGGCCGGGGTTGCCCACGCGCACTCCCGCATGCCAGGAGTTCCGCCCGTCGATGGTCTCAACCATACTTCCGTCGGGATACACAAAATTCGAGTGGTAGGTTGCGGCCCGCTCCAGGCTCGGCAGCACATATTCATCTTTTGAAATCGAGTAATACGTGCCCAATGATTCGACATAAACAAAGTTATACATGACGACCGGCCCGGCATGTTCGGCCCACCAGCCATCAGGGGTCTGCGAGTCGACAACCCGGTGCAGAAATTCCCGTGACTGGCTCAGCCATTCTTCGCGATTGAAAAGTTTCCCGGCGAAGTAAAGTGCCATGGCATGATGCGCGGGGATGTTATGCAGCCGGGCGAGGTTTTCTTCAGCGATACGTGTGAATGCGAACTGCAGAAAATTGTCCCAGCGCTCCCGGTCATCCGGGGCGAACGCATCCCGTGTCAGATAGTAGGCGCGAATCCATCGGCTGTAAGTCCAGGGCTGGTGAATCTGTCCCCATGTTGAATGGTCCTTCTTGCGGAACGTCCACATGGCGTTGTCGTCGGCATCTTCAATCAGCGCATCTCCGCCAAGCAGGATGGCTTCAAGCACACGGTCGCTGTAGTGATGGGCGCTCTCCTCAAGTGACCAGGCAACGGCCAATGGGAACAGGTCGTTCTGGTCATTGCATATCCAGGGCTCGGTACCAAACTGCCCGTTGGGCTTTTGCGAACCCAGAATTCCGACGACACCATTGTCGAGTGATTCAAGGAGTTCAGGTTCGAAATTCCAGACATCTGACATGGGGTTTACCTCTCGGATTCAGGGCTGGGCGCGGCTCGAAAAAAACAGGCTTAACGATGGCCCGGAGAGCGCGCTCCTGCGGGGCGAACACTCTTACCCG
This sequence comes from Planctomycetota bacterium, assembly GCA_027625095.1. GTDB lineage: Bacteria > Planctomycetota > PUPC01 > JACPCR01 > JACPCR01 > JAQBXN01. Next base: position 24,993 of record JAQBXN010000059.1, on the reverse strand, counting down.
CGAAAGCTCCAGTTACTGCTCACCATCGATAAGGTCAAGTTCGATTCGAATTCGAGCGCTCTGGAACTTACCCTTCTGCGGTCATGAAATTGTTAAAAGACATCAGAACGAACGATGCAGTGAAAGGAGCTCTCCTGCTTGCCGCGCTCACGCTGCTGCTCTTTTCGCAGGGGCTGGTTGGACAATTCCTCCTGCTTGGACGTGAGCTTGATTTCATCAGCTTCCGCTACCTGAGCGAGGCGAGAGAACACCTTGGCAGTGGGATGATCCCTCTCTGGACATCAGCCGTATTCTGCGGTTTCCCTCTTCTGGCCAATCCGGAATTGGCCTTGTGCTATCCCCCGACCTGGCTGGCGTTTCTCCTGCCGGTACACCGGGCACTTGGGGTACTGGTGGCGGTGCATGTGCTACTGAGCGGGATGCTCGCTTATCTTTTCTTCCATAGAAGAGGTATGGGGCGATTGGGATGCTTTACCGCCGCAGGGACATGGGCTTTCAGCGGCTTTGTCATGTCCCAAGTCGCTCAACTGCCCACCCTGTCCAGCCTGGCCTGGATGCCCGGGCTCTTCCTGTGCATGGAGCAGTGCGTCCTCAAAGGAGGTCTGCGAAGGCATGCGACGCTCGGTGCGGTCGCGGGCTTTCAAATGCTGGCAGGTGACTTTGCGGTGGCGCTTTGCTCGCAGTTTGGGGCCCTGCTCTTGGTCGTTCTTGATTCGGGCTTTGGCGGTTTTCGGTATTCTCGTCGGCGAATCATAGGATGCGGAGGCTTCATGTTGCTTTCCGGCGCCGGCCTTGCGGCAGTTCAGGGATTACCACTTGTGGAGCTTCTCGAACAGGCCGTACCCCGCTTTCACGAAAGCGTGCATCCGCTGAATTTCATCGTGCCGGGCCTTGCCGGCGAAGGCAGCTTGTTTCTCGGGGTGATGTTTCTTCCGCTCGCAGGCGCGGGACTTTTCAGACGCCAGGGAATCGTGTTTGGCGTGCTCGGGTTGGCGGGACTTGCGTGTGGTTTTGTATCGCCTGCAGCTATGGCGATCGCGACCATTGGCTTTTCAGGATTGGCCGGACATGGGGCAGATGAGATAGCAGGAAGGACTGCCGGAATGCGATTGCCAGCCTTTCGCCCGTCGGTTTTGCGTTCGCTGGTAGGACTCCATGTACTCACGCTTTTCTGGTCAGGCGGTCGCTGGATACCAAAGATGCGGATGAAGGACTTTGAGGAAATGCGAATGGAGGAACAGAGCCTGGTCAGGCAGCTTGGTGCAAAGCCTGGACACCGAATTGCCGACATGACGACCATGCCGATGTCGCATTCCAGATGGATTCCTTACGGGCTGGAATCAGTATCAGGATTCAGCCGTTACGTACCTTCGGATGTCATTCGATACACCTCACTGGGAGAAGAGTCGCGTCCGTCAGCAGGAGGAGCGGCGTATGCATCCTTTGTCAGATCGCCGGGAATGCTGCAGATGGCTGGTTGCCAGTACATTCTGGTTGATGCGAATGCGGCGGTTTTAGCACTCCTGCTGGATCGTGAGCTATCGAGTCAATTGAGACGATCCTCTGTCCTGGAGGAGGTGGAAGTCGCGAGTACTCTATGGAAAGTATTTCGCCTCAATATCACGCCGTGGGAATTCCAGCCCTACAGCATTCTTCCCGAGGCACCGCAACATGTGGAATTAGTCTTTTGCTCAGACAGGCAGGGGGCCTGGCAGGCCATTTCTTCTGCATCTGAATCAGGCAAACCTAAAGTGGTCCTTGAATGCGATCCGCCTGCTATGCCCGCGGCCGATGGCTCTGATTTCAACGGTCTTTACTTTTCAATCCGCCACAGCGGAAATATGCGGGCCCTATCGGATGCAGGTGAATCCCGGATCGTCCGGTCTCAATACATGTTTTCAGCAATCCAGAAGGCGTCTGCGGCATCACTGAATTCAGATTCCCTTATTTATGAACCGAGGGCATTCAGGGTTGGTCTGTATGCCTCTTTGACGATGTTGGCATTCTTGTGCTCGGCATTCGTGGCCGGAGCACTCGACCCTCGCCAAGCCAGGACATTACGAGCATGAATCGCCAGACGAGAGGCATTGCCGCTCGTCAGGACTCGTCTCAGCTCCGATCGACTCGTCAGACTATTCACCATCCACCATCCACCACTCCTCCACTCAATCTTCTCCCATTCCCCATTCTCCTCTTCATCCCTCTTCCTCCTGCCCCTTTCGGACCGCAAATTCCCAAAGCACTTTCTCCTTCTCCTGCCGCCGTTCTTTAGATCGCCGTCGGATGTCGTCGTCATATTCAAAATCATCTCCTGCCACAGATTCATGGGGACGCATGCTGACGTTCAGGATCAGGCCCAATAGAAAGAACGAGGTGATCAGTGAAGAGCCCCCATAGCTGACGAACGGCAGGGTCAGACCGGTGATCGGCATCAGGCCGATGGTCATCGCCGTGTTGATGTAGAGTTGGGTGGCCAGTAGGGCGATCGTGCCGATGACCAGAAGGCGGCCGGACGGATCTTTCTGCCGGTCGGCAATGGTCAGTGCCGATGCGAAAAAGAAGAAGAAGACCAGTAGCACAAACATCAGGCCTGCAAAGCCAATCTCCTCGCCGATGACAGCAAATATGAAATCGGTGGTCCGTACCGGCAGGAAATTAAGCCGGTTCATGGTGCCTTCCATCCAGCCCTTTCCGACCATGCCTCCAGAGCCTATGGCAAGTTTCGACTGGATGAGTTGATAGAGTTCGTTCATCGCCGCAGGGCTGTCAATCTCAGACTGTTTGATGAAGTAAATGATCCGCTTCTGCTGATACGACTTTAGCACAAAGAAAAACATCGGTGGCGCCGTGCAAACGGCCATGCCCAATATCACCAGCAGATGTCGCAGCCTTGAGCCAGCCACGAACAATATCGAAAACAACACTGGTAGAAAGAGTAATGCCGTCCCGAGATCAGGCTGTCGCATGATAAGGGCCATCGGCCCCAGGGTCAGGAGGAACGGGACCGTCAGGCCGTACCAGGTTCGGTGAGTTTCTCGATATTGCATGTAACGGGCGAGGCAAAGAATCAGGCCAATTTTCATGAACTCAGACGGTTGCACCATCATAAATCCGAACGGTATCCAGCGGCTGACACCATTGATCACCGGAAATATCCCGAGTCGTGCACCGATGAGCAGCACGATCAGCAGCGCCACGCATGCGCCGTAAATCACAAAACCGTTTTCAACGAATGTCTTGTAATGGGGAATAATTGTGAACAGCAGCACAATTGTACTGAGTGCAATCCACACCAACTGTTTCTTGGCGCGAGCAAGCTGTATAGCCTCTCCTTTCGGCCCGGTCAGAATGCCCGAGCCGCTGTGAATGAACACAACCCCAATCGTGAGCAAGATGGCGACCTCAATGAGAATCGGCCAACTCAAGTTCCTGAGGTTTTTACGGGTAAGCATGGAGTGTTGGAGTGTTGGAAATAAGGTCAGCGGGGAGGGATGACTTCAGTTTTTTGAATCCTGGCTCCTGAATCCTCATTCATCACGACTTTCGATGGTTGCGCGGGGATCTCGTATCTTTCCAGAATTCTTCGGACGATGGGCGCGACGACGTCGCCTCCGTGTTCTTCTGCGTCTCCGTCATTTTCGGCACGGAGGAGGCCCTCACACACAACTGCAAAAGCGATGCGGGGTTGTTCTGCAGGATAGTAACCGGCGAACCAGCCGACATTTCCGTCGGCGCGACCGGACTGCGCGGTGCTGGTCTTACCTGCAAGGTGAAATGGCAGAGGGCTGTCCTTAAATGCCTTGCTCGCCGTACCTTGCCTGGTGTTGACTACGTCAAAGAGGCCTTGGCGAACAACTTCCAGCGTCGAGGCGGATATGGCGATGCGCTGCACATCACTCGTGTCTGTGTCCCTGAATTTCACCTGGCGGAAATCCTCATCGATGATCTCCTTCACCAGCCGCGGTCTGGTCAACATGCCGCCGTTGGCAACCGCTGCCATCATCCGGACAACCTGGAGTGGCGAAACCGTCAGATATCCTTGACCAATCGAGAGGTTGCGTGTGTCACCTTTATACCACGGCTCGTTCAATCGCCTATCTTTCCAATCGGCATCAGGCAACAGGCCGCTGCTCTCGTACGCACGCACCTCTGTGCCCGGCCTCTCTCCAAATTCAAATTCCTTCGCCCACTTCAGTATTGGGTCAGGTCCTGCGCGATCTGCGCATATGTAATAGAAAACATTGCACGATTGTTGCAGGGCCTGCTGCACGTTGATCTCCTGATGTCCCCACTTGGCCCAGCAACGGAATCTGGTACGGTTGTTTGGAAATAAAGCGCCTTGGCAGTTGATGTGGGAATCGGGCTGGATGATCCCCTCTTCCAGCATACTGATACTCGACAGAATTTTGAAGATCGATCCAAGCGGATACTGGCTGCCGAACGCCCGATTTATCGTCGGCTGTGACTTACTTCGGTAAAGCCGGTCAACGGTTTCCTGTGAAACCGGTGGAACAAGATCATTGGGATCGAAATTCGGGAAGGAGCCCGTAGCGAGAATTTCACCGGTTCGGACGTCCATGAATATCGCTGCACCGGCCTCGCTATCGAATTCTTCCTCAAGAATCTTCTGCAGACGAGGCTCAATGGTCAGGACGACATTATGCCCGGCATGCGATTCATCATTGTCGAGAACCTCTTGTATCCGGTTGCGAGAATCGCGTTCCACCCACCGCCGTCCGCGGCGTCCGCGCAAATTCTCCTCGAATACAGATTCGATACCTGATCGGCCAACCATGTCATCCTGCGTAAGCCCGATTTTGGCAAGCTCACGATTCAGAGTAACAAAGAAGAAGGCACTCGAACTCGGCCTGATTCCTGAACGTGCCCAGCGGCGAATCCAGATGTCTTCTGAATCTTTTAACCACTCCTTGAGCTGGGCCTCATTCGGCTTACCGGTCGTGCCGAGGACCTGCCCCAAAAGCTGCTTCTGCAGATACCTCCGCACGCTTCGTGTGCCAATGCTGGCGGCCAGCACCTCGGACGCGCTGCTGGCGACGCGGATCATGGTCTCGTAGGACAGATTGGGTATCAAGACCATCGGTTCGGTTCGGCGAAGAATCTTTTCATGCAGCACAGCTCTTGATTCATCCAACTTTTCGGCAAGGGCCTCAGAGTCAAGATGGAGAAGCGATCCAAGCAGAACGGGCACTTTGCCGTTGTTAGATTTCACTAACTGATATGGATCGTCGGCCGGCCCTTCAAACTTCAAAAAGTCTACCCAGACCGAATATTCGCCGGCCTCCTTCTTGAAGAAAAACCACCTCCGCCTCTGTTCTTTAAAAAGCGTCACTCCAGCCGGCAGGTCTTCTTCGATGCCTGCCCTTGCGGATGATTCCAGAGGGACATGTTCTGCAATCTTGTAATTCCAACCCAAGGGCCTTTGTCCCGACGCTACTTCCTGAAGTGCTTCTCCTACTCTGTCCGCAATGGCTGACTGCCGCAGGCTTTCCAGCTCATACGCAATCTTGAATTCGGGGATGGCTGTGATGCGGGAGAGCTTCGCTATCAGTTCGGCTTCATCTTTGATCAGCCGCAGATGGATTTTCAGATCGAAGGTTGCCGCGTCCGTGGTCAGGACCGTGCCGTCCCGGGCAAGGATTCTGCCTCGTGGTGCATCCACCTGATCCTGGCGAACTCGGCGCTCCTCAACGAGTTCGTCGTAGTAGTCCTGGTGTATCACCTGCAATTCAAAAAGTCGCAAAGGGACAAGCCCGAAGCAGAAAACGGAAATGGTTCCAAAGAAAATGTAGAGGCGCGTTTTATATTGCACGGCCCAGTTCCCTCTTTGGAATGCGCAGGAAGAATCGGCACAGCTTCATCAGCAGCATGAAGAAGGGTGCAGCGAGCGCGGAGTAGGCCGCTTCGATAAAGACACCAGCAGTGATCTCAAGCAGGCGGTAATTGCCGAAAATCAATGCCTGGCTGAGAGCAGCAGCACCATTGGCAACTACCACGCCAAAGAAGACCAGCCAGATACGAGTGGACCAGAGTTCCCGATATATATCTTTCCTCATCCGATGGACGAGAACGCCGACCAGCATGAACGTCAGCGCATAGAGACCGGGAGGACCGGCGGAACAGATGTCTTTCCCAAGTCCGACGAACCAATACCGCAACGGCCAGGTGTCTTCGTGAGAATACAGCGCAAGGAAGATGAGAAGCGCCATAAGGAGGTCCGGCCGCGCGCCAAGAATGGGCAGGAAACCAAAGACACTGGTCTGAAGGGTCAGACCCATAAAAATGAAGAATGCAATCGTTAACTGTGCCACGAACTCGGAGAGGGAGCGCGAGTATAGGAACGAACCAGAATGAAAAGAACGCCGCAAGGGAGCGGCGATTGAGGCGGGTGGGTTATGTCAGGCGTGCCGCGGGGAGCGACAGACAAAGATTCTACGTCTTAACACCCGATGCACCAAGGATATTCGGGAAGAATCCAGTCAGAGAAGTGGATGCAAAGATTGCGCTCGCCCGGCAATCATCCAATAGAAACAGAATTGGTAAATTTCATTCGTGATGGTGGCCCGAAGCCCTTTGCGGGAGGAAGAGACGTCGACCGGGAGCGCTCAGAGGGCTGAACCGCTCAGTGCTCATAGAACGCCTTTGGTGGAAGGGACGCCTGTCTGCCGAGGATCATTGCTGACCGCCTCTGCCAGGGCGCGGGCAAATGCCTTGAAGATGCACTCAATTTTATGGTGAGTGTTGCGGCCGTAAAGGACGTTTACGTGGAGTGTGATTTGGGCGTTCGCCGCCAGCGAATGAAAGAAATCATGCACCAGGTCAGGATCAAAAGTGCCCACGAACTGCTGCCCGAGATCCGCATTCAGCACAAGGAACGACCTGCCACTGAGATCGACCGTGACCTGTGCAAGTGCTTCATCAAGAGGCACGCTGGCAAAACCGTATCGGCGTATCCCCTTCTTATCCCCGAGAGCCTCCCGGATGGCCTGTCCGATACAGATGCCAACATCTTCAACCGTGTGGTGGCCGTCCACATCCAGATCCCCCTTGGCTATGACACTGAGATCGATGAAGCCGTGTTTGGTGAAAAGCTCGAGCATGTGATCGAGGAAAGGCACGCCAGTCTCAGCATGGCATTGCCCCTGCCCATCCAGATCCAGGCTGACTGCGATTTCCGTCTCCCTGGTCTTGCGATCAATTTTCGACTGCCTTTTCGTTTCGTTTCGTTTTGCCATTGGATTAACCCATCAGGTCCTTGAGTGCATCGATAAGAGTGTCTGTCTGGTCGTCTGTGCCTACTGTGATGCGAATGCAATCGTCCAGACCGGGATGATTGAAGAAGCGCACCAGAATCTTCCTCAATTTGAGTTCCTCGTAAATGGATTTTGCAGAAGGTTGGGAACACCGCACCCACAAAAAATTTGAGTGTGAACTGTAAACATGAAGCCCAAGCACCTGAAGTGCCACAACGAGTCGACCACGCGTGGAGCGCACGCGTCCGATCATCGCCTCCGTATATTCCGTATCCTCGAGCGCTGCAAGGGCAGCGGCCTGGCTGATTCGACTGACGTTATAGGAATCCTTCACCTTCATAAGACCGTGGATCAAACCCGGATGAGCGAATCCGAGGCCCACACGGAGCCCCGCCATGCTGAATGATTTTGAAAATGTGCGAAGGATGATGACGTTATCGTGCTCCTGGACCAGCGGGAGAGAATTTCGTTCACCGAAATCGACATATGCTTCATCTACCACCAGAATTCCTTTGATCCGGCCGGCGAACTCGCTCAGTTCTTCAAACGATACCACCGTTCCGGTTGGTGAATTGGGGTTGGCCACAAAAGTTACTTTTGCGCCCGGCACCGCCAGATCCTCCGGCAGGTGATTGAACTCAGTGAAAGGGATGGATTTCATCTTCGCGTTCTGAATCTGTGCCAGGGCTTCATAAAGACTGTAAGTGGGATACGGCTGAACAATGAGTTCCCCTTCGGAAACAAACGCCCGGCAAATCATGGTGAGCAGATCGTCCGAGCCGTTGCCGACGATAATCTGATCGGCAGTGAGTCCGTAAATCACTGCGGCCTTGTCCCGGACAGCCTGACAGACCGGGTCGGGGTACTTGCGAAGATTCGTGTTCACCTCTTCCCGTATGGCATCATAGACCTTCATGGACGGCGGATAGGGATTCTCATTTGTGTTGAGCTTGATGAAATCGTCACCCTTAGGCTGCTCGCCAGGCGTATAACCCTCCATGGCATCAATGTTGGGCCGAAAGTAGGACATGGGGAAGAGTGGAGGAATGGAGGGAGGGATGGATGGAGAAACGGAGCGATGGAAAAGCCGGGTATGTTAGTCGCCATTCGCGCAATCGCACCAGGATCGGGCCACCGTTGGAGTTTAGTCGGGTCCTGGTTGCAGGCAGAAGCCGCCTGATGCCGTTACGCCAACAAGAAGGCAGAATCCTGAATCCTGAAGGAAGACCTTAGACCGAAGACGGAAGACTCCCCGCGGAGCGTGGAGACCACGATTGCAGACCTCTGAATCCTGCCCTCACCATCCCCTCTGCCTCGCTGCTTCAAACGCAAGGATTGTCGCCGACATCGCCAGATTCAGTGAATCCGCCTTGCCTTGCATCGGTATTCGGATAGTCGCATCCGCCCCTTCCAACCACGTGTCCGTCAGGCCGTGATGCTCACTTCCAAGAACGAGCGCTGTCGGTCTTCTGAAATCAGCATCCGTATGATTCGTTTCCGCGTTGGGAGTGGCAGCAATTGAGTGAATGCCATTGTTCTTCAGCCATCCGATGGTTTCTGAACTCGATGCCCTGATCACCGGCACTGAAAAGATTGTTCCGATACTGGCACGGATAGCGTTGGGGTTGAAAAGGTCTGTTTTCGCTTCGCAGGCAATGACTCCTGTCACGCCTGCGGCATCTGCCGATCTAATAACCGCCCCGAGATTGCCGGGTTTTTCAAGGCCTTCGATGACGAGCAGTAGCGGACAATCGCCCAGGCTCAGGTCTTTCAGTTCAACCATTGGAATGGGCACGACGGCAATCAGGCCCTCGACTCTGTCGCCGTACGCACCCTTTCGAAAGACCTCCTCAGAAACCATGTATGACTCTGATGCCCTGGCCCCCGCCTCCGCGGCCAGGCCGGCGTCGCCATCGGCAAGCAGCTCTTCGCATACGTATAGTTCGGCAATTTCGGCGCCTGCTTCCATTGCGCATCGGATTTCTTTGACTCCATCAATCACCGTCAACTGGGAGGAGTCGCGTTCGCTCCGTTTACGCAGCCGAACGAGTCTCTTGATTCGAGCGTTCTGAGGGCTGGTGATGGTAATCAAGACTAATCATCTCTATCAATAATGGATGGGTAGGCCCCCTTGATACTTCCTGAGTGAAATTGGAGGCGGCCTTCAGCAAGAGCTGTAGAGATTTGGTTTCCCTTTCCTCTGAAAAGTGCGCCTTCAGAAGTCATGGCGCAACGGCCGACCTCCGCCGCGGGCAAAGAGGTCACCACTTCATTCGAGTCTTGGAGAATCTGATGCCACTCTCGGGCCAATGCTCCAGCGTCTGGAGGAATCCCCTCGTAAGAAAGCTCGGCGACCTCTTCAGCAGAATAATGACTGGAACGTGCAGCATGTTCGAGAATCATCGTCGGACAAAAGCCGGGGTCTTTGCCACAGGCTGCCCAGGCAAGATAGCCCATGGGCTGGATACTCCTGTTGCAATGGATGACATCTACCCAGTCCCGAACCTCCAGCCGACCAACAAGCGCCAGTACCTTATTCGTTGCGAGGTCAAAAGGATGCAGCGTTAAGCCGAAATCATCGTGCTCGACCAGCGGAAAGAATCGATAGGCGCTGTCACGAGCCCATCGCATCACCACGCTATCGGAGCCACGGCTTATCACCGCTTCCACAAAGCCTGCTCTCTCTCTGATAAGATCGACGTTGCAACTGGACTTAAGGATTTTCCGATCTGAATCCCAAGTGATCTCGAGCGCTTCTTCAGTGTCGTGAAAAGAATCGATATCCTGGGAAATCCGGGAACTGCCCGTGAACATATTTAATGCTGTGCCACCTGCGATGTAACTTTCGCCCTGTTCAATCCGGATTGACGCGATTAAACGGCAGACTGTTCTTTGGAATTCCGTAAGAGCCATTGCTTAATTTCGGCTACCTCAATAAAGGCCGCCCGGTCTCCATTCTTCTCTATGTATTTCAGCACTCTCGACACTTGATCTTCCGTTGTCGGATAAAAATCCTCTCGCAAGAACCAGAGGCATCGAGTCCGATACTTGTCGACGAACTGGTGAACAGGGCTGAGTATCTCGTCTTGAATCTTCATCCCGGATTGATGGTCTCGTGAAAGGGTATAGCAACAGGCTGGTTGCTTTCATTATCCGGACAACTCGCGTTACCGCACTCCTCCTGCCAGCTCTGCTGCAAGTTCGCCGACTCTCCGAACAAGCACTTCGCGAGATTCCGACAGGTTCTCTTCAATTTTTCGCACGATGGCGCTGCCGACGATGATGCCGTCCGCGTGTTTGGAAAGCATACGAACCTGGTCTGGCCGGGAAACGCCAAATCCAACTACCAGTGGCTTGTCGGTCAGATTGCGGAAACGCTCGAGGTTGCTGACCAGTTCCTCCGGCAACGACTCACGAGCACCGGTGATGCCGGTCACACTCACACAATAGATGAAACCGGTAGCGGCCTCGTTTGTTATGCGGACCCGTTCGTCAGTGCTGGTTGGGGCGGTGAAGAAAATTGTTTTGCAATCCTGCGCACGAGCGGCGGCAACCAGGTCCTCTGATTCTTCCGGTGTGAGGTCGGGGACGATCAAGCCATCCGCACCGGCCGCTACTGCGTCTTTTACGAGGGCTTCGATGCCGTAATGAAAGACCGGATTGTAGTAGGTCATCAAAGTGATGGGGATTTCTGATTCAGTTCGAATGGAGCGCAACGTGTCCAGGGACTTCCGAAGAGTGGTGCCGCCTTCGAGCGCGCGCTGGATGGCGTTCTGAATCACCGGGCCGTCGGCAACCGGATCGGAAAACGGGACGCCGAGTTCAATGAGGTCCACGCCAACCCGATCGAATTCGAGAACGAGTTCCTTCGTCGTTTCAAGGTCGGGATCGCCGGCACAGATGTAAATGCTGAAAATGGCGCGGCCTTCGTCCTTCGCCTGCTGAAACTTCGCGTCAATGCGGTTCATTCGTGTTCCTTCAGCCATCTGGCCACGTGCTGTACATCCTTATCCCCACGTCCGGACATGTTCATGATGATGATCTGATCTTTGGAAAGCGTCGGCGCCAGCTTGCGAACTTGGGCTACCGCGTGCGCGCTCTCGAGGGCCGGCAGAATGCCTTCAGTCAGACAGGAATATTGGAAACCATCGACAGCTTCCGTATCAACGATGTAGGTGTATTCGACGCGACCTTCATCATGCAGGAATGAATGTTCGGGGCCGACACTGGCGTAATCAAGACCTGCGGAAACGGAATGAGTATGCTGAACTTGACCGTCGTCATCCTGCAGCAGGTAACTCTTCGCCCCCTGCAAGACACCGAGCGAGCCCCCGGCAAAACGAGCCGCATGCAGCCCGCCGTCAATACCGAGCCCTCCGGCCTCCACACCGATCATTTTGACCGAGTCGTTTTTGAGGAATTCGTAAAACAAACCAATCGAGTTGCTGCCGCCACCCACACAGGCGACAAGGTAATCAGGGAGCCGGCCTTCCTTTTCCATTATCTGCCCTTTGGCTTCCCGTCCGATGATGGACTGAAAGGTGCGGACAAGTTTCGGGAATGGATGCGGCCCGGTTGCCGAACCGAGGATGTAATGGGTGTCCTGGACGTTGGTCGTCCAGTCACGGAGAGCCTCATTGATTGCGTCCTTAAGAGTCTTACTCCCGACGTGAACAGGGACGACCTCTGCTCCGAGTTGCTGCATTCGAAAGACGTTGAGAGCCTGCCGCTCCATGTCTTCTGCGCCCATGTAGATGATGCAATCCAGGTCGAACATAGCACAGACGGTAGCAGTAGCCACGCCGTGCTGACCGGCCCCGGTTTCAGCCACCACGCGTTTCTTGCCCATACGTCGGGTCAGCAACGCCTGGCCGATCGAGTTGTTGATCTTGTGCGCACCGGTGTGGAGCAGGTCCTCTCGCTTGATATAGATCTTGGCGCCGCCGAGATTCTCGGTCATGCGAGCGGCGAAAGTCAGAGGAGTGGGGCGTCCGGCATAATCAGTGAGGTAGTAATCAAGCTCTTTTTGAAACTCAGCATCCTTCTGAGCACGGTCGAATTCGTCCTCGAGTTCCTGCAGTGCCGGCATGAGCGTTTCGGGCACGAAGCGCCCACCGTACGGCCCAAAGTGCCCCATTGAATCGGGCAGATTTTCGCTGACGACTACGCTGGCCATGAGTGCAAATTCCGGTTGAGTATTGCCCCAAAATGGAGGGCGGATTAAAGCAATCGCTATTGGGGTTGTCCATTGGGGCAACCGAAGCGTAGCAGCAAACTACCAGCCTCGGAGTCCCTTCCTCAGCAGGCTGGCAGCTTGCTGCTGTGACAGTGCTCTGATGGACAATGCAGGCTTCAATAGTACGTTACCCCGCCTTGCAAGTTTTGAACACATTTTAAAGAGGAATCCCAATGGCCAAGAATAAGAAGCTGCGTTATGCGCTCATCGGAGCTGGTGGTATTGCTGGCACACATATGAGTTACCTTTCAAAGATGGATGACGTTGAACTTGTCGCTCTCGCCGACATCAACGAAGCGGGGATGGCAAAACATGCGGAAAAATTTGGCATCCCGGAATCCTTTACCGATTACAGGGAGATGCTTAAGAAGGTAAAACCGGATGCCGTCAGCGTCTGCACGCCGAACTTCCTCCATGCGCCATGTGCTATCGATGCGTTAAAGGCGGGCGCTCATGCACTGGTGGAGAAGCCCCTGGCAATGAATGCGCGGGAAGGACAGCAGATGCTCAATGCAGCAAAGAAAAACAAGCGCAAGCTGGTCATTGGCTTTCAGAACCGCTTCAGCAGTAACACCAGGTATCTCACCAGCGCTATCGAAGCCGGGCAGTTTGGGAAGATCCTGTATGCGCGCTGCCAGGCACTTCGCCGGCGAGGCATTCCCAACTGGGGGGTATTCGGTCGAAAGGATCTGCAGGGCGGAGGGCCGATGATTGATATCGGTGTCCACATCATCGAGGTCGCACATTTTGTCATGGGCTCACCGAAGCCGGTGGCCGCATTCGGCCAGACTTTCACCTACCTCGGCGACAAGAAATCTGACGTTGTTTCCCAATGGCCGAATTGGGATTACAAGTCTTACACGGTCGAAGACCTCGCTGTGGGGCAAATTCGATTTGAGAACGGCGCCATCATGAGCATCGAGTCATCCTTCGCCGCGCATATCAAGGAAGGTATAAATAATTTCACCATTATGGGTGAAAAGGGAGGCGGGTCATGGACACCACCGGGCATCTTCCGTGATGATGCCGGACATATGATCAACTCCGAGCCAGGCTGGATTCCGCCGCAGGGATTCGGTGACCAGTTCGAGGACAAAATGCGTAATTTCGTCGACCACTGTCTCCACAACAAACCTACTCTTGCTCCGGCCGAGCACGGGCTCATGGTGCAAAAGATTCTTGACGGGATCTATGAATCCGCTGAAAAGGGCCGGGAGGTAAAGATTAAGTAGACCGCTGCTGCCTGAATTTCACCGTTAAAGAGTCTGATCGAAGTTAACTTGCCAACTTCCGCATCATTCTGAGCCCGAAAGCGGCGTCCCGTCGTAATCCCGGGGCAGCACTGCGCACATCGGCTTGTAAATGATCGCTAGCCCCAAGTGTTGCGGGAGCATATAGCCTGGGGCAACCTCTGCTCTTTGCCCGCCTTCCTCTATAAGGCCTATAATTCAGGATCATGAAGTTCGTTCTCGTTTCAGAGTTTGATTCATGCCAATTCCCGACTTTAGGCCGGACGGATATGGGCCTGAGCAGAACTCCAGACTTCGACCTTATCAAAGATGCTACATTACCCGTCCTTCTCTTCAGCCCACGGGGGGCGGAGACAGAAAGTCGCATACGCCCTTCCGGGGCTGATTGCTGATTTTGTTATGTGTAACGGTGGTTAGAACCGCCGGCGACTTGCCTATACGCCGGTGTCGCCAGGGTGCATTTCAACCCTGAAATTATTCGCAACGGCGAGCGGAAGAGACGGGAGGGATTTCGGGAAGATCTGTCTTTCGAGGAAGCCATGACCTTTATGGATGAAAGCGGGGACAAGCCGTTCTTCTACATGAACAGAATCGTCACCGTTGGTAGCGCAGTGATCCTGCTTGTCATGGCATGCACGCGTACACGCGAGACTACTTCCGTGGAAGAGCGAAGTTCCAGAACAGAAACCAGTCAGCCGCTTCGACTGCGTGACTACAGCTTGGCATGGTGGCCGGACGGCTTCCGCAAGGAGAAGGCTGACGACAGCGCGGATGTCCTTTGCGTTGAGTCCGGCCAGTATGGAATCACGTTGGACATGGCTGACTTCACCAAGGCGCGCTTGGGCAGAATCGATGGCATCGGATATCTCTCTGCTTCGAGAACGGGGGCGAGTGCGTTGCCCGGCCTCCATCCCGCCGAGTTCAAGATTGAACTGGAGCATCAGAGCAAGGTGTATCGCGCACTCGATTGCCTGGACCTGTTGGAATTCTCTAAGGTCATCTCAAACCACTCGGAGTGATACCCGACTGTGCCTGGCAGGCCGACAATTTTGATTTTGGACGAATTGGGTTAAGTGACCAAGCAAAGATTCTTCGTCGTAGTCTTCGTCTGTTCTAAGATCTGCTGGTTATGCATGAGAGACAAAGGCTAGAGTCTCACTTTTTAACCTCTCCGCGTGACGCGGAGAACTTTCCCGGGAGCTGAAGCGAATCGCCTCCGTTCCCAGGTTGGGTTGCGGCCGAAGGCCGCATTAGGACGAAGACAAGGACGAAGAATTTGGATTCTCAAGATCGAAATTTAAGACCTACCAGGTTCACAGTTACGAGATGCAGAATTCCGGATTACGCCTCTTTCCCCGCCGTTTGAACAAGTCTCCCAAGTGCCCTATACGTCCATTACCGCACAACTGGAGCTTTCAATTTGGTAAACGCTAACAACACTTCTTTTGAATGGGCCGATCATCCTACCGATATCTGTATCTTGCCGGTGGGCGCTTGCGAGCAGCATTCGCATCACATGCCCCTTGATACGGACAGCATCATTGCCGACTACTGGGGGCAATTTCTGGCTGAGGAACTCGACTGTGCGCTGCTGCCGACCCTTCGCATTACGACGAGTATGGAGCATTCGGGTTTTCGCGGATCGATGACGCTGAAGCCGGAAACTCTGATGCAGGTCGTCCGGGATGTCGCGGACGATCTGGAAAAGCAAAAGTTTCGCATTCTTATTCTCCTGAGCTGCCATGGTGGCAACCATTGCCTCGTCCCGGTGGCCCGTCATATCAATCGGCAGGAACGCGATATCCGTATTCTGCTGATGAACGGATACGGCCACGGCCGGCCGGATATCGAGATGGACGCACCCGCATCCGAAATCCATGCTGGGGAATGGGAGACATCCGTCCTGATGGCGATGAGGCCCGACCTCATTAAAGAACGCCGCGAAGACATCAAACCGGACGAGAGCGAGATCCCGCTTACTCAGCCGGATCTGACTATGTGGGGAATGGTCCATTTCAGCGAGCACGGAGCGCTCGGTTATCCATCCCTGGCTACGAAAGAGAAGGGAATGTCGATCATCGAGGCATGCAAGAAGAGCATCGTCCCCTGGACAAGAGATCGGATTCGTCGATTGAGGAAAATGACCTACTCAGGCAAACAGGAGCAACAACCATGAGCACACTTGAATCAACCCCTGCGGCCGCCGCTTTACGAGCCGGAATCTATCGCTGTGACATTACACCGCCGGTTGGCATGTACGCGCGAACGTGGGGCGCGGCAGATCATGATAAGGCGGAAGGGGTTCATCGTCCGATTACTGCGACGGTAGTGGCGTTAATGCCCAAAAATAGAGATGAGCTTCGCCTTCTGCTGGCGGTGGATTGGCCCGGAGTGTGGGACGTCTCTTACGACCTGCTCAGTGAAGCTTTGCTGCCTCTTGTAGATGGTGATCACTCTCGCCTGCTGATGATGGGCTCGCACACCCACGGTGCAGGTTTGTATTACAAGGATCGCTGGGAGTTGCCGGGGGGCGAGTTGATTCCCGGCTACCTCGCTAAGACACGGGATAGCATTCTTGCAGCGGCGAAAGAGGCGGTCTCACAGGCAGAATCAACGCAGGCGACCATTACCTGGGCCTACGGGCGTTGCTCCCTGGCAGCCAATCGAGACCTGAAAGAGCCAGGAACAGATCGCTATGTGACCGGCTTCAATCCCGATGTTGAAGCCGACGATACTGTGCTCGTGGGCCGGATAACTCGAGACGAAGACGCTGCGGAGATCGGAGTGATCGTCAATTACGGCTGCCACCCGACCACCCTCGCATGGGAAAACAAGTTGTTCTCGCCGGATTACATCGGTGCGATGCGAGAAACAGTGGAGAAGAATGTTCCGGGGGCCACATGCATCTTCCTCTATGCTGCAGCGGGCGACCTGTCCCCCTCTTATCAGTACGTCGGGGATACTCGTGTACCGGATAAGCACGGACGGCAACTTGGTTACTCTGTGCTGAGCGCGCTCGAGAGCATGCTCGCCCCGTGCCAGAAGCTTTCCTACACAGGAGTCATGGAATCCGGTGCACCCCTCGGGGTCTGGCGGCCAACACCATTCGAGCCCTCGGAAGATCTGTCAGGTATCGAAATTCAGGTGGAGATTCCGCTCAAAGAAATGCCCCCTGCAGAGGAGCTGGAAAAGCAGTTGGAGGAAACCACCAACCGTGCCCTTGAGGAGCGGTTGAGAAGAAAACTCCGCATCGTGGAAATGGTCGGTTCGGATAGCACGACTACCGTGCCTGGTTGGATCTGGAAGATTGGGGGTGCACTGCTCATGGCACAGCCATGCGAGCCGTATTCGGTGTTCCAGTCGGATCTCCGTGATCAGTTTTCGCCCGCTCCGGTCGTGGTCTGTTCGGTCACCAATTCCGGTGGGCACGGCTACATGTATCCTGAACACCTGGCGAACGAAAATCTCTACCAGGTCTGGCAGAGCCCATACGGAGCGAAAGCCTTGGAGGCCTTGACTGAGGCATTCAAGACCGAGGGTAGGAGAGTATTGGGGCAGTAATGAGGAATGAGTAAGTTTTGATCTGATCCCCTTCGATGGTTCTAGAGGAGCTTCAAGCCTTACTTTTCAGTCCCTTCGCCGTAGTCTTTGTCCTAATCTGTCCCATAGCAAAGGGACAAGGGGAGTAGCCGCAGGATTCAATGAACTCCAACCTGGGGGCCTGAAGGCTGCAAGTGAGTGAGTAGAGACTCCGGACGCCAGAACGGAACTCACAGCTCCAGCGCGCCAATTTTTAGAAACTTCCCGCCCTGCTTTGCCGATTCCTGTGCCATGAGGCAGGCATTCGAGACGGCGAAAACATCTTTGGTGGAGATGAAACTGTCGCGCCCTTCGCGGAGGGATTCGATAAGTTCCTGCACAAACACCCCACCGCAATCTTCTGGAAAATCCGGTTCGTAGGCGCCCTTTGCATTCGAAACGATCAGGACGTGGTCGCCCGCGTATGCACGCAGGTGCGCAGAGCCTTCTGTGCCCATGATGATGACGCGAGTGTCGCCAAACGATGGTGATTGCTCCGGCGTCAGCCAGTCCGCCGTAAGAGTGGCCAGCGAATCGTTACTCATCTGAAACGAGGCCTGCGCGTGATCGATAAGGCGAGGCTCTTCCACGAATTTTTTGCAGGTTTGCAGGGCGTGAACGCCGACACATTCTGCACCGGTCAGCCAGCGCACCTGATCCACTCCATGGCAGGCGACATCGTGAAAAGTACCTGTGTACTGGTCTGAATCGAAATACCACGGAGTCCCGGTCTCACGATTCGTCTTGTGCGGGTGCGTGGAGATGATGCTGACTATCTCCCCGAGTTCCCCGGCCAGAATAGCTTCACGCACAGCAAGGAATGGCGGATAACTTCTGGACGTAAACCACATCGAAAGGGCGATGCCGGATTCCTTGACCGCGCAACGCATTCGTTCCAGGTCATCAAGGTCATAACAGAGCGGCTTATCCAGGAGGACGTTCGCACCTGCTGCCGCGCACTGTTCCACGACCTCCACTTTCTCTCTGTGCACCACACCTTCCAGTACAAGCTCCGGCCTCGCGGTTTCCAGCATCTGTTCTAGACTGTTGAAACGCGGGATATCCAGATTCCTGGTGTACCTCGCATACAAGGCATCGTTAGCCTCGACCATGCCAACAATCTCGCCGTCCGGTGACTTGGCAGCAGAGCTGAACATTCCTCCGATGTGTCCGTAATGGACTCCCATAACTCCAATGCGCATGATTTTCTCCGTGTGTAGTAAATTAGCCCCCGTGGGCTTCTTTCTCTTAATCCTGTTCGTAATCTAAGTTCCGGCTGAAGGCAGACTCAAGGTAGGGACAAATATTGAGATTTGAAAGCAGCGTCTGGCACAGCATAGCCACCTGGTTTTGCAAGGATACGGGCATTCGTATGCACTCGGCAAAGCCGTTCCCCCGGCCGGCACACGGCAGACGGCTTTCTATCCAGCATGAGGCAATCATCGGGTGCGGTAACCTGCTCAAGAGCTTCGTTCGTTTCAAGGCTGCGGATTTCCGCGATGAGCTGTCCTTTTTTCAAGGGCTGATACTCCTCGACAGAGTAATGCGGATGCCCAAGGAAAGCGGAATTGAGTTCGGCCATTCCTTCTCCCCAGTAGGGCCCGCCATCCGCGGCAAGCAGCCAGACAGGCTTTCTAATTTCCGGCTCACCCTCGATCATCCTCATCGCCTTCATCAGATTGTAAAGACCCCATCTACCGTTTTCGCGCTCTGGTTCCTTAACACCGCGCTGGACGGAGTATTCGAAACAGATACCGATCTTACCCGCAAGTTGCGCGGCCATGCCAAGGCGGCGATAGACGTACTGAGTCGGATCTACAGGTACCGGCCCCGTAGACCAGACAGCCTCCACGCCAAGAAAAGGAGTCCACGGAATGGAAGGTTTCTCCACGAAAATGTAGGGCTTGTGAGCCGCCTTCACTGCATGGTGATCGATAACCACGTCTGCGGGGACAATCATGGTCTGCCAGATCCATTGAACTATCTGGCCGGCTACGCCCTTTGAGTCCCAATCCGGCCACAGGCGGTTCATGTTGTACTGGCCGAGGTCTTCACGTTGCTTGATCGTTTGCCTGAATGATGACAGGTCATCCTCGAATTCAGGGTAGACCTCTTCATCGAGCTCGAGAGCGAGGGGATTTGCGCACGGACATACATACACGGTGCCGCATACAATTTCAGGATCCAGCTCATCGAAGAAGTCCCTTAGAATGATGGGGCCCATGTGTTCCATGCCGTGCTGCCCGCCGACGTGGGCGAGTGTCGGGCCGGGTTTGGCCCCGTGAATGATACCAATGCTGACCTGAAATTCGCGGCCTTTCACAGTAGTAAAAGAGCGGCGAATCCATTCCCTGGATGAGTGAGCTTTTATCATCAATCTGGTTGACCAGTTCGCATATTGCGTGCGGTGAGTTGTTAAAATTTACTTGACGTTGACTGATTGGCAGAGATAGAAATTTATTGTCGAGGGTGCTGGATCACTGGATCGGACGTTTTGCTGTGCAGTCTAATTTCGCATGTTAATAAACGAGCCCATCATCTACCGAATCGATTTCGCTGTTGAAGCAATGTCACTTGTATAACGGGTGTCAGCCATGGACGAACAGCTTGAAATGAATCCAACCGAAGACAAGCGCACAGACGCACGTATTCAGTTGCTTCTGTATGCCGGTCTGGCGACCACTGCTCTGACATTGCTTGCTATGTACTTTCTAAACAACAAGGGCGGCATTAACGTCATGGGTTGGTACGCGTGGTTTGTGGTTCCCATAGGAGCACTCCTTGTTGGCAGCGCAGCAGGCAGCGGTTATGCGATTGCTGCAAAAAGCCTGGGAGTGAAGCTTAACAAGATCCTTTTGATCAGTATTTTCTGCCTTCAGGTCGGCGCCTACGGGGTGGCGCAATACATCGAATACAGCAGCCAGAATCCCACTTCTCAGAACGGCCAATCGGTCGGGTTTTGGACCTACTTTGATTATCAGACCCGCTCGTTCACTTTCAGTTACCGCGGCAAGCAAGGTAATCCTCTGGGTCTCCTGGGGTATGGAATTCGCGTGCTTGAAATCACGGGCTTTGCGCTGGGGACTATTTTCCTGGCATCCATTGTGGCCGGTTCGCCTTATTGCGACGGGTGCAAAAAATACATGGAGCGCCGCCGCATCGGCCTCTTTCCCGCCGGTCTGGCGTTGAGCAAGAAGGAGCAGAAACTCCTTGAAAAGCCCGAGGGCGAGGAATTGAGGCAGTCTCTCGAAGAGGCCGGCAAAGGGGGTATTGAAGGTTTAAACAAACTCATCAAGCACATCGAGGAAGGGGATTATGAGGCATTTGCTGCCGGTCTCGAAACGGGCCGGTCTGATGTAAAAGCTACCGAGAAACTTTCGATGCGTTTGTCGATCATGCTGGTCCAGTGCGATGAATGCCTGGATGGTTATCTGAAGATGGATGCTATCCGAGGTCAAGGCGAACATATCGTGAATGAGCCCATCGTAGAGTTGCCGTTGCCGGTCAGCTTTCGAGAGAGAATCAGGGAAGATTTTCCAAAAGTGTAGCGGCTCACCCTGGTGGTAGGGCTGTCACCCAACCAAGAACACTTGTAGCGACCTTGGGCCGTGTGCTCCGATGACGAGGGATTGCTCAATATCGGCGGTCTTGGATGGCCCGGATATGAAGCATCCGAATTCGGGCTTTGTGAAGCTGAGCCGTTCGTAAGCATCGTGCATGTTGTTGATGATTTCTGACTTTGGAACGACCAGGGCAAGGTGCTGGACGATGAAGTAGACGACGCGGTGTTTAATTCCCGCGTCGGTGACCCAGATGGCCGCATTCTCTGCGACGGCGAACTCGCCGCGAAGGATGGCAAAGTCGATGGTTTCGACTTCGTGAGGATCCGTTATGGCATCCAGATCGATGTTGGCCTTTTCAATTCCGGGCAGGCGTGAGTAAACCTCCCGGGACTCGGCGTAAGTTTCCACGCTTTGCAGTTGGGATTCGATATCGGATTCTGAGCTCACCTCGTGCCAGGCGCCGCCGACTGATTCGAGGGTTGCCTTGAAGTGTCCGAGAGGATCGTCATAGCTGATTTTTTCCTTCTGTAGGCCCGGGTGCGCGAGCTTGGGCAGCTTCTGGTCTCGGATGGCTTTGAGGATGGATTGTTTGCTATCGGGCATTGCCATTATTCAGCCACACTACAACGGATCTGACCGAGAGGGCCCAGGTCGGCCTCATAGGTCCCGACTGCCGCCAGGCCCTTCGCCTTATATGGCTGGCCAAGCACTCCGGTCAGGATGACTTCGCCTTTTCGCAATGGATGTCCCCTTTCAATTTGAAGATTTGCGAGCCACAGCAGGACGTTCCACGGATTGCCAAGCGCGGCGCTCGCGGGGGCATTGGAGACTTCTTTACCGTTAACTGAAAACTTTGCGGTCACCTTGGTCATGTCGATCAGGGAAGGTTGGTGGGGCGGTCCCAGCATGAACCGATGCGCGGCCGCGGCATCGGCGATGATGTCAACGACGTTAGGCTTGCCTTCGAATTCGAAGCGAAGATCAGGGATGTCGAACGCCGCATGCACCGAACCGACAGCAGTAATCAACTGCTCAATTGTTTCACTTTTCCTGGTGATGTCTTTCTTCAACTTGAACGCGACTTCCGGCTCGATGTGGAAGAATACAAAATCACTCTGCTTCAGCGTTCCACTAGCCGGCCGCTCCATGGACCGAAGGAGCCTGCCATGAGCGGGTGAAGTTACTCCAAACATTTCCTGTGCTGGTTTACTGGTAAACGCAGCCTTGTAACCGGCGGATGGGTCGCCCCGCCTGTTTGCATATCGGGTATATGCATCCTGAATCTGGTAGGCGTCCGCAATGCTCAACTCCCCGAATCGAGTGGTGAGCGGAACGGCGGTTTTCCCTTGTCGAACATCTGCCAGGTGGGCCGTCTGCTTTTCGAATTGGTTAACTCGTTGAGGCGAGCATGGGCATCGAAAAATACATGAGGGCAGCAGGAGGAAGAGAAGACATCCTGAGAAAGTGGCGGCCCTCTTGAGTTCCTGCAAATGCAAATTCATATCTACCTTTCGTATTAAGTGGTCGTATCTGAGCTGTCCGAACCGGTCACGGAATGAAGTCCACCGTGCGCGATCCGGTCATACACGGCCTGTGTTGGGGCTACCCAGACTTCTCCGTGCCCTCTGAAGGTCTGCAACAGGCCCTCGCCGCTGGTCACGCTGCCGAAGAACGATTTGGCGGACTTTTCAACTTTGAACTCAATCTCTCCTTTTCGAAGGATGGCGAAGTTGCCGTCGACGCTCAGTTTGTCACCGGTCAGGGTGTAACGAATGATCTCGTCGGACGGCACTGGGCTGGCCAGGAGCACGATTCCCTTGCCACTGAGTTTTGTCTGGAAGAAGCCCTCTCCGCCCATCAGAGCCGAGGACAGGTTCTTCTGCATTTTCACCCCGACCTCCACGGTGCTCTCGCACGCGAAGAACATGCCCTTGTCCACGACCATTTCTTCGCCGTGGAGTTCTATAAGCACGAAATGTGAAAAGGTTGGCTCGAGATAAATCTCACCTGTTCCCCGATAATGAGGTTTAAAGGTATCCTCCTTCGTGAGCCTGCTGGCGACGAGTTTCCTGGCCAGGCCGGTCACGCCACCGGCCGGGCTGTCCATTTCGATATTCCCCTTCATGAAATAGAGCGCCCCGGATTCGGTAACGACCTCGGCCTTGTTGATGGTGATTCTTACCATCTTCAGCCGAATGCCGGCTTGTTTGGCATAGAAGAGCGTTTCGGCGAGAGCCACATTTTCGCTGCCGGTGAGTTCCTGGTATTCGAGGACTTCAAATCGGCAGCCGGGGCCTTCCGCGGATTCGATGACGCGGACTTTATCCTCGATGCGTGTGACCCCCATTACAGTTCCTTGATCTTGATATTGCGGAACCACATGACCGCTCCGTGATCCTGAAGCCCGATGTAACCTTTGAGTGGACGATCCTTGACTGCGGATTCGCTGAGGTCGATGTCCACGATCTGCTCGCCATTGAGTTCCACCTGCAACTGAGCGCCCTTGCAGGTGACGACCATAGTATTCCACTCACCCGCGGGTTTTGACATGTTTTTGCTCGGGCCGATGGTGCTGATGATTCCACCCATGTCGTGCTGGCCGAGATTCTTCTTGCCAAACGAATCGAGAATCTGAGCTTCGATGCCCGTGGAAACCGGGCTCTTGGTATCTTTGACTCTGAAGAACACACCACTGTTGCCGCCCTTTGGATACTTGAAATCAACGCTGAAGGTGAAATCAGCGTACTGCTTTTCGAGCCAGAGATAAGAGCCGTATCGTTGCCAACCCTTCTCCCCTTCGCGGGGATTGATGGCAAGAATGCCCTCGGCTTCAGATATCCAGTTCCCTTCGGTTTTGAAACCGGTGAGATCTTTGCCGTTGTATACGGCTGTGAGCCCGTCCTCGTTTTCAGCATGAAGAAGCGAGGATGACAGGAGCAGTGCGGATAGTGCGATTCGTTTCATATGATTTCCTTCAAGAAGGGTAAGGGATCAGAGATAAGTGTTAAGTGTTCGGATCGTCCTGGCAACAAGTGGGGCAGGCCTCATCTTTCAGTCTTTCATTCAGAAGCGGAGGCGTGGTCAGTATCTATACCCGATTGCTGTGCTATCAGACCGTAATGTTCGATACGCCTGTTGGCATCGAAGTTAAACGAAGTCTGTCTTGCCCGGGTGGCCAGATCGAGGTCGCATTCGGCGACGATCAGTTCGTCCTCGAGCGTCGTTGCCATGGCGACGATCTCGCCGGTCGGAGCAATGATGCAGCTCTGCCCGATCTGGGCAACACCTTCTTCCACTCCGGCCTTAGCGACGCCCACCACCCAACAGGCATTATGATAGGCGCCTGCCTGCATGCACAGGTGATTGTGAAAACAGGCCAGGTGGTCGGAAGCAGGATTTGCCGGGTTGTGCGCGGGCGTGTTGTAGCCCAGCAGGATCATCTCCGCCCCTTTAAGTGCCAGCACTCGATAAGTCTCCGGCCATCGCCGGTCATTGCAGATGCAGGTGCCGATAATGCCGCCGAATGCATGCCAGGTGTTGAATCCGAGATTGCCCACATCAAAGTAGAGCTTCTCCAGATTCTGGAACGGATGCCCGGGGATGTTTTCGGAAACGCCGGGAAGGTGAATCTTGCGGAATTTGCCGATGATCCGGCCATCGCTGCCGACCAATATCGATGCGTTGAAGTGGCGGGTCTGTCCCTCTACTTCAGCAATTTCTGCAAATCCAAGGTGGAAACCGATACCCAGCCGGGCGGCTTCATCGAAGAGTGGCTGCGTCGCCGCATTTGGCATTTCACGCTCGAACCAGGCGTCCAGTTCGTCCTGAGACTGAATGTACCAGTGTGGGAAAAACGCGGTCAGCGCGCATTCGGTGAAGACAACCAGGTCGCATCCCCTTCCATGTGCTTTCCGCATCATGACCAGCAGCCGATTTACTGCGTCCGAGCGGGATTCTGACCGATGAATTGGACCGGATTGAGCGGCCCCGACAGTGACTACTCTTGTCATTTGGAGTTTCCAATTGCTGGCCGGTTCGTTCGGTAGGGTGGTTCGAACAGGGCGAGTTCTTCCTCCGTTGGATCCTGGATCATG
>JAQBXN010000058.1 GCA_027625095.1 Planctomycetota bacterium | reverse complement strand
CGCGGCAGCGCAGGAAGACGAAGTAGGAAAAAGATTATTTGAAGAAGTCGCAACCACCCTCGCCCGCGTTGCCGGCGTACAGAGGGCTCGTCAACTGCGGACCGCATACATCGACAATATCAACACCCAGATCATGGGGCCGAAGCTGAGTGAGCAACTCAAGATATACAGAAAGGATTTTGAAAGAGCCATGACTCCAGTCATGGCCGCTGAAGTCCTCGCTGCCACCGCGCAAGGCACTACAAACGACCTGGATTTTGCAGATGGCAATGCAGAAAGAGATTCACCTGCAGTAGCAGGCAATTACTCAACCATGAAGAAAGCAATTGAAAAGCTGAAAGAAGAACCGGATCGACTGTTCATGCAGAAACTTGCGATGGGCGCGTCAATCAACTCCTCCGAAAAGGGATCCGAAATCAATGATGATTACGTTAAGGCAAAGCTGACTAAATTTGATGAACTTCAGAAGCTTTATATCAATCCAATCTCTGCGCTCATCGCTCAGGATAAGCTCGACGATGGGCACCAGATTTTTATGAAGAGCCTTCATGCGGCACTTGAAGACCAGCAGCCTTATATCATGTGGGGCATGCTCAAATATGGGAACCGATTGTTGCGTGATGCCACTATCCAGCCGACTGCGTTAGGAAATCTGAAACTCTGGAATAAGGAATTTGAACTGGAAAATCCCTTCATTTTCAAGAGAAACTTCGCCGAGTTCCAACTGTACGATTACAAGCGACATGTCTGTTCGATATACCCGAATGTGAGACTTTACCCCTCATTGGTAAACGCCTTTTCGTGTGTGGCCGAAAAGGCTGGCAAGATGTCCAAGCGTAAAGCTACATTTGAGCTTGAGCCCGGAACCTATTTCATTCACCAGGCAGAAACATCTGAGGATCAATTGCAGATCAGCTTCAAAGGTAATTATGCTATCCAGACGATCTCGCTGTTCGTCAGAGGCGCGCCGTTCGGCTTTTATATTGATATCCCGTTTGAAGAAGACGAGGGCTACTGGGTCACCCCCATCCGGGGCATCATTCACACCTTTGATAAAGAGAAAAACGAGCCGTCTCAATTGCCAATTCAGCCCAATTCACTCCAGGCAGAATCTTGGGCCAAATACAACATCCTTCAAGGCGGAACCAGCGATTGGTCCAAGGAGCATGTTATGGCAAACAAGAAGTTTTTGGAAAGTATGGGTGAGAAGTAGCACGCTCCGGTAAGCAGCAACCATCACTCCCACTACAGCTCAAACCAATCGTCGCGCCCTCTCGCAAAATATGCGGAGACGCCCTCAAAATGCCTCCCATCCATCCGGCCTGTCATTGTTATCCTGAGAAGTCGATTCGCCCCTACTTGAAATTTGCTCTTTTCAGGATCCGTCAGGTTGTGCCTGTGCAACAACTCTCCCGTCTCCGCGTCACGAATACTGAATTGCTTTCGGTAAGCATTCGTGAGGGTAATAATATTATGAATTCATCGGGTTTCTGATGAATTGCCAATACCTCAGTGTCGTCTTGTACCGCTCTATTCAAGCTATCGTCATCAGATTCAGATAACCCGATGCGAAGCTTCACTGTGGAGGTGAGAACTGCCAGTTGCAACGAGTATTCCTGTGCTCCCACTTTCGGATCTTGAATCATTCAGGTCAGCGTGTGATGCACACGCACGAATGTTTTATTTCAGAAGAGTTCGAAACGAGAATCCAACCTGGCCATCCTTTTGTCATTGTGATCGTGAAGGTAACCACTCTATTTAGCGACTACTCGTTTTGACGTGTTCTCTTCGAGTTCCACCTTGTGTTCAGTGAAATGGCATGGAGATGCGTTTACACCGTCAAGGATCAGAATATTCGAGGGAGAATGTGAACCGAATTGATCCCTGCCGCTTAGCAGTACCTGCTCAAACAAACGGTTACCTTGATTACCTATTCTTGCCTCCAGCTGCCCAGTCGATAGGCTGATTTCATCGTTTTCCCATCGGGCCAACCTTGTTTCGCTGAGGCTTTCATTTCCCTTGCCTTGATCAAAGAAGTAGCGCTTGTCAGTGGATGCCCGGAATCGTAGAAGCATCCAGTTCACTGACTTCTCATCACCCCACCACCAACCGATTACCTCAGTTCGAAGGGAATGCTTTCTCCAAGATCAATCAGTAAGTGGCCTCCTGGAACGGACACCATTTGACCCTCAGGAAACAGCAATCCTACTGCAACTGGAAAATCCTTGATTGGGCCCCATTGAGCCGGTTCGAAGATTTGTAATTCAATCTTTGATGGCTTGCAGTGCATAACCTCACCAAGGGTCGATAGATATAAGGAAAATTAAACGTAAGCGATGGCAAGTCCTGCATGTTTAATCTTCATGGCATATGGTTCTAGCCTGAGAATCTTTATTAATAGGGAAGCATCCTGGAAGTATCTTATTTGTAGTATTTAAGACTTGCGTCCCCACACCGCTGTGTGGTAGGATTTCGAGCCCACTCAAAGGGGCGGTAACTTTTAATTGACAGAATTTGGAGAACACTATGCGAGGACTGACTGACAATCAGGCTCAAGTTTTTGATTTTATCTGCAAACACCAGGAACTTAAGGGTTATCCACCAACCATCAGAGAGATTGGCGAAGCTTTCAATCTAAATTCTACCGGGTCAGTCCGAGATTATCTGACAGCCCTCGAGAAAAAGGGCTATATCAGCAGAAACAATCGCACGTCCCGAGGCATTGAGATCATAAAGGATTGCCCTACAGCCCGGACCTGCCAAGTGAATATCTACGGCAATATCGCTGCGGGTGCGGCAATCACGGCCGCAGAGGATCACATAGAAGGAGAAGTATATGTGGATAGGAACTGGCTTGAAGCGGAAGGGGAAGTCTTCGCGCTGACGGTGAAAGGCGAAAGTATGATTGAGGCCGGGATCATGGATGGAGACCTTGTGTTAATCAAGAAACAGAACCACGCCCGGAATGGTGAAATTGTTGCTGCTATTATCGATGATGACGCCACTCTAAAATACTTTTTTCATGAAGGGGATCGAATCCGTCTCGAACCGGCAAATGAGAGCATGGAACCGATTTATATTGAACCCGATCATGCAAGTATTTTTATTGCCGGAGTATTAGTGGCCTCAATGCGGAAATATTAAAAACATACATTCAATTGACAGGCATTAAACCTGTTTTTCCGGCAGCCAGGAGGGCTGTTGTGAATTTGTGGCGATACGGGAGTGGAGAATGTCAGCCGGCATTGTTGCCGTGGGATTTCTACGAGGGGTATCCCAACTCTTCTCCTATGGGCGAAAAAAAGCGAGTCATCATTCACATCGATATGGATGCGTTTTTTGCATCTGTTGAAGAGCTATGCAATCCGGGATTAAAAGGTCGCCCGGTAATTGTATGTGGCGATCCCAGCACCCGATCAGTCGTGGCGGCCGCCAATTATCCGGCCAGAAAATATGGTGTACATTCAGGAATGCCTGCTTCGACAGCCAGGCGATTGTGCCCCGGTGGATCATTTATTGAGGGTAATCCTCAAAAATATGTTTATTTTTCGTTACGACTGAAACATATTCTTGAGTCATATACTCCTGAAGTGGAAGTCTTCAGCATCGATGAATGTTTCCTTGACGTTTCAGATATCTGGCAGCAATACGGCTCTCCAGAATTCCTGGCCTCTGTTCTCAAGGCAGAAATCAGTAAGAGGCTCCAGCTCTCTGCGTCCGCAGGTATCGGGCCAAATAAACTATTAGCTAAGACTGCGTCGGGTCTTGACAAACCAGACGGTTTAACCTGCTTGTGGAAGAAGGATCTGCCGGAGAAGTTTTCTTGCCTCCCGATCGGTAAACTTTTTGGGATTGGGCCACAGACGGAAGGGAAACTTAAAGCCATCGGTATCCAGACAATCGATGATCTTAGAAAGACTTCAGTCGGTCTCCTGCAGAAACTTTTTGGAGTCGTAGGCAATTGGATGCACCATGCATCTAACGGCATAGACGATTCTCCGGTCATTCCGGAGGATCGTGCTCCGGATTTCAAATCTGTTGGCAACAGTTACACGCTCGAATCGGATACAACCGATTTGAACATCATTATGAAAGTCATATATGCCATGTGCTGCAAAGTTGGGCGTCGCCTGCGGCAAGACAAGAGAGCGGGCAAAACTTTGACTCTGGTAATCCGGTTTTCAGATTACAAATTGATAAGCCGGAGCAAGACTTCAGAGCAGTTACTTTTTCTGGATCAAGAAATCCTTTTGGAAGCTAAAAAATTGTTCAATTCATCACTTCAACAACTGGTGGGGCTCGGCCACGGACAACATAAAGTGCGCCTCATAGGGATCAGTATCAGAAAGTTGGCCTCGCTCTCTGATCCGCACCAGCATCTCCTTCTTGGATTGGAACAACGCAACAAATTTATTGAAGCTACAAAATCAGCAGATCGTTTACGCGATTTGATGGGTGAGACTGCGATCACTTGGGGAAGTCTGACCCCAGGCTAATGCAATCCTTTTTAAGGAGCACATCATGGAAGATCTGATTATTCTCGGTACGGGTGTACATGCAGGTGAGATGGCTTACATGGTTGAAAGAATTAACCAAGCCAAACCAACCTGGAATCTGCTTGGGCATATTTCGAAAAAGCCCCAATCTGAAGACTTTTTCGCCGGCAACCCCATTCTCGGCGACAT
Organism: Planctomycetota bacterium; assembly: GCA_027625095.1. Taxonomy (GTDB): domain Bacteria; phylum Planctomycetota; class PUPC01; order JACPCR01; family JACPCR01; genus JAQBXN01. The sequence continues at coordinate 44,511 of JAQBXN010000058.1, read as the reverse complement.
TGCTGAACTCAAACATTACCCGAGTGCCAGACTAGTTTGCGATAATGTCTTCCCGAAAGATATTGCTCTGCCCGGCGAGCGGTTCATATCACTTGTCGATCCTTCCTGTTATGTTCATCCATCGGCACAGATGGGTCCGGGATGCGTCATCTATCCCAATTGCTTCGTCGGTTTGAACGCAATACTCGGCTGGCGCGTGTTTGTATTGAGCGGGTCTATCATCAATCACGACGACCACTTGGAAGACAACGTGATTGTTTGCAGTAACGTGAGCCTCGCAGGTTACGTACACGTTGAAAAGGATGTTTATCTCGGTCAGGCGTGCACTGTCCGCCAGTCATTGCGTATTGGTCAAAAGAGCCTGATCGGAATGGGGAGCGTAGTCGTAAAGGATGTCCCACAGAATTGTGTCATGGTTGGAAATCCAGCGCGAAAATTAAGAGACAAGTAGATGGTATTTGTTTGCTGCTATGGAGATAGATGGCGAGTCCATGTGTTTGACTAATGCCTCAAATTCCATAGGGCTGATGATATGTTTACCCAGATCATACTCCTGCTACTCTCAGCATCTGCCGCTGCCGAAGACCTGGAAGAGTTTCGCGTCGAGCGCGAACCGATCTTTAAATTTGCGGTAGTGCCTGAAGTAACACAACTTGGTAAATCGTTCGTTATTAAATTTGAGACGACTGCATTTTGTGATGTGGCTATTGCGGTTGAAGGCACTGCCGGGCGGATCGTTCGCCACTTGGCAAGCGGGGTTCTTGGTCCAAACGCTCCAGAGCCATTTCAGAAAGAGACGAAACAACAAAGTATCACCTGGGACGCCAAAGACGATGCCGGTCAGTACGTCAAGAATCCGCATCAATGTTCCGTTCGAGTGTCACTTGGGCTGAAATCTCAGTTTGACCGAACACTGTTTTGGAGCCCCGGGAAAAGAGTTTCACGCAATAATCGTCCGCTCATCGCGGCCGCACCCGATGGTGTTTATGTATTTGAGGGTGAGGGTGCTGACCATCTTCGAGTGTTCAACCACGATGGGGACTACATCCGAACCATCCTGCCTCTGGCCTCAACGGAATTAGCAAATACCCCGGGGTTGCGTTCAGCCGAGTTTCCGCAGGATGGAAAACTGCTTCCCCTGAAAAACGGCCTCGTTCAGGCGACACTGCTTACTTCAGGTAGAAACACTGGAGATGCATCGCTCGCCAAGTATCAGCCAGGGGCAACCGCACTTGCCTTTCGTGAAAACCGCATCGCGCTAGCTTCACTTCGGCTGAATCGGCTGGCTCGTGGTCTGAATCTGGATGGGCCGGAAACCGCCATCAATGTGAATTTTCGAGGAACAGACTTCGAGGTAACACCGAGAAGTGCAGCATTCAGCCCGGATGGCAATTGGCTTTACCTTACCGGTTATGAATTCTCGCCGAAATATCCGAGCCCCAGGCATTGGCTGCCGTGTGTGGCCCGACTGAATTTTCTTGATGCGAATGCAAGGCTCGAAATCTTCCTTGGCAGTAAAGACCTTAATTCCTTCGGCAGTGAACCGGGGCAATTCAGGGTTCCGACCTCTGTTGATTGCGACAACGAAGGGCGTGTTTACGTGTCGGACTACATGAATGACAGGGTCCAGGTATTTGATGCTTCAGGCAAGCACATCAAATCCATTGCTGTGAAGAATCCGGCCAGGGTATTAGTTCATCAGAAGACGGGGCACTTCTACGTCTGCTCGTGGATGCTCCTCAACCGTTTCAGCAAGGAACATGACGTCAAGACACCGACAATGACTCAATTTGAGGGCATCGATAATCCGAATGGGCTGCGCTCCTTCCCGCTCCCTCTTGAGGATCACAATCCGAAGGTTTTTATGAATCGCCACGGCGGTTTTCAGTATTCGCTTTCTCTTGACTCCTGGACTGAGTCTCCCACCTTCTGGGTTGTGCCTAATGCCCTCGGTACCGTCGAAAAACTAATGATGGCTAGAGGTAAGATGGACATTTCTGCCACTAAAGCCTGTATACGATTGCTTGCTCAGGAGAATGACAAGCTCATCCTCAAACGTGATTTCGGCCCAGAAGTAGTCGAAAAGATTCTGCGATCCAGGCCGCCCATCCATGCCCGCCAAAAGATGTATGTGAATCCGGCCACGGGGAAACTTTACGTATTTGAAGGCCAGGCCGGGGTTTCGAAGTCCTGCATGGACCTCCTTGAGTTGGATCCGCAGACAGGTCAGATCGGCAACCTGAAGCTGCCATTCGATGCGGAAGATATTGCCTTTGATACCAATGGAATGGCGTACCTTAGAACCGACAACATCATCGGCCGATTCGATTCCCAAAATTGGAGAGAAGTGCCATTCGATTATGGCGAGGAACGCAAGTCTGTAGGGTTCAGTTCCTCAAGCGACGGTCGGCGCAGAGATTTGCTCTCAGCCATAGTCATGCCATCCAAGCGCCCAGGCTGTTTCCACCAGGGAGGGATGGGTGTGTCAAGCAAAGGGAACATTGTGGTGTCCTGTTACAACGTTGCGCCAACAGTAGACCGCCATGCCATGAACGAGTTAAAGGAAGCCGCTTCATTTGCCGAAGGCCGTAGCTATACCCCAAAGTTGTTTCCGGGAAGGCGGCGGTGGGGTGAGGTGCATATTTGGGATAGACATGGACAACTGGTATCCGAAGACGCGATTCCCGGGGCGACTATGATGGACGGCATTGCTCTTGACCGCGAGGACAATATCTATTTTCTACATGCATCCAACCGTGTCCTGGACGGCAAACCCTACTTTCTTGAACGAGCCGAGACTCTGATAAAAGTGCGACCCAATGTAGCGCGTATTTTGAGTAACAGGACAGACAACCCTGTCCCGCTTGGAGAAGCGAAATCTGAGGGCTCTGCGCAAATGGCTCGAGGGCCTGACGGCCAGATGTGGATGGATGGCGCGGAGTGGATGTACGGCGGAGTTGGTTTTGGGGGCTTCAACTCATCAAAAGGAGGTGGAGGATGTGCCTGCTGGCATGCCCGATTCGCTTTGGATTTATACGCTCGCTCTTTTGTGCCGGAAGTAGATCATTTCTCCGTGGCTGTTTTGGATTCGAATGGGAATCTGATTATGCGCATCGGCCAGTACGGAAACGTGGATGACGGGATGCCCCTGGTGCGTGATGGCGGTCCTCCGAATCCAAATTCATTAGGCGGAGACGAAGTAGCGCTGTTTCACGCAGCCTATGTGGCAGCCCACACAGATAAACGGCTCTTCATCGCGGATGGCGGAAATGCCCGCATTTTGAGTGTAAATCTTGGGTACCACACGGAGAAGAGAGTCTCCCTTGCAGACTGATATGTGTAAGCCCGGAAGTGTGTCGCTTACTTCTTCCGTGCCTTCGCCTGCTTCAGATCGATCGCGACCGGCAGATTCTTGTAGTAATCGTCCAGCGGATAGCAGCCGGAAATGAGGCCGTTGCGAGGTGCAGTTGTGCAGTCGCTGAAAGTGCGGCAGATTCGTTTGTGGCTGAGTTCGCCCCTGGTGAGGACGTCGTGGGGCAGGTCGTGATAGGAGAGCACCATTCGGCCGAGGCCGACGATATCAATGAGGCCTTCACGGACGGTGGCCTGGGCCACGTGTGGGAGGTAATCCTGCAGATAGGTGTAACCGGTGCCGACGAACACAAAATCTGAGAATTGCTTTTTGAATTCAGCGTGCGCGTGGATCTGGCGGGCGACGCCGACGAGGGGGTCTTCCGGTGGAAGATAACCATCGGAAGGCGGGAAGAGGGCCGGACGCTGAATGTGCGGATTGTAGTAGGGGCTGCCGGCGGAGAGATTCACGAACTTGATGCCTAGTTCTCGCAAGATTTCCATGAGCTGAAACGGCTCGGTCAAATCGTATCTGGTTGGATCTTCGGCATCTGCACCGAAGCCAAAGTTGTAAGGCAGCGCGAAGTCCAGATTCTCAGGAATGCCCGGGCCGAGCTTACGGTCGGTGGTCAGTTCGGGATCTGGTTTGTAGGCCACAAAATCGAAAGCGCTGAGTCTGATTCCTATCAGTAGATCCGGATGATTGGCGCGGATTCCCTGGACTACCTGGCGGAGAAAGCGGCTGCGATTCTCCAGGCTACCCCCAAATTCTCCCTCCCTGCTCCTTGCGCTCAGGAATTCGTGCAGCAGGTAACCGTGGCAATGCTTGATATCGACAAACTGGAAACCGGCCTCCACTGCCAGAGTTGCCGCAGTGATGAACCGTTCAATGAGTTCCTTAATCTGGTCATCGGTGAGAATTGGGAGGTCTTCATCAATGTGAAATTTACGGTCCAGCACAGGATGCCTGTAGGCGAGTTTGTGCTCGAAACTGAATTTATTGTTTGGCTTACAGAAGCGCCCGGAATGGGTGAGCTGAAGGCCGACCAGAAGATCGTCAGTTTTTCCAAATCGCTCATGGTGCGCGTTGACCAGTTCTTTCCGCAGGCTGGCAAAGTCTCCCTTGTTTTCTTCATACAGGCAGAGTTGGTTCGGGTTGGCCCGACCGTCGAGAGTAACGGCCACCGCCTCGCCACCCCAGATGAGCTTTGCGCCACTGGTTCCAAAGTTCCTCCAGCGTCTGGTTACGTATTCGGTTGGCCGGCCATCTTCGGTACCGTCCCAGCCTTCCATCGGGTGGATGCAAAAGCGGTTTCCGATGGTGAAGGCGCCAACGTTGATCGATTCTGCCAGCGGCGATGCGTCAGCCTTGAGGATCTCGTCATCGAGCGGGAGGGAGACCTCCAGTTCGCCCAAATAGGCTTTGAAGTCTTCAATGGTCTTCAGACTGGCGACGCGTTTGTACTGGCCGGGTCGGATTGGCATGGGAGGCAATGAGTAACGAGTAATGAGCAAGAAACTCAGTACGAATTTTTGGACAGCTCTCTAAATATCTTTGATTTCCATGGCAGCTTCACCCAGGGCTTCATTCGCTCTGGTGAGCTTCTCTCTGCTCGAAAGCACACTGATCGGCGAAGTCTCGAACGCCGGGCGCAGTAGGTCATTGGCAACGTTGCGGACGTCGTCTCCAGTAAGTGACAAGAGTCGGGTTCGAAAATCCTTTCTGAACTTCTTGGTCGATCCGGACCTGTGTCTTGACAGGGCGGTGCCGACTGCCTGGCCTGGTCGGGTGGGCCTGTCGAGGGTTTTTACTGTGCCGATGATGGCCTGCTCAATTCCGGCTGGGCTGAGATCCATTTGCTCGGTGATGAAATCAAAGAGGCCGGTGTATACATCAAGCGTTTCTTTGATGTAGGGGTCGCGGTAGCTCGAAAGTGAAAAAATGCCGCCCATGGAATCGTAACCCGCTCGGCAGCCATAGGCCCCGCCTTTGACTCGGACGTTGTCCCAGAGGTAGCCGTAGCTGAGATGCACACTGAGCATCAGCAGTGCTGCGGCTTCCGGCTGCTCGATACTCGCTGTGCGCCAGGCGCGTGCCACAAAGGCGACATCGGCTGGCGTGGCGATGCCTTCTCTCGTGCCGAGAGTGGTTGCAAAATCACGGTTCTCTTCGCCCGGACCCAGGTCGTCGAGCTTGCCGAGGAATCCACCGAGAAAATCTTTTAACTGTGCATACTGTGCTTCGGCGCCTACAAAGCTTGTGGTCAATTTGCCCCGGCCGAGGATGAACGCGCGGATACGTTCGAGTTTCTCGACCACATCTCTGTGCCGGGCCTCGAAATGATCTGCGATGTCGTCCATCAACTGGATTTCTGAGATGCCGTTCAGCCGTTCTGAAACAGCACAGTTTCGGGACAGATGACGGGCTGCATACGAAGCAGCGTATGCACTGCCGGATGGCACGATGCTGCTTCGCCGGCCGACTCGGCCCTGAAGGATGATGTCCTTCAGACGGGCTTTGTTGGTGAGGTCCGTGCTCAGGACTTTTTGTTCGACGAGCTTCAGCATGTCGCAGAGCTTGGCATCTATCGCTTTGGATGAGAGGGTAAAGGATGGCCGCACGAAATCGGGGTCGCCGATCCTGCTGCCAGTACCGATACCGGCGCCAATGCCTCCCGTAGAGGCCGCCTGCCGCTCGGCCATGCGGACGTAATCGTCTTCGCCTGCACCCATCTTCTGGAAGGCTTCGCAATAGAGGGAAAGGTAATCAATGAGATCGTCATCAATGCCACTGAGGTCGAACGCCATTCGCAGGTAGTTTATGCCGTTCGCAAACACGTCGGTGTAAAGGACGGTCGATTCATCCACTGTTTCTATGATCGTGTTCAGCTCATGCGGTTCAGGCGGGATGTCCGAGAGGGAGAGGTGGGGCAGTGTCGCCAGGGCTGCCGGGGCGTTTGGCGTGGACTGCATTTCATCGAGTTCCGCGGCCTCTCTTACAATGCGGTTTCGGACCTCGTCGGTGAGCGTTTCTTTAATCTTCGCCAGATTGTCCTTCTCGCCCCTCTCCTTCTTCGCCATGTATTCCTTGTCGGGTGTATAGGTGGAGACTGTGTAGTGCGGGTTGTCGAGGATGAGTTCCCTAAGTTTGGCTTCGAGAAAACCCTCCTCCGTTGCAAAGCGTTTGCGGAGCTCGGCGAGATGTTCGTTGAGGCGCAGGTGATAGAGCGGGTCGGCATCGTAGATCCAGGAATTGTAAACCCTGTCCATCATATCGAGTGGATACATCCCCTTTATCTCTCGGAATGACAGCTCGAGACTATGGAATGCGGCCTCGACCTTTTCCTTGTCGAGTCCATCTTCGACAACCTTGCTGCAAGTAGCATGGACGAGCTTGACAATCTCGTCCGCCCGTTCCTTCTCGCTGCCCTTCAGGCCGATGGTGAACAGGGTGTCACGTTGCCAATCGAGATATCCGGACGAAGTCAGCGCCTCACCGAGCTTGGAATCTTCAAGGGCCTTACGGAGCGGTGACGCGGCATTGCCGACCAGGTAATAGTCGAGCACATTCATTGAAAGCGCGCTCAATGCATCGGTGACATCGTTTGTGAGAAAGGTCATCACAACGGCTGTCTTGCCGGCGGTCTCGTCCTCCATCCCGACAGGGTAAGTCAAGCTGGTATGGCGGGGCTCGCGCCATCTTGGTTGTTGGGCGATACTGGTATCAATTTCAATCCGGTCGAAGCCGATCAGTCTTTCGTTCAGGAATTCGAGATGCTTTTCGGTCGGGATGTTGCCGAAAATGAAGATGAACGAATTGGACGGGTGATAGTAGGTGTGGTGGAAGTTGACGAACTTTTCGTAAGTCAAGTTTGGGATGTATTCCGGGTTGCCGCCGGAATCGAAGCCATAAGCGTTGTCCGGGCAAAGCTGCGTGCCCATATCCCGATGGATGATGCCGTCGAGATCCGAGTAAGCGCCCTTCATTTCGTTGAAGACGATGCCCTTGATGATGAGGTCGGAAGCGGGGTTACCGGCCTCGGCGAAATCGAAGTGGTGCCCCTCCTGCTTGAAATGTTTTTCAGTGATCAGTGGCTGGAAGACTGCATCACAATACACACCAGCCAGATTGAAGAAGTCGCGCTCGACCATGCTGGCGCACGGGTAGACCGTCTTATCGGAATAAGTCATAGCGTTCAGAAACGTCGCCAGGCTGGTCTTAAGCAGTTCGACGAAAGGGTCTTTTACAGGGAATTGCTTCGAGCCGCAGAGGACGGTGTGTTCAAGAATGTGCGGCAGGCCCGTGTGGTCGGGAGGCGGGGTGCGGAACGCCAGTGCCAGAAGGTTTTCTGTGTCTGCATTGTGAAGATGCAGTGCCCGGGCGCCGCTCTTATTGTGCTGCAGGCGCAGGGCTGTGGACCGGATATCTGGAAGTTCGGTAACGCCTTCAACCGTGAAACCGTGTAATTGATCGCCGGTGCTTAACATGAAAAGTGTATTCCTGATTGGGATTTGAGTGTGGGCTGCCAGATCGTTGCTGAAGGGCACAAGCCACTTTGGGAGGCGGGGAAGCATGGAGTTCTGTGCGATTTTTGCAATGGGACTTGGGGATGAACAACCCAAATACAGCGTTCATTGCGCAGAGAAATGCAACTCTCCTCCGCTCCGAGCACTCAAAGAATCAGTCCTGTCCCCACCGCTGGATCAGTTTGGAATCGATCCCAAGCTGATCGAGGGCTTTCGTCAGTATGAAATTGACGATGTCATCGAGCTTGGTAACGCCATGATAAAATCCTGGCGAGGCGGGCAGGATGGTCGCACCGGCTCGAGCGAGGGTAACGCAGTTTTCGAGATGAATCAGATTCAGCGGAGTCTCCCGCAGAACGAGAACGAGCTTTCGCCCCTCTTTCAGCATGACTTCTCCGGCCCGTCGAATGAGGTTATCCGCAATGCCGCTGGCCATGGCCCCAAGGGTGCCTGTGCTTGCCGGAATGATCACCATCCCACGTGCCTGGAACGTACCGCTGGCAATCGGGGCCGCCAGATCCCAGATGCTGTAGGCCTTGACGATCTCAGGATCGGCACCCAGAACGCTTACGTCCGGCGACTCCGAATTTATTTTTTTGCCCAACTCTTCTTCAATGACCAGCGCGCCCGCTCGAGAGATGACCACATGCGTGGGAATCCGCGCGGCGCTCAGAAACTGCAGCATCCGTTCTGCATAGACCGCGCCACTTGCTCCAGTAATGCCGACGACAACAGGTTTTTCTTTCATTGTTCGCTCTTAGTTATGGGTACGATGAGGCTGTCCAGCTTGGAAACTTCTGGTGTTTCATCGGCTGGCTGCTCAGGCTTTGCTTGAGCCCGCCCCGCCGGAGTCGCGTCATCCCTTACTTCAATGATCTTGATTTCGTCCACACCCTTTGATCCTTCTGTATTGTCAGATTCTGCGAGGGGGAGCGACTTCGCCTCGTCCTTTTGATCGGCCTTCTGCTTTCGAAGTTCGTTCTTCCAATTTGCTCTCTCGGCTTCCAGAACATTCTTTACCTGCGACTCCATGCCTGAAAACTTTTTAGTCATCAGGAAATAAACCCCACCTGCCCCGAGCAAGAGACCGAGGCACAGACAAATTATCGCAGCAGCAGCCAGTGGCGTTGAAGAGCGTTCGGATTGCTCCTTCAATCGATCCCCGAATTCCAGCAGGGCGGTCGCCTGCGCCTTTGAGGCGCGATTGATATTACCCAGCGAGTCAGCGAGCTGACGCTGGGTCTCCACGAGATCCGAACGTTCTTGATTGTTGGAATCCAGCCGCACGCTCAGGTGTTCAAGCACATCCATCTGCGCAGCGCTTGCTTGAGCGAGTGCCCGCATTGAACTCTGAAAATCATCGATGAATTCAGACTGTTCTATGACCCTGGTTTGCGAAGTGGGGGGCACGTTTTGCAGAGCGATGGATTCCTCCGGTAGCAACTGCTGGACGTCCTGCAGACAGACCCGCAGTTCCTGCCCCCGCTCGACGAGGACTCTTTTTGTCCGAATACCATGTTTTCTGATAAGCCGTCTGGCCGTGCTTTCACAGCGCCCCATAAGCACTTGGGCGTCCTGCAGGCTGATCCAGTTCAGGTTCTCTTCGGCCATCAAGCTGCCTCATTGACAAGAAACTCTCAGTACATAAAGCGGCCCAGCAATGGGATGGCGGCGATGTGGGAGCATTGCTGGGCCTAAAAGGGTAAACGTCTCTACCCTTTATAGATCATTGGTTGTTTGAGTCCCCCTAGGAAGGCAAAATACTAGGTAAATTTATTTGATTTTCAAATGCTTTCCGGCCCTGAATGAAATCCCCATCTGGCATAAAATGGCATCAGCCAACTATGGCACCTTGTGAGGCCAGCCACTTACCTTAAATAAGAAACATGATTATTGGAATTCCCGAAGAAGTTAAGGCAGATGAATACCGCGTTTCCATGATCCCGGTCGGAGTTGAAGAGCTGACGCGACGCGGGCACCGCGTCTTCGTCCAGCAATCTGCAGGTATGGGAAGTGGAATATCAGACAGCGATTACGAACGGGCCGGGGCACAGCTCGTTGGATCTGCGGAGGAGATTTACGGGCAAGCTGAGATGGTTGTAAAGGTGAAAGAGCCACTCCCGCAAGAGTATTCCCTGTTACGATCCGAACAGGTCATCTTTACCTATTTCCATTTTGCAGCTTCTGAAGAGTTGACCACAGCAGCGCGCGAAACCGGCATTACCGCTGTCGCATATGAAACAATCCGCACCGACAACGGAGAGCACCCGCTGCTAACGCCGATGAGTGAGGTGGCCGGCAAGATGTCCATTCAGGAGGGCGCTAAATACCTGGAAAAACCCATGCTTGGCCGCGGCATCCTTCTTGGGGGCGTCCCGGGTGTCGCGCCAGCGGAAGTATTGGTTCTTGGCGGAGGGGTCGTTGGCACCAACGCCGCTAAAGTGGCCGCAGGACTCGGCGCCAGGGTGATGATTCTGGATGTGAATATCTCTCGGCTCCGTTATCTCGATGACATCATGCCGCGGAACGTCACTACGCTCATGTCTGATGCTCACACTATCCGGGATTGCATTCAGCATGCGGATCTAGTTATTGGCGCGGTGTTGATCGAGGGTGCTCGCGCACCACGGCTCGTTACTCGTGACATGCTGAAACTGATGAAGCCTCGCAGCGTGATTGTCGATGTGGCCGTTGATCAGGGCGGCTGCGTAGAAACCACGAAACCGACCACGCATCAGGAGCCGATCTTCATTGTTGAAGACATAGTGCATTACTGCGTGCCGAATATGCCTGGTGCAGTGGGGCGGACATCAACCTATGCTTTGGGGAACGTCACCCTGCCGTATGTCCTCGAACTAGCTGGCAAAGGTTTTCGGCTAGCTTGCTGCGATAACGCAGCCCTGCGTCGGGGAGTGAATGTTCACGGCGGGGATGTCACCAACCGGGCAGTTGCAGAAACTTTTGGGTTGCCATTTACGGAGCTTGGTCTCTAAGTCATCCCGGTAATGGCAAATGATATTCAGGTACAATGAGCCAGAGTGTCCTCTTAATAAGTGTCTCCCCAACGGTGCGTTTTGCTATCCGCAACGCGTTGAATGGTTCTGAGTTCACCCTCTGCAAAGAGGCGCTTACAGAGACGCAGTCGCTCCATCTGTACGAGAGCATCAAGCCGATTGCGGTGGTTATTGATCTTACTCTCTCACCGCACCAGAGACTGCAGTCCATCCGGCATTTTCATAAGCGACATCCTGAAAGCCGGATTGCAGTCGTTTATAATCACATCAGCCGCCTGAACGTGTCCGATGTCCGCAGTGCCGGCGCCAAAGAGATGGTAGCGTTCCCATTCAGCAAACCGCACTTCCTGGCCGCTCTCCGTAGAATGACATCGGGGTCGAGGGTCGATATCCCGGCCGTGGACACGGAGCAAGCGGATTAATATTTGAAACAGAAATTGAACATTGATTGGCCTTCTTCATAGAAATTTCGGCAGGCCAAACAGTGAGGAGAAATCTCTTAGCGCTTCAGCATCTCCTCCACCACCGTCCCGAATTGTGAGGGGCTCTCCACAATCGCGGCCCCCGCGTCCTGAAGTGTCTTAATCTTGTCCGCCGCGGTGCCCTTTCCCCCTGAGATGATGGCGCCGGCGTGGCCCATGCGGCGGCCTGGTGGCGCGGTCTGACCGGCGATGAAGCAGGCGACCGGCTTGGTCATTTTGTTCTTGATGAAGTCCGCGGCTTCTTCCTCTGCGGTGCCGCCGATTTCGCCGATCATGACGACTGCTTCGGTGTCGGGGTCGGCTTCGTAGAGTTCGAGGGCCTCAATGAATGGCGTTCCAATGATGGGGTCGCCGCCTATACCGATGCAGGTGGACTGGCCAATATTGCGCTCGGTGAGCTGCCAGACAGCTTCATAGGTGAGGGTGCCGCTGCGGGAGACGACCCCGACTTTGCCCGGCTTGTGGATGTAGCCCGGCATGATACCCATTTTGCATTCGCCCGGAGTAATGACGCCTGGGCAGTTGGGCCCGACCAGTCTGGAATTCGAATCCTTGACCGCATCCATCACGTAAACCATGTCAGTGGCCGGAACGCCTTCAGTAATGCAGGCGATGAGGTCGAGTCCGGCGTCGATTGCTTCAAGGATAGCATCCGCGGCGAACGGCGCCGGAACGAAGATCATGGTGACGTTAGCGCCGGTTTCCCGGACGGCCTCGGCAACAGAATCAAAAACCGGCACGCCTTCGGCAGTCTGGCCACCACGGCCAGGGGTAACGCCGGCGACGACCTGTGTGCCGTATTCGATGCAGGCACGGGCATGGAATGCTCCGGATTTCCCGGTGATGCCCTGGCAGATAACTTTGGTGTCTTTGTCAACGAGAATGCTCATGGGGACGTAATGAGTAATAAGTAATGAATAATTTGAAATCCCAGCGATGAACCGGCTACGCAGCTTCGCCCTTGGAGAGTTTCACTGCTTTTTCGGCGGCCTCGGCCAGGCTGGTGGCGGTTTCGATCGGCAATCCGGATTCTTCAAGCATCTGGCGTCCCTTCTCCACGTTCGTCCCTTCGAGACGAACCACGAGGGGGACGCTCAGGCTGATTTCGCTGACCGCAGCGATGACACCCTCGGCAATGACATCGCACTGCATGATCCCACCGAAGATGTTTACCATGATAGCCTTCACATTTTCGTCGGTGAGGATGATCTTGAATGCTGCTGTCACTTTTTCAGCGGTGGCGCCTCCGCCGACATCGAGGAAGTTCGCCGGATCGCCTCCGTAAAACTTAACGATATCCATGGTAGCCATGGCGAGGCCGGCACCGTTGACCATACAGCCGATGTCGCCGTCGAGGCCAATGTAGCTGAGGTCGTATTTTGCGGCCTCCACTTCACGGGGATCTTCCTGAGTGAAGTCGCGCCACGCTGCGACATCTTTTTGCCGATACAGGGCGTTGTCGTCGATGGTGACTTTGGCATCAAGTGCGAGTACTTGATTGTCTTTAGTCACGACCAGCGGATTGATTTCAGCCATTGAGCAGTCACGGTCGACGAAGAGTCTTGCAAGATTGACGAGCAGGCTGGAAAAGGAATTCATCAGGCTCTTGTCGAGCCCTAGTTGGAGGAAAATCCTCCGGGCCTGGTAGCCCTGGAGACCGGTACCCGGGTCGTAGGATTCTTTGAGAATCTTTTCCGGTGAACGTTCGGCGACCTCTTCGATCTCGACCCCGCCTTCCGCGCACACGATGAGGGTCGGCAGGCCGATGGCACGGTCAATAACAATGCTGGCATAGATTTCGGTAGCAATGGCACTTGGAGCTTCCAGCAGAATGGCGCTGACGGTCTGGCCTTCGGGCCCGCTCTGCGCAGTCACCAGTTTTTTGCCAAGAAACTTTTCAGCAAATGCCTGCGCATCAGCAAGATTGTCAACGATTTTGACCCCGCCAGCCTTGCCGCGACCACCGGCGTGGACCTGCACTTTTACGACAACTTTGTCCGTGCCGACTTTGTTGTAAGCCTTCTCAACATCGTTAAGGCTGGTTACCGCGATGCTGTCAGGTACAGGAATGCCGGCCTGACGGAATAGTTCTTTGGATTGATACTCATGTAGTTTCATGGATACGAGAACCTTGCTATTTAGATCAAAAATGGTCTTGCACCGCCCACTTCCAGATAAGGGGCAGGCATTATACCTTCGACCTCTGGCCAGGCAACGAGGGAGGATGACTGATGGTAGATGGAAGATGGTAGATCCGGCCCCGTATCCGGCTTCTCATTTCCGAATCACGCAACGACTGATGGCTCAGATCTCTTTCGGGGATTCCGATCAACGATACTGGTCTTTGGTTGAAAGTCTCAGTCTTGGATGTAAAGACACCTGACCTTCGTTATTATGCGGCTTCGGAATTGCGCCCCGGCACCCAGAGAGACACCACTTGAGACAAAACCGGATCAAAGCAAGCGGCATGATTTTGACAGGGATATTCTCCCTCTTGTGGGGTATAGAAGTCTCGAGCGAGGAACTCTCGAAGGAATTCAGGGACACCGTGCAGGCCTTGCTCTCTCAATTGAACTCCGAGGATCGAGCGGAAGTTGCGCAGGCCTATTCAAGGCTGATGACCATTAACGAGAACAACGCAAGCCTCGGTATTGCTGCTGCCGGAATTGCCGCCAATGATTACCACAGGGCAACCCTCAAGGGTCGAGGCATGATCCTAAGGTACCTGGCCGAAGTGCCGGCGCCGACGAACATTAAGGTTTTAGCGGCCGCCCTTGAGAATGAAGAAGTCGCAGCGCTTCGTGCCATGGCTGCCCGGGGGCTACTGCGGGCGGATTCGAAAAACAAGGAAGCGCTGGAAAAGATTACTGAAGCAGTCATTAACGATCCGGATGAGTATTTCCAACTCGTGGTTCTGAATTCACTGGCAGAATCCCTCTCTCGGGAGAGCATCCCTTATCTGATTCGACTGTTAAAAAGCGACGCCACCAGAGCCGTCAACCGTTTTGCCTGCCAGACATTGAAAAGATGCACGAGACAGAGAATTGCTTGCAGCTTCGAAGAATGGGATACCTGGTGGACAGAAAATCAGGATATATTCGTTGACTGCTCGAACAAGAAACAGGTGGAAGTGGCGCCTGGAGAAGGTGAATAGACCGGAAATCCGTCCCGCTTTAACGCAAGATTTCTTCTGCTATAGTTCCGCTTGGTCTTTGAAATTCATTTCCAGGAGACTGGATGGAGGATTGGTCCCAGGCAATGGGGGCGTGTGAACCTGGTCAGAGCTTGACGGCAGCAGCCATAAGCATTGTTATCCATGTGCCCTGGGGAAACCAGTCCTCCATTCAGTCCCCTCTGACTCCTTTTCATTTCTGACAAGATCGGAGGGGAGTTCCAACATGCGCGGATAACAGAGTCCTACAAGTCCGTTCTTACATCTCATTTTTCTCGTATTTTTCGGTCTGGTCTTGACTGAATCGAGAGTATGGGGGCAGTTCAAAGGTGAGCAAAGATCAGGAGTAAGAACTGTGATGAGGGGTCTGCTTTCTTAATCAAAAACCTCTCCCCCGCCCCATGTCCTACCTCGTCTTTGCCCGCAAATATCGGCCACAGAATTTCGACGAAGTCGCGGGCCAGGAAGCTGTAGCCACTACTCTCAAGAATGCGATTGAATCGGAACGCGTCGCTCATGCGTACCTTTTTTGCGGCCCCCGCGGTGTGGGCAAGACTTCCATGGCGCGCATCTTTTCAAAGGCGTTGAACTGTGAAAACGGCCCCACGACCCAGCCCTGCAACGTTTGTAGTATCTGCACCAGCATTTCGACAGGACAGGATCTCGATGTGATGGAGCTCGACGGGGCCTCCAATCGCGGCATCGATGAAATACGCCAGATTCGCGACAACGTCCGATACTCGTCCAACCGGGCAAGATACAAGATCTACATCATTGACGAAGTGCATATGCTGACGAAGGAGGCGTTCAATGCACTCCTCAAGACCCTTGAAGAGCCCCCACCACATGTGAAATTCATCTTCGCCACGACGGAGCCGCACCGAATTCCGGAGACGATCCTGAGCCGATGTCAGCGCTTCGATTTCAGAAGGATCACAACCGAAGCCATCATTAACCGCCTCCAGCAGATTTGTGATATGGAAGGCGTAAAGACGACGAGGGATGTCCTGTATAGCGTGGCAAAGGCGGCTCGTGGTGCCATGCGAGATTCACAATCATTTCTGGACAAGCTTATCTCGTTTGGCCATAAGGAACTGACCCTGGATTCGCTCCAGGAAATCCAGGGCGCGCACAGCTTTGAAGAGATTGCTGGATATACCGACCTGTTGGTTGGGAAGCGAGCCGGCGATGCCCTGCTCTCCCTGGATCGTGTGCTCGAGCGTGGAGGCGACCTTGGTGAATTTGTGAATCAGCTTATCGAGCACCTGCGCATGATGATGATCCTGCAGGTCGGGGGGGAAGAAACCCCGCTGCTTGATGCCACGGTTGAAGAGCTCGAACGGCTCAGGCAGCAGGCCAGGCCGCTCTCTGTGGATAGCCTGCTCTATATGATCAGGTTGCTTTCGGAAGCGCAGACCCAGATGAAATTCAGCAGCAATTCGCGCATTCCGATCGAAGTCGCTGTTGTCAAGCTTGCACAGATGGAAGACCTCCGTCCGATCGGTGATGTGCTGAAACGCCTGGCTGAGCTCGAGCAGTCGTTGAAATCGATACCGCAGACCCCGGCCGGGGGTTTTCAGGGACGGCCTGGCGCGGAACAAACAGGCCCGCCGGCAGCTCCTCCGGAGTCATCGGGCTCTCGGCAAGCCCCGGCGGCGGCTCATCCGGCTTTGCCTGAAGGCGGAGCAACGAGCCTGGGTCATGTAAGGTCACCCTCTCCCACCCCTCCGCCGGTCAAATCGAGTCCCGCTGCTCAGAGTGTTCACGCTGGAACTTACCACGCGCCCTCGCCTGCGGTGGCCACAGCGCCTCCTCCGCCGCAACCGGAACCTGCTCCTCTTCAGGCCGCGGCCCGTCAGGTAAACTGGACGGATGTCTGGCCTCGCGTGGTGGAGCAGGTGAATCAACAGGACGAGATGCTGGCCAGCTATTTGAAGTCGGCGCATCTGCTTGGTGAGGGCGATGGAATCCTCAAGCTGGGCTTTATGCCTTCTGATGTTTTTAAACTGAAGCGACTTGAAACTAACGACAATCGCAAAGTGGTCGAATCCTGTCTGGAACAGGTTTCCGGCCAGCGTTTTCGCACGCAGCCGATCTCGATTGAGGCAGGAGATCAGTCTAAGCTGCTTGCCCCGGTGCTCGGCTCAAATGGTGGCAAATCGGAAAAAACGGAAAAGCCTAAAGAGCCAGCCCCGTTCAATCCTGGTGACCTCGAAAAGCATCCGACCCTTGCCAAGGTCAAGGAATATTTCGACGCCCGGGTATTAAACATTTATGAAGTTGAAGAAGGCCAGGGAGGCGCCTGAGTGGAGAGCCCTTCTCGCCTACCCGCCTCCATTCAGGTTTCTCCCTCTTCAGATCTGAAGCGTGCAATCCTCAAAGATCTCACCTGGTTCATTCCAATGGTGAACGAGTTTTAAGCCAAAATGCCTTGCCAAAATGCCAAGTTATCCCCAACCTGTTGAATCGCTGATTGAAGCCCTTTCAAGCCTGCCTGGAATTGGCAGTAAGTCCGCCGAACGCCTCACTTTTCACATTCTCAGAATGCCATTAGAAGAGGCTCTGGGGCTTTCTGAAGCCATTCGGAGGGCAAAGCAGGATTTGCGGCAGTGTAACGTATGTTTTAACATATCCACTCATGACATTTGCGAAATTTGCAGCAATCCGAGCAGAGATCAGGCGACCATTTGTGTGGTCGAACAACCCAAAGATCTGCTCGCTTTTGAGAGCACAAGCGAATATCGCGGCGTCTATCATGTCCTCCTGGGACGCATCTCCCCACTTGAGGGAATCGCTCCCGAAAATCTAACTGTAGATGCCCTGCTTCAGAGGGTCAAAAATGGGAATGTGAGAGAGATAATCCTGGCCACCAACCCGGACCTCGAAGGGGACAACAGTGCACTCTACCTCTCGAACCTTCTGCAGGAACTGCCGGTCCACGTCACACGCATCGCCAAGGGCATCCCTTCGGGAAGCCAGATAGAACATGTCGGTAAAACCATTCTAACTGACGCACTTCGGGGTAGAATGAGTTTGCGAGTCCAGTCCTGAACATTTGAACCAAGTCAAACCATGAGTTATTAAGAATCCATGAGACCGGGAATGCATACCAGCTTAGGCCAGAACATGAGTCTTCAACAGAGGATGGTTCTGGCCCCGCAAATCATTCAATCTATCGAAATTCTCCAACTGCCCATCATGGCTCTGCAGGAACGCATCGACCAGGAGCTGTTGGAAAACCCTGCCCTCGATACCGACCTCAGCAGGCCGGACGAAGAAGAAGGCAGTGAAACTCCCCGCCAGGAAGATCGGAAAACCTCCGTTGATGAAGAGAGTTTTGATACCAAAGTAGAGGATCTCGGCAGCGACTGGGGCGAATATTTTTCAGGCACAAGAAGCAGCGGCGGCGGAGGCTCATCCGATGGTGAGGACAAAAAACTCGCAGCGATGAACAACACCGCGGCCCGAGGGGAGACTCTCCAGGATAATCTGATGCTTCAGCTCTCGATGATGGAGCTGGATCAAGCCACACGGACGCTCTGCGAAGGTATCATCTACAGCCTTGACAAGAATGGTTACCTTCTCTATTCCATCGAAGAACTGGTCGGTGGAAAAGCTCCCGAAGACAAAAGCGACCTGAATTCTCAAACCAACGCTGAAATAGAGCCTGTAGATGTAGAGATGGACGAACGAGTGGAGGAGGCTTACGACGCCCTCCATATCGTGCAATCGCTCGAGCCACGCGGTGTCGCCTGCCGGGATACCCGGGAATGCCTGTTACTACAAATTTCTCGCGACCCTGAACACACTCTTCCTCGCCGCATCGTTCAAGATCATCTGGACGACCTCAAGCTCAACCGCCTGCCCAAGATTGCCAAGGAGACCGGCACCAGCATCGAAGATGTCAAGGAGGCCCTCCACTACATTGCCACGCTGAATCCGTGGCCGGGCAATCAGTTCAGTGAAGATCAGAACCATTATGTGATCCCTGACGTCATCCTGGAATATGTCGACGGTAAATATGAAATTTCGCTACAAGATGGCTATGTCCCGCGTTTGATGGTCAGCCCGGCATACGAAAAAATGATGAGGGAAAAAGGTCAGGACGCCGCGACCATGGATTTCATCCGAAAGAAGATTCAAGCCGCCCGCTGGCTGATGGAGTCCATCGAACAGCGCCGCGCCACCGTTTACAAGATCGCCAGCGAGATTGTGAAACAGCAGAGGGATTTCCTGGACAAGGGCATCGCGTTCCTCCACCCCCTGAAGATGCAAGCCGTCGCCGACATCGTGGGTGTCCACGTATCCACTGTCAGCCGTGCCCTCTCGGATAAGTACATCCAGACGCCTCGTGGTATCTTCCGCATGAAGTATTTCTTCACCGGCGGCATCGAAAGCGAAGACGGAAGCTCAGTTTCAACCAAATCCATCCAGCAGGCACTGGTGGAGCTCATCGACAACGAAAACAAGAGCAACCCAATGAGCGACGAAGAAATCGTGGCCAAATTGAAGGAGAAAAGGATGGATATCTCCCGGCGCACGGTTACCAAATACCGGAAGCAACTCAGCATTCCGTCCTCTCGGCAGCGGCGCGAATATTAGCAATCAGTTTGGCTTTCAGCGTCAGTTCCCGACTCTCTTTATGCCCCGGCGGCACACAGAGTATTGGGTGGAAAGCTGGAATATTAGAGTGCTGTGAAGAGCGGTACAATCCCCTCACTTGCCCGGCAGTTCCTTGGCCAACTCGGCGAGTTGCCTGGACTTGGCCTCAAATGCCTGATCGCATGCCTCATCCCAGCGTTTGCGATCCGAGTGGTCATTCTTGGTCTTGGGTGACATCAACTTCTGGAAAAGTGCAGAATCCTGGCCGGACAGCGAGGCGGCCAGGAACTCCTTGGCAGTCTTGACTCTCAGTTGCTGGCTCTCCGAGGTCAGTGTGTCGATGAAGCGTTTTTCCTGGCCGGTAAAATAGTTCAACATTTCATCGTCTTCGTTTTGTGGTGCTTTCTTCACCTCCTCGGCGGCACCACTGGTTTCAGAAATCATTGAGCCCAGGAAGTCATAGCTTGACGCACGGCGGAAAAAACCGCGGCGTTGAGTTCCGTCATCCCCGCCGCCTTTAAACAATACTTCACCCGGTTCCTGTTTCGCCTTGCGTTTGATTCCGCTTGCTTCGGCCATCGCCAGAGGAATCAAGAATCCCGTAATCTTTCCCACAGATTCGCCCATTCCGGCCTTCTCGAGGTATTCCCTGACAATCATGATTTCTTCGCTGTCCTGCTGAGCGATCGTACCCTGGGTCTTCTTGAGCCATGCCTCGCCTTCGGCCGGTTTTCCAGCCTTCTTCAGTTCATTGTTCGCCATGCTGGCCAGGGCTATTCCGCTACGCATATTTAATGTGGAATACGGCTGACACTGGATCATTTGAAGACCCATCCGGCGGATATGCTCGAGCAGTTCCACCGCCTCGTCCCCGCCCTTCTTATCAGCTTTCTTCATTAGCTCTTTTGCCAAAGCTTGAACACTGGCAATATGAGCAGGCTCGTCCAGGTAAGAGGCCATCCCGCCCTCGAGAACATACTGGTATACCGCTGGAGCAGCGTGGCCTGCCTCCATGGCCTGCAGACCTGATGACCACTGTGAGTTCTCAAACTTGCCCTTGGCGACCATGTAATGGAAAAGCGCGTTATTGGGATCTAACTTCAGCCCGGCCTCAGCCGCAGAGACCGCCTTCTGGGCGAAGCCCTTTCCTGCCTGCATCAAGAGCTTATGCAGTTCTTGCTTTTTGGGATGCCTCCCTGCTACCGTTGTAAACGGTGTGATATCCACCTTCGCCAGTGGCGTCTCTATCTCTTCTTCGAACTTTCTCACCTGCGAGGCTGATATCCAGCCCCGACCGACTGTGTCGTCCTCAGTCCAGGAGACCGCCAGCCACTTGCCGTTGAGTGAAAGGACCTTGAGGTTGTGCTCTTTCGTCGCAGTGAAGATGACCTCTGTACCTTTATAGACGGAGGCTGTTTCACCACTTATCCTGACCATGTCGCCCTTGACGAACTCTGCATTGATTGGGACAAGACTGATCAAGAACAGAAGCGTAAGCATGGATATTCTAAGTTCAGGCATCGTGTTGAATCCCTCTCAGCGTGGATCGGTCGAATGAAATGAGATTCTAAACAACGAAAACAGTTTTGCAGCAGCCAGGACGTAATGGACGTAATGAGTAATGGACGTAATGAGTAATGGACGTAATGAGTAATGAGTAATGAGTAAGAAAGATTGTGCAAGAGATTACAGATTGCAGGCATCGGACACTGCAGCTTTTACGAATCTCCACCTCACTTGAATTCCAGACAGCAGACTCAGCAGTTAGCAGTTTCAGCTTACTCATTACTCATTACTCATTACGTCCCAAGCCGACCACGCACCCAGTGGCAGTTTCTTTGCCTGATCATCCTGGATAAACATCTCACCGGATTGGATAACGCCCTTATTCCCCATCGTCAAAGACTCCAGCAGATTGCTCAGAACTATCGGAGTAAAGCCCGGCGAATGGCAGCTCAGCCCAATGAAACGCGGCACCGGTTTCAAAACCTTCCTTGTGAGGTCGAGTAATTCCGAGATATCTCGTTCTATTTTGAATACTTCTCCCTTTGCACCGCGGCCATATGAGGGTGGGTCTATGATAAGGCCGTCATATTGCCTGCCGCGGCGAACCTCTCGCTGGAGGAATTTGGTGACGTCATCCACGATCCACCGGACTGGTTTTTCCGAGAGGCCGGACAACTCCGCATTTTTCTTTGCCCAGTTTACTGCACCCTTTGACGCATCCAGGTGACAGACTCGATATCCGGCCCGGGCAGCGGACAAGGTCCCGCCGCCAGTGTAAGCAAACAGATTCAGAATTTCGGTATCCGGATCGAGTGAGAGAGCCTCCAGACGCTGCCAGATGATTCGGTGTTCGGGAAATATTCCAAGGTGGCCGAATGCCGTTGGCTTGATTTCAAATTTCAGGCCATGGAACTCAACCTCCCAGGCATCAGGAAGCCTTGAATTTTTGTATGCCCATTTGCCGCTGCCTGAAGAATCACGAGTGTAAGTTGCATCCGCCTCTTGCCATTCCTGCCGTGGCAACGTCATCGGCCATACGGCTTGGGTTGCAGGTCGGTTGAGACGGAAAGGCCCGACCTGTTCGAGCTTGCAGCCGTTGCCGGTATCGAGGAGTTGATAGGTAAAGGGGGTATCGCTCACGATCTGTCAGGCAGTGCCACCTTCGGTCTGTCGCGCATCCAGCCATTGTTTGAGTGAATGTTGGCTCTCACTTGATCGCTTGCCCGTCAGAAGATTCTCGACACTTATATCCTCATCCAATTCGGGCCAATGGATCCCAATCCCATTACCAATGAATCGCCAATTGTTTCTCTCCCCCGTATTCCCATACGTGAGGCGCGGAAACCAAGCAAGGGGAACTGAAATTGACCGACCATCCGAAAGCTCTACGGACAACGAATCGTCTGAGATTGAGATGGAAACGGCCGTGGTTTCAGCATCAACTGCCGAAAAACTCATACCAACTCCCCATTAGTAATTTGTGATTTTCAAGGACGTAATTTTGTATCGTATTAATTTCATTCGGCCTGAACCCACGGCTTCTCTCAAGATAAACTGGTTCCAACCAGAACTTGGCTTCGCAGTCATCGCGCTCTACGTGCAGATGCAAAGGCTCGTCTCTGTCGCCAGAATAAAAAAAGAACCTGTAAGGGCCTATTCTGAGAACCGTAGGCATGGGCGATATGATATGGATCTCTGTCAAATGGGCTAACTTCTGGCGTCTGACATCCAGCCACTTACCCGCTCTCCGCCAATTCTTTTACTTTCCTGTAGTGCTCCCGGTACCACTTCACCCAGCCGGAACGGGTCTTTTCACGGAATTGGGCGTCCTTCCATCCGGAGACCAATTCCATGACTTCTGCTTCGGTGAGCGGGCCCTTGCCGAGAATTGCATTCGCCTCGTGTGGAAAATTATTATCAATGATCGCTTTCCATGCCCTGACCGCCTCCTCATGGGTATCGATGAGCGCGGCCCGCATAAAGTCGCTGATAACCTGCCACCGGGCGCCGCCTTTCTTGCTGTCATAGTTGAAATTCGAATCGCCCTTAAATGGGCTGGAATCCTGGTCGATGAGCATCACGGCCGGATCGGTCTTGTAGAGCGATGGCATCACGCTCAGCCTGGCCAGGCCGAATCGCTTTGGCCCACCGGCCGCGCCTTTTCGCAACATCCATATTTTCTGGCCTTCTTCTGACATCACGTATCGGACGAATCCTCTCGACTCCTCAAGGTTTGGACTGCCCTTCAGTATGGCGATGGGGTCAGAATCAATCACGGTAAGCCCTTTCGGCATGACGAATCCGATCAGGTCGTCGCCGACCTCTGCAATCTTGGCGCCCGCGTAAAAATCGATGCACATGCCCAGCGCGTTTTCTCCGCGGGCAACGTCCATTGGAATGGAACCGCCGCCGTCCGCAAAAGAGCGCGAGTTTGCGCCCATACGAGCCAGGACGTCTAGACCTTTCTCCCATCCGTAGGCCTGAAGTACGATTTCAAACATCATGTGAATCGAGCCGCTCTTCCCCGGATCTGCCGACCCCAGCCAGGTGAAAAGCTTCGGCGAGGTCAGATCCTCCCATGTCTTCGGGTACGGTATCTTTCGCGAATCAAGAATTCCCTTGTTGTAGATGACGCCAAAACCAGACAGCGCTGCACCGTACCAGTGATATTCCGGATCATAAATCGGCACGCCCGACGCATCCTGAGGTACGAGTGCGAGCATTTCATCAGGCAACTTGTACGCCTGCGTGAATCCACTTTCTTTCAAACGAACGAAAAAACTCGTCCCTCCTCCGAACACCATATCCTGGCCCCCGCCTTCCGGATTACTCTGGTACTCACTTTCAAGGTAGCGCTTGATGTCAGAAGTCCCGCCGACATCGAGCCACTCGATATCTACCTTCTTGCCGGCCTTCTCCAGATACCAGTCTCTGAACCCGCGTTGGAACTCGTACTTAATCCCTTCCCAGTGTGGCGACAAGATTCTGATCTTCGTTTCCGGCTCGAAATCTTCCCCCTCTGGCCGAAAGGCGAACGGCGCGCCCAGGATGACCGCGTAGGAAATGAAAAGGAGAATGTATTTTGTGTAGTTCGGCATGTGGTATGGGCGTAGATTAAAGCTGCATGACTAACGCCTTCGGTTATATGATTGATTTAACTGAATCCAACACGTTGCACTTAGATTTGCACTGGTTCAGCATGAATTGGACTTTTGGCGTTCTGGAATAAGCTACAAAGTCTGCCCTATCGGGCAGAAGGTTTTCTAAGGCATTGCGGGTCTATCCGTCCGACGTTTGTGAAGAGCTGATGGGGACGAGGTTTGCCCCCATCAGCCCGTCGGCTCGGTGAGTCCGGCCGGGCTATCCCTTGGCAGGTTGTTCCTCAGCAGAGCCTGCCTCTGTTTCACCCGGCGCGTTGATTGTAGGGCTCTTCAGCCCGAATTCATCCATGCTGGCTTGCCAGGCTTTCTGGCGATTGGTTTTCCTCCTTTCTCTTGCTTCTTCCAGCTTGCGATCTCGCTCTGTGAAAATGTCTTCGTGGCGGCCCTCCAGTCGGTCCTTCGGGGTGACGTAGCCGATGGCGCTGTGAAGTCGAACTTCGTTGTAGTGCCTGACGAATTTGTCGACGACTCGCCTGCTGTCTTCAAGGTCAAGTGGTGTCTTCGGGCGAATGCATTCGGTCTTGAGAGTGCCGTTCCATCGCTCGACTTTCCCGTTGGATTGGGGATAGTAGGGCGACGTTTTCACGTGCGTCATTCCGGAGATACGGATGAACTCCTTGAAGTCCTTGGCGATAAACTGAGGGCCATTGTCCGTAATGATACGTGGGCGCACGCCGGGATGTTTCTCGTGTGCCCGCTGCAGAATGATTTCCGCTTCGGCCTCGGTCATGGATTCTCGGATCTCCCAGTGGACGACGTATCGGCTACAACCATCGAGAACCGCCAGCAGATAGTAAAACGTGCCGCAGATGTTGATGTACGTTATGTCCACGTGCCAATGCTCGTGGGGCTTCTCAGGCTGCTTGAAGCCTTTTCCCTTGCTGGTCGGCTTGGCCTTCCAGCGGGACAGGAGGCCGGCTTCCCGGAGCACCCGATAGACACTGGATGGGCTAACCGCCACGACATCCCGGTCGAGCATCATGAAGGTCAGACGGCGGTAGCCTTCCAAAGGGTTCTCATCATGGAAGTCGATGATGGCGGTCTTTTCCCATTCTTCCAGCCAGGAGTCCCGCGGGAGACGGGCATTGTGTTCGTTGACCTTCCCGTAGCGTTTACCCCAGTTGTAGAATTTGCTCTTAGATAAACTGAGCCATCGAATGAACTTCACCTTAGGAATCTCCGTTTTGTCTGACCAGTCAGTGACGAAATCGACCACGGTGTCGCGGATGTCGTGGGGCACCCAGTTCTGATTCAGATTTCCCCAAGAGTTTTTTTTAGAGAGACATGCTCCTCCATGAGTTCGGAGAGCACCTCGTTCTTCCGCTGAAGCTTGTCTTTCAATGCCTGGTTCTCGCGTTCAAGACGCGTCTCAGCTTGGGGCGCTGTCCGGTCGAAAGCAGCCTCGCCATTCTCGAAGAACAGCTTCTGCCAGCGGTAGAAGACTGTGGGATGGATACCGTGTTTGTCACAAACGTCGGACACCGGGACGCGGTCAACCAAAAATTCTTTCAGGATCGCGACCTTTTCCTTCGACGTGTAAAACTTGCGTGGCTTGCGCATAGGACAATCCTCCAGTAAGGGTTCGAAATACAACTATCTCGAACGCCAGGATTGTCCAATTCCGTCTGAAGCAAAACAGGGGTAGGTCTTCACTACACGCCATTTGGAAGGGAAAGTGCCAAATTTGGCACTCTAGCGATGCCGCGGCCCTCAACTATTCAATTTGGTGTTCAAGCTGGGCTAGCCTACAGATCTCAGCTTACGTGCCATACGAGCTGGCAGGGGGCGCTGCACGCGATCTGGGTAACGACAAACCTCCAGGCCGGCGTCTTCTCTTTCTGCGACTCAGGAGAATCCTGATCAGGAGAGCGCAGCCACGGTGTTTCTGAGTAGGGGTCTGCTCGCTGAAATTACTTCAGACCAGATTTCGGCGCTTCCGGAATACCCATTCGCAAACCAGCAGGCCCACCACTGCTACAAGCATCCACCATGTATCCCATAATTCGGTGGATTCTGTGCGTCTGACTTCCCTTTCGTCGGTTGTGACCGCTTCCGGCAACTTGGCGTAATCAGCAAAATCGAAAAATTTGCCGCCGGTTTCTTCGCTGAGCCGCTCGAGGAACGAACGGTTTTGATGGATGTAGAGATTTTCCATTGTGGTTTCCTCCACGACTTCGAATTCCAGCTTGGCATCCAGATTTTCGCCTTCGAGCTCGGTAACGATGGGGCTGATGCGATAACGTCCCGCAGAAAGCTCACCCAGTTCGATCCGATAACGTCCGCCGACATCGACGACCTGATAGGGGATCTTCTTGTCGATCTTCTTTGAATCCTCTTCGACTATGGGTTCCTTGATTTCAGTCTTCGGCTGATTGCCCCCACCATCCGCTGCAACCTTTTTGTCTTCTTCTTCACCTCCGCTGATGCTTTCAAGGTGGATGAAGCCCAGGCTGCTCTCCAAAGGTTTGCCGCTCTTATCCATCAGCTTGAGTTCGACCTGTGCGTTTTCAGTTGTGGTCAGTTTCAGCTTGTCCATGTGGATCTTGGCGAATTTGCTCACACCCTCGATCTTTTCACTGGTGGCCCAAAGCAGAATCATGCTCCAGTAGGCGTGGTGGTATTTCCAGCCGGAACGATACCGCCAGCGCCAGAATTCATCCGAGGCCAGGAAGAGAGTCTTGCCCGTGCCGTAGAGAGAGGTGATGACAATTGGTAAACCGGTGCCAGCATCTTCCGCAAGGACAGATGCGGTCGGTGTCTTAGCGATGTCGTTACGGGTCCAGTGGAGGCGTCCGTGGCCTGCGGAATTCACCGGGCCTTTGTAGGGTCGAATGAAGTCTGCCTCCTTACCTTCATCGGTAAGTGACATTTTGAGCGCGGCGTTCTGGATGGGAATGCGGCGAGCAGGCTGCGCGGGGAGCAGGGCTTCCAGTGGCGTGTTCTGCCAGCCCCCGGGCACAAAGTTTGGACCGGCGAGAAAGATGATCGATCCCGATCTATCCCTGACAAATGCAACCAGCCGAGCCATTTCTTCCCGTGTGAAAGTTTCGGGAGGCAGATCGCCGAGGATGATGAGATCAAAGTCGAAGAGCGATTCTTCATCAGCCGGGAACTCGCGGGCGCCATCTCCACGTTTGAGCATTCGGTCTTTTAGTGATGCGGTAAAGATGGTCCTCATTTTCTTCAAATCCATCCGCTTGTCCCGGCGAAGCATCATGTTCAGATAGCGACTCTCCCAGCGAGGGAACTCATCGATGAACAGCACGCTGATCTGCTCCTTTCGCACCCACATATCGAGGGTGCGTTCGTTGTTTTCCGGGATGGTGTCGTCGGAAAGGAGCTCGACCCTCTGCGGCGGCTTTTCGCCGTCGACCTTGAATTCCATGGTGAAATCGAAGCGGCCCAGTTCATCGCGTTCCACATCTTTCGGCACAATTCGCTCTTCAATAATTTGATCGCCGGACATCACGCGAATCTTGATGTCCCCTTCGTGATTGCCAACCATTTTCATTTTCATCTTCAGCGGCACGGTATCGCCATCAAAGGCCCTGGAGGGCAGTTCAGAATTGAGGATGCCGACGTCCGGTGCAGGTTCGGGAATTCCGGTGGCGAGGGTAATCACCCGCAGCTTCTTCTTTTTGAATACTTCGATCAGTTCACCCTCCGCTGAAGCTGAATTATCGCGCCCATCGGTGATAAGGATCACCTGTGACATTTCCTCATCATCTGGCAGATTGCTGAACAGCCGGGTGAATTCAGCGGGAATATCAGTCTTCCGAATTTTTGCCGCTCTGAGGTATTCAAGGTTGAACTGCTTTTCCTTATCGAGCGCTTCTTCTTCGCCAAAAATATAGATCGGGCTCTTTACATTTTGGTTCTCGAGCCGCTGCCGAATAGGTTTCTTGATGTTTTCCATTACATGCAGGAGAAGCTCTATACGATTGCTCTCCGTAACTTTTTCAATCGCTGGCTGGACACGGGGATCGTCTGACTCCGCCAACTCTTCATCCGCCCTGTCCTGGTATGCAGAGATCGACTGCAGAAATTCGTAAGCATCACTCCGGCCCAATTCAATCTCACGGGCAATCTGGGCGTAATCGCTGCCGGTCCGGACTTCCTTTTTTCTAATCTTCTCCCATGTTTTTTCGAGAGCCCCGCCACGATTTGAAACCGCGCGCAGTGCTTCGGCTGCGGAGCCTTTGATTACGGAGTCCAGGAGGGCCAGTCCCGCATCTTCCTCTTCGAGGCGCTCGAGCATGTCTTTGAACGCCTGGGCGAGTTCGATGAACTGGTCATAACGATCTTCGATTGCGTCGACCTTCTCGCCGTCCGGCTCGGTCTCGAATAAGAGTTTTTCAACTCCAACAGCTTCAAGCGCTTTCCGGGCGCCCGGCAGTTGGCCCTTTAAAAACCTCTCAAATTTGAAACGAAGTTTTGGATCAAGCAGTTCGAGACGTTCGGCGAGTTCAACTTTGTCTGGCCCCTTACGATGGCGATCGGGGTACCACATGGATGCCGAATTATCGATGAAGATCGGCACGGTCAATGGGATGGTCTTGCTGAACTCGGATCTCCACACCGGCTGCAGCAGGCAGAGCAGAAGGAGCGTCACCACTGCCACCCGGGTGATGACCGCAGGAAGGACATTCTTCAGTGAGGAGAAAGACCATTCCTTTCGATACAGGAAAAGAATCGCACCCACGATCAATGGCCAGGCGGCGATAACCCACCAGATGGAAACCGGGATGGCAAAAATGAAATCACCCACGGGAATTTGGCGTCATGAGTAATGAGTAACGAGTAAGAGTTCTGGTCGTATTGCAAGCGAATGAACATGCATGATTGACCCGTTTTTTAAAATGCGAAGATTCACAAAGTGGTAAATTGAGTGAAGTTTCTTGTATTAATTGAGACACCGGGGGTTACCGAATTCATGATGCCACCGGCTTGTCCCTATCGTTGCGGATTTCAGTTGGCCCAACTTATATGATTGCGGCGCACAGACATAGAGTAGGGTTTGGCACCATCATATTATATGGGCGGACAATGAATTACATTCCAATGACCTGACTCTTACTGTTTTCCTCGGTTTTAGGCCCCTTTGCGGGGTTTTCTTTTGGGCGCACTGTGGTGAGTTTGAACTCCTCTCTATTTCATGCCACGAAGACCGGGCGCCCACGCGACCCTGGAGGGACTCAAGCTCGTTCGCCGTTCGCCCGATTTGGATGCGCTGGTTCCCCGCGGACAGCGATACGGATTCGATCTCGTCGCACATGTCGGCATCGAACACTTTCTGAATGGCGTCGTCTGCTGGCCGTATGGGATGAAGTCTGTGCAGACTCCGGACAACAGATTCCCTTCAGCAGTCTTCACGAAATTTCCCGAAAGTTTCTTTACTGTCTCGGCGAACTACACAAACGGTCCTCGTCCTTCGCCAATTCCTCAACAAGAGTGGCTCCAAAGCCTGGTTTGTTGATGGAACGGCCGAGCAACAATGCCGCAAGAAAATAGAACCGCTAGACAAAACGGACTAAACTCCCACCTCGGTCCAACCGAAATCCGTGACGGTAGGGGCATGCCTGTGGCGTGTAGAAGACTTAACCTTGTACAGTTAATGGGGCTGTCCAATTGGTTGCGGCCACAGGCCGCGTTTAGGAAATAGTGCATTTATGAGCAAACCAATCTCTAAACGGTCCGAAGCTGAGACCGATTTCAAACGGCAACTTGAGCAGCGCAACTTTCACCTTCCCCTCGAATCCAACCGCCGCGAGTTCTTAAGACAAAGCGGGATCGGATTCGGACTCATGGCCGTCGGTGGGTTGCTCCAATCCACTGCCTTAACTGGTTCTGCGCAGGCCGCTTCGGTGAAAGAACTCAATTCTCTGGTGCCAAAGCTGCCCCATGCCAGGCCCAGGGCGAAGTCCGTCATTTTTCTGTTCATGTACGGCGGGCCGAGCCAGATGGACACTTTCGATTACAAACCCCAGTTGCAGCAAGATCACGGCAAGCCGTTGAAATCACTCGACAAGTCCGACGTCTTCTTCGGCGGCCCTGGGGCGCTCATGCGGTCGAACTATTCTTTTCGCCAGTATGGTGAGTCCGGCGCCTGGGTCTCTGATCTTTATCCCCACCTTTCATCAAAGGTAGATGAGATCGCCTTCATCAAATCCTGCACGGCAGACTCAAACAATCACGGCCCGGCCCTGATGGAGATGAACACCGGGTTCACAAGGGTCGGTTCGCCGTCCATGGGCTCCTGGATCACCTACGGCCTCGGCACTGAAAATCGAGACATGCCCGGTTACATCGTCATGCTCGATAAGACCGGCGGGCCGATTAATGGAGCGCAGAACTGGAGTAACGGTTTCTTGCCCGGGGCCTACCAGGCCACGCCGTTTCGTTCCACCGGCGTGCCGATCCTGAATCTGGATCGGGCCAAACATCATTCCGACGAGTCTCAGCGAAGGCAGTTGAACCTGCTCAACTGGATGAATGAAAAACACGGCGAGTATCACCCGGCCGAAGCTGACCTGCAGGCCCGGATCGAAAACTACGAACTCGCTTACCGAATGCAGATGGCCGCCCCGGAGATTACCGACCTCACAAAGGAGTCAGCCGCCACCCAGGCACTTTATGGCATCGGAGAGAAGCAGACCGATTATTTTGGCAGGCAACTCCTCCTGGCCAGAAGGATGGTCGAGCGCGGCGTCCGGTTTGTTCAGGTATACAGCGGCGGCGCGCACGGCGACAACAATTGGGATCAGCACGGGGACATGGCCCATCACCGCAGGCATACCGCAGCGACCGACAAACCGATCACCGGGCTCTTAAGTGACCTCGAGTCGCGCGGGCTGCTCGAAGAAACTCTCATCGTCTGGGGCGGCGAGTTCGGCCGACTGCCCGTCGCTCAGGGGGGCAAGGGCCGGGACCACAACCCACGAGGCTTCACCATGTGGATGGCCGGCGCCGGCATAAAGGGCGGAGCATCCTACGGTGCCACCGATGAATATGGCTACCGCGCCGTGGAAAAAATAGCGACCGTGCAGGACATCCACGCCACCGCTCTCCATCAAATGGGAGTGGACCACGAAAAACTCACCTATCGTTTCCAGGGGCGTGATTTCCGCCTTACCGATGTTTCAGGAAACATCATTCACGACATCCTGGCGTGATTGGTGTACGGCAGGTAAAAGTGTCTGCCCCACTATCATTTCGATCCGAACGGCCACGACCTGATTATGAAGTTTCACACGGTTCCTACAGATCCCGGCGTCGACTGGATTAAGGACGAATCATGGGCGATAGACGCTCCGCCGGACTCGGATAGCGATCCGCTACCGGAGGCGAGTTGGTCAGAGGAGGCCGCACGAACTGGGGTCTGTGGTG
Source organism: Planctomycetota bacterium (assembly GCA_027625095.1). GTDB lineage: Bacteria > Planctomycetota > PUPC01 > JACPCR01 > JACPCR01 > JAQBXN01. The sequence continues at coordinate 13,310 of JAQBXN010000058.1, read as the reverse complement.
CGGTAGCTCCCAATGTGGTACCGCTGAACGACGGCGGCTATCGAATGTATTACACCCAGATTCTTCCGCGAGCAGGTTTTCCGAATGGCGCCAACGACTACGACAATTCGACAACGCGAATTCTGAGCGCCACCTCTACTGATGGCTTGGCCTGGACACCTGAGGCAGGAATACGTCTGTTGCCACAAGAGGGAGGCGCGGGGCAATTCCGAGTCGTGTCTTCTGAAGTCGTGCCTGTCGAAACCAAACACGGAATGCTGCGAATGTACTTTGAATCCTGCCCCGGGCCGCAATCGGGACAAAGCACGATTCGCAGCGCGAATTCGGAAGACGGCGGCCTTTCGTGGCGGGTGGAGCCTGGAGAACGCATGGGAGAAGGTGGCCGGGGATTCAGTTCACCCCGAGTGATAAACCTGGACGACGGGCGATACCGTTTGTATTGCAGCGAACGAGGGGTCGGAATCATCAGCGCGCTTTCAGAGGACGGTCTTGACTTCCAGGAAGAGCCGGGCATCCGCATCACGCGAGGCGACCAGTACGACGCCTTCACCGCATTTGCGCCTGAAGTAATTCGCATCGCTGAAAAGGGCTATCGCATGTACTACTCCGGTTACAGCGCTTCAGACAGAGCGCAGGTTCTGACCGCGGTATCGGAGGATGGACTGAACTGGCGGAAGGCCTCCGATCCGGTGATCGCTCCCGGAGGCAGCCGCTGGGACGGCGCAAAGTGCTCGGAGATGTGTGTGATTCAAATCGCTGACGGGCAAGACGGCCGACCGAGATACCGGCTTTATTACGAGGCATGCGACGGCACAGCCGCAAACAAGCGGGGCGTGTGGAGAATCGTCAGCGCGACTTCCGTTTAGTCGTTTACAACTACCCATCCGGGCTCGATGAAAAAAGTCTGGGCAGCATGTTTCTGCTCGTTTCCGATTGCGGCCCGCTCACCATAGCTATAATCCCTAGCTTTCCGTGTAGGGCCGAGGCCTTCCTCACTGACACGGCTGTACTCGGGGTATCTTCCCCCGTCGGCGGGTCAACCTTATCGTCGCCAGTAAGCTTTCTGGCGAAAGCCGGAATGATTTGCTAAGAGGCAAATCGATTTAATCCTTTTATCAATAAGGCCGATGCCGAAGCCGAACTGGCCAGATCTCAAAATTGGCAAAGGACTTGGAAATGGTGCAGGAAGCATCATTTACCGAGCGGTAAGCAATCAGGATGGGAAATTGTATGGCTGCAAGCATGTAACGCGAACCTCAATCGACCATATCCATCAGTCAAGGCAAAACGCCTCCCGTTCCCAAGGCCCGACCAAACAGAAACTCCATAAATCGCTCTATCAATCCTATTTCGATCAGGTTAAGAACGAATACAAGGTTTTGAAGGAGTTCCAGCAAGCCGGTGGCAGCCCGCATGTCGTTACTGTTTATGACCTGCGAACTATACGTAAAGCTTTTCGGGTGCATGGCTATGACATGCTGATGGACTTCGTGGATGGGTTTGGCCTTAAGGAGAAAAATGACTACAGCATGCGTCAGTTGCTGGACTTTTTTCGGCAGGCAACTCAGGCGTTGGTCGAAATCCACCAATACGGGATCATTCACGCGGACATGAAACCTTCCCACGTGATGATCGAGCCCAACGGCCTGGTCAAGATTATTGATTTTGGACAGAGCGTATACATAGGAGCCGACAAGTTCAGAATCCAGGGCACCCCCGAATACATGGCACCTGAACAGCTCAAGGGCGATCAGATCGATTTCAAAACTGATGTCTACGGTATCGGAGCGACGATGTACTGGGCCTTGACGGGGCGACTGAATCGCCCGGCGATGACGGGGGTTCCTGGCGCCCAGGGGTTGGATTTTACCGTGAGTTACGCCGGGCGTTCTCGTGCCGTGCGAAACGATAACCCCCAAGTGCCCAAGGAACTCGACGAGCTGGTGGTCGCCTGTTGTGAACGCAAGCCCGAAAAACGGCCCCAGACGATGCGTGAGGTGTGGCAGGCCATCCGGGAAATGCAGAAGAAAAATGTGGTTCCTGAAGGCTTGTAAAATCGTGCAATTGGGTGGCAATCTGATTTCTTAACGCACTTAATTCCAAGTGGTTATTCCGTTACCTTATGATTGCCAGCCCGGGGGCATTATCTATAATCCCGCCCCTATCGATTTGCGCCCCAATACTCGGGCGCATCTTGTCCCAGGTGTCAGCAATCGCAATCGGAACACGCGGGAGAGCGGTTGTTTTATCCTAATATGTCAGCAGTAACAGCTTACCAGCACCCACCTCTTCCCATCTCATCCCCTGCAATTCCAGTCTTCCGCTGAGCCGGTGCGTTGGCTGAATTCAGCGGTCAAATCAACAAAGATTCAACCAAGGAGATTTGAATGTTCGATGTTTTTCATGCTTTCCGAACACGTTGGATGGCGATAGCGGCAATGGCAGTTATCGCTTCACTTTGTGCCGAAGACGCGCCCAAGAAGCCGGTAGAAAAAGGTCAGGCCCCCAAGATTGTCTATGTAGAGCCTAACCATTCTGCCGCAGAGGGCGGGGTGATAGTCACCATCGCCGGAGAGAATTTCCGTATGGATTCAAAGGTATTTTTTGGCGATGCAGAAGTTACTGAAGTTAAGATCGAAAAGAACGGCACCATACTCAAGGTAACCTCTCCCCCATCCCAGGGAGTCGGACCGGTAGACGTCAAAGTGGTCAACCCCGACAGCCAGCAGGATGTATTCTCTGCTTCTTACTTTTATGGCAAAGATTTTCCGCTCTACGTGTTTCAGGCAAAACGCTCCGGGCACAGGATGCTCTACTTCATCAAGCTCGGCGGGAAGATCATGTATCCGATTATCTTCCTGTCCTTTGTGACGATGGCCCTGTTTTTTCACTGCCTGCTGTCCATTCGTGAAAGCCACCTCATCCCGAAACGGATGGTCGAAGATGTGATGGAATACCTGGCGAATGGTCACTGGGATAACGCCGCGGAATACTGCCGCAAAAAGAAATGCGCTTTCGGTCGTGTTGTGCTGGCGGGTGTCCAAAAGGCGGATCAGTCGCCAGAGCTTATACGTGAAGCCATGGGATCTGCCGGATCTCGAGAGTCTGAATTGCTTCAGCAGAAAATCAGCTACCTTAATAATGTGGGTGTGATAGCGCCCATGCTCGGACTTTTTGGAACCGTCTGGGGTTTGCAGTTGGCCTTTCGCGGCATCGCGGGAGAGGCCGCCCAGCACAAGGTGCTGGCCGCCTCCATCTCCATTGCGCTCAACACAACAGTCGCAGGGCTTTTTGTGGGAATTCTGGCGTTCGTCGTCTACTTCCTCTTCAAGGGCAAGGTGGTCCGCCTTGTTGGGTCCATGGAAGTGCTCGCCGAACAGATGGCCGAGCGGATTATCGAAAGAAAGGGTGCTGAAGAATGAACTTCCGACGCAAGAACGTAGAAGAGGAGCCGGGCTTCCAGATGGCTCCGATGATCGATATTATCTTTGTTCTGCTCCTTTTCTTCCTGGTCACTTCAGCCCTTGAGGAAAATGAAAAAATGCTCACGATCGACCTTCCACAGGCTGGCCAGGCCGGTCCCAACACCCAGTCATTCACCGAGTTGATCATTAATATCAATAAGAAGGGTGATGTGATTATCAAGAACGAAAAGATGTCCCTTAAACTACTGTCCGAAAGACTCATACAGCTTGCGGAGCTCTACAAGGGGATCGGAATCCCGGCAGTCATTGTGCGTGGAGATAAGAATGCGAGTTACGGCCGCGTCGTCGAAGTGTTGGACATTTGTGCCAAGGCAAAAATGCACAACGTCTCCTTTGTAACCGTTGAGAAAGAATAGCCCCCGCAGACCTTCATTCATAGGAGATTATTTGAAAGCCATGAATGCCAAACCAGCCTTGCTGCTCGCGGTGGCCTGCCTGCCCCTCTTCGGCGAGGATGCACAGGTTCGAACCCCGCGTGAAGAGGCAGAGATACAGCTCTCCATGGCCAACGCTCTGTATGCGCGCTCCATGTATCCTCAGGCGACCCAGGCTTTTGAAGCGTTCTTCAAAATGCCCGAAAGCTACATCCACGAAAAGCGGCATGAAGCGCTCTACCGTTGCGGTGAATGCCTCATCAAGCTGAACAAATATTCGGAAGCAGTCGGCCGCTATGACACTCTCCTCAGAAACTACGAGAAGAGCAGTTTTTTCAACAACGCTCTATTTCGGAGAGGCACGCTCAGATTCCTGCTCAAAGACCCTGGCCGGGCCATCGACGACCTCGAAAAACTCGTAAAGCTCCTCCCGGATGACAAAACGGCAACCCCAAAACTGGTCGATTCCGCAAACTATTTTCTCGGCTTGGCCTACATGGCCAAGAATCAATTGAACGATGCCAGGCCCTATCTGGATATCGTTTCAAAAAGCAAAGTCAGCGAACATCGCCAGGAGGCTTTGAAATACCTGGCCGACCTGGATTTTCGCCAGGAGAGTTGGGGTAAAGCCATTGTTGATTACGAGGACTACCGCAAGGATTTCCCAGATGACAAGGAAAGTATCCCGCTCATTGATTTTCGGCTTGGCCGCGCCTACCGCGAATTGAAACTCTATGACAAAGCCATCGCGGCACTTCGCAGAATACCGGCCCAGCACGAATACCACACCCTTGCAGCATCGATCGAAATCGATTCCTTTTTCCAGGAAGAGAAATTCTCAGATGTGATCCAGAGCTTCAGTCGACTTGAAGAGACCTATCCACCTGAAAATGAATTCCGCAAGCAGGAAGATTTCGGAACGCTCCTCTACATGGCCGGCATCTCCCACTTCAAACTCAAGCAATACAAAGAAGTGATCGCACGATTTGGCGTGCTTCACAAGCTATTTGCAAAACACCCCAAGTTGCAGACAGCGCTCTATCTGAACTGCATGAGCTACTATTATCTTGAGGACAAGGAAGGCAGTGCCGTTGCGGCCAAGCTATTTCTGGAGACGTTTCCCGAGAGCAAAGAAAATCTGAGTGACGTCCGATACATCTACGGTGATTCACTCTTCGTGCTCAAACGCTACAAAGAGGCGCTACCGTTCTTGCAGGTCGTTCCGGAAGCCAGCGAGTTCCATCAGTCTGCCGCGCTTCGAATTGCACTCACTTACAATCAACTGGCACAGCAGGAGCCAGATCAAGCCGAGAATCTGAAAAGTGCCGCGGAAGCGTATGACTATTTCGTAAAGAAATACCCAGATGGCTCACCTGCCGCGGATTGCCTGCTTTCCAGCGCAGACATCTATCAAAAGCTCGAGCAATACCCCCAGTCAGAGCAGCGTTTTAATCAGTTTCTGGTGAATTACGGAGAAAAAGCCGACAAGCAGGTGGTTGAGCATTCCATGTACTCACGCGGCCAGTGCCAGCTTGTGGAGAAAAAATACGAGGCCATGGCCACCTCCTTCGCCGCACTGCTCCAAAGTTTCCCTCAGACAAAACATGCTACCTATTGCCAGTACTGGATCGGCATCCATTACGAAAAGATTGGGGATTGGGACAACGCAGTCATTCGTTTCCTGCCTGTCACCCGCGACAAAGAAAATCAATACTCAGATGACGCCATCAACCGTCTTGCTGTGTGCTATTACAAGGCTAAGAAATCCAATGAAGCCGCGGATACTTTTTTCACCATATTCAAAGAACGCCCCAAGATTACCTTGCCGGACAACTTCGGAAACTGGGTTGCCCGCCACTACGCCGCCAACAATAGAGTCAAGGACTCGATCTGGCTGTACGAACACCTGCTGGCTAGACGACCAGACACCAATTACAAAAATGAATTCCAGTACATGCTGCACACCCACTACTTCAATCTCAAAGAGATGGAACAATCTGCCAAGTGGGGAACGGAGCTGTTGAACGAGCTCGACAAGACGCCCGACCCGAGAATCAGCAAACCAAGAGTCCTCTTTCAGACCGCATTTTGTTACCAGAATGACAGCATCAAGGATTACAAGAAATCCGAGTCCTACTTCCTCCAGTTGTTGAAAGAGAAGGCCGATGCGGACCTGATGAATGAAACAGAATTCTGGCTGGGCAAACTATACAGGCGAACCGGCGAGTACAAGAAAGCCCTCAACAATCTCTACCAGATCGGGCTGACCATGCCGAAATTCGGCGCCGAAGCCCAGTATGAGGCTGGGCTCTGTCTGCTGGAAATGGCTGATCCTGAAAAGACAGATATCAAGACAGCGATCCCGCACCTTGAAAGCCTCGTCCGATTGTGGGAAGGCAAAGGGGAACTCGGCCTGATTAACGAGTACCCCAATTACGAAAAGATTGAGGAAGTAAAAAAACTTCTGTCTGAGGCCAAGAGTCGTCTCGCCAAATATCAAACGAAACCGTAACGCTTTCGATTCTCATACGTCTACCACAGGTGGCGCCCAGCACCTTCCACCGAACGGAGAATGCAATGGCAACTTCGAAACTGATTCGTGTCAGATCTGTGCCTCGCTGGATGATAATCCCGGTGATTCTGTCCGTGTGCATTCACCTCGTCGCCGGGGGAACACTGCCGCAATTCTGGAGCGTCGATGCCGGGTATGAAGCGTTGAAAACTGAAATCAACAAACGCTATACCACGATGAAAATCATTCAGACACCCAAAAAAATGGAGATGACCAGCACCCAAACCGGGGCAAAGGTCAAGCCGATTGAAGACACCCCAGCGAATATTGAGGAGCAGATTAACGACCTGATACCTGAGACCATCGACATTCCAAAACCAGGAGAACCTGGCTTCGAGATAAAAACGCCAACAGCCATCCAACCCGCACGTAAGATGTGGCAGCAGGAAAAGTATGAAGTCATCCGAAGACCAGCCCCCACTGCTGCCGAGGGCGCGCTGACCTCGGAAACTATTGGCACCGGTACTCCATACAGCCAGATGGATGTCTTCAACAGGGACATCGTCGACCAGGTCAGGTTTCCCGTGAAGACCCTCGCCTCCAAAGGCGGAACACCCGGAAGCGGCGAGCCAAACACGATCGACGAAAATCTGCTGAATGACAAATCCGTTCCCGTTCTGAATCTTTCTACTCTGGATTTTCCTGACATCACCACTACTGCCCAGGCAGAAGGCGTCATTCAAAAGTCTCAACCTGAAATCCAGGGATTCGCCATGACTCTGCCCGACCAAGCCCCCTCGTCGTTGCGGCAGACAATCGCCGAGGGAGTCAATATCACCAGCATTGAGGAGCCTTCAGCAGAAAGGGAAGTAGAGGGCAAGGATCCGCCAGACAAAGGCAAAGTACCCGCGGAAAATGATGATCCTGCGGGGACGAATGAAGATCCCAAGAAAAAGAAAACAGTCGATAAGGAACGCCGCCTCGATTTGGATTTTTCCCAGGAGCAAATCGATGCCATCCGTACCGCAAAGCCGCTCCAGCCACATGTGGTAACCGAGTTCACGGTGTTCCGTGAACCAGGAAATGCACAGAGCTTCTTCAAGCTTGAAATCAAGGCTAAAGACGGCTCACAACTTCCGGTCATCCAAAAGAATGTTCTCTTCTGCATCGACATCTCGCTCAGCATTCCAAACGAAGAGCTCGTCGAAGTTCGCAAAGCGGTCCGAACCTACCTGACGGAGCATATGCATCCCGATGACAAGTTTAACGTCGTCCGTTTCAGTGAAGAGGCGCGCCGGGCTTTTTATTCGTTCGTTCCTCCAGATCCCAAGAACATTGAGACGGGCTTGAGCTTTATAAAGAAGGTGCCCGGCGAGGTAAAGACAGATGTCTATCGTGTCCTTCATTCCATCGTCCTCAATATCTTCAGCCGCTACCGCCCCTGTCATGTCTTCCTGATTACTGACGGCCACTCTACTCAGGGTATTCGCGATACCCGTAGAATTGTCCAAGATATTGCCCCGGTTACTCGATCAAATATTTCCATCTTTACCATGGATATCGGCTCCGAGGGTAATCGTTACCTCCTGGATCTCTTGGCCTACCGCAGTCGCGGCAAATTGATTGCGGCAGACCGTATCGAAGAAGTCGAAGGGAAGTTAGTGGAAGAGGCCGTCCGTAAAGACAAACCCCTTCTCATGAACCTGAGCGTGAACTACGCCAACCTGAAGGTGGACGAGGTCTACCCTCAAATTCTTCCCAACCTCTACGCAGGAGAAGGGGTTATTATCTATGGCCAGTGCGAGCCCGGCCGTGAAGCTGCCGTCCAGATTTACGGCCAGTCATCCGGTGGCAAGTGGAAGCGATTTCTATACCCGATGGTCGTACCGGAAGGTTCGAATGGAAGCGTGGAAATCGCCAAAGAGTGGGCTCGCGGCAAGATTCACTACCTGGTTGCCATGATCGCCAACCAGAGTCCGCCAGACGAGAACCGGATTGCCGAGGTCATCAGTCTGGGCAAGAAGTACAACCTGCCTGTCCCTTTCACCGAGTAACTTTCTCCACAATCCGGCTCGGCACTCATTTCCCTCTGCAGACTTGTGAGTAGCAGGATGCGCGTGCCGTTTCTGCAGCCGTAGCATGAGCCTCCAGACTCCAGATTTCCTGAGGTTGCTTTGCGACCTCAGAGCGTAGCTGCGGCAGGATGCCGCAGCTAACAATGACCTCCGAAACACGCGGAGAAGTGACAGGCTTGCGCTCTAAAAGGACATCCTGGAATTCAGCTCCGAGAGCTGCTCATTCAGTGTCCAGTAATCGTAGATAATGCCGATCCCGAACAGTCCGCCGGTACAGAGGTAAATGATCCCCGTCACCCACTTGCCCATGTAAAACCGGTGGACTCCAAGGATGCCAGTAAATGGGATCGCCAGAAGTATCCAGGTGGTGCTGTAACTGAATGGGCCGGCTGAATATCGAAAGTCAGCATCACGATCCAGCAAGGGGATCAGGAAGAAATCGACCAGCCAGCCGATCCCGAGCAGGCCAAGCGTGAAAAGGTAGACCGTTCCAGAAATCTGCCTGCCATAGTAAAAGCGGTGGATTCCGAAGAAACCAAATATCCAGAGGATGTATCCGATACTTTTGGAATGAGTGTCATTTACTGAACTCATGGTTGGTCTCCTTGAACAGTGATCATTTCTCAGTGAGCCGCCTTGCAATCAGGAGTCTGAGTTTCGAGAGCCCGGTGAACTTTAACAACTCCTTTCCCCTTTCAGCCGAAGAGGCAACGATGGGTTCAACCGCATACCAGTACATAAGTGGCAGGTTCCTGTCTGATTCGTCCTCTTTGTGCCGCACGAGTTCACGGGCAATGGGCCACTTTTGCTCAAGCGGTAACCGGTGCAGTGCCGAGGTCAGATAGAGCCGCACCATCTGTGATTCGTCATGCGCGGCCATGTCGATAAGTTGATTGTGAATCTCAGCGGATACCATCCGATCTTCGCATTCCAATTGTATGGCCCAGCAGCGAACGTATTCGGAGTAGTGTTTCAGTAGTTCCCCGCTCCAGCTTTCACTGATGCCACCAATCGCGTGAATCGCCCACAAGGCCCTGAGCTTTGTCGGGATGGAAGTCTCCGATTCAAAGAGCATGCGCAAAGTCTCGCGGGTGTTCTTCATGTCCTGGCCGGCAGCAGTGCGCTCCTGCAACAGACGTCGAGCCTGCCTGACGAACCAGTCATTCTTATGAAGTTGGAGGGCAACCAGCCTGTCGTTGTTGAAACCGGAAATGTTCGCCTTTACTGGCATGTGCTTCCCCCACGTCACACGATAGAGACGACCGCTGTCGCGGTGTGGTTTTCGGCCATGGCATTCGCCGAAGTCAGACCAATCGCTCATGTACATTGCGCCGTCCGGGCCCAGGTGCATCCCAAGCCCCCAGAACCAGCGGTCGTTGCCAAACAGAAAATCTTTACCATGTTGGCCAACGTAGCCCGAGCCCTCCCGTTTGAGGATGTCGTTATTGATTCGATGGCCATGAAGATTGTGCATGAAGATCGTGTTTCGATATCTGTCCGGCCATGTATCGCCGAGGTAGATCATGACGCCAGCATGAGCATGGCCGCCACCAGCAACGCCATGTTCACCCTTCGCATCTCTTGAAGAAGCCCAGGGCCCCCCGGCCCAGTGAATGTGGTCGCCGCACTGCTGCATGAACTCATACGTGTAAGGAGTCTTGTTCTTACTCTGATAGCGAGAGCCAGGGATCACATGCCAGAGATGCTCGACGACCGTATTGCACATGAACATCTGGCCGTAGTCGTCGTAATCGACTCCCCACGGATTGCAGGTGCCCGTGCTCACCACTTCGCATTTCCCGGTAACCGGGTGGTATCGCCAAACTCCCCCAGGCACAGATGTGCGTTTTTCCTCAGGCGTGCCGGGCGCGCCCACCATTGAGGGTGAACTCCAACCGCAAAGTCCATACAGCCAGCCATCCGGCCCCCACATCATGAGGTTGAACAGATTGTGCGTTCCTGTATGTGTCCATCCGTCCAGCACAATCCTGGCCTCACCATCGGCAACAGCATCCCCGTTTTTGTCGGGAATGAAAAGGGTATTGGGAGCGGAATTGACCCAGACGCCACCGAACCCCATCTGAATACCGGTAATGTAATTTCCCTTATCCCAAAACACCTTTCGGCTATCGAAATTCCCGTCACCGTTGGTGTCTTCAAAAACGAGCACGCGGTCATTGCCCTCTGCCTTCCAATCGGGATACGAGAGATACTCCGCAATCCAAAGGCGCCCGCGCTCGTCCCAGGCAAATGCAATGGGCTGACGAATGTCCGGTTCAGATGCGAGCAACTCGACCTGAAAGCCTTCGGTCAGAGTCATTCTTTTCATCGCTTCATCGGGCGGAAGCGGCCCGGTCTCCGCTGGCTCTGAAAAACCGGAAGCCGAGACAACGAAAATCAGGATAAATAAATTCATGATGTCGATAGATGCCTTCATTTTGATCCTGCACAACGGCGTCACTTTAGGCTTGATCTGAAAGGCCACAACATGCCCTCGAAAAAACTTCAGGACGCCCTGCACTTATTGGAGATTCAACCTTTCAAATTCTTGTCCTCGTCGGATATGCTGTCCACGCTTCGAAATAACTCTCCACAAATAAAAAGGAACCCAATGTCAAAGTTTGAATCCGGCATCGCCAGGCGGCTATATCAAAAACGCATCCATCCTCGGCTGTTGATGGGGCCAGAGGATCTGAACCGGCTCAAGGAAAGCATTAAGAGTGGTGGTGGGAAACGCCTTATGAACGCTGTGCGTGATCAAATTCAGCCACTGGTAAAAATCGTGCTGGAGGCAAACAATCTTCCAGAGCTTGTCGCCGACTACAACCGAGGCCCCGAGCACGACGGCCCGGCGATTGTTGGTAATGTCCAGGAGATGGCGTTGGTTGGAGTACTGGATGACAACGCCGACGCTCTGGAAGCCGCACGGCGGGTCCTGCTCTCTGCTGCTGAGGCCGATCCCTCGAGCCGTAACGATCATCCATGCCGACGGGTGACCTATCTGGCCGGCCCCTTCTCCGTTGCATATGACATTCTCGCGAATCATCTGAGCAAGAAAGACCGGCGAGCATATACGGATTGGATCTCCAAATCGGCCATCCCTCATATCCTTGCTGCCATCCCCCCCAACCGGTACTTAACCGCCTCCGGGGCCAACATTCCTATCTACGGAATGGAGACTGCGATTCCTGCCATCCTGGCTGTCAGGGGCGAGCCTGGCGCCCCTTCATTCAAGAAGGAGTTGGAACTTCTGATCTCCTTCCTGCAGGCATCCCTGCAAGCGGCTATTGGAAAAGATGGCTACCCCGTTGAAGACATTGGCTACGGCACCGAGGTAGCCGATGCACTGATAAACCGGGCCGACATGCTTCGCCGGGCTGGCATTTACGACGCCTGGTCGGACTTTCCCCGGCTGAAAGAGTATGGGCGTGCGGTTCTTCATTTTGTGCAGCCCTGGGGTCGGGATATGTCAAACACGGGCGATTTCATGGACACCTGGGGGAGTCGAGAATTTGCACTTACAAGGGTCGCCTCCGAAACAGAAGATCCTTCCCTGCTCTGGCTCATCGGGACACTTGCACACAAGTCAGACTATGGCACGCCTGAAGACAAAGAGAATTTCGGCAATGAGGTAATGGTCCTGCCAGGGCTGCGCGTTCGTCCGAATGCGCAGAATCTGATGCTCCTTGATGAATTCCAAAAGCCTTTGAGGCCGAAAGCATCCAGCGTCCCCACTTACTTTCGTGATCGAACGCGCGGCATTGTCAGTTTTCGAAGTGGTTGGAGCGATGACGATACGCTGGTCGTCTTTGATAGTTCCCAGCGTTCTCCTGCCTGCATGGGACACGACCACGCCAGCGCGGGCAACTTCACCCTGTCTGCGTTGGGAGAATACTTCGGCATTGATTGCGGTCGCTATTGCAACGAGCAACAGGAGCACAACGTGGTTCTCATAAACGGCAAGAGCGGCGTTTCGCATGAGCGGCAGTGGAAATCAACCCCATATGCCGGTCATCTCTTAGATTATATACCGGATAAATTTTGTGATTTTGCCGCAGCAGATTTAAGTCTCCAGACAAGGTGCCTCTGGGCTCGCCGTTACATCGGGCTGGTGAAGGGAAAGACCGGACCCGGAGGTCCCAAAGGATATGTCTGGACAGTTGAAGATCTGAATAACGCCAACGATCTGGCCGAATTCTGGTGGACCCTGAACACTCATCCGGACAATAAAATCACGACATACAAAGACCATGCTACCATTCAGGGATGTCAGGTTGGTTCTGAGTTGGATGTCCATGTTGCCTTGCTCCCCGAGGACCAATATCCCGATTCACATACTTCGAAATTTATCAAGGACATCAACACTTGCCGGGCAACCGACTACACCGGCGATCCCAGAAAGAGGCAAGACAACTATGCCCGACGGGGAGTCCACGGTTCGGTCGCAGTGCGTCCCCGTCTGATCGCAAAGGTGAAGGGCTGGAACGGCCGCTTCATGTCGATCATGCTTCCCCGTGAGTGTGGCACCCGTCCTGCCAGAGTGGAGCAACTCAAGTCAAACTACGATGCCCTGGCTGTAAAGATCACCTTCGGAGATGTGGAAGACATCATCATCTGGGCATATCACCACGGTTTACTGGAGGCCGCGGACATCAAGGCACGGGGGCAGTGGTGTGTGGTCCGCCGTAAGCGCAAGACTGGCCGCCTTGTCGATTACACCATGGGCGAGGGCACCGGCCTGAACGTCGATGGAAAGAAGTTGATTTAGAGTCTGAAACGGCCCTCTTCATCCGTGGCCCCTCTTCATCCGTGGCCCCTCTTCATCCGTGGCCCCTCTTCATCCGTGGCCCCTCTTCATCCGTGG
>JAQBXN010000202.1 GCA_027625095.1 Planctomycetota bacterium | reverse complement strand
ACTTTTGCCCTTATCGAAGAATTTCCAATGTCCTTTACTGCTATCGACATCCGTGACATTTCGATCCCCGTCAAAGCTACAAACTGGAACGGCCTTTATGCTGGACAAGGCAAGGATGGCAAGCCGTGCGTCTATGCCGTCATGGGCCAGCAGGCCGATAACCTTTTCGTTCTTCAAATCAAACCGGACACCGGCGAGCTTCGGCAGTTTCTGTCAGAAATCGACAAATCGAATTACCCAACTGCGAAGCTCATGAGCAGAACGGGTAAGCTCTACGTTGGTTCGGCGTATGCCGGGCACTTGCATTGCTTCGACCCGGAACGAGAAGTGTTTGAAGACCTTGGGGCGTTGAATCCAGGGGCGGCTACGTTTCCCTGCAAGATCGTGGAGGATGAAGAAGGTGTTATCTGGGTCGGCAGCTTCGGTACCGCTGACCTCACCAGCTTTCATCCAGACACTGGCGAATTCGTCCGGCACGGCCGAATGGATGAAGTGGACATGTATCTCTACCCCTCGCTCAGTCACGATGGGAAGATTGCTTCCGTCGTCCGAATGACCAAGCCGAAGGTTGTGGTCTTCGATCCGAAGACGAGTGAGAAGCGAGTGGTCGGGCCGATCACGATCAAAGGCGAGAGCACGATTGGACTGGTCGAGGCGGAAGATGGTTATCTCTACATTGCGTCGAGTCTTGGTAACTTCCGTATCGAAGGTTGGGATGCCGTGCCGGCCGACAGAGTCCCGGAGGGCAAGAAGGAATCGATACTCCAGGACGGTCGGAGGTTTCGGTTTGGTGACAGTAACGAACAACTCTACCGAAAACTTGAGGTCATCAACACGGACGGCTCATCGAACGTTTTTGATCTGGATTTCGAAGCCAAAGGCACCGAGATTTTTTACCTGCACCTCGGGCCGGACAACAAAATTTACGGATCCAGCATTCTGCCGCTGCATTTCTTTCGGTACGATCCCGAGACAGACGAAACGGTGAACTTTGGCAAGGCATCCGAGTCCACCGGGGAGGCATATTCAATGGCCAATCTTGACAGCAAGATCTACCTGTCATCTTATCCTGCGGCCAATCTTTCGGTCTACGATCCGCGGCGACCTTACCGCTATGGAGTGACTGGGGCAGACAATCCTCAACACCTTGGTCGCATGGACGATGTTTCCTATCGTCCGCGATCTACGCTGGCCGGCCCGCAGGGCAAGGTGTGGACAGCTTCCGTCCCGGACTACGGTATGTGGAGTGGTCCACTTGCCTGGTACGACCCAAAAACCGGTGACAAGAAGTCCTTTCGCCATATCGCAGGTGAAGCCAGTTGCTACACTCTCGCTCATCTGGAGCAGCAAGGGCTCATTGCTGTTGGCACTACTATCAGCGCCGGTTCGGGCACAAAAGCCAGAGTTGATCAGGCGGTTCTGATTCTTTGGGATTATGAAAAAGAAGAGAAGGTCTGGGAAGGGTCGCTTGAGCACTCGCTGTCGGCAATCAATTCGCTTCTCACCCATGACGATGGACGACTGTTTGGAACGGCAGTTGGGAATGAGTTCAAAACGGTCTTTGTCTTCGACCCGGAAACGCGTGAGTTTACAGACCTGATCGAAATCCCAGACGGTCACCCTCGCGATCACGGTCTGCAGCATGGGCCGGACGGCCTCATATACGGAATGACTTCATCGAGTGTTTACACTATCGATCCCAAATCGCTGAAGACGGCAATCGTTGTCAACGCTCCCGGTGAGTTTCAAGTGGTCGGGCCGATCATCGATGGCACGATTTACTTTGGAAAGAACCATCGACTGCGGTCTGTGAAGTTGAGATAGACTAAAGGGGAAAGTATCGAGTGAACAGATGTGGCCGCCGTTTCGATGTCGCAAAATCGCAAGTGGAGACAAGTCGGAGCTTTTCTGGACGCGCAAATGCAGCCTCAAATTCTATGAAATGCGGCTAATCAATCTTTGAATCCCTATTCCAATCCAAGTTGCTGAGTCTCTTACATCTGCTCCAACTCTTCCTCGGCAACGCCTCCGCGGAAACAGTCCTCATCGAGGCCTAAACCATGACCACGGACGACACGACATGGTCAGTCATCGATCACTTCGCCGGCTGGTGCAGCGGAGTTCCATGGGGGGCAAAGATGTTGGGCGGCTAGAAAGATGGGTGGAAAACGTCGAAATTCGAATGAAGGCAGGTCAGAAGCATGAAATGCCGTTCTTGATCAGGGGTCCTCTGAAAAGTATCCGAGAGGATGATGGCGACACTATCCTGACTTTAGATATCGACGCGATTGACTTCTTTGTCATTCCATTCGGATGATCTACGGCTATCTTACCTCCACGAGATCAAACATTGTCCAGACCAAACATCCTATTCATCTGCACTGACCAGCAATCCTCTACGGCCATGAGCTGTGCTGGAAATCGGGACTTAGAAACGCCGGCCGTGGACCGTCTTGCAGAATCTGGGGTTTGCTTTGAAAACGCATACTGTGCGTTTCCGCTCTGTACCCCTTCCAGGGCGAGCCTGTTCAGCGGATTCATGCCCCACGAGATCGGTGTCATGCAGAACGGAAACCCGATCCCGGAAGAACTGCGTGACCAGGAAATGGGGAATTTGTTCAACGCGGCGGGGTACGACTGCGGGTACGCTGGCAAATGGCATGTGCCGGAAGGTTCCATCACTGAAGAGCACGGCTTTCGAAAACTGCACGACTTTGGCGATATCGGGCTGGCGGGAGCATGTATCGAATTCCTCAAAGAAGAACGTGAACAGCCGTTCCTCCTGGTCGCTTCGTATGACAATCCGCACAACATATGCGAATGGGCGCGCCAGCAGAATCTGCCGTACGGGAATATTCCGCGGGTGCCGCTGGACGAGTGTCCGAATTTGCCCGCGAATTTCGCTGTGCAGCCTTTCGCCCCAGACGCTCTCGAATTTGAGAAATCCTTCAATCATGAGATCCATCCGACCCAGCACTATACGGATGAGGACTGGCGACATTTCCGTCACGCCTATTTCCGGCTGACCGAAAAAGTAGATGCGGAGATAGGCCGAATTCTCGATCAAGTGCGGGAGCAGAATCTCGAAGAAAACACGCTCATCATCTTTACAAGCGACCACGGGGATGGCCATGGTTCGCATCACTGGAATCAGAAATCCTCTTTGTACGAAGAATCTATCCGCATCCCGTTCATCGTCAGCTTCAAAGGCGTTACGGCCGCCGACCGCAAGGAATCAGGTTTCGTTTCCAATGGCCTGGACATCCTGCCTACGATGTGTGATTACGCGGGCATTGAGATTCCTGAAAATTTACGCGGCCGCAGCGTCCGCAAACTGGCGGAAGGCCATGCGGATAACTGGCGTGAAGAAGTATTCGTCGAAACAAGTTTCCCAAAGCCGGCGTATCGCGGCACCCAGGGCAGGGCGGTTCGTACCGAGCGATTCAAGTATTCGGTGTATTCCATGGGCCGATATCGGGAACAGTTAATCGACATGGAGAACGATCCCGGCGAAATGGTCAATCTCGCCGTCGAAAGCCGATATCGGGGCATCCTTCAAGATCATCGGGATCGGTTGTCACGCTGGTGCGGGGAGACCGGAGATTCCTTTAAAGTGCCATGTGAGTGAAGGCGAGCAGAATCTGGCTTCAGAATGCCGCCGCTAGCTTCGCCGAACCCATGCCGGCGAGGAATTCCTTTACGTCGTCGACAAAGCATTCCGTCCATGCACGCGGATAGACGACGTCGAACGGATCGAAACGCTTCTGTGGGTCTTTTTCTTCATCGGGCACTACGTAGTTCATGAGAGTTTCTTTTGCGTGTGCACCGGCTTTGCGTGCGAAGCGGGTCCAGATAT
The DNA here is from genome assembly GCA_027625095.1 of Planctomycetota bacterium. Lineage (GTDB taxonomy): Bacteria > Planctomycetota > PUPC01 > JACPCR01 > JACPCR01 > JAQBXN01. The sequence goes on along the minus strand of JAQBXN010000202.1, from coordinate 5,714 downwards.
TGACACCTGCAACTCCGTCGTCAGACAGGGTGGAAATCTGGTCCAGAGAAAGGCACGAGAGGCCGTGGATGATCATTTCCTTGGCCCCGAGTGCGGCGTAGATCTCCTTTACCAGGCCCTGGTGATATTCCAGCTTAGCGTTGGTCTCCTTCTGGGATTCCGTTCCGATGTTCGGCACGATGAAATCGCAGCCGGTCTTGTCACGGAACTCGACTGCCTGCTCGGGTGAGGTCATTTTCAGGGTCGTGTCCCAGACGCCTTCGACAGAGATTTCTTCGACGGAGCCTTCGACGAGCACCGCGCCGCTGACATGCTCGACGTACTTGCGTGTGAGCTCGAGGTTCTCTTCCCAGGAATGGTGGCACGCGTCATACATGATCGTGCCAAACTCTTTTCGCAGTTCGTAGAAGAAAACATCGTCCACACCCGGCTGGCCATGGTCGAGGTGAGGGATGACGTCCACGTTGGTGTAGGGACTGTATTTGTTGTTTACAAATTCTTTCACCATGGCGATGCTGACCAGAAATCCGAGTTCTGAGCTCTCGGTGGAGGTCACCCGCTTCATTTGCGCCATATTCATATAGTTGCCAGTGAAGAACAGGCAGATGGGGAAACGCTTGATGCCGTTTTCGTGGGCGAACTCCGAACAGGCACGCATCAGGGCTTCGTTGTTAGCGTAGTTCGAGCTTCCGATACGGGCGACGGGAACGCCGCATTCGGCATGTTTGTTATAGATTTCTCGGCAATGTTCGGGGTCGGTGATATAAGCCATGGTGAATAAACTCCTCTAATTTTGCGGGCGCATCTCAAGTCTGGCACCCTGAATTAAGTGACAACCGCCGGATAGACGATGGACATGTTTCGCCGTAAAAACCAGTAAAGATTCGTTTTCTTTTACCTTATCCAAGACCCCCGAATCCGCCACGGACTCTCGACTATGCGCCAGACCCCATTCGGTGAAATGTTTGTTTTTGATGCCCACACTCATTTCTTCGATTTGAGCTTCTACGAAAATCTCGGCCGAATGAAGGGCATCAATGCAAGCGCGGTCGATATTGCTGAGCGACTCGGTTGGGACGAAGCCCCTGACAAATCTGTGGAAGCCGCTAACGCATGGGTGCAAGAGATGGATGCAAAAGGGGTTGATCGAATGGTCTCCATGCACACCATCCCGAGCAATATCTTTCAGGCGGCGGAAGGAATACATTCCGCTGCCGGCAGGCTCACAGGTTATGCCGCGATGACGCCTAACATGGAGGGCGCGCCCAATCTTTTGGACCGGCTTGTTACAGAATTCGGTTTTAGAGGGCTGGCGTTGTTCCCTTCTGTGTTTCGATTTTCCATGCAGGATGAGGCGACACTGGGCCTGCTGGATGTGGCTCATCAGCACGGCCTGAATATCTTCGTACATTGCGGCGCTATCAAGATTGGGTTCCGCACCAAACTCGGCTTGCCCAATGTCTTTGACTGCACGTTTACACCGCTCGAGATGCAGCCCATCTGTGCCGCCTGCCCGAATGCAAATTTTGTGTTCCCACACATGGGCTCAGGCTACTTTCGCGAACTGCTGATGCTGGCTGACATGGTGCCGAACATTTATACCGATACTTCTGGAATGGGCGGTTGGGGAAAATATCTGGATGGAAACCCGGCCCCGCATCAGGTGTTGAAGCACGCGGTAGAAGTGATGGGCGCAGAGCGAATTCTGTTCGGTTCAGATTCTTCCTTTTTCCCGCGTGGTTGGCGTGTAGATACCTTCGTTGCGCAGGTGGATGTGTTCCAGGAGGCTGGATTGAATGACGAGCAGGTCGCCCAGATCCTGGGGCGAAATCTGGAACGGATGATCCGGGTCGAAAACCAGTCGGATGCCCCTTCTGCACCGGATGCCTGAATCGTGCGTCTGCAGAAAAAACTCTACAAGAAAAAAATGCTCATCCCCGGTGTGATCCTGTTCCTTGTTGCCGGATTCACGCCTTTCGTAGTGAAATGGTATCTCTACCGGTCGACTTTCAGCCGCGTAGAAGCCTTGCGGGTCCGGCTGGGACAACTGGACGTCGGCGAAGAGCTGGTTCCGGCTCGCGAGCACCTGAAAATCACGACTGAATACCTGACCGAATCGATGCCGCGCTGGAATGAAAGCTGGCGGGCCTGGTTCTTTCGCCGTGCGCGCGGGATCGTGAAGGATACGGAGAAGGATTTGGCGAAACTTGAGTCGGGCAAGAATCCCTTTGCCGACAAGCGGGGCATATTCCTCAAGTCGTATCGTTCTAAACTGGAAGGCGGCTTCGAGTCCTATTTTGTGGATATCCCGTACGGTTATTCCGAAGAGAAAGTTTGGCCGCTGGTTTTTCAGCTTCACGGCTATGTTGGCCTGGGAGTACCGTTTCAACAGCCTATTCCCGATCACCGCGAAGACTGCATCACAGTCGCACCCCATGGAAAGGGAAGTATTGACTACAAATGGGTCGCGGAACAGGAAATCCTGCAGGTGCTCGAACAAGTCAGCGCGGCATACAAAATTGATCCAAGCCGAATCTACATTCAAGGCCACTCGATGGGGGGCACGGGTGCCTGGAGCCTTGCCGCAAATTTCCCACACCTGTTCGCCGCCATTTCGACAAGCGCAGGTAACTCCGATCACAAGGTCTGGGAAAAGCTGTGGGAACTGCCGGAAGTGGCGCATGGCTCCCCCCTGAAAGGACTACATGACTTCCTTGAGGATGCCGACAGTGCGATTTCATACGCGGAGAATTTTATGAACACACCGGTCTATTGTGTTCACGGGGCCATCGACAGGATTAATCCTGTCGAGCATTCCAGAAACATGGTGGCCCGTCTTAAGGAAGTTGGATGTCCGATCGAGTATGACGAAATTGTCCTCGCTCCTCACACTTCAGAGCTGCTCACTTCCACAAAGACGCAGATCGATTGGCTGCTCAAATACCAGCTAAAAGAATTTCCAGAAAAAGTGCGCCTGAAGGCCTCACGACTTAAACATGCTCGCAACGCCTGGGTTCAGATTACAGCTCTTGAAAATCTTCTGAAATTTGCGGAAGTCGAGGCAGAAAAGAGGGCGGATTCGCTCCAGTTGAAAACTGTAAACGTAAGCGAACTCGAACTGAAAATCCCCCAAGGCGTCATGGAAGAGGTTGCTGGGGATGGGCAACTGGTGATTGAGGTGGACGGTCTAAAACTCAGTGCAAAGGTCGAGAAGGACCTTCAGCCATCCATCATCAAGATAAAGAAATATTTCACACGGAAGATCGGGTCAGATCCATTGCACCGTGTGCCAATGTTGGGTGGCAGATGGGAGGTTTCGGAAAAGACGCTGGATGGGCTGCACAAAAGGGCGGGCCTTGAAGGCCCCATTGAAGATGCTTTCACTTCGCCATTCGTGGTGTCCTACGGTACACAGGGCAAAGATCCTCTCGAGAACACCATTCTCAAGCGGGAGGTCGAGGCGCTCGCGGAGCAGTGGCGGATGCGATTCGGTTACGGATTCAATGTCTTCAAGGACACAGAGGTTACTGACGAGCAGGTCGAGTCTTCCAACCTGATCTGCTACGGGCGGCCGGACCAGCACCGAATTGTCTCGAAAGCTGTTGAGTCTCTACCCGTGAAATTTGAACAGAACAAAATTCGTCTTGATGACGATGCATTCGAAGGCGACGATCTTGGCGCAAAACTCTGTTATCCGAACCCACTGAATCCGAATCGTTATATCGTCGTATTCGCCGCTACGAATTGGAAAGGCATGTTTCAGATGAACAATCGTTTCGGCAACTGGTTCGACTGGGGCGCTTATGAAAACCGAAACTACTTCGATTACGCCATCTTTGATGGCCGGACGCATTCGCCGGAATCGTTTCTGACTTTTGGCTATTTCGATCAGGATTGGGAGATCCGCCCCCAATATCGGTTCGATGGTAAAGAAGAATTCCGAAATAAGCGCGAGCCGCGAGCCTTGCCAAAACTGCAAAAACTGGAAGGGGACACCTTCAAACTTTGCGACCTGATCCCTTCGTCGATCAGCCAGCTTCAGGGGGCAGTTAATTTCAACAAAAGCTACGAGGGAAACCCGCTTTCAGTTGGCGCTAAGAAATACCAGAAAGGGTTTGGTGTCCGCGCCCCTTCAACAATCGAATTCGAGCTCGACGGTTCTTACAACACCTTCAGCACCTACGTCGGCGTCGACACAGAAGGAAAAAAAGTGAACGACCACCATATCGAGCACAACAAGATTCAGTTTGAGGTATACGCCGATGATGAGGAGGTGCCGCGGGCAACCAGCGGTGTGCTCGGAATCGGGCATCCGCCGCATAAGCTCGAGTGTTCGATTGCCAGAGTAAAAAAACTGAAACTCGTTGCCCGGCAGGCGAGTGGATACAGATGGTTTCTGCTGAGCGCGACCTGGGGTGATCCGACTGTCAAAAAATGAGGCTGGTCAGGGAAGCAACTGTCCGCTGGGCTCCCCGCCCACCGCAAATTTCAGTCGCTTCAATTTCACCTCTTCCATCTCCGCGCCGCCTTCGATGAGTTTGTACGATTTGTCCATCGTCACATCCTCAAATTTCTGAGTCTTCCCGGTCGTCGGCCAGTGAATCTCAAGGAATTGGATGGCCGTCGCCTTGCCCAGCCCGATGTCTCTGCGGAAGGCCGAGGCGCCAAAGCTCCCGCCCTCTGACACCACGGTGTAGATATCACGCTCGCCCTCGGCCGTAGATACATTCACTCGGACGCGTACCCCAATAGCCGAACGGTTGGTCTGCCTTCCCTCGAGTTTTAAAGAAATCCAATGATTCCCGTGACCGGGATTGAGGAACAGCGCGTTCTGAAAAGCGTCACCGGAATATGAGCCGCCCATGACCGCATAGATGTCCTGGTCTCCATCGTTATCCATATCAACGAACGCTATCCCATGTCCCTTCTGAAGGTGACCGAATCCGCCCGATGTTGTCACATCTTGAAAAAACTTTCCGCCCGCATTTCGAAACATCCGATTTGGCACCAGATTACTAAAATCAATGTTGCCACTTCCGATATAGAAATCGGGATAGCCGTCGTTATCAAGGTCCCCAAAATTTGCGCCCATGGCCATGAGGGGGATTGCAATTTTCGCTTCCCTTACGAGGTCGGTGAAAGTTCCGTTTCCGTTATTTCTGTAGAGTGAATTACAGTCACCCACGCGCGGCTCCTCCCCCAGGCCGCCCCGGGCAAGAACAAAGGCTGTTTGAGTCGCCATGGTATCATCACCTGAGTCTGGAGCGCCTGCTGCGAAGATATCTAGCCAGCCATCATTGTTGTAGTCCCAGAACCATGTGGGGAAGCTGCCATTGGGGCCAGGCACTCCAGCTTTTTTTGTAACGTTCTCGAAACCGTGTGCTGTGTTCTTGAACAGAAAATTGTCTTCATCCCAGCCTGAGATGTAGAGATCCTGTCGGTCGTCATTGTTGTAATCGCCCCAGACTATACCGCGCACGAAAGTCATCAGATTGACGCCAAGCTCGCTGGCGCATTCAGTGAAAGTGCCATCTCGATTGTTCCTGAACAGCTGAACAGGAATTTGCGCGCCTGATCGAGATTCGTTTCCAACACATAAGTCCAGCCATCCATCATTATCGAAATCAGCCCAGGAAGCGGTAATCCCTGGTGCAAAGTAGAGAAGGCCAGCCTCTTCGGTTACATCATCGAATGTACCATTTCCATTATTGCGT
>JAQBXN010000201.1 GCA_027625095.1 Planctomycetota bacterium | reverse complement strand
ACTAGTGTCTATGAGTCACTGACTTGGTCGTGCAAGCAATCATGCGATTAGGCATCATTTTTTGCACAATGCAAATGGGCGCATGCGAGAATGTGCATTTTGCATCAGACAACTAACGGAGTCGCTAATTATTCCAGTTCGCCAAGCAATCCTGCCGGATCGCGCCCCGCCCGTTCAGTCATCCAAACGCAGCTTCTTCAGTTCGGCCGAGAGAGCCTGCCTACCCTCTTTGCTAACGTTTACTCGAGGGGCGCGGACAGAGCCGCCGGTGAGACCTCGCAGATCCAGGCCCGCTTTCGGGAGGGCGGCATCGCCGTGGACATCGCGCAGGTGTTCGAGAGGCGCGAGTTGCTCCTGAAGCTTGATGGTCTTTCCGATATCGCCGCTGGTGACTGCACGAAACAACTCCAGCTCAAATTCCGGGACAAAGTTGATGAGCCCCGCGGTGAAACCTTCGATTCCCGCCTGAAAGCGAAGTTGGAGGACGCCTGCCTGATGTCGCTTGTTACCAATCCAGACGAATCGTGAGCCGAGGCGCCGAATGGCGATGAACAACCCATGAGGGCTCTGACAAGGGTCTTTGATGCCGATGATTTGCTTAATCTCTGCCAGGCGTTCGAAGAATTCTGCCGGCCACGCCTGCGTGTTGTAGGGAAGGAGAGGAAGGTCGGATGATTCGGCGACGATTCGGAAATACTCCACGATGCCGTCAGGATTTTCAGGAACCGCGTGCCTTATGTAAGGCGGCATGGCCAGAACGATTCGGGCCCCTAGCTTCTCCATTTTCGGGGCGAGGTCGCAGGCGGATTTTAGATTCCCCCGCAGGGACGGAACGATGAGCGCACGATCCCCGGCAACTTGCAGAGCGGTCTCTGCCAAAGACAAGAGTTCATCATCGGTGAGCGCATTGATTTCTCCGGTGCCGCCGCCGATGTTGATTACCTTAACTCCACTCTTGATCAGGAATTCAAGGTTGCCGGCAAGGCCGTCCAGATCGAGTGAAAGCAAGTTACCGGTCTTGAAAGGCGTAACCGCGTACGCATGGACGTTTTTCAGGCCGGCGATGAGGTCTTCAGGGAACATGGGATTGGATCGGTTGTTCAGGAAACTTGCAAGCCTGCTTCACGAAGCTTGGCTGCCGCCTTTGCGGCGCCTTTAACTTTCACTTGTACAACGCTCTCTATGCCTGAATTTCCGAATGTATCGACAGTTCTGGCAGCGATTGAATATGTCCCCGGGCTGAATTTTCGGACGGACAGGGATGGACATTTTTCAAATTCGCCGCCATTCAGGTTCAGCTCAAAGTGTGAGAAATTTGGCGTGCAGTGGTCCAGTTGGATCTCCATGGCACATTCATCGGCAGCCTCTCTTACATATATATGGGTCTTGTTGATCGGCCAGAAGATGTCCGCTGCCCGGCGGGTGGATTTGCTGAACCAGGGCAGAGGAGGGGTCTTTTCGTCTGCCCAGTGCAGGTAGCGATCGTATTGGTAGGAGCCTGCTCCATGTTCCGGTTCACCTGGTTCGAGTGAGGTCAATTCATCGTTGCGCATGTGCACCATGAATCGATCAAATAGCTTGAGACGCGCTTCCAATTTGAAGGCTGCGTATGCCTCATCAGAGTCGAATCGCACGCCTTCAAAATCCTGATTAACCCATGCGTAGTGAATCTCGAGGAAGCTCAGCGGCACGCCGTTCCTCTCAAAATGGTAGGTGGTTTTTCTGAAATCATTGCAATCACCGCCGACATCCATGGCTATCCACTTCTGAAGTTCATTGGACCAGATTTCATTGATGCAGTGGCTATTGAGGATGACCGTCCTTGCAGGCAGCCCAAGAGCCATGCAGCAGTGAGTCATGACGGTGGCATAGTGGGTACACATACCGAGCGAAAGCTGCCGGCTGGTCAGTTCAAGAATGAGAAGCGTATCCCACGGCGGCACGAACTGCAGCGGACCGCGGTTCCAGCCATCTTCCCATTGGTCCCGCACCCATTGGCGGAGGAGAAGGAACTTTTCAAATTCAGTCTTGGCAGGCGCGACCACCTTATCCAAATCCCACCGTTTTCTGAGGATGTTGGAACGATCGTCGTCCGCCCGCTGCCAGGCGAAGCGATGCGAACTGCGAAGGCAGGTTGGATTCTCAGAACTGATGATCCTGACGTTCGTTCCCGCTCGCTTTTCAACTTCACCATTCAATATGAGTTTCACGCTACGGAGGGATGGGGTGACATCCGCGTTTTTCGTCGTCAGCGTTGCTCGCCACTGAATGTAGCATGCGTCAATGAACTCGGTTTCAGCAAACTCTTTCGCCAACTTCCAGGGGCCCCAGGTGGCGGCATTCGGATCGGGCTCATTGCCAATTCGTAATTGGAGTTGGACTCCCGTTCCTTTCGGCTTATCTGACGACGCTCGAATGCCGATTTGAGCCAGGCTCACCCGTGCTCCGACATCCTTTCCAGAGAAGGCGGTCGCCAGATCAATCGGCGGCGAAGTGATGACGCCGCTCGACGGATGAGCATTGAGTTCAAGCCGAATGAGATACTCGCCGTCATAGGCGTCGTTGTAACCCAGATGGTCGAAATCCCAGGTCCGGCCACCGTCCCGGCTTTTAGCGCTGCGGTTGGGCTGCACGCAGTTTTCAAGGCGGAGATTCAGTCGACTGCCCTCTTTGGCCCGAACAATGACATCATTATCACCTTTCCGGAGGACTCCCCTGGGGATCCCCACCCGGCGCCAGCTTAACTCCCAATACTCGCGTTGTGCTCTTGGAGGAAAGACAACTTCCTGCTCGTGATCATTTACTTGAACAAGGAATGCCTGGTCTTCGTCTTCAACGCTCGAAAGATGCAGCCCAAGCGTGCCGCCGGAACTGCCGGGATCAACAATATGAAAAATCTTCCGAACCCAGGTCAAGCCTTCGATGACCTCGACATCCCGGTGATTGCAGCGGCCCATTTCGTCAGCGAGTACGAGGCGATCGACTAAACGAACTTCGCCTTCTCGGGTAACGAAAAGTGAATCATCCCGGGTCGCTTCGTCGAAAGATTCAAAGGCGTTCCATTCAAGAGTTCGTCGCATGGTGGTATTTGGCTGCGGTGAAGGCTTATCGAGAGAACCGGCGAACGGCGCTCTACTTTTAGAGCATTAGGGCCCGCTTGGGTTTAGTCAACCAGCACCACATCCAGATTCTCAATTTTCACATCGAACGAAAGCTTCCCGTTCTCGTGCCTGAATTTCAGTTCACCGGACATGACCGAACGCACGGAGGCTGGCGGTTTCTGCAGATCGAATTCGATGGTCACTTCGGGGTCGTTTTGCCATTGATCCAGCAAGGAGATGGCGATCCCCTTCTCAGATTTCAGCAGTGTGGCCTCTACCCCCGGCTTCGAGACGCGCACCGGCCTCGAAGCCCCGGCATCCAGGGCGAACTGGCTTACGACTTTGCGGTCCATTTCGTCGAATCGTTTCTCCCGCGTGGCCGTGCGATAGAACCGGCTGTAGGTAAAACCGGCCGAGTAGGCCAGGAGCATCGATTTCCCTTTGCCGAAGCTGTGCGTCATCGCTGCCGGCGAGCCGTCATCGAACTTGCTGACAGCCCTGGCGCCGGCCGGTTCAATCACTGCACGCTTCAGAATGCTTGGGGTGCTGAAGCTGTTGCCCCAGGGGCCCGCCTCCCATGTGGCCTCACCCATCTCGGCGTCCGGCGTCATCGCCACGTAGTAGCCAACATTGAGCGGATATGAGCGCATCATCATTCGATGCCGTGCACCAAAGACGGGCTCAAGAACATCCATTCTGTCGTCGGCCTCGTCACGGGTGGCTGCACCTGCATCTGCCCAGACGTTTCCGCCGTCATTCACCCAGTCGCGAATCTTTTCGGCTACATCTCTGCGCAGATGTTCGCCATTCAGATAGGCAACGTTGTACTGCGATAAGCTGCCCTCGAGCACGTCCTTCTCAGAGATAATGTCGACGGGAATCTGATCGTGATTGAGTGCCAGATAGGTGTAGACACGGTCTCGAACCACTGTCGAATCTTGATCGAGAATTTCCGCGGTGACCGAGTAGACCATGCAGACGTCCCGGGGCGGACGAGTAGTAGTGTGCAGATATTCTTCCGCGGCGACAATCGGCCGGGTAGCTTCAGCTACGGCGAGAATCGCCTGGTCGCTCTCCGAAAAATTATCTGCCGCGCCCAGGGTGCGAGGTCCATACGAGTAGTAGATGAACGATTTCGCTCCGCGGGCGATGAACGCCAGTGTGTCACGCGCACTGCGTTTCTGTGCAACATAGAGGTTGTAACAACCAAACGGCAGTTTGCGTCGGCGACAGATGTTCCAGGAAAGGTCCGCGAGGAATGAAGAACGGCCCGGCTCAGGCTGGCCGATGACTTCCATCCATTGCGCGTTCATGCCGTCTCCTCGTTCCATCTCGAACCAGTTCAGAGAATGCCCACTCATGCCCCCCATCACCGGTGTGGGATTTACGTTGTAGAGCACAGGCGCATCATCCGAATAGTGTCTGCGCGCTGCCGCTACGATTTTGGAATGGATGCTGGCGGTATTTGCCGAGAGAAATCGCTCCGAATAGTAACGAAGCCGCCGGCCGAAAGAGTTGGCTGCTTCGTGTTCACTCGTCCACTGGACTTCGCTCCAGGTGCGACCGTAAGGGGAAGGATCGAACCCGTCCGTTTTCAGGAACTGAATGAAACGCTCCTGGCAATCTCTGCATGTTCCTATGTGGTCGCCACCGACTGAAACGCCGATCTCGTCACCGACTTTCATGCCGAAAAGGTTTTTCCCAAACAGGGGGTCACCTGTCTGTTCGACAGAGGTCTTGATCCAATTGCTCATATATGCCTCTATAGCCCGCTCATTATCGGGATGATTCGGGCAGGTGTGCCGCACCCAGTAACGGGCTGGTGAAGCATTGGCCGTGTAATAGCGCTTGACGAAAAAATCCTGCATACCGACCCTCGGAACCCAAGCCGCACTGTGTCCGTAAAGCGTGTTGATGCCCATGCGAGAGACACATTGCAGCTCGAGCCGGAAAATCTCGGTAGAGGCATACGAACCACCGGGAGCCGAGACCGCGGTGCAGAAATTAAAATAATTCGATTTGCCGACCGGCTCGGGAATGAGCTTCGCGATGCGCTCATTTCTATCCTGCGACATTCGGGTGAATGTCCGAATTCGCTCACGAAATTCCGAAGGCCAGACCGAGTCGACGATGTCATCAGGCTTGCGGGCATGTTCGGTAGGAAGGGAGATTCCAACGGCCGGCCCGACGTCAGCAACCTCTCGAATCGTGCGGAGTATCTGTCCCTCTCTCGGCCCCCATCCCACATCCATTTCCGCAGTCACCCTTTGAATTGTTTTGTCACGCACCGGCATAAATGTGGTGGTGCAGTAACCGTGACCATACTTGAGTTCATCGTACAGTTCTGTCCATGTCGAACTTTGCCCAATCGTGATCGTTTGAGCTTTCGAACCCGTCAGAATGCCTCCGCTCGCATGGATTTGAATCACCCCGTTCAGCAATACAGGGCGGAGCCACTGGACATCGACTTTGACGTTGTACTCAGAGTTCTTGGGTTCAAGGTCGACCGGACGGTAACGCACCCAGACTTCTTTGAAATCACTGAATTTGGGCCGATAGGCCATGCTGGCGGTCAGAAGAACAGAATCGAGGAGGAGCGGGTGAGTGAGATTTCGGCGGAGCGGCTCGATGGTCAGAGTTGCTTCGCCCTTCGGCAAGTCTGCCTTGATTCGCTCCCAGGCCCATTCCTCACCGGAGAACACGCCTTCCTGCATACCCGGGATATCGAACCAGAGGTTGTGTTCTTTCTGGATTTCCTGAGCCATCCCGCTTGCCTGGAGTCTGAAACCGTAGAAACGGTGTTCAAGAATCTCTTTGCCATCCTGAGTAATTTTCACCGTGAATGGCGCCTGTTTGCCTGTCGCCAGCCGGTAGCGAATCCACAGGTTGTAGGTCGCCCTGGCCGGTATTCGAATCTTTCTCGATATGGGTTTGAGGTTCAGATTGGCCAGGCACTTTCGGCTCGTCTCGTTCGGCGTATGGTAGGCCACCTGCCAGTCACCTTTGGCCGCGTATGGCGAGGCAGGTTCCACGCCGGGAATCTCTTCAGCTTCGAAGAAGAGGCTGTATTTCAACTTTTCGAAATCTTCAGCCTCACTTTTCTCTTCCTCGATCAGATCCTCGAAAGGATCTTCCTCACACAGAACAGGCGAAAGGATCGTGAATCCAATGAGGCTGAGAAGCGGCAGTAACGAGTTCATGGAGCATTCCCGCCCAGGGCAAAGATATTTCCGTCGATAGTGGTGACATAAATCGCATGATCGAACCGCTCCGTCCAGGGCGCAGGTTCAGCTTCGGGATCGGCCAGAAGAGTATCCGTCGGCACGGCTAATGGAGCGCAATGGAGTGAGGTACCGAGCTTCACGGACCATTCCAGTTTGCCGTCGTTTCCTTGGATACAGTGCAATCTCCCATCTGTTCCCGGCACATACAGAAGACCTTTATAAGAAGCAAGGGCCACGCGAGGGCTTGAGGAAAGTGTTGAAGCCCACAACTGGCTGCCGTCGGAAATCCTGCACGCCAGAAGCTGCCCGTCTTCACCACTGAAGCAGACCCGGTCATCCCATGCGAAAGGCGCGGCCAGCGAGCGTCCCTCCTGCTTCACCGACCAGATGGTCTTGCCGTCCTCGAGTTTCAAACAGAACCGCTCGCCGTTCTCGCAGGCCGCGAAGATGTTTTGGCCTGAAACGAGCGGAGCAGCGTGTAGCCCAGCCGGCAGAAGTCGCGTCCACACCGGCTTGCCGTCTTCCATCTGAATCGCCGCCAGGCGGCCGTTACCTGAATAGACCAGCAGGTGCTTCGTCATCCTGCCGCGAGCAATGCCAACCTTCGAGTATGCAGAGTAGGCCCAAATCACCTCGGGACGCGAGCCGTCCTGATCCTGAAAAGCGACCACTTCATTTCCACCCGTCGGGCAGAAGATTCTATCGCCCTCGGCAACGAGATGAGTATCCAGTGCGGATACCCTCGATTTCGAAGAATAGCTGGCTGCAAGAAAGACTTTCTTCACGTCTGAAATGTGCCGGCGATAAATTGCCGGGCTGTCGGGGCCGCGTGCCGCAATGGCCTCACCCCACAGCACCGGCGAGTGAAAGTATTCCCCAACGGTACTGGCAAGGGCCGCCTGCGAAAAATTCCACTTTTCCTTTCCTCGAATGGGATCCAATCCAAGCATGGACGGACCAGGCACACCGACCACGAGCTTGCCATTCACGAAGAGGGGCGTCGAAAAGAGTGGCTGCCCTTGAAAACGGTCAAGTTGCCAGACGATGTGTTCGCCCCCCGCCGCAAATTGCTGAGCTATATTCGACACGACCCGCCGAAGATCGATGTCAGAAGTAAACGCTTGCTCTACTTGACGGGTCAGTCCCGACTTGAGTTCGTGGCGAGTGACTCGAACAACACTGGGTTCTTCCGTGTTCGAGATTGCTTCACCCTCGAAAAGGAACTCAACTTCCTTGCGCTTCGCCCACTGGCGAAGGGCAGCAGTATCCATGCGTTCGGAAGGCGCCAGTACTGGGAGGTAATGTCCAGCATCCGCCACATTCGTCTCGAACATCCGAGCCAGAGCAGCGCCATAGACATCTTCGCCGCCTTCCTTGAACGGTAAGACGAGAATGCGAGTTCCGGTTTGAATCTGCTGTTTGATTTTCTCAGCCCCTGTCAGCGCGGCTGCCAGATGGCTTCCCATCCGTTCCATCTGTTCCATGGCCGGGGAAGAGATCGTCATCGTCGCCAGACGCACACGGTCAGCCTGTTCAAAAGTCCAGCCGGCGAGTTCACCTGTTCTCCCGTCATAGACACGCAGGTCGAAGTAGGTGGCATTCAGGGCGACGGTTCCGAAGTAAGAAAAAGTTCCGCCAACGATGAGGTCCGCTTTTGTGGAGGCCCCAAACTTTTTCAGAAACTCAGCATCTTCCAACTCCGCCTTAGAACGGATTCCGGCCAGCCGGATGGCTGCCCCGACCTCCTCAGGCGTGACGAGTTGGATGCCCTTCCTGCCGGTCAGTTGAAGTCGAATGGATTCGGAGTGTCTTTCGGAAAATTTCTGTTGCCTTGCTGAAGAGTTAAGCTCGACCATCGGCAGAACTGCTGCGCGGATCTCTCCGGCCTGTTCGCCAGGGAGAGGTAAAGGCAAAAGTAGAAGACTGATTAGAACTGACCACATTTCCGAGTGGACTCCAGAACGAGGAAGACCGGGATAGTAGCAGGAAGCACTCCGGTTCCTAACGCCCCTCAACCATTCAGGATTCAGGATTCAGAATTCAGGATTCAGGGTTCTCCATTAACCATCAACCATCAACCATCAACCATTCCCCCCTCCCTCCCCCACCCGGTTTTGTAGTCGCCCCCGGCTCGTTAGAATCCGCAAAACTTTTACTGAGGAAACCCCATGTCCAGACTCAGGGCAGCGGTCGTAGGCACCGGACATCTAGGCCAGCATCATGCTCGCATTTACTCTTCCATGGACGATGTGAGCCTTGTCGGCGTCGTGGATCTGGAGGAAGAGCGCGGCAGACAGGTGGCACGGAAATGCAACACTGTTTGGCACAAAACCTATGACGAGATCCTGGGCGAGCTCGACATCGCATCCATAGCCGTTCCGACGAAGTATCACTTTGATATCGCCAGAGACTTCATCAACGCCGGCGTCGCGGTGCTGATCGAAAAGCCAATGACCGCCACCCTTGCGCATGCGCAGCAGTTAGTGGAGTTGGCCGCGGCCAAAGGTGTGCCCGTACAGGTGGGGCACGTTGAGCGATTCAACCCTTCGTTTGTAGAGATCCGGAAAATTCTCGACCGTCCCGGGTATATCGAGGCAGATCGCATCAGCCCTTTCAGTTTCCGTTCGACCGATATCAGCGTTGTCCTGGATCTCATGATTCACGACATCGATATCATCCTGCATCTGACCCAGTCCAAGGTCGAGCGGGTCGACGCCACCGGCGTGAGCGTATTAGGTAAGAATGAAGACGTAGCCAATGCCCGGTTGCACTTTGAAAACGGCTGCGTGGCTAATCTTACCGCCAGCCGGGTGTCCATGAAGAGCGAACGCAAAATCCGAATTTTCCAGGAAGATGCCTATGTCTCCCTCGACTTCAAGGATCGCAATGCCCGCATCTATCGTAAGACTGAAAAGATGAAAGAGGCCGAGTTCGATCTGACAAAGATTGATCCTCGTACTCTCCAGGACCCTCTCAAATTTGTTTTTGGTAATTACATCAAAGTCAAGAAGGTCAAGATGGGGAAAGAAGAGCCCCTTGCGGAAGAACTGGCTTCCTTCGTCAATGCTGTGCGGACGAATACTCCCACCGCAGTCACTGCCGAGGATGGCCTCAGGGCCATCGAGGTTGCGCATAGGATTCAGGAGTCCATGGCGGAATCACAGAGAAAGCTCAGGGCTGGCCGTGAGTAGGGGCACTCACGCTGTTTGAGGGGCAAAGTAGGAGAAACCTCAGTGGTCCTTCCAGTCTTATTTTTCAGGTCAATGTTGAGATTGAATACTGACATTTCAACAGCCCCTGGAGGGGAGCTTTCGCCCTG
>JAQBXN010000005.1 GCA_027625095.1 Planctomycetota bacterium | reverse complement strand
CTCTTCCTCTTCAGTTGCCTCTTCCTCTTCAGTTGCCTCTTCCTCTTCAGTTGCCTCTTCCTCTTCAGTTACTTCTTCCTCTTGCTCGACGGGCAAAGTGGTGTCGACCACACTCTCCGCGTTGAGAATGAGGGTCGGAACATTCAAGGCGGAAAGAATGCGAATCTCATCGGTGCCGTCTTCGCCTTCAGCCTGGATCCGGGTTAGACCCTGAGGAGTCGTGGGATTGTCCAGCAGGATGGTGTCGTCCCCTGCTCCTGCGCGAAGAAGGAGGTGCTGTTTGTTCGAGAACTCGATGCGGGCGGCGCTGTCTATGAACACCGCGCCGTGGTCAGCGGTGATCCCTTGCGTATAGGTGATGGTTTCAGAGGCAGGCGTGCCGAGGATTGCCAACTCCGTAGCGGGGATGGAATCTTTGATGTTTTCAATGCTGGCGAAGGAGAACCCAAGGCTGGCATCTCCCTGCAAGATCGCGAGCAGATCAGGGTCTCCGTAGCTGAAGACCTCTTGCCAATCCGAGCCGCCTGGGCCCAGAAGAGTAACGGCGTCTTGCCCTGGCCCGCCCAGGATGTGAAAACTGCCGGGCAGATTCAGCAGACTGCTCAGCGCGTGGTCGAGCTGGAACAAGTCATCCCCTTCAAAGCCGTTAAAGGTAAAGCTATCTGAACGATGAAGTTCGACCTGCAGGCCGTCGTTGAGCCGGTAGGTGAAATCGTCTGGCCCTGTGGTTTGGGCAATCAGGACGTCGTTGGAGTTGCTGCCGTTGACTTGCACGGCCCCCGCATCGAGCACATGTAGTTGTTCCACGCCCTGCAAAGTGATGGTTGAAGCACCTGGCCCGGGCAAAATGTCAAGATGGGCATCGGTGATGTCGCGGCCATTTGCCTGATAGTTGAAGATATCCTGCAGCGTGCCGCCTTCGAGGACATCGAACTGCTCGAACGTGAATGCGACGTCGAGGTCTCCGGTGCCATCGGACTGCACATTCCAGGTATTCGCAGCATTCGGCCCGGTAAGACGACCTCCGCCAGCGCCGGCCTTAAAATTTTCAATGGATGAAACTGTTCCCGCGGTCGAACCGGTTTGCGATTGCAGATTGATATTCACCGGTGTTGTGTAGGCTGACGCGTCCATGGAGTCAGTTCCCGCACCACCGGACAGGGTGCCTGAGATGCTGGCGCCGTCAGCAAAACGGAAGTCGTCATCCTGCTCACCACCTGTCAGATTCTCAAAGCCTGTGAAGGTGGCGACTCCCTCAATGTTTCCTGCGTTGTCTGCGAGGATGTTCCAGATATTCGACTGATTCGGTCCGATGAGAGTATCGGAGAATTCCGTTCCCACGATTTCATCTATCTCGGCAAGGCTGCTGACTCCTGTGCCGGATAGCGTGTGCAGATTGACTGTCACTGGTGCATCCTGTGCAGAGAAGCCAAGCTTGTTCAGACCATTGCCGCCGACAATCGATTCGATACTGCTGCCCTGGGCAACAAGGAAGATGTCATCGCCATCTCCACCTTGGAGATTCTCGAAGCCGGTGAATGAGATTCCGCTGACACTTCCCCCATTTGCGCTCGAAATCTGCCAGGTATTGTCAGAGTTCGAACCAGTGAGCGTGTCGTTCTGCGATGAACCGACGAGTTCCTCGATTCCCATAATCTGGGCCCCGGTTGCTAAGCCCGTCTGCAGGTTGACTGAGACCGAACCAACGTGGCTCGAGTAATCAAGAGTGTCTGTGCCCTGCCCGGCGTCGAGGGAGGCAACGCTTCCGGTCATGAGGAAAGTGTCTTTCTGATCGCCACCGGCCAGGCTTTCAAAACCGATAAAGGAAATCGCGCCCACCGATCCCGAATTCGTGCCGCTCACCTGCCATGATGTCTCGGCATCGGGGCCGGTGAGAGTGTCGGCGTCGGAGCTGCCAACGGCACTTTCAATGCTGCTGAAGCTGGCCACGCCGGTAGCCGTCTGTTGCTCCAGATTCACTGAAACGGACGATCCGAAAGTCGAGTAATCAAGGGCGTCGTTCCCATCCAGGCCATCGATGCTGGTAATGGATCCACCACTCTGGATAACGAAATTGTCTGAGTCAGTGCCGCCACGGAGAATTTCGAATCCTACGAAAGCGAGCCCACCGACTGAGCCGGAGTTCTGACCGGTTAGGTTCCAGGTATTTGCCCGGTTTTTGCCAAACAACGTATCGACCCCGGCGCTGCCATTCGCTGATTCGAGATTCTGAAAGCTGCCGACGCCGGATGCTGCACCAGATTCAAGATTTACGCTGATTGGCCCGGTGTGCTGTGCAAAATCGAGCACGTCCTGGCCCTCTTTGCCGTCGATGGAGACAGCGCTGCCATTACTGTGAATCTCGAAAGTGTCGGCCTGATCGCCGCCTGCCAGGTGCTCGAACGAGTCGAAGGCGAGTTGATTCAGAATTCCTGAAGAGTCGCCCGTCACCTTCCAGGTAGAGGCGGCATCTTCTCCTGTAAGGGTGTCTTCCTGCGACGAGCCAGTGATCTTTTCAATACCAACAAACTGCCCGATCCCCGCCCCGGCATTCGTTGCAAGATTTACCCCGACCGGGCCGGTGTGGTTCGAGTAGTCGAGTTCGTCTGTGCCGTCTCCGCCGTCTACCGAATTCACGCTGCCTGTGACGATGAAGCGGTCGTTTTGGATACCGCCTACCAGATTCTCAAAGTCGGAAAAACCGTGTCCGTTGAGTTGGCCGGTACCTGCGTCGGAAACATTCCAGACTGAATCGGAGTCTGGCCCGGTGAGCGTATCGATGTCTTCGCCGCCGGCGAAGGTCGCTGCCCCGAATAAAGGCGTGGTGGTCTCGATGATGGTGATGCGGTCATCGCCGCCCTTGCCATCAACGACCAATGCTTGCGGGCTTTCGAGATGAACAGCCGCCAGGCCATCAATCGCATAGCTGGCATTTTCTTCGGCCGTGGCCGTAACGATAATGCTGTTGCTGCTGGCATTACCGTCGATTCGTACGGTGCCCGCATCCTTTACATGCAGTTCTTCAATGCTTTCCAGCTTGACCGTTCCCCCGCCGGCTATCGGCAGGAGGCCGGCGTGCGGATTCGTCACGTCGAGTTCTCCCGCATTGTAAGTCAGCGTGTCCTGTTGAGTGCCACCGCGCAGAGTGTTGAAGCCGGCGAATGAAAAATTGCCGTTCACATCGCCCGAATTTTCCGAACGAAGCTGCCAGCTGTTTGCGGTGTCTTTTGCAATCAATGTGCTGTTCAACCCGCCGACCGCGGCCTCGAAATTGGCGATGGAGCCCGCGCCGGTAGCGAGGTTGTTCTGCAAGTCGACGACCACCAGGTTCGTCACAGCAAGGTAGCCGAGGGTATCCGTGCCTGCCCCACCATCTATGGTGCCGGAAATCGATGAGGCGTTGGTGAATGTGAAGCTGTCGGCGTCGCTGCCTCCCTGAAGATTCTCGAAGTGCTCGAAGAAAAGTGAGCCGCCTATGAAGCCCTTGTCGGCGCCCGAAATCTGCCAGAGGGTGCCTTCGTTTGCCCCGATGAAGGTGTCGGCGAAACTGCTGCCGGTGACAGTTTCCATGTTCTTGAAATCGTCGATGGATGTTGAGGGCGCGTCACCAAGGTTCACGGTGACCGGGCCGCTGAATGCAGAGTAATCGATCACGTCATTGCCCAACGCGCCATTGAGCGTGCCGGCGAATTGAATCCCTTCGACCGGAATAAACGTGTCCGCCTGGTTTCCGCCGACGAGTGTTTCAAATCCGGTAATGTGGTGTTGACGCCCGGTGGCGACCTCTTTCAGCTCAGCGGCATCAGTATCGGAGAATGTCCAGGTATTAGCCGTGTTAGCCCCAATAAAGCTGTCGCTCGCCTGACCACCCTTATATATAGCTATGTTCTTCAGCAACCCCGTTCCCGTGCCGGTGGAAGTAGCGAGGTTGACGGTGACCGCGGTGGTCCAGTCCGAGTAATCGAGGGAATCGTCTCCACCTGCACCATTCATTTCACCGGTAATTCCTGCACCGTTTTTGATAATGAAATTATCTGCCCCTGTTTGGCCGGTCAGGTTTTCAAAACCGGTGAACGAGATGACATCGTTCGCATTGCCTTCGTTGTTTCCGGTTACGGTGAATGTGTTTCCCGATATGCGGCCGATGATCGTATCGTTCTGACTGCTTCCGGTGGTGGTCTCGATGTTGACGAAGCCGTTGGTGGCGGTGGCGACTTGAGTATCGAGATTAATGGTGACCGACTGTCCCTTGCTAGTGAAGTCCAGCCGGTCGAGCCCGTCGCCGCCATTGACAGTGCCGGTAACCTGGCCGTCCGCAAGAAACCCGAAAATGTCATTCGCCGTACCACCGGCCAGGTTCTCAAAGCCTTCAAACAGGATCCCCGAAACCGTGCCGGTATTGATGCCGGTAATGTTCCAGCTCGTGTTTTCATTCTTGCCGACGATGGTGTCGGCGAGTCCCGATCCCTTGATTTTTTCGATACCGGCAAAGCTCGAGACTCCGGTAGATGAGCCATTCTGCAGTTGGACAGTCACGCCGGCTGCGGCTGAGTAATCGAGCTTGTCCGTCCCCTGCCCGCCGTTGATGCTGCCGATGCTGCCGGTGGCTTGCACGACGAAACTGTCGTCCTGGCTTCCGCCGATCAAATTCTCAAAACTGGTGAATACGCGGCTGCCGGCGAGCCCGCCATTGGCCTGGGTGAGAATCCATGTAGTGGCCTGGTCGGGGCCGGTGAACGAGTCCGTGCCGTCACTGCCATCAAAACTTACGCCCGCCGTGGGAGCGAATCCGAACAGACCGGTCTCTTTGAAGCTGACGGAGTCGTCGCCGCCCGCCCCTTCAAAGCGAAGCGATTGCAGGCTGTTCACTTCGTAATCTGTCTGTTCGTAAACCAGATTGGTGGATGCCGTGCCGGTGGTTGAGATAGCGAGGTCGTTAGCCGAATCATCGCCTCTGACCTTCAAGGCATTCACGTTGTCCAGCCGAACGGAATCGATCTGCGAGATGGAGATGTCCGGGCCATTTTCAATCTCGAGAGCGCCAATCGCAATGACAACGGCTCCAATACTGCCCTTCACGTGCATGTGATCCGCATCCTCATTGCCCTTGACTTCGATCTTAGCCAGACCGGTTGGTGTGTTCGTATTGTCGATCACGAAACTATTGGCGCCCGCCTTACCATCGAGCACCAGCGTGCCCTTGCCCGCAAATTCGATGGTTTCAAAGCTGTCGACCGCCACCTTGCCCCGGCTGTTGGCCGAACCGGCGGTATAGGTGAAGGTGTTAGCGCTGTCCGTGCCGACGACCTTCAGCGAATCTGCGGTGACCGTATCCATGATCGGCTCGAGATTTGTGAAGTTGATGACCTGCGTGATGCTGCCATTCGTTGTCGTGATTTTACCAGCACTGTTGGTGGGGCCGACTTCATAGGTTTCGGTAAAGCCATTGCCGCCTCCTCCCTGGAGCACCAGTGTGTCGCTGCCGATGCCACCATCGTAAGTGATACCGTTCGCCGGTGCGAAGAGGCTGCCGCCCGGATTATTGACGACGAAAGTGTCGTCTCCGCCCAGGCCGTTGAAGGTGAATGCGCCAAGGCCGTCGAGTGTAATAGGCGTTGAGTCATCGAGCACCAGCGTGGCGGTGGTCTCGTCGCTGGCGGTCAAGGTGAGTCGGTTGTTGCCCGTGTCGCCGTCGATGGAAAAGGTGCTGCCGGTCACATTGAGAAGAGCTGTGCCCTCAACATTAAAGAAGCGGACGGCCTGGAGACCGGTGACTGTGACCGAATCCGATGCCAGGCTGAAGCCAAGGCTTTTGGTATCGACCTCGATGGTGTCGCCCCCGGTGTGCGAGCCGCCGTCCACGGTAAACGCTACTTTGGTGGAAGGGGTGACTCTTATGGTGTCGTCGCCGGCGAGACCATTGATCGTCATCTGTTCGATATTGGAGTGGATGATGATCTGACCGTTGGAGGAGGTGACCATGAAATCGCCGGCGGTGACTGAGTCGTTGCCGGACGAGCCATTGACGATGAGCTGGTCAGTGCCGGCCCCTGCGTCGAGTGTTCCGGTGAGCTTTGCCCCGGAGTCGAAGGTAAGAGTGTCCGCATTGTCACCGCCGGTCAGACTCTCCATGGATGTGAAACTGATGCTGGTGTTCAGAGTGCCGGAACTGCTACCGGTGACGTGCCAGGCGTTGCTGGTGTTCTGGCCGACGAGTTTGTCTGCTCCTGTGCCACCATCAAGCGTTACGGAATTCAGTCCGGCCGGTGAACTGAGGATCTGAAAAGTATCGCCACCGCCGAGACCTTCGAGCCTGAGGGCTGGTTTATTGGCGAATTCGAGGGTGGCAAGATTATCGATGACCACTTTGCCGCGGCCGGCGGACGAGCCATCGGTCAGGCTGATGCTGTTGCCCGAGCTGGTGGCCTGGACTGTCATAATGGCAGTGGAAGCGGTGTCGAGGATGGAATCCGTTCCAGTGAACTCGAGGGTTGTGGTAATTGTCCCGTTGGTGTATTCGACCTTCCCCGCATCCGTGCCGGAAGGAACAAAAGTGCCGGTAAGGGCTCCGGCCGAACCGATGATTCGGACTTCGTCCCGGCCGCCCGCTCCTGCAAATTTGAATGGGGCTTCCATGATGCCGCCACTGAGATCGAGGGTGAATGTGTCGTCGTCCCCGGAACCGTTCACGTTGACCTCGGCCAGTCCGGCGAACACCCCATTGAAAATCTGGGAGTCATTGACGGAGAACTGGAGGTTCTGTCCATTGAGGAGGGCGCCGAACGTATCGGGCTGGCCGTTATCCGGGCCGTTGCCGTTGGGGTCACGGAAGGCGTCAAAATTGAGCACCTCCGTCGAGAGTTGGCTGGCGTTGAGAGTTTCAACGCCACTGAACGTAATCTGCCCGAAGCCCACGCCTTCAATTCGCCCCTCACCTGGCGCGGTGACGAATACCTCCGCCGGCTCGTTGTCAGCGATAATAGTCAGTGAATCCGTCTGAGTTCCGGCGTCGATGTTGACCGGAATCGAAATCAGCGAAAGCTGGATGGTGTCGCCGCCTTCGGTCTCATCACCGGTCTCCAGGGTGACCGATTCGATGTTGTCGAAGAGGACACCAAGCAGGCTGGTGTCTGCCCGGCCGAGGCCTTGATGAGTACTATCCGGGCCAAGGGTGGCGGTCTCGGCGACTTCGTCCTGCCCGACAATTTTGAGGGTATCGGAGTCGCTCTCGGAAAGGCCATCTATCGTAAGATCGGTCACCATCGGTATTGATGGAACGCTGAACGTCCTGGGTCAGGAGCTAACCGGTAATTTCGTTTTCTCGCCCAGCAACAGCCTCGAAATCTCCGTTTCCAACCTTGGCCTGACCCTCAATGCCGACAGCAAGCGCATCATCGAACTGGCCAATGGTTCGGCCACCTTCCATTTCACCGACGATGGACTCGCCGGTATCGGCAGCCTGACTCTGGTGAACGGACCGGACTTCGGGGCCGACATCAGTATGAGCGGCACGTTCAGCATCGCCCTGAACACCACCGGCCAGGCTGTGACAGATATCCTTGGAACGCCGGTAAACTTGTCCGCCGACGTTTTCGTCCGGGTAACAGTGACCAATGCTTCACTGACGGTCAAAGGGAACTCGATCAGCGCGGACTCGCTCATCCTGGAAGCCAACTTCTCAAACAGCACGGTCTCGGTTGCTGCGGCCGGACTGGCTATCACCCTTAATGCCGGTTCCAAACGTATTCTTGAGTTGAGCGACGGAAACGGTGCATTCCTGTTCACCAGCGGTGGCCTCGCCGGAACGGCGGTCGTTACCCTGGTCAACGGCCCGGACTTCGGCAATGTCACCGTCAGCGGCACGTTCGGCATCGCCCTGAATACTACCAACGCAGCCGTCAGCGACATTCTCGGAGTGCTAGTCAATCTGCCCGCCGGCCCGTTCGTCCATCTCTCGATATCCGACGGTTCAATGACTGTGGCGGGACAGCTCATAGAGGGCAATTTTGACTTTGAATTGACCGCCTCAGGTGGCACGACGGTCGTTGCGGTCACGGCCGAGATTACCAGTCTGAAATTCACCGCCAACGGCGGCACCCTGATCGAACTGACCGGTTCGGGCGCCATGCTCTTCACGAGCGGAGGCGTCGCCGCCCAGATCGGCCTCGGCCTGCCGAACGGTTTCACGAGTTCCATCGGCCTGGCGTTCGAACCGGGCGTCGCATTCACCCTCCAACTGAATACGACTTCCCAGGCCGTTACCCAGATTCTGGACACGACCGTCGACCTCCCTGCCGGCCCCTTCGTCAAGGTGTCCATGACCGGCACCGCCACGCTGACCCTTGCCAACCTCATCAAGCTGACCATCACGGACCTGTCCTTCCAAATCGGTGGCGGCAATGAAGTAGCGCGCATCGGCAGCGCAACCCTCGAAATTCTCGGCTTTGCTGCCCTGCCGAACCTGACAATTCAAAACCTGGTCATCAGAACCGACAGGGTTGAGCTCGGAAGCGCGACTTTGACCTTTACTCAGACCGTTAATGCAGCGCCGCTCTTCACTATCGATGGACTCGTGGTCACCCTGAGCAATCTTGTTATTCCTTATAACAATCCAGCGGGGATTACCAGCACTCTGACCGTCGCGGCAACCACGGTCAAGATTTTCCCGAACGTCGGCGCCACTGGCCTCGCCACCGGCACGGGCCTTCGAAGCCACGGCCAGTGTGGACGAAGTCCTACTCCCTGGATTCAGCGACATCTCACGCGATATCTTCGAGATGACCGACTGGGAGTTCATCCTCCGGAAGGACACCTCCGGGCTGTATATGTTCCTCAACGGGGACGCCAAATTCCTCGGCCTTACCTACACCATGGACGGCGAGTTCTTCCTGAACACAGGCGGGCTCTACGGAGATCTCACCATGGTGCAGGGCGACAACACCGCTCCGGGCACCACGCCGTTCGGGCTGTTTATCAACGGCAATATGAACTTCCAGATCAACACCACCGGCTCGAAACAGACCATTATCCGCGACAACGAGGCACTCGAGATTGCGACCGGCCTGCGCTTCCATCACGAAGGCTCGATCGACCTCTTCTTCCTCGATATCGACCTATCGACCCCATCACCCTGGCATCTGCGGTTACAGACTTTTCGGTGGACGGCACCGGCCTGAAGGCGCAGACCTCCGCGGCAGTCAACATGCCGCTGCTCGGAGCGGCTGCCGTCAACGGTTTCCTCTTCATCGATGAGAACGGTCTGGCCGGCGGCATCGAGATGCAACTGTCCGTCGGTACCTTCTCTGGCGCCGGCAACTTGTTTACTCTCGACGGTACGTTCCTCCTCGAGCTAAATACCGGCAGCCAGGCGCGCACTATCAAAACTTTCAGTATCGACCCGGATTCCGGCGATATTGACACTGCGACGACCCGCTCGCTGGCCGCTCAGACCGCTCGCGTCGTCCTTGGCGGTGAGCTGACCACGCTGGCCTTGTTCAACTTGAGGGGTCAGTTCGACATGACCATCAATAGCTCGGGCTTTGCGGTCTCGCTGGATGCGTCTCTGGATCTGGGTGGATTTGGCAGCCTGGCCGTGAACGGCTCAGCCGCCATCACCAATGACCCGCACTTCATCCTGGATATCAACATCGGTGCGGAGAAGATTGCCATTCCGCTGATCAAGGTGGACGGAGATTTCCGTGTCCGAATCAATACCAGCAACAATACCTACTTGGTCAGCATCAGCGAGGTCGAGGTGAAGGTGGCCTACTTCGAGATGACCGGCGACAGCGCCAGCATCGGGCTCTCTGGCGGCGTCTTCCAGATCACTTTCAACAACCTGGAACTAGCACTGGACTTGGACGTGCCGCTGCTAGGGGACCTGCTTTCCGTCGATGTCAGCATCGATGGCTATATCAAGTCCAACTTCCAGTTCGACCTGAGTGGGACGGCCAGCACCGACCTCTCACTCGACCTGTTCGTTGCTACGCTCGGGGTGGAGGTCGATACTTCCGTAGGGCTTAGCGATAGCGAATTCGACGTGTCCTTTGAGATAACGGGGTCGTATGAAGACCTGCTCGGCATCAGCGTCGACGTTTCCGCTTCCGCGGAGGTTGAAATTACTGCCACTGGCATGACGGCGAAGTTCAAATTGCTCGACATCACAATCTTCGAAGTCGAGTTGGGCTCACAGCCCGATGACGATGACGCTCCGGAATACGTGTCCAAGTCCGGCAGTACACTGACCGTTGACAGCGACCTCATCCATTCGACCACCTTCAACTTCGAGGGCTCGGGCGGGAATGTTCAACTCATCGGTGAAAGCAGCGTCTTCGATGACTTCGAATCGGACAATTTCAGCGGTATCAATACCATCGTCCTGAACGCATCCGACGGCCCGGCCATCACTATCAACGTCCAGTCCGGCATCTCGTCGGCAGTGGATTTCACTACCGGTGACGGCGCGGACACGATTAACGCCCTCGGCAGCGGCGGCGGCACCATTAACAGCGGCGGTGGAGCGGACAACGTCATCCTTGGCTCGGGCAACTACACCGTCAACGCTGGCAGCGGCAATGACAATGTGACAGCGTCACTTCCGCCAGTGACACCATACTTGGTGGAAATGGAGCGGACAGCATCCTCGGACAGCGCGGAACAAACACCATTGACGGCCAGGAAGATGATTCCTCCGGCGACATTCGCGACCAGATTATCAAGAGCCGCATCCAGGCCTCGATGGCAACTTCAATCAACGCTCTCATCGACGAGCTCATGACCAACCTCATCGCCAACCAAAGCGATGTGGCCCTTGAGGGAGTCCTGAGAATTACTTTGTTCGGATAGAAGAAAATGAGTCCTGAGTCCTGAGACCGCAGACAAAAGACAAAAGACAAAGCCAAAACCAGGAACAGAGAACAGAAATGAACAACCGATCTCAAAACCAAACCGGCCATCCAAGCCTAAAACTCAAGTATTACGTATTACGCACTGTCCTGACACGAAGAACCACCAAAGCTGAATTTTCTCTCACGAGGAGGTAACCCATGTCCCTTTCATCTCTTTCAACCACCCCATTCACTGACCCCGGTATGCTCCAGGGCGGTGTCCGCGAACAGCGGGCGATCATGAATCACCTGTTGTCCGAAGGTTTCCGCTCTGCATCGCAGTCGGCGAATACCGACCAGGCCGCACGCGCCTTCAGCGGGGGAAACGTCGATAACGACCAGACCCAGGCTGAAGACATTTCGCAGGTAGTCGTGACCAATAACCGGCAGCAGATCACCATCCAGGCTGTCCAGGCCACGAACGCGAATGCGGCCAACTTCGATTTCAATTACCTGCAACGCTACATCGCCGGCGCCAATGCCGAGGATTACATCGCGAAGGCAGGCAGCCAGATCGCTCAGGACCAGAACGGTGCGCAAGATGCACTGGCCAAATTGAATGACTTTACCGGCACAGACAGTGATGCCGAAAACGATATCAATCAACGGTCGGACACGATCCAACAGTTTGATATCGATCTCTCGGCAACGGTCTCTAATACGACCATCGCCAACGCGGTCGGCAACGCGTTCAACCAGGCAAGATTCCGCGAGATAGAAGGCAGCGTCGGTGACCTCCAGGCCCAGGCAGTGTTTGCCCACGGCCAACGTCAGGGCAGCGCCACCAACCCGGTCACCCAGCGCGCCATCGCCGACGGTGGAGTCGCAGACAACGACATCACCCAGGACACCGGCATCACCAGTGCGAACAACCGCGTCGACCTCATCGGCAGCTTCAACCTCAGTAAGTTCGAGATCGGGGATCTATCCCCGCGTTCGACGAGAGTGCTCGCGGCAATGAACGCCAACCCAAACCAGATCATCTCCGCCGTGAGCAAAAGCTCAGCAAGCCAGGAACAGAACCATCTCATGGACGCGGGCGCCGGAGAAGATGAAGGTTACGTCGTCACCGAAAACAACGGCCGGGCCAAGAACACCGGCAACGCTTCCATGGATAACACCGAATCGACCACTGTGAATAATTCGGTGAGTCTGCTGATTTAGCAATCGTAGGTTGGCCGTCCCGGCCGACATCCCATGGCTGCCTTCTCCCGAAGGCAGATCAGATTCCTCGGGTACGCCGGCGTCACGCTGGCTTGTGGAGATCTGTGGCTGAAGACGGGCGGGACGCCCCACCTACGATGGAATGGTGCGAGCTTAAGATATCGTCCGGCTGTTTATTTCTTCGTCTTAATCTTCGTCGGGTGCACGAACAGTTTGCGTGGTAAAGAATCTCTATGTCCTAATCTGATCCTAACGCGGCCTATCGTCCGCAAACCGTAGCTGCGGCGAGAAGCCGCAGCTACCAAAGATCTCCGCAGCACGCGGAGAACCTTCCTGGGAGCGAAAGCGTCTCGCTTCCGTGCGGAGGCGAGACGCCTCCGTTCCCAGGTTTGGTTGCGGCCAAAGGCCGCGTTAGGGGCAGACTAATGTTGCTGAACTCTTCAAATTGGTCTGCCGACAATTAATCTACCCCAAGTGGGGCCACAGCAGGTCAGCGAGTATGAAGTCCATCCTGTCAGGGCAGAATTTGAGTTGGGGTTTTCAGCTTCCTCAGGATGCGGAGGCCTTGTCTACCGGCCAATTTTAAGGACCTGGCAATCTGAAGGCCGGATGCGGATTGTCATCATCCAATGCTCGCCCTGCTTTGAGATGGAGACATTCCGGCCGTTCAGCAGTTCGATGACGTTCGGTGTGCCGGACACCAGCTTCGCCGGCACAGATAAGGTGACATCCACCGTCTCTTCTGCAGTGCTGTAAACAGTGAAGAACTGCCCATCCCCGCCGGGGCCGAAGCGCTCGACATGAACCCCTGTGTGGTTCGATATTGCTTGTGGGATGGCTTTCCAGCCGGCCTGGCACAGAGCTATGGCCACCTTCAGGTGCGTTTCAATCAGAGCGGAATTCTCTTTGAGTTTCGGCGCAAAGGTCTTACTGGACCACAGTGGTCCAAGCGAAAGAGGAATTCCGTAATAGGTGTGCCAGCGAAGAAGGTCCGGGAGCACTTCGCTCTTCTCCTCTGCAGCCGCTGCGGCGTCAGGCCCGATGATAGCCAGAAGGGGCTTGCTGCCAGCATTCACACGAATCGCATCATACCGGGCAAAATTCCGTTGATCTGGATGTGCCTCCAGGCTGATGACGTCTGAAAGGTGGAGCAACGGGTACGAAGGAATTCGATTGAAATCTTTTCCATGAATCCAAATGCTCTTGGCGGATTGCTGGCCTTTCTGGCCGAAGTCGAGTCTCAGCTGATTTAACAGGGAAACGACGCTGAACAGATTCAGCATGGCTGGTCGTTGGAGTTTGCGGTCGTAGGTGAGCGGGTGGGATGCGTAAGGGAAATGGTCGCGATTGAAATTGAGCCCTACCGAAGCGGATACCACATCAGTCAAACAGATCCCGTCGAATGAGTCGGATTTCATTGCCTCACGGAGGGACGCGAGGATTTGTTTCCCCGCTGTAAACCCGGCTGAATCGCTCTTGTCTGTAAAGAGTCCCGGTTCGACATTGACGAGATAGTTAATCTGACGGGCGCCGAGTTCATCTTTGTCTATCAGTTCGCTTTGAAATCCATCTAAGGCGGGCCAGGCATTTGGCATGCGTACAACCGAGTTGGTTATGATTTTGGGGAGAGCGGAATAGGCGCCCCAGAAAGGGTCGACTTCTGCCTGCAGGACCGGATCCGCGACATACTTCAACAGGCTCTCGGCATAACCCGGTGACTTGGGATAAATATAGAAATACTTAAGTTGAAACAATGCCGAGACGCGTGCAAACGACGAACTCTTCTTTGTGGCTTCCGGAGCAACCTTCTCCGCGAGAGGAATCTTCACAGCATACAACGAATGTAAAGCGGACGGTTTAAAGCCGAGGTTGTCGGTGTCTATGGTCGGGAGTTTCTCATTCAATAAGGCAGCGCCAGCCTGTGTAAAATGGCTTTCAAAATATTGTGGATTGAATTCAGAGTACCGCTGAGCTGTATCACGCAAACCGCCGGAGGGGTCACACCTGTAGAGCAATAGTCTCAGCGTGGTACGCCGTGTTTCGCTGGATTCCGCAATGCCTAGATTGGCCTCTAACGAAAGTTGGCCGCGCTCATACCTGAACGAACTGCACACGGGATGACTGGGAGGTATTGCCAGTGAAATGCCACCTTCTGGCCCAGCGAGCGAGCAGAACGGATAGAGTGAAAGCCCGTCGGAATCTCCGATCCCCAAGTCTGTCCCGTCAACGGAATATACATCTCCGTTCTGGATAATCCGTGTGGTACGCAGATTGGGCGACCACATCCAGCCTTTTTCACCGACAGGAAGGATGTAATTCACGTCGAGCGACCTTGCCTTTTGGGATGTATCCGTTAGCTCAATATCGATGGTGATGTAGTTTTCCCCGCCTGTATACCTCATTTTCGCCGTGAGAAGGAGTTCCTCGATATTGAAATTGAATACCTGGGAGGGTCCCTCTTCTTTGTGGGTGGCGCGTACCTCGTAAGGTACATTTGGGTTGTGCGCGTCCCGGATCTGCAAGCCGCCATTAAAGCTGTTCAAACGCTGCCACTTTTCGCCCAATATCAAGCGCTCGATGGTGCCCTCTCGAGTCATCTTGAGAGCAAGTCCATCCTCGGTTTTCACCTCGAGCCCGAAGCTCAGAGAACTTATGCCCAGAATTACGGCAAGCGTCCTGCCAATGTAGTGCAACTATCCCTCCCCGTATGAATTTAAGTCGTGTGCTGATTCGCGCTTTCGGACACACACACATATTAACCAATACTCATTCACGTTAAAGACTCAAATCAGAAACGAGTCGGTGAGCGGATGAGCGATTCGACTATCAGTTTTCACATTTTCAGGAAAACTGGGAAAACATATCCCATGTGGATTCGATAGGGCCACTTCCCTGCCACGCAAATTTGCCTGAACGCAGGCTGTTGTCCGCCTCCACGAGGCGGTACCCACCGCTGAAGAAACCTCAGCCCTCAGTCCAACTGAGTATCTCCAAAATTTTAGAGCCGTCGGCCTGGCCTCCCAGTTCGTGCTGCATCTTCAACAGAAATCGTTCCAGATAGCCGAGGCTGATGAGGATGCTCTGTGGATTCAGCTTCAGCTCGGGTGCTAATTCATCCGCAAGACGAATGGCATTCGAACTCTTGCCCTGTCGCTCTCGAAGATAGGTAACTTCTGTGAGAATGGTGTCGATGAGACTCATGGTGTGCTTCCTGAAAAGAGGGTTTTCTTAAGACCCTGCCTGGTTTATCCCGGCGGTGAATGAGGCTGGAAAGTTAACACGCAATGTAAGCTGTCAATCCTTTGGCAACCTGGTTCACCATTGTGGCAAGGGAACAGGTGAATCAGCCTTACTCCAATAGTTGGTTGTCATTTATCCAATCGGATTTCTGCCCCGGTTGCTGCACTTTCGAGTATGGCTTCCATCATTTCCTGGACGATCATACCGTGTCGTAGTGGGGCTTGGCATTCTTCGCCGTCGAGGATGGCTGAAATGAAATTGTCCGCGATGTTGTCCCAGGCCGGGGTTTCTTTGGGCAGGCCGGGTTTGATATCTTCGGTCACCTTGCCGTTGCACTTGTAGATGGTGAGCGGGTTGAGGGTAGAGCCTGCGTCGGTACCGAACAGTTCGATCTGAAATTCGCCCGGCTGGTGGGAGGCCCAAAAACTTTCGACCTGCAGCGCTGCGCCATTATCGAAACGAATGAGCCCCCCGGCATAATCATCGGAGTCGTATTGAGACCAGACTTCCTTCTTGACGTTGCCCGAATAGCCAAGCCCCTTGGGGCCGAACTTTGCACCTGCGACGCCGGACACGGTGACTGGTTTGGGCATTCCGATGAGCCACCAGGCGGCATCAAGCACGTGAACGCCCATGTCACGGAAAGCTCCACCACCTTTCTTGATGAAACCAAGGTTCCAGGCGGGGATACCGTTTCGTCGAATACTGAGGGCGCGACCGTAATAGACATCGCCGAACTCACCTGCCCGGATGAGGCCGCCGAGGTATCGGACATTGTCTGAAAAGCGTGTCGAGAGCGACATCATGTTCACCACACCCGCAGCTTCGGCTGCGGCGACAACCTTTTTGGCTGCCTTATTGGAGTCCGCCAGAGGCTTGGTCACCATGACGTGCTTGCCGTTCCTGATCGCTTCCAGTGCAACGGGTACATGCCATTGGTTGGGTGTGCCCACAAAGACCGCATCGATTTCCTTGTCCTTGCACATCTTCTTGTAATCGGTGTAAAGCTTCACTTCGCCTGAGAGAGTCTTGGCGTAATCCGCCATTCGGTCTTCCTCCAGGTCACACAGTGCGGTGACCTGGCCACGTGGGTGTTTGTCGATAGCGCTGCCATTCGGTCTGCCGATACCCATGCCGACGATGCAGGTTCGTACGATGCTCATTCTTGTTCTCTGATTTTCTGAATCTGTAATGCTGTTGAAGGGGGGCGATAAAGGGTCGCGTCCGGTGTGTAATTCTGGTTACGCCAACGGATGCGGCAGGGGTAACAAACATACATGAAATTCATGGTCTGTGGCCCTGGGCCGCGGGAGGATGTTTCTAACGTACATCCGAGGCATCGTTCCGCAACGCAGTTGATGCAGATACCTGACAGATGACACGGTCTTCATTCCTTACTGGCAAATGACGCTACCATAGGCAGCGCTACTGCAATAGTTCATATACGTGAACTGTCTGGGCCTGTCCAAAGTCGTCTTCAAAACCTCCTTCTGCTGGCTGGATCGACCGGGCCTCAAACAGAACACGGACATGATGAAATGTGACTCCCTCCGGGAAGGTGAAACGCACTGGCTGAGCGCCGGCGCCCTGGTCTCCGACGGCGAAGAGGAAGCGTTTGCCCTGGTGAACGCGCTCCATAATTTCGACGGTGTTGGAGGAAACGCTGGTGTGCTTTACCGGTTCATCTGAAGTGAGAATTGGGCCGAGGCCACGGAACTCTCCGTTCAGGCCGCGCAGGTAGTTCTCCTTGTCGGGGCGAGACTGCATCATGCCGGACGGGCAGAGGCCGATTCCCGTTGCGCCGTTCAAGAGGCTGCGGTAACCGCGCCAGCGGAGGGTACGGTTGCTCTGATAGAAATAGGTTTCCAGGCCGACGAGTACGGCCGTCCTGCGTGCCTTCATCAGAGGAAGGGCAAATTCGTTTACCTTTGGCTGATACTCGAAGCTGGCCTCCACGCCGATAACGTCCCAATGTGAGACGAACTGTTTCATGGCGCTGTTGTGGTGCGGGTGACCGACCAGCCAGGAGATGGGGCCGTTAATGACATGATCCGGGTCGGCTTCACGAATCCAGCCGATGGCCTTCTTGCACCACTCGACCCGTTGCTGCCATCCCCCGCCCTGGAGCTGCATTTCACCTTCGCCGATTTCGTATTGGAAGAACTTGGGGTCGTTTTTTACTTCGTTGATCTTCTTGAGGAGTTCCGCCTTCACCTCGTCATCGGGTGCCGCCTCCTTTGAGCAGACAAGTTTCATCAGGTTGAGCGACTTGTAGCCGAATTGCATGGGCGGGTAGTTGACCTCGGGGACGATGCCGAAGTGGGGTGTCCAATAGACAGGGAAATAGGGCTGGCCGTTAATGGTAATGAACCCGCGTTCGTTGATGGCAGTCTTCTTGATCGTCTCCGGGAAGCTGGGCTTGGGAACCTTCTCCATAAAACCGAAACGGACAGGCGCTCCCTCTGCCGTGAGCCTGAGGGATGGACGAGACTCGTTGCCCATCTTGCTGTAGAGGCGAATGGTCGCGAGGCAGTCAAGAACCGGTTCCTGCCATGGATGCACGGTGAGGTCCCTGCTGTCCAACTTTACCTGCAGGAGATGGTGCGCGTTGACGTTGCCGGCGGAACGCTGCGGTTTGAGGATTGCGGAGAGGTCATCCACCTTGATGGTCTTCTTCACACCGCCACCATTCGAGAGGGCTACTTCGCAAAGAGCGATGTCCTCAATGCTGCCGCGGGAGATGTTCAGGTTGGCGTACAGGGTCAACTGTTCATCGGGATAGAGGTAGTACGCGCTGACGCCCGTACTGACCAGTTGCGAGGGAGTGCCGAAGTGGAAGCGTCGGCCGGGATACGCCTTCGACTCCGCCGGTGGGACGACCTGGACAAACAGCTCATACTGCTCCTTCCAAGACTTGCACAATTCGTTGACCTCGTACTCTGCCGAAAGGATTGCGTAACCCTTGGTATTTCGGGCGCCTGGCTCTTCGAGGATGCGCACAGCAGAACGTGATGCTGCTGTGGTTTTACCCGACGGTGAAGTGAGACGAACTTCCAGGCGTAATTTCTCGATCCACTTGGTCGCCTCGTGTCCCTCATACTCCAGCATCACCTTGACGACGTTCCTTCCCCAAAGTCGGTCGCCAAGATCGATGTCAACGATAAGAGGCAAGGTATGCGGTGATTGTGCCTTTGGCTCAGGAAACGACGGTTTTAGTTTCCTGGTCACTCCATGTTCGAAGACTTGGACCTCATCGAACCACACTGTCCCGACCAGATTCTTTTCCACGATAGCGCCATCGAATCCGCGTGCGCAGAGAAATACGCTGACGGTTTTGACTGGGGAGCGGGGTGAGAAGTATTTTCGCACGCACGACCAGTCGTACGTCCCGCTGCCGGTCGTCCCGAAATTGTAGTGACCGGGTTCCTCCATATCGTCGCCGAGGAAATCGCCCTGGGGCAACCACTGGCCCCTTTCATCCTGCGCCATAATTTCCAGGGTTCGCAGATTGTCGGCTTTGACCATTGCCCGGACTTCGAGCGGGCAGGCGGCTGTCTGGTTCAGTTCAATTGGGTCTGAATGAACGGCGAAGTTGTCACCGGGAAAGACATTGAACCGCAATGATCGCTCTCCCTGGAAAGCGGGCGTTTCATCAAGGACGGCGCTGCCTCTGGGCTCTTGCGATTTCCAGTGCGACCATCCGGTGAAGGCATAATAAGTATTCCGAAACCATCCCCATTGCTGTGGGCGAGACCAGCCTTTCGGCCAGTCCTTCTCAACTTCCTCGAAGCCACCGTGGGGCATTCTGTCCGACGTTCCCTTTGCATCTTCTGCACATGAGACATCGTCAAACCAGACTGTGCCACCGCGGTTCACTACCTGAACGGTTACCCAATAAGGCGCGCCCTCGTATTCGACGAATTTCTCTTCGGCGGTGACATCGTCGCCAGTGTCGAGGTCGTCTTTCTTTATTTCGAGATCATCCAGATTCGCCTCACCGGCCTTCGGCGGTTTGAAGCTTTTTGGAACGATTCGGACTTCACGGTATTCCCAGTCATGAGTGCCCGCGGAAAAGCCGGTCTGCGCAACAGCCTTACTCTGGTTCATCGGGGCCTGTGTGTCGTAGTCTTTCCTCATGGCCGAATCGATAGTGACTATTAATTGTGGCTCGGCGCCTTCCAAGACGTCTTTCGTCCTGCACCAGGCGCCGATAACAATCTGCCGGCGGTGGAGCTGGCCGGCCAGGCTGTCCACCATTGGCAGAAAGCTGGCGTAGTAGGCGCCGCCCGCGTTCCAGAATTGCTCACCGGCAAATCGCACGAGCTGGCTGCCGCTTCCCGGCCGATCGAATCGCACCGAGCGCCCCCCCGATCTTGAAATTTCCATATCCCACGCATCGGGAATTGGAATTCCCTGAAACTGCCAGTGATCGATATGCCCGTCCTCTTCGCCCACGCCCATATCGCTCCCGTGCAGCAGAAGGAAGCGGCGATTCATTGTGAACTTCCGGTTGAACCAGTTGTGTTCGAAGCTGGAGTTCTTAATGAGATTACCCGCAACGCGATGCCACGATGGGGTAGCCGGCGTGAGTCGGTTGGAGTTTTCCGCACGGCCGTCTTCAAGGAACAGTCCAGTCAGAATGACCGCTACGGGCAGGATAGATTGATTATTTGTTCTATGCATGAGGATGAATGGCAGGCAATCGTATCCAAGAACCGCCGTCTGGAACATACCCAGAGCAGATTTTTTGCGAACGAATCAGTCTGCCGGGTACGACGCCTGGTCAGACCTTTTCCAGGTCGCCCTTCTCGGTGAGGATGACGGACTCCGGCAATGGCTTGATAAAATGTTGCCGGAGGCTGTATGTGTAAGCGCCCTGGGTGGGGATGAGCAACGTGTCACCAGGCTGGATGTCTGAGCCGAAATAGGCATAGCCCCACAGGTCTCTCGGGGTGCAGAGTGAGCCCATCACATAGCATTCGTGTTCGTCGAGGGATGGCCGGGTCAGATTGATCACCGGGAAGTAATCCGTTTCAAAACGTTCCCAGCCGACGATGTTTGTTCCGCCATCGGTGATCACCAGGTCGTCTGCTTTGCGATCGACAACTTTCAGAAGCAGGCTCATGGAATCGTGGCAGATCCATCGGCCCGGCTCTGTCCATATGGAACATGCACAGAGAGGGAACAGGTAGCGTCTAACCGCTTCCCCGATATCACGGGCAAAGTCTTCAATCGGTGACGACGGGATGCGGTGGTGTTGGAGCGTGAGATCGGCGGAGGGCGTGACCGCGTGGACGAGCTGTCCTTCAGGGGTCCCTGCGGGTTGCAGCCAGTCGCCCTGCACCGGCCAAAAGCCTCCTCCGATGTCGATGAATTGGATTCGCGATCGATGGTGTTCGGGCAACGAACTGACGGCCTCTGCGAGCCGGGCGATAAACCGAACCTGGCCATCGGCGTTCAGGTTCCAACTGGTGTGAAATTGAAGGCCGGACAGTTCTATATTTGGGCAAGTTTCGGCTTCGGAGAAGAAGTCGATCAGCCGGCCCATCGGAATGCCAAACTTCCGCCACAATCCACGATTATCTACGCTGATACGAATGCCCGCTCGAATTCGAATTCCTTCGGATGCTGCCGCTTCCTGAAGGCGCCCGAGCTCGGCGAAGCTGTCCATCAATACAGTCACTCGCGCTTCGTTGAGGACGGCGAGCGAGAGTTCTTCGGGAGTCTTGCCCGGGCCGCTGAAAATGATGTATTCCGCACCAGCGTCGAGCGCTGCCTGCAACTCAAGTCCGCTCGATACATCGATGCCAATGCCTGCTTTGACAACAAAAGGAAGGATTGCCGGATGGTTGTTGCTCTTCATCGCATAGTAGGCGCGACTTTGCGGCAAGAGCGCTTGGAATGCCGACGAAAAACGCCGGGCACGCTCCAGGATGACCGCTTCCTCTATCAGGTAGAGAGGCGAGCCAAAGCGTTCACACGCGTTGAGAAAAACGTCCTTTCGCTGGATGTAGGTGTCGACAAAAGTTCGCAGCTCAGTGGAATCCATCCGGGGTGTTTCCCCCCGAAAGACCTGGGAGGCCTTCCGAATGATTTCATCGTGTTCGATCATAGGTTTTCGATCTCCAGGTTGAGGAGTGCTGCCAATTCGACGCATTCGGATTCGATGGAATCCGAACGGGGCTCGAAGAGGACATGGCCAATCAGTCGGGAACTGTAGTCTTCCGGAGGCATCACGATGGAGTGACCGGCTGAGCGGCTCAGCACACACTCGCAGACTCTGGGATCGCTCTGTAGCTCTTCGCAGTCGATGTGCCTGATGATTCCCGCACAATCTGCAAAGAGTCGCAGCCCAACGAGACGCTTCCACTCAGTGTGCGGCGGAATGTTTAAGGGCAACCCATCTGCGAAGTCCAAGGTTGCCGCAAGCATATCGAGCCCGCAGCTTTGGCGAATAAGTGAAGGCAGGCAATCGCCCCCTGGCCGGGGGGTGATTTCAAGCAGCACCGGTTGACCGTCCCGGAGGATAAAGTCAGCCATGCACAAGGCACGGCGAATTCCAAGCGAATGAGCAGCATCAAGAAGGAGCTGATTGAACCGCAACGCATCAAATGACTGCGGCATTCGCCCGGGAACGATGTATGCCAGCGCGGTGCCCGGAGAGTGAAAGCGAGCCGGAATTTTTTCGGCGAATCGAATCACCTCCAGGAGACCTCTGTCGAGTATGAAATCACAACTGAATTCTTCGCCGGTAATGAACTCTTCCAGGATGGCCGAAGGGCCTCTTCCGGGAGCACTTACCGAGACCTCACGCGGATACAGTCTTACGTCGGAATGATTCGTCAGCCGACGTTGAAGATTTTGATAAGCGGACGAACATTCTGCCTCGCTCGAACAAACAAACACGAGTTCACTTCCGCTCCCGGTAAGAGGTTTCAATACGGTCTGCCCGGCTAGATCTTTGTGGAAGCGTAACGCTTCGTCAGCCGATTGAATTAGCATGGCTTCCGGGCACGGTAACCCGCGCTGCCTCCAGAGCGACTTTGCTTTGAACTTGTCCCTGCATGTGGAAACCGCTTCCAGCGTTGGGAAGGGAAGATCGAAAAGATTGGCAGTGCGGGCCGCGAGTAAAAGGGACTCGCAGTCGAAGCAGGCGATTCCTGACAATTGGACATCCCACCGGTCAACGTGTTCTTTCAAGGCCGACAGAGCTGCTTCCTGGCTGATGAGATCGCTGGTCACTTCGTTACGGGCGTCCGGTTTCGGCTCTGAAGCCTTTTCCCGCTCGCCGCGATTGGTTAGAAATATTGCCCGTCCAGGAAGCCGGTTCTGGATGAGGTCTATGTAATCCGAAGTTGCCCCGATGACCGCTGTGCGTCTATCCATGACTTGTCCCGCTGCCCGCTTCAGAGTCGCCGACGGCAGGCTCTTCGGGGCACACATTTGAAATCAGGAAGAGCGGACGCGGTGTCAGGTGGAAAAGAGTTTTCCAGGAAAAGTCTCCGCAAAGGAAGTCCACCTCTTCCATTCTCTCTTTGCATGCTCTTTGCATGTGATGAACATTGATGAGCTTTGCCACCCCCGGAAAATCACCATTAGTTCCGCCAGCAAGCAAAGTGTAAGCGCCACGGTAGAGGGAGCCCAAATCCACCGCTGCAATCTCATCCTCCATGATTACCGTAGTGATACGCAGCCAGCCGCGCTCCTGCAGCAAGTCCTTAAGCTTTTCGAATCCCCGCCGGAAACGA
Organism: Planctomycetota bacterium; assembly: GCA_027625095.1. Classification (GTDB taxonomy): domain Bacteria; phylum Planctomycetota; class PUPC01; order JACPCR01; family JACPCR01; genus JAQBXN01. The sequence continues at coordinate 123,272 of JAQBXN010000005.1, read as the reverse complement.
GGGTCATGAAAATAAGAGCTGGAGCCGAATCGGCTCAAATTCAATGCCACCAGATGGTCAAAATCCGAAGGGTCGTCATATCGATATCGTGTTCCTCTGGAGTCCAGAGATTCAATTTCCCGGCGGAGGCGTTTCGCAGAGCGATGCGAGAATTCACCAAAGTAATTCTCGAAATCAAAATCATATTTTGGCGGATGGAACAGGTAGCCGATCTCGTCGACAGGCAAGTTGGTGGCCGCTTCATTTGGTGAAATCAAGTAGCGGATGTGACGGGGAGTCTCCAACTTTGTCACGAGCTCTTCGATCGATAGCTGTCCCGACAGAAATACCCGGTTCTGTTCCAGCCAGGTTTTCCCTTTCCATGTCTCGCCTGGAAAATAGCCAGAGCATCCGGCCTCAACGATCCAGCTCAGAGGAAGCATTGCTTCGAGCCGACCGGAATTTTCAGCAACGAGGAATCGAGGGGGTCGATCAAAACTTGATTGAAAGCAGGCTCGAACTTCCCAGAGATCCGTAATCACGGTCTCTGGGAAAGTTCTTCGCCATAGCTGCTCGCATTCGTCAAGATCGGTGACGAAGCGTATCTCGACCATCGGTCATCGCCTCAAGGTCGAGTTTGTGATCCGCTGTGTGCCGCCGAAAAAGGTCTGAGCAAAATCAGCGACCACTTCAGGCTCGTAGGGTTTGCAACTGAAAACGTCTAGATAGGTGGCGTTTGTCTGGTTGGCGAAGTGGGCTGAGATCAGCGATGTCTCGATGAGTTGCACCATCGAATAACCGGCAACGCGTTCGTCCTCTCCGAAGTGGACTACTTGCGTGTCACCGAACCGGCGCATCTCGATAAGATCGCAAAGTTCAGAGACAAATTGCCTGATTTTATCGGCGTCTCGAATTGTGGCGGGATTGCAATTGTAGATGTCTATGCTGGTCGCAATACCCCAGACTGACTCATCAATGGCTCGTCTGACAACTACGGATGGCGAAAGGGTAGTATTATTCAATAAAAGGTCTCCTCATAGTTTTGCTTCACGATCGCCCATCTTGGAGGCGCGTTCGCTAAGCGTTTAGAAAGCGAATTCCAAACCTGCTTGTTCTGGATTTGATCCAGTAAACCGCCGTAAAGGCCCCGGCAGTTTTGCGCAAACACGAAACCTCGCGACGAACGAAAAACTCGAGTTAACCTCCTCTTCGCATGGGCGCAAAAAAAGAACTTTGTCGGCTTGATTTAGCGAAAAACGCTGCCCCACTCCGACTAAAAATGTTATGTCCGGGGTGCCCATTCAGGCACCACTGGTTGAGGATGGTTTTTCCTGATTCCTCAACCTCTTGGTAATCTGTTCCCCTGTAATTCAAGGGACTTCAAAGTATCAAGACACTAGACTGAAACAAATCTCCAACCCCTAGTAGGTTTGGAGGGGTATATCCCATATTAGTAGTGCTTGAATAATTATGCGCGGGATATTATCAATCATTGAGCTTGTTGCACTTTAAAAATGCAAAATATTTGGCCAATTTTATTAATGGTGTTTGATGTCTCCGGCTACTCGAATCTGGAAGATGGTTCCGGTTCCTTTTGAATGGCTTAAAATAATGAAGAAAGATGAAGGTATACACTTCGGTGATTCGCCGAATAGGCGGGTTCTGATGGCTAACTGGGCGGTTTACACAAGCACCCTTCTGGCCGGATTGACGCTTCTACTTGGAGGGGCTGTCGCCGAGCCTGCGCATTCGTTTCGGAAGTCTTTTGATGAGCGGAAAAGGGATAATTTTTTGAACATCGTTAAGAGACCTCTCAAACAGGGACCAAACCCAACTACCTGGGTGGATGTGGAGAGGTGGAGCGTGGCGCATGCCTGCCTGGCTGAAGGAGTCCGGCTGGAGGAGGCAAACCAGTACTTTTCGGAAGTCGAATGGGTCTCTCTCTGGCAGGGGCTTGTAGCAGATACCGATGTCCAGGTTACGGATCTCTTGCGCACATATTTGAGGTTCGAGAAGAGCGGCTCGCTCTCGACAAAGGCAAAGGTGCACCTCGCACAGATGTTCAAGGAATGGAAGGTACCGAATCCTGACCGAAATCGCATGGCCGATCTGGAATACGTGTGGCCTTGCGAGTACACAGAAAACCATTCTCTGAACATCCTCGTTGCCGCATATCTCATCGATGCTGTCATGGGTCGTAGCCGAACACATCGTCAACACCTGCTTGAGGAGTTTTTGGGTGACCGTGCCAAGTGGGGCTGGAGCGAGTTCCACTCGCCAAGGTACGCAGCGGTTACTGCCAAGGCGCTCACCTGCCTGAACGACTTTGCCCCGGATGATTCGGTCAGGACGGCGGCGAAAATGCATCTCGATCTTCTGGCCTATGAATTTGCCAATCAGTGTCTCAATCACTGGCGTGGTATTCCGTTCACGCGAGGCCAAAGCTCACAGGTAAACAATCAGCATAACGCCTTTTTCGAGCTTGCAAGGCTCTGGTTCGGTGACGATGCCGAAGGAGCAAAATATGCTGAAGGCCAATTCCTGGTACATGTCTTAGACAGCAACTACATCCCTCCGGAAGGAGCGACGTGGCTTGTCAAGAATCCGGATATGCGCGGCACCTACCTGATGACGGAGGTGGCAACGACAGGGCCCGAGAAGCTGCGCATCCCCATCAGCATTTGGGTGACACCACATGGAACAATGGCTTCCGGGCAGGGGGCGGGGAGCTATTACGATGGGTGTTACTGGTCGATCAGTTTCGCTTCATCGCCGGGAAAGGTCATTACAGGGACTTACGCCGGCGGAAGGAACATTCTGCAAACGGATAACTTCCTGGTCACGTTCGGGGACGCCGGATGGCACGGCGGCTTGAAGAAAGTGACGACAGAAATGGTCACCGTCGGAGGGGACGATGACGTTATCGTCGGCCAGATCGACCTCACCGATGACTGCCATCTGTTCATGCTCGGAAATCGGAGCGACTACGAGAATGATGATGCGTTCAGGTCAGCTTTGACCAGATTGGAGGCCCGGTTCGAACTTGGTGTATTGACTTGGAAGATGCCCGATGGCAGGCAGATCAAAATGATCAATCAGAGAGACGGTTCTCGCTGGATGATGATCTCAGCCTTTGAGAACGGCGAACCCCTCCCGCTCGACCGGAACATGCTTTTCAATTCACCTCACATGCGTTCAGTGCGAGGCAGCAAAGTGATTGAAATCCTGGACCGGGGAAAGCACTGGGTCTACGATTTCCGTGACTTGGGCAAGCCTGCTGTAAACCTGACTTCAAGGAAAGAATTCACGAGATTGCCTGAAGCCAGACACGTGGGCCCCTTCGGTCTTGAAATGCTCTACATACCTTCGGGCGAGTTTCCGATGGGCAGCCCGTTGACGATGGGCCGGCGCAACGAGACGCCTCAGCGGTGGGTTCATGTCGATAACTTTTATATCTCGCAGACAGAAATCACGGTCGAGCAATACAAACTCTTCCTCGGTGATAATCCAACGGCTCGGCAACTTGACGACTGGTACACAAAAGATTGGGGCAAGACCGACAGCTTTCCGATCGCGTGGGTGAGTTGGAAGGAAGCTGTCGACTTTTGTGAATGGCTCTCGAAAAAAACAAAACGCATCTACCGCCTCCCGACCGAAGCAGAGTGGGAAAAAGCGGCAAAAGGTTTCGCTGAGCGCCGTTACCCGTGGGGAAACGACTTCGATGGTACGCAGTCGGGGACGGCGAACGGCACCTACGCACCGGTCGCCACCAAGCAGACGGACAAAAGCCCATTTGGCATCCTGGACATGGCGGGCAACGTCTGGGAGTGGTGTTCTGACTGGTATGACCCGAACTATTTCAAGGAAGCACCAAGCCAAAATCCCGCTGGGCCCAGAGACGGAACGATGAAGTCACTGCGCGGCTGCGGCTGGAATTTCGACCCCGATACCTTTCGGTGCGCATACCGTACCGGGCTGGAACCTGAGAAGAGGTCGGTGCACATTGGTTTTCGGGTGGTTATGGAATTGGACAAAGAGGTGGCGGAAAGGTGACGACAGACGCCGCAGTCCCCCAAACACAAGGTTCTTAGCCAGTGGTATGGGCAGTCGGCACATCTTGCCCAAGCCCTGCCTCTCACTCATCCACGGAGCGGTGAATTTGTGCCATTCGCCAGGGTGCATCCCGTTACCATAAGACGCGTATAGGGTGGATGCGAGAACGGGCTATAGCCTGGCGCCGTGAACTGATAGATGACACCAAAGGACGGCCTTTGTCACAGCAGTAGAGGCTGTCCAGATCCGGCTGCACTTTTCGCAATGCCGGCAAGACTTTCTCACGAACCAAAGCATGAGGCTCGTCACGCTTGAAGAGGCCGGCGTCGAAGAGAAAAGGCACATCGAAGAAACTGGTCCGGCCGCGATGTTTGGACAGGCTCAGGGCAGGCGAATTCAGTGCGGATGCCGCACGCCTCCAAGTATAGGCTGGCCCCGTCAGATCGCTTCTAAATTTCCGAGAGGGTTCGTAAATATTCATTGGATCCGTTGGGCCAATTGTTCGTCATGCGACAGTTATGGCGCTTCCGGGGCGACTTCGTCTCTCCGAACGGCGATAACTCGCCGACTTTAAACAAAATCCTCGCGGCAGAGAGGCTGCCCCAAAGGGGCTTATTTTACCGGGTGCCAGGCCCGGAAAAATTCCAGGGTCTCACTTTGTAACCTCTCCACGTGACGCGGAGAACTTTCCTGGGAGCGGAAGCGTCTCGCTTCCGTGCGGAGGCGAGACGCCTCCGTTCCCAGGTTGGGCTGCGGCCAAAGGCCGCGTCAGGTGTGTGCTCCCGGAAACGGCAGGCGCCTCTTGACGCGCCCGGACGGTGGCTATAATTTGTCCGGCTGTAGGCTGATTGAGACACTTTATCTAAAGGTTTGAGATGGCGAAGAAGAAGACCACCAGGAAGAAGATCCCAAATCAGACCTCCGTCGAGGACTATCGGCACGGAGAGGCGAAGCGGAAGAATAATCCGCCGGCGAAGCTGGCTGCGGAAGGGACGATACCGATTATCCCAAAGGCGCAATACGCGTACAGTCCACGAAGGCCACCGGTGCTTCGGTTCGTCCCGGATGGCGGGCCGGACAAGCTGCCTGAACTGCTGGAAGCGGCCAAACAGCGGCCCCTGGCCGATGACGAAGCAAAAATCCTGGCTGAGGCGCTTCGGGACCACGAGCCGTGGCTCGAATGGGCAGAGAAGCGGGAACAGCACCACTTCCCGGACCGGTCGGCCTGGGACAAACTGGCAAGAGCCTTAAAAGGCGTGGTGGACGAAGATGCCTTCGAGAATCTAAGCGGAACGGTCTCGTTGCCGTTCTCATTGGGGAAATACAAGTGTGTGGTAGTGAAGGTGATTGATCAGCGAGGGAACGAAGTGATGAAAATGCACCGGTTTTGAGCTTCGTAGTCACCAGCTTTGGTGAGTCGGGAGGAGCATACGATGCGCTAGGGCGCATCACTGTGAACCTGGATCGTGAACCTTTGTTAGAATGGACGTCCCATGAATTCAGGAGGTTTCCATGACACGAAATGAGGTTATCAAGAAGCTTGAACAGCTTTCAGAGAAACTGAACAACGAATACGGGGTCGCCTCTCTCTCTCTATTTGGCTCAGTGGCGAGAGGAGAAGCTGGGGAGACCAGTGACGTGGACGTATTGGTCGAGTTTAATCGGCCGACAGGATATTTCGGGCTCGTGAAGCTCCAGCTCTATCTTGAGGAGGTTCTTGGGTGTTCCGTAGACGTTTGTACCCCTGGTGGGCTGAAGCCAAGGATGCGAGAAGAGGTATTAAAGGAGGCCGTCCGTGTCGCCTAGAGGCTGGAAGGACCGCATCGAAGACATTCTACTGGCAGCAGATGAAATCCAGGGGTTCATCGCGGGGCTGGATTACGCGCAATTCTGTTCAGATCCGCGGACGCTTCGAGCAGTCACTGCCGACTTGATGATCATCGGAGAGGCAGCAGCGAATCTCCCCGGTGAATTTGTATCCAGTCATTCTGAGGTTCCATGGCGCCTGATGCAAGGCATGCGCAATCGCATTGTTCATGCTTACTTTGACGTGGACACAAAAATCGTCTGGGATACTTGTCGAGAAGATTTGCCGATGCTTATTGAAGCTCTGAGAGTCATTTTGGAAGAGGATTCGGATGGCAATGGTTAGTCGGAATCTTCGTGAGCCATAGGAATGGAAATGGTTAATTGGAATGCATCCATTGCATTCGTTTGAAGGACGAGGTTCAGAACCGTCTGTAGAAGAAATGGAAGGGCGTTACTCCGCAAAACATCAGGAAAAAAGTGCGGAGACGCCTGAGGCAATCGAATACCGAGCTTTCGGGCAGGCGGCGCGCCGTTCCCAGGGACAAGCAACAGTGAATTCAGACTGGAAATCTCTAAACAAAGCAAGCCTTTGCCTGGCGCCGTGAGCTGGCAGATGACACCTCGGGCGGTGAACCAATCGCTGCCGCTATTCAAGTCGACTGTAAAATCGGAGTCTGGATCGCAGGGCAGGTGGTGCTGCCGAGTTAACAGGCGTCACAACTTTGTCTCGAGCCTCTCGGGCCGTTCGTTCATGAAGTCATCGAGAGTAATGACTGCCTCCGGCCGCTCCCGGCTTCGCAGTAGATGCGATACGCCACCGAACCCGGTCGGGAGACGCGCATCCTGGTACCTGATGTCGATGCTCCAGCGGACCAAGTCAGAGGTATTTGCGGTAGAACGATGATAGGTCATCTGGTCGACAATCAATACATCGCCTTTCTTCATTTCGCAGACGACGATTTCAATGTCGGCTGTGTGCTCGAAATCAATCTCGATGAAGCCGGTGCCGGAATACTTCTCTTGATGAAAAGAGACCAGGCCCTTGTTTTTTGAGCGGGGTGCTACCTGCAGGCAGCCCATCTTCTCGTTGACATCGACGAGTGGAATCCAGAAGGCGGGAATCTCCTGGTTCTGCACAAGTTTGTAATTGAGATACGAGCAGTCTTGATGCCAGGGGACGATAACGTGCCGGCTGCCGGGCACCATGGGGCGTGTGTTGTAGACCGGATGGGAGATGAGTTCCGGCCCGCACAAAGCCTCCGCGATGTCGAGCAATTTTGGGTTGGTAATGATCTGGAAGTAACCCGGCTTTCGGGGCCGCCAGGACCGTCCGAATTCGGCAGCCGCGCCTTCCCCGGCTGCAGCAAAGACCGCAGCCAGACGAGTTTGAAAGGAAAGAGCTTCAAACCGGGAGGGAATCCGTCCTGCACCGGTGAGATTCGCCGCAATCTCGTCGACCGTTTCGCTCATCGCTTCGCGGACAGGTCGCAAATCTTCGTCGTCGAGTACTCCCTGAAGGATGATGTATCCGTTTTCGAGATAGAAATCGTGCTGCTCGTTCGTAATCATATTTATTCTGGTCGAGGATTCGGGCTGGCCGATTCGATGGGCCGGACAAAAACTTTATTTAGAGGGGAGTACACAGAATTTCATTGTCATGTTCAACAGTGTCGTTTTCCAGACGGTGCGAGGCTTCTCCTTCGACAGACTCAGTCTCCCTCTTCTGGAGAGGTCTTCAGCCGGCATTCTCCCGCTCTCGCCAGCATTGCCACGACCCTCTGCAGAGCGTGCGCGTAAGTTGCTTTGAATGCTTCGTCCGTGGAGATTTGCTTTGCGACCTCACTCTCTCTCATCTTCCTCATGAGAATACGGACGCCCAGTTCAAGTTTTGCTGGTTTCACTCTTTTCAGAAGCTCGCGAAATCTGTCTTCGTAAGGCCCTTCGGTCGGTATTAGCATTTTCAGGATAGAGTCGTGCTTTTCGTTTCTGATACGACTGCGTTGAAAGCTGTTTCAAGGAGTTCTTCGGATGTAGTTGAGATCCAGGGGGTTCGCCAGGGCAGAGCCCCGCCAGAGATTTGGGCCATTCTTTGACTTAAACGCTCACATCATCTTTTACCGCCCATTCAACAAGTGAATAATCGGCGTCATTCGTCCGATTGAAGTTCATAGGCTCAAGGAGCGACACGCATCGGTTCGCGGCCATACGAACTCGATTACTGAGATTCGTACTGCTGCCGTGAACGAGATGTGGATGCATCAGGAGGACGTCTCCTGCATTCCCGATCACTTCCACGACCGAAAATTCAACAGTGGCTGCCCTCGCAGCATCTCCAATTTCTCCGCATGTCATACCTGCAGGCTCTGCTGCCGCCAGTATCGCTGCGACTGTGTGATGCGAACCCGGCCGGATGGCTGTGCCGCCGCCTTGCGCATCGACATCGGTCAACAGGTCGAGGCCTATCAGGCCCTGCTCCCGCGAGTTCACGTGATGTTGAAAATGTATCCCGTCTACGTGAAACCCAACGGGCTCCCAGGACGTTTGCTTGACCGGAAACCGGATCGGCGAATAACCGACACATGCGGACATGGGCTTCACCCGGTCAGCAAAGAGGAGTTCGTCAACGGCATCGCGATAGCGTTTAGTAACAACCTCAGCGGCCGCGCCCTCGAAAATGGACTTCGCTACCAGCCGGCCATCCGCAGTCCAGGTCGATGGGTCCTTCGGGTCTTCCTTAAGCTCCGCCCAGAGCAAAGGCAGCACTCGCTCAGCGACCTCGCGGGGAAACACGTCCCGGATAATTACATATCCGTCCTGGACGAATTGCTCCCTCTGTTCTCTGCTCAAAACTTTCGTGGGTTTATCAAGGGGTGTCATTTGAATTTCCAGTTGGCCTGTTCTTGAAGTTGGCAGCAAGTTGTATGCTGTCTAAAACCTTGCCGAATTGATGGTGCTTCGCTCGCACGATCGGAAAGCTGAACCAGAATGGCTCAGGTCGGCCAGTATAGCTGATGTTCTTGTCGCTCATCCTGAATCTTCCCTATGAAATTTCACCATTCTCTTCTCGCCCCCATTCAGATCGTTTTCGCCCTGGGTGCGTTTACTGTTCCACTCGCCTGCGAAGTAATCGATGACCTTGATACCGAACTTGGCATCGATAACGACGACCGAAAGGGTGGCCTTAACATTCCTGACGGTCTTGCGAGCAGTGAACCTTCCCTCTCTGACAAGGGCGGATACACCATCGAGCTGGTGACATGGGATAAGGCCGAGCCCCTGGACAAGGTGGCGGTCATCCGCGCATTTGAAGGTGCCTACACCGTCGCATACTGGCCACTTGGAATTCGGCTCGATGACAAGCTTGTCACGCCACCGGATGTCACGTTTCACAAAGACGCAGGCCAGATTCTTACCGTGAAATCAAGACGGAAGACAGACCTCCATGATGGCATCCATCAGTTCATTCCCGGTGACGGCAAATTCAAGGTTGATGGAATCCAACTCCGCTCACTCAGCCCGTCCGTAGTAATTAAGGAGGACACGATCCAGTTGCGGCTCGTTCCTGTGAGTTTCGTCTCGACCAATGAAGAGAAAACCCAGTGGTTCAAATCAAACCTGAAGATCTTTGCAGACGATGTCGAACTGATGAAACGTTTTGAAAAGGTCGGGCCCCCGATTCACCGATACCCGATCTGGAAGCTCACCATGTATTTGCCTGCAGGGCAGCTTTACAAATCGTCCTGGGGATCATTTCAGGTAACTCAGCAGGGAGAAATCCAGCCGATTCGAATGGGCCCAACTGTGAGCCTTGAAGGTTTGACGTTTCGGCATGTGCAACAGGCACTGAACGGCCCGAGTTCGTCTGACTCTTTTTTCGTAAGGCACGGGGAGACGAACAGTGCCTGTTCTGCCCCATATCTCTGGGGCAAAGATAACCCCACGGTTGTCTGTCTCGACAGCGCGTCAGGCAAAGGGAAGCCGGAAGTTCAAGTCTCCTCACTGATACGGCCCTGGGAAAAAGTCATTTTGAATGTTGAACCCGGGGAAGTGCCAACTGCAGCCGCGGCCTCTTTTGCACAGGAAGGTCTCGTCTCCGTTGCGTACCAGTGCAGCCTGCCTTCTCAATGGCCTGCGGGCCCCGCCGTGGTAGAGATTAAACACGGGGGAGTCATTACCAGTCGCAGTGTGGTTGTCGTTTCCTCGAAGCCTCAGCCGCACCTTTTCACCCGGCTTCCCCGTTCCGCCTATACCACCCGTGAACAGATCGAGGTCAGAATTGTCTTGCCGAATTCCGGACCTGCTCAGCTCTTTCTTCAGAGTGTGCCGGATGCTGAATCACAACCTGAGGCCAATTCACCGAATGCCGTTCAGGTTGGAAATTTTGCCACAGCGGAACATACACTTATTGCAAGCGTCGACTGTTCGGGGTTTGAACCGGGAAGGTATCTTCTCTTTGCGAGGCAGGGCGGTCACCTCAGCAACGTGCTGACAGTCACGCTGCACCATCATGTCCGGCAATCGAATTTGCTTGTCAGCAACACGACCATCTGCACCGGTGGCTGGGACACGCTGCCTGAGTGGAAGTCCCCATCCCGACAGGGCGCGATGGGTGTTGAGATGCTGACTCGGGCCGGACATAACGGGCACGCCTTCCCGTACGAACCACGCCTTGATCCCTCTCTTGCTCAGGCTCTTGAAGCGAAGGGGCTGCCAACAGATTACGCCCTTATCCCGGCCGAAGGTGCCCTATTCCTGGATGAATGTGTCCGCAACGGCGTCGGGTATATCGACTATATATCCACTTATAAGGGCTGGTATCTCGAAGGACTTTCTGTTCATCACAGTTTTACGCCTGATGTAAATCGCTGGATTCGTCGTGAGCAGATCATGTTCGGCGCAGGCGCGGATTACCCGAGCCTGTGGGGCGTTAACTACACCTGGTTCCCGCGTCTCTTCGGTTATTCTGAGGGTGGCGTCGATACCGATATTCGCAAGGGGGATCGGAATCGTGCATTGTTCGAAGATCTTAAGAAGAAGGGCCTGCAGCCCATCTCTTCTGAAGAACACCAGTTCCAATACCGCAACGCAAATTCGAATGAGCCGGACGTTAAAGCAATGCTCGACGCGCTGAAAAAGCGTCAGCGCGACCTTGTGAGTGGCTACTCGGACGCGTTTTACGACAACTTCAAAAGGTACGCGGATGCCATCAAGGAAGTGCGGCCCGATGGGCTCGCCGTGGCATTCGAAAATGCCGGGCACGACGGCTGCACCGGTGGGAACTACCTTCCAAAGTTTTACGGCGGCCTCACCACAGCGACCATGGAGGCATACACCGACCACGGCGACTGGGCCCTTGAACCTGGCTTCACCACCGACTGGGTGCGTGCCGCGATGAAAGCCGCCCCCGACCGTCAACGCCCTTTCTGGCTTGCGGCTGAATGGCTGGCGCCCCCCCCAAATCGGTTCGGTTATATGTTACAGGCAGTCGCTCGACGTGTGGAGGGTACCTCCTATCCCTTCCCCGATACCTGGACCAACCGTATGGACGGTGTCGTCGGCAATATCGTTACCTTCCTGAAGGGATACGGCTCCGTTCAGCCTTTTGTAGAGGTTGAACCCGATATTGCGATCCTTTGTTCGTTCGAACAGATGGCCGTGAGCGGCCGGGCCATCTATGACTACCACGCGTGTTACTACGAGCTCACTCGCGCTCAATATCCGCCGCAGTGCATCTACCAGGAGACTGTAGCCCGGGGTGGACTGAAGGATTCGGGCATCAAGATCCTTTTTATCATCAAACAAACGATGCCGTTGCCTGAAGACGTGGTTGTGCAGATTAAAGAATTTCAACAATCTGGCGGATCGGTGGTGATGGACTCGGAGACAACGGTGCCAATGCCCGGCGCCCACCGGCTTTCCTATTCATCAAAGAATATCTGGCAAGAGGGGATGGGGGGCTTCGAACAACCACACCGTCTTGCCCTCTGGAATCAATACCTCTCGCATAGGGAGGAGCTTAGAAACTTGCTCCAGGAGAAGGTGCAACCTTACGCCCAGTGTGATGACGAGCGCGTCATCACCAGTACCCTCGATGGCGGGGATGTTCGATATGTGTTTGCCATCAACGACAAATTTGATCCCGACAAACCGGAGAGCCAACTTCACGTATGGATTCGTGCACGCGAGATCCCGATGCGTCTTCGGGACGAAAATGCAGCGGTTTATCAGCTAAACGATTTCCGACGGCTTGAGGGCAAGGCCGAGAACGGCCGGCTGAGAATAGATCTTGATCTCTTCGATCAGCCCGGTCTGATCCTCGCCGCCCTGCCCGAACCGATCATGGCAATCACCACCAACGCGCCTGAGACTCTGACGGCTGGCAATGAATGCTTAATAAACGCACAGCTTATCGGGCAATCAGGCAAGCCGTTTAAAGGGCCTACGCCGGCTCGATTCCAGTTGAAAACTCCGGAGGGAAAGGTTGCCCAGACCCTCTACCGCGCGGCTGGAAATGAAGATGCCGCCTACTTCAAATTCGGCGTGAATTGTCAGCAGGGCGACTGGCAGCTCGAAACGACCGACCTGGTCAGCGGTGTCAAAGGTACCGCGAACATAGCGGTCAAATCCGGCGTCCCGGCGATTGTTGTGAAGGAGCCACTCCGCGTAGTTCTGCCAAGGAAGGAAGCCACGGAGAAGTTTCTTCATTCGAAAGAAGAGAAATTGATTTTCGTTGAGGAGAGTCAGCAGCACCTGACGAAACTAGCTCAGTTGCTCGGGATCGCGATCCGGGATGCCGGGGGCCAGGCGCGCATCGTCCAGGTGACGCCCAGCTCCTTCGGAGAGGTTTACATGCGCTGGTATCCCACAGTTGTAGAGGAGGAACAGTACCGCGAGATTGATGCTGGCGACCTCATTGGAGTTCGGAAAGACATGAAATCTTATATCGATCCCAACACTCGAGGCCACGTTCCATCGCTGGGCGGTTATGCGGGTATTTCACCGAAATTTATCGTCCATCATCCGAATATTGTTTTTGGCGGAGGGAAGCTCGCTGATTCCTTGAATGAGATTATTCCATATCGTTCAACGAAGAATGATCCCGGGCCGGGCAATGCTGTGCTCGCGCTCGCCTTCAGTGCGTTTGAAGCGAATAAACATTCGCTGGCGATTATGGCCTCCGATGAAGCGGGATTTAGTCGTGGTGTGGAAACGGCGATTGAGATTCTGAAAAATGGCGCGGGCGCTCAGCGACCGATCGAGAATGCGAAAACTGCCAGTGAACCATTGCCGTTCCTCCTGCTTCCTGATTCACCCCACTACTCGGGCGCGACCAGCATGGCCCCAACAAAGCCAGTCAAATCGCAGACTCCGTGGCGTGTCACCTCCAACGTAACCAATGCCCAGCCTCACGCTATCGCCAAACAGTTTCGAGGCTTTTTTGCTTCGTTGGTCGCGTCCAATACGAAGGGTGCATTCCTCCTGCGGCCGGGCCTCGGCAAGGAACGGATTTTGATCAGTCCGGAGGGGAAGGTTGCAGGCACTTTTGAAGCTCCCAAAGATACTTTCCGAACACTGATTTCTGAGGATGCGCAGAGCGTGTTCCACGCCCTAACCAACAGCAACAGCACCGAGTGGATGAGGGGATTTCAGACTCGAGAACGACTGGTTGTGTCGAGCAATCCCTCTGGAGTCATATCCGCGGTCACCCCGCTGTGGCCGCAGCCAGGCAACGATTACTGCGAACATTTTACAATGGTCTCAAGCAATTATTTTTGCCTCAATCCAGATGGCAGAACCCTCTACCGGTCACGCGAGGGTGGGCTGACAGCCGGCCCCATCGAAGGGCCTTACCGGATGCTCAACCTATCCCGGAATTTCAGACATTATCGGGAAACGCACTCGCCGGATTGGCCCATGGCCATGTCACTGAGTGAGGACGGCAAGACATTGGTCATGAGCTGCTGGGGGCACCCGACCGGGGCAAACATGGCGCAGCCGTTCCCCATTGCCATGTCGCCCGAATTGGTCGCCGTGGATACCCAGACCTTGAAAATGAAATGGAAAATCGTGCCCCCATCCGTGAACACGTGGGGGCATGCGCCTATGCGAGACTGCCTTCAGATTAATTCTGACGGATCACGAGTAGGTTTAGTGGATGGCCGATCTCAGCTTTACGTGTACGACGGGGCAGGCAAGCTAGCGTGGCATAAATCGCTCATCGAAAAAGCTCCGTCTCAGGATGCCTGGAACGTGGACGCAAACGCAGCCAGCCGGATTCAGATGGGTGAAGATGGGAAAACGCTGCTGGTGTTGTTCAGCGAAAAGGGTGAGCTGATTCACGTCCGTGAGGGCGCCGAATCAGTGAAATTTGAGACCTTGGATTATGCGATGGCTCCAGATGGAAGATTCTGTCTGATGTATGACGATCGCGTTCAAGCCTATTCCAAAGAAGCCGAGCCCCTCTGGTCCATTTCCCTTGAGGGCTCAGCCAGTCTCGGTGGGCTGGGCAAGAACGGGATTGCCGTCATTCATCCTAACCTGGACGTGGCAATGCATTCTTGGGACGGCAAGGAACGATGGCGACTCACGGGCGTAGAGGTGGCGAAGGCAGCAAGAGCTGCGGGGCCGCTTACTTTCACTGACAAGACAACAGTCGCCAGAAACACCCCGCCATGGCCGGTTGATACGCTGCAGAATCTGAAAGATCACTGCTCTGCCAAATTACTCAAGGAAATCAAAGGTCAGACTGGAGACCAGGCAGTGACTAAGGGCAGCGGGTTCAACGTGCACCTTGCCTATCGCAAACCGGATTCGAATCCTCCGCTTTCAATGACGCTCAGCGATGGGCGTCACAAAGAAAAGTTCATCCTCGATCTGCCGGCACCGCTCGGACGTACTCAGGACATTGCCTGGCCGAATCGAGGAAAGCCGTTGACCGTTTCTCTGGAGGCGGGGGAGGGGATTGAAATTTCTTCATTCCAAATCTGGGACTATAAATGGCCATCAAAAAATCTTGTCTATGTCCGTCCCGCTGGCGCGTCAGAGTTGGCCGAATCTATCGGTCTTGGGGAAGGGGCCGAGGCCGAGTTTGAGGAAAGTGATGTGGAAGATGATATTGAAGGAACCGGGGTAAGCGGCCTTCCGAAGGACGCTAAAATCTACGTTCACAATCCCGACCCGGACTACGTGGCCGGAACCTACCTTCCCGCCGGAGACAATCCCTTGAAGGCTCTTAACGGCAAGTACTACTCGGGGGAAAAATACAGCAATTGGAATACGACTAAGAGCGTTCAAGCTGTTCGGGGGCTTTGGCTCGAGGTCGACCTGACCAGGGAATCCAAATTCGATCTCTTCGCCTACTACTCACATTGCAGCAAGCAGTCGGAGCTTGTTCAGAGTATCGGATTCATGAGCAACGATAATGAGACGGAACGAGGCTTCGCGCTGGCGATTAATAATGACCAGTTCTTCCGCCTTCTTTACACCCCCGGATGTGTTGCCCGAAAAGTCCAAATGAACCTCGGCGAGGTCAGGCACAGCTACGGCGCAAGCGAGATCGAGGTCTACAAGTCGAAGAAATGATGGGATGCGTGGTGAAGAATGCACTTTCTTTTCTAAGGTGCTTCCTGGGAACGCTACTCGCGGCAGAGAGGTAACACAAAGACTGCGATTCCCTCCTGCAATTCCATGATGATCCGGCGGAATACGAGGCGACAGGTTCCGGGGATAGCCATCTCGCTGTAGTGGTCTACTCGATCATGCCGTTTGCGACGGAGATCATTCGAAACATCAAAAGGAATTCGCTGATCTTGGGATTCACAACGAAATAGTACTTCGTCTTTCGTGATTCCCATTTACCTTCGGGGCTTCGGTTGCTGCTCACGTAAGAATTCGTTTTAAAACCTGCGAGCCAACTCTCGCCACAGGCAGTCGTGTAGCTCCCGTCCGGTGTCGCCAGTCCAATATCTCCCTCGCTGAACCCAAACTGCATAACTTCCGGATCACTCGGGCTGATATTGATTTCGCAGCTTACTTCCAGAAGCTTGCCGATTAGTGGGCGTATAACGCTGGTTGTTCGCACGCGATCGTACCCGGAAAAAAAGTGTTTCCCTTCAGCGCTCTCCACGAAGGACGCATTAAGAATACGGGGTGACAGTGGAGACGTTCGGCTCGCAGTCTTTCTTGCTCGAATTCTGTGCCCTTTTCTTGAATCGAGCGCAAGGATTGGCTATGGGGCTTGTCCAGCACTCGATGGATACTGACCAGAAAAATGGCTCAGAAATTACGAGTAAGAGGTTTGATCGCTTTCCGGGTCGTTGCTGAATTTATCAGGTTCAAGCCCCCTCTGGGTCACAACCGATATCTGTTCATTCCTTCCCCGTTAATTTTGGTCTATCTTCCCGTAACGAATCTTCGAGTCTTACGACCAAGCGAGACTGTTTCAGTTGGAGGCACCACCTCTCCCTCGTTAGATTGCTGGTCGCTTCCATTTTCCTGTTTCTCATTTTTTGGGAGGTTCTCATGCAAGAGGGTCATTTGAAACGACGGGACTTCAGCAAGCTCACCGCCGCCGCATTGGGTGGTGTTGCTCTCGGTACCGGTCTGACGCTGCCCGGCATCGCAACTGCTGAAGATGCCGCAGAGGTTCACATCTGTAAGGGACTGAACGCATGTAAAGGCAAGGGCGTTGACGGCAAGAACGACTGTGCTGGCATGGGCGCTTGCGCCACTGCCAAGAAGCACGGATGCCACGGCGACAACGATTGCAAAGGCCAGGGAGGCTGCGGTGCTGCTCCAGGCCAGAATGAATGCAAAGGTAAAGGCGATTGTGGCGTGCCGCTGAAGAAGAAAGCATGGGGCATTGCCAGGAAATCCTTTGAAGCATCCATGAAGGAAAAGGGCAAGAAGATCGGTCAGGCCCCCAAGGAATGAATTCGGCCAAGGCGGATCGATTCTGGTGCCGATGCTCAATGATGGGGCCTTTTCACTGGAGTTGATCCGCTTACTTTTACTCAGCCGAAAGTGTTCAGGATTCAGGATTCAAAGCGCAGACAAGTTGGCGCACTCAAAAGGGCCGCTTCATACACCAGCCATTTACCATTCCTTCATGCCCGCCAGTCGTCTCGGACATCCCAATCTCGGTCTTGGTGTTGGCCTGCGCAATGTCCATTTCGATCACATCCTCACCGAGCAGCCGGAAGTCGATTGGTTCGAGATTATTTCAGAAAATTTCTGTGATTCTCGAGGGCGGCCCAGATACATCCTTGAACAGATAGCGGAACGTTATCAACTGGTCATGCATGGCGTATCGCTCTCCATTGGCAGCACCGACAAGCTCAACATGGAATACCTCGCCAAGCTCAAGGCGCTGGCGGCTGAGGTCAATCCGGTATGGATTTCCGATCACGTCTGCTGGACGGGGGTCATGGGCATCAACACGCACGATCTGCTGCCGATCCCTTACACCGAGGAATCGCTGCGACATCTGGTCGAGCGGATCAAGATCGTCCAGGACGTTCTTGAACGCCCATTCGTCTTTGAAAATCCGAGCACCTACCTCGAGTTCTCGGATTCGACAATGACCGAGTGGGACTTTATTTCCTACATGGCAGAAGAGGCCGACTGTGGTTTGTTGCTCGATGTAAACAACGTCTATGTGTCCAGTGTGAATCACGGATTCGATCCTGAAGAGTTCATCCGGAACGTCCCGCATGAGCGAATCGTTCAGTTTCACCTGGCCGGCCATTCGAATTGCGGAACGCATATTATCGACACGCACGACGACCACGTGATCGATCCAGTGTG
This sequence comes from Planctomycetota bacterium, assembly GCA_027625095.1. GTDB lineage: Bacteria > Planctomycetota > PUPC01 > JACPCR01 > JACPCR01 > JAQBXN01. The sequence goes on along the minus strand of JAQBXN010000005.1, from coordinate 105,626 downwards.
GGAACTCTATCGCCTGGCCCACAAGCTCACCGGCGGCGTCTCAACTTTGTTGGAATGGGATGCGAATATACCGCCTTTCCCTGTGGTTCATCAGGAGGTGATGAAGGCTAAACGATTCATGTCAGATGAATTGAAACCTGAGTCGTTCGATAACACGGATGAAGGCCCAAGTGTCGGCGGCAGATCAGAGTCACGAAGGGTTTCTAATCCGATCTCGCATCTCGTACCACAAATGCACTGATACAAAAGAAGGCGGTCCCGGAGTTATCTCCGGGACCGCCTGCGGGTAATTGTCATGGGTGCATTAGACCCAGGTGCTGATTGGGCGGCAGTATTTGGTGATCTGGCTGCCCTTAGAAGAACCTTTGGATCCTCCAGATCTCTTCGAACCGCCAGACTTCACCTTCGAACCCTTTTTGCTTTTCTTGCCGGAGACCTTACTGGCCTTTGATTTCTTAGATTTGACCTTCCCCCCTGACCCCTTGGAACTGCCTGGAGGCGGATCACAAACCGGTGGCGGATCACAGACCGGGGGAGGACATACTGGCGGCGGATCACATGGCGGCGGACATGTAGGCCGTGGGTAGCAGAATGGTCTTTCCGGTAAGCAGTACGTGGGCCGTTCCGGTTGACAATAAGAACCGCCTGGACGGCTGTAACCTCCGCCCGGAGCTGATGGAACCTCAGGCGGATTGCAGCTTGGCGGTGCAGGCTTACAGAGATACTTCGACACATCTATCGACGGTGGGCGATAGATCGTCGGACGTATGTTTAGATTAAGGGACAGGACATAGGACATGATGGGACCTCCTTGAACAAATCAGGTGGCACACCACTGCCCAGGACTCCATCCCGGAGAACCTAATGGCAGCTATAGTGAGCATAACCAACCTGCAAGATTTACGTGTCTGCTCCGCCAGGAGACAGAACGAAGAGTTCCTGTCCAATTGCTATCGATTATCGACCACGCTCCAAAAACCTTAGTGAAAACTTAAACGCTTTTTTAGGAAAGCGGTGAACTTCTTCTGCCAGAGGTTTCAGGCTTCAACGATTGTCTAAATTCTGATCGCATCGTTTATTTAACCCTTACGATGCACCGGGCCGGTTCACTTGTTCGGATTGGGTTGCTGAAGGTGAGCTCGAACACGTACTTACCAGCCTGCACTGGAGAGAAGATAGGATCGGGCCATTCAGGGCTTGAGAGCATTGTCTCTGGGCCCTCAACCTGTTTCCAGGAATACGTGACCTGCTCTGTCGGGAACCGGCGCGGGTCGACGCTTTTCGAACCGGAGAGTTGCACGATAGTCCCGACACTTGCCTCTGAAGAAGCCTCTGCAACGGCCTTCGGTGTGAGTGCGTCGTCCGCCCGGATACTCACTTCGTCCCTTAAGACCACCTCGCCCAATCTGGCTTCCACTTCGAAGAGATAGCTGCCTTCTTTTTCCAATTTCACTTGTACCCTGGCACTGCTTGGACCAGCTAAAGACAACTGGTTCGGCCCTTGCTTTTGCGTCCATTTTATGAGCGGCATCTCTTCGCTACCGACCACTTTGACGATTGCGTCCAGAAGTGCATTTTCACCAGTCTGCATCCGCTGATCTTCACCCGCGTACAAGTAAAGCTTCTGTCTGGGATTCGAGAGTATCACCGTCAGCTCTGATGTCCTGAGGGGGTCCACTTCCATGCTGTGGACGACTGCGTCCTCCCTGCTGAAAGTAAGTTCATAGGGGCCGTGTTCTTCGATGGGGCTGGCGGCGTCCCCAACCACTCGAAAATCGAGCAGCACCAGCGTGGCGCTGCCGTCCCGGGTATTCGAAGAAGAGACCTCTTTCCCGTTACTGAGTGCTCTGACCTGGATGCCTTCCACTGGCTTCCCTGCCGGGTCTTGAACACGAACACGGACGCTCCACTCGACACGCACATCCACATTCTCTCTGCGTGTAGTTGCGTACAATACTTTTGCATTCTTTAAGTCAGCGACGGATGAGGGAATGCTATCCCGGAAAACAAGATCACCGGTTCGAGCCGCTGTGCTCTGCCAGAAATAAATGAAACGGTAATCGTCAGCGGTGGCGCTTTTCTCAAAACGGTTACGCAGGAATTCGGCTCCCCTTGCTCCACCCCAATCCGTTCGCACATGCATGTGGTCTGTTCTGAAAACATTGTCGTGCACCAAAGTAAGGGAGTCCGCCTCCGTACCGTAAAGATTAACGGTGCAGGCCCAAAGGGGGCCTGCATCCGGCTTCCTCAGCGCCACAATCGTGTTCTTGAAAACTCGATTGGCCGAATGGGTGCCGACTGAAAAGTCCAGCGGTGAAGCTTCGCCGTATTCCTTCTCTGCAGTAGCCCGGCTGAAATTGTGATGAACGAGAGTGTGCCGGCACTCCTCGAGTTTGATTCCGTGCGCCCTTGTCTGTGGGTACTCGGGATTGGGCTTTTCACGGACGTCCACAATATTGTTGAAGAAATCGATTCCACTTGCGGTCAGGTGTACCCCGCGACCGGCCACCGGCCTGACGACGTTCGCATAGATACGCATGTTGGGTGCGTGCGCTCCGATGGCATAACCGTTGGTGGTGTAGGTGCGATGCCGGACGATGTTGTGATGCACTTGAACGAGGTGCCCCGTATGGCCACCGTCCCCGTGAACCCGGATACCCCACTGACCGCCGCCGTCGACCACATTGTTATGAATCTCCATCGGGCCGAGAACATCCGCTACTGTAATGACACCAGTACCTGGCCAATGACGATCGGTAATTTCGCGAACCGTGCTCAGACAATGGTTGTGATGAATAAGGACGTCCGTGCAGCCGCGGATGTAGAGATTGTCTGTGTCACGGCTGTTCACATCTGTGGTTATTCCGGTGATCTCCACCCCTCGACAGCCGCGGATGTAAACGGCAAAGCAAGACATCCCCGGTACAGGTCCTTCTGCGCTCAAGATTCGGCCCGAACGCATGTTGAGTTTTGTCGCGAGTGGCTGTTTGCCCTGGACGAATCGGCCATTGCGCAAAGTGAAATTGTTTCCTCCGCCAAATCCTTCCCTCGGTACTCCCTTAAAAGCCTCTTCGCCTCCTGCCATCCGCAAAAACACCCCACTGCATCTATCGACACCAACTTCCGTTCCATACGTCACGGTATGGCCACCAAGGTCTAATGTGATTCCGTCGCCCTTGATCATGAATGCGGTGCGACCGACGGTGATATCGCAGGTGAGTTCATAAGTTGTGCCCGGTTTATCCAGAACGCCGGGCGAATCGATCTTGATGACTTCGGAAAAACCGGGCGAACAAAGGAGACAGATGAGAGGGGCAAAGAGCATGGAATAGATCAATCAAGTGAAAGGGATTCGCTGGAGAAGTCCGCGTTTACCAAGTCTTTTTTATTGGTTACACCCCCCAGAGGAGGTAAAGCGGTGTCTTCTTTCAGTGAAGAAGACTAAGAATACTTCAGAAAGAACGGCTTTGTCGTCAAACACATTACCCTAACGCGGCCTCACGGCCGCAAACAGTAGCTGAGAACGACGTAATGTTCGAGTTCCCCTACAACGTGTGGGGGCACCGGCGGGCGTGTAGACGGTTCAAAGAGGTTGTGGCGGATTCCCCGGCCGCTGTCTTTCTTGAGGTAAAACGGGCTCTTTATTTCGGAAACCAAGTGTGTTAACGTTCGGGATTCCACAGTCATTTCACTACCCAGGTATCCGGTCATGAAGAACGTTCTCATGCTTATTGGCGGCCCGTATCATCCGTTCGAATCAAGCGGCAAACTCATCAAAGATTACATCGAGAGTTCCGGCCAATTCAGCGTCGAGATGACCGAGGACCACACGCATCTGAATCGCTTGAAAAACTTCGATGCCGTCATGGTCTACACCTGCCGTCAGACGCTGACAGCCGCGCAGGAAAAGAACCTTCTGAATTTCGTGAGCGAAGGCGGCGCTTTTGTCGGTATCCACACGGCGAATGTCACCTACCTGGAAAATCCGGGTTACATGGAATTGATTGGTTCAAGGTTTACCGGCCACGGCCCCATTGCTCAATTCAACGTCGAGATGACGGACGATGCAGAGACAATCATCCCTCGGGCGACCAGACAATTTTCGGTAGTGGATGAGTTCTACACATTTGAAAAGACGACCGAAGCCAAACTGCGGCCGTTCATGCATGGCTGGTGGCAGTTCCAGAAGATGGTGCTGGGCTACACGCGCACGTATGGGAAGGGCCGAGTGTTTTACACCGCGCTTGGGCACGATGAACGTTCGGCTGGTCACCCTGAGGTACTCAACCAGATTTACAAGGGCCTTCGATACGTTCTCAAGCAAAAAGAGGAAAAGGTCCGAGTGGGACTGATGGGCTACGGGCCTGCCTACGGCATGGGAGCCCATCATTCCGAGCAGGTAAAAACAACTACCGGCCTGGAACTGACTGCAATCTGCGATAAAGACAAGGCACGCCTTGAGGCCGCCAAAGTGGAGCAGGGCGAAGAGGTAGCCACTTTCACCGATGCCAGGAAGATGGCCGAGAGCGGACTCATCGATATGGGTATTGTTATACTGCCGCACGCCTTCCATTACGAGGGTATCAAGATCTTTCTCGATGCTGGCTTACACGCCATCACTGAAAAACCCTTCGCTGTGAGGGCAGAGCACTGTCATGAACTCATCGGCCTCGCCGAGGAGAAGGGAGTCATGCTCAGTGTGTACCACAATCGTCATTGGGACCCGGACATCCTCACCATCCTCAGTATCCTGAAACAGGGCTCAATCGGCGAAGTGTATTCCATCGAATGCAACATGGTCGGCTTCGGCCGCCCGGGCCAGCCCTGGCGTACCAACAAACAGATCTCTGGCGGAGCAGCGTACGATATGGGCGCCCATCAGTTCGAAAAGATTTTCCAGATCGTCCCTCGTGACGATCGACACGGAAAACCAATCAATCGTTCCGCGATGCTTTCCGGCAATTACACCAAGAAGCGCTGGCACGACACCACGAACGAGGATTTCGTGCGGGCTTACGTCAAATTCGATACCGGACTTGAAGCCCAGCTTCTGGTATCCAGCCTCTGCGCCGCACCCAAACCTCTGTGGTGCATCCTTGGCACACACGGCTCGATCGTGATCGAGGGCTGGGGTTCGAAAGCCAAACTCTACACGGAGTCGGACGACGGCCGCATCCTCTGCACGGAGATGGATCAGAAGAAGAATGAAGGCCCGAGTTATTACCGAAATATGGCTGATCACCTCCTCTGCAAACTTCCACTCATCATCACCCCGCAGGTAGGCATGCGCCCCATTCAATGCATCGAGGGCTGCGAACTAGCGGCCGGCGAGAACCGGGTGATCAGGATTGATTTCGCCTAGCCCTGCAATCGATCTGGGTGACGACAGAGTTTTCAGCTTCTAGATTCGCTTACGACCAGACGAAAATCTCCGGGTCGTCCGGGGACATGGCGAGGAACGATGCCAGCACGATCCGGGGTCGATCACCGGCGACCTCTGGCACTTCATGAATATTCTCTGTGAAGAAGACGTACAGGTCTCCAGGCTCCAGTTCTACCTGTAATTTGGGAATGCTGTTCTCGCGTGCGTAGTCGTGGAAGGTCTGCTCATCGAGATGTTTCTGAATCTTGGGACTCCAGGGACACCTGTGCAGAAACGGTTCTCCGCGCTCTCCCCGAACTTCTGAATTCTGAAAACACAGAACTGCAGAAAACTGATGGGCAAAACGGGAGACCTGATAATCCCAAAGCTTCTCCCTTTTTGAAGCTGAATCGAAATGCGGTTTATGCCCGATCCCCTCGTAATAGGTTCGGAAGATTGCGGGCCCGTAAACACCGCCATCGGGCTCTCTCGCAATCATGACTTCCTGCGAAGGTGCAATAGCGGCCAGGTGTGAGTAGATGGTCTTCACAGGATCTTCAAACCCGTCAAAAAGATGGGTGAAGAGTTCCCTAGTTTCACGAGCGTGTTCAAAGAACTTACCGCGGTCTCGGTTGTATCGCCCGAGGCTGGTCCCGATATCTACCCGATCTAATTTACGGCCCGGCTCTCTCGGGTCGTATAGCAGGCCGCGTTCATAAAAGCGCTCAAGCAACTTCTTGCAGTGCTCTGCCGGGAATGCCTGCCTGAACACAAAAGCGGCTGTTTCGCCTTCCACCAGCGCCATGAGCGGTTGTGGGTAGGTTTCGAGTATCTCATCCGGGCTGCCTTCGAATGGCTTCCAATCATCTGCAGCAATCATCGACGCTGTATCCTTGGTGGAGGAGGGTAGTAGTAAGCTGCAGTCTCAAATTTTGCAGCCATATGCATCACTCTGGCATTGGATGTTTCTTGAAGAATTCCCACATCATGTCGTTCGCCGAGATCTCCTTCGTTGAGATCCCCAGATACTTTACGCGAGGTTGGATTCCGGGCCAGGTGTGCCCGCCACCCACTATGGTGATTAAGACCACTTCTGAGCCCTGCTTCCCGTTCCCCCAGACTTTACGAATGATTTTTGTGCCGTCTTCATGCTGGTCTTCCAACTCTTCAGTTTTCGGTTCGCCTGTGCACCCGTTGGCCTTGACCCAGTTGTTAGTGGAATGTTCCACTGAATAAAAAATCGTCAAGGTCAACCCTTTGCCCTGTCTCCCTTCATAGGGGGCGAAAGTGTCATTCGTTCCGTGAAAATGAATGACCGGCACCGGTCTCTTTGGTGAACATGAAGCAGTGCCCATCGGGCCGGCGACCGGTGCTATCGCTGCGATGCGATTGGAGAGTTCCGATGCAAGCAAATACGAAAGAATGGCCCCATTCGAAATGCCTGTCGCATACACTCGGCGTGCGTCCACTTTGACGACCTTGGCCAGGTCATCAAGCAGTGCATTCACGAAGGCGACGTCATCGACCTTGTTCCGCATGGCATAGCCGCAACAATTGCCGCCGTTCCATGTAAGCATTTTTTTCAACCAGCCGGTGCCATCAGGATAGACAGCGATGAATCCAGCTTCATCTGATTTCTTATTCATTCCGGTATGCAACTGGATCGCTCTCGCGTTCATAGCGCCACCATGGAAGACCAGGACAACCGGAGTTTCTTCCTGGCCGTCGTACTGCGGCGGAATATGGATGAGATACTGACGGGTTCGGCCACCTGATTCAAGAGACCGTGTGTGATCCCCCGGTGTGAGGTCAGCCGAGCAGATTGAAGAAAGGATGAGGAAAAGCATGCTCATGAAAGGAATATTCACGGAATGAATTATCACCAATTGGGACCGAATGGTTCAAAGGTTAAGTCTTCTACATTCGAGCCAAAGGATGTTCTCGATCCTCGAGGGGAATGGACAATCGCCGTCCCGCAAAGTGGGAGGCATATACGCCCTGGATCATCTCCATGGCGGCTCGGGCAGAATTCAGGGAAGTGGCAGGCTCGCGCTGATATTCAATGGCGTCCATCAAGTTCTCCGACAGGGCATGATTGCCGAGGTGAAGCCAGCCCTTGAGGTCACGGGGGAGACCCTCTGAGTTGTAATGCCACTCGGGCAGGATCATTCTCTCCCATTTTAAATCCTGCTTTTCTGGCAAGACGACGGGGGCCGGATAGATCGATACTTCGGCCTGCGAACGAATGTGGAGGAGGGCATGCTCGCACTCGATGCGAAGCCCATAGAGGCTTCCTCCCCGGGGCGCGATGTTGGCGGTTGAATCAAAGAAGCCGCGCACACCGTTATCAAATCCAAACGTCGCCGAAAGGGAGTCGCCCGCAATTGGGCCAACAGGCTCGGTCGCTTCCCGGCGATCCGAAATCTTCGCATCTCTACCGTTTACCGAAATGTGGGCGCTCACCCAGCGGGGTTCGCCGGCAAACGCGATCATCAGGTTGAACAAGTGGCAGCCGTGGACAATCAGCTCTTCACCGCCACCGCGAGCATCGTCCTTGGGCCGTCCATACATACGGAGCAGTTTGCCGTACAAACCGGCGGAAACGTCCTGAATCGATTTATTGACCGTTGGGGCCCCCCGGAACTGATGTGCCAACGCCATCTTTATTCCGGCTTTCTCGACCGCTCGACAGATAGCATCCACGTCAGCCAGATTACCGGCGAGGGGCTTCTCACAATAGATATGACAACCGAAACGAGCGCATGCCTCCACCATTTCCACACGCGCGGTCACCCAACGAGGCCCAATGCAGACGATGTCGAGGTCAACTTCCTGCAACATTTCTTCATACCGCAGATATCGTCGAGTCACTCCAAGTTTCTCTGAGACCGTTTTCAGCCCGGCCGGATTGTCATCAGCTACCGCGAGGATCCGGGCTCGATCTGAAGCTGTAAACGCGGTATCCACCCCATGGCCGTAGTCGCCCTTGCTGGTCGAGCCAATCACGCCAATGTTGAAAATCTTGTTCATTCCCTAAGACCAGTGGAAGGCCGAATGATTGAAGAAATGGAGAAACATATCCGTTCCCCCTCGAAACAAATAACCAACGTCTTAGGCTGTCCGCTACAAGTAGACTCCAGGTCCATCTTCCATTACTAAATCATCCCCACAAGTCACGCGCATTAGAAGGAACTGATATGAACAACGTCATTGGATGCACCACGCGTCCACTCCACAAGCTTTCGTTTGCAGCGGCCTGCAAACATATTGCTGATGCCGGATATACCGATGTCGCCGTATTTGCCAATGAGGGGAAGGCTCCCGTTCGGTCGGACAGTACCGGCGAGGAAATCGCTGCCACGCGTCAGGCTGCTGAAGATGCCGGGCTGAAACCGTCCATGCTGCTCGGCCGCACTCAATTGAATCTCGGGCTGGATGCAGCGGTCGAGGATTACTGCAAGCTTATCGATAACGCGGCCGAGCTTGGGGCTGTCTGGTTGCTGGATTGTGGGACATCAAAGGAGGAACATTTTGATGATTATTTCGAGTTGATGCGACAGGCAGCCGTTCACGCAGGCCGGAAAGGGGTGGTGATTACGCTCAAGCCGCACGGTGGGATCTCACTGACTTCCAAGGACATTCTGAAAGCCAAGGAACGAGTAAATCAGGAGGCATTCGGTATTTGCTATGACCCCGGCAATATCATCCATTATTCGAAGGGCGAAGAGCGACCAGAGGACAGCGTCGAGGAAGTCGCGCCGGCGGTCTACACCGCAATCATCAAGGATTGCGTCGTTGTAGACGGGAAACCAAATGTTCAGATCACTCCTGGCGAGGGGTTGGTCGACTTCGAAAAGGTTATCGGTGCCCTGGTAAAGAGTGGTTTCAGTGGCCCGTTTTACGTGGAATGTGTCAGGGGAGATAAGACCGAGGAAATTATCAAGAACATCAGAGCTACACACCAGTTTGTCAGTGACATCCTTGCAGGGCTTTGACGACCGAAGTTCGAGGATCTCCCGGAAACCTGAGTTGAGTTCTAATTAACTCTTGTCAGGGGAGTCAGCGATTTAGAAATGTTCGACCGCCTCAAAGCTCTTCCCCTCGCATTTCTAAGGCGGTCCCTGGCCGCAACCCGATCTCCATCGCAATCTCATTCTTAATCTCTCATCCTCTCATTAGCGCTGAATATTTTTGGTAAAGCATCTCCGAACAGGTGATTTCGCCGTCTTTGGCTGAGGATGGAAAAGCGGGGATTCAGAAAGAAGAGGATCAGAGATTATCCGAGTAGGATTACGAAGAAAAATGTCCTTCGGCATCCATCGAAAATTTGGGTTAAGCCCAATATTACGAGCCAGGCTGAGACAGGCTCTGGAATGGCCGTCACCTTTGAACTATACTGGCCCCCACTGTTTTTGTGCGATTCGCTCACTCTTCTTTCCAAGTTTTTCAGGCGATACGATGACCGGATTGAGGGTATTTTTTTCACTGCTTATGTGCACCTTTGCGGTCTTGCAGGCCGAATATAAGGCGATTCTAATTCCTCTAAACGCGGCGGTATACGCGCCGGTCATCGATCATACGAAGCAGGCATTGAAGGATGCTCAGGCACGCGGCATTGAGCTGGTCTTCATCGAGATTGATATTAGTGAAGGTGATCCCATCTACGGCAGGGATATCGCTGAGGCTATTCAAGAGGCCGCCGCTCTCAAAGTGGTGGCCTTCATTAAGGACAAGGGCTACGCGGCAGGCGCCGTCATAGCGATGGCAAGTAGCGAAATCATCATGGCTCGCAAGGCAACGATTGGCAATGCCGGTATCCCCGGTGGCGATGAAAATAAGCTCTCGCCACTCCGAACCTCGCTTTCCAGTTACGCCCGGCAGCGCGGGTTTTCACGAAGGCTGGCCGAGGCCATGGTCGATCCGGATTTGCAGGTCTTGGAAGTGCGCACGCCTGCAGGTATCCGCTATTACACCGAGGCCGAATTGAAGTCACTGCCTCCCGCACAACTCGAGAAAACCACTGTTGAGCGTACTGTGGTTGAGAAGAACAAGATTCTTACTCTCGACGCGGAAGATGCAGTGGTGATCGGACTTGCTAAAAAAATTGTATCGGGCAGAGAACAGCTCTTCGGCCTCTACCAGTTGTCTGCGGCGGACGTGGAAATCTACGGTCAGGTCGAGTTACAGAAATCAAAGACTGAAAAGAATGAGAGCAGCAGTCCAGTAATTGCCCCGGCCGTTTCCCCGACCGGAGTGCCGGGCAAGAAAGTCGCCGTCATTCCGATTCGAGACAAAGGCAATATGGTCGACAACGTCCAGGTCGGTTTCATTCGTCGGAAGATTCTGGAAGCAAAAAAGGACAAGGTTGATTACATCGTCATCGCCATCGATACATGGGGCGGGCGTGTGGATTCTGCGGACAAGATTGCCGACTTTATCGGTGGTGCAGATCCGATTCCGACCATCGCATTCGTCACAAACAAGGCGATATCTGCAGGGGCGTGGATCGCGGTCGCCTGCGACAAAATATACATGCTTGAAGGCACCAACATTGGTTCAACCCTTCCCATTCAACTCGGCGGCAATTCAACCGGACGAAAAATTATTTCTGGAGTAAAGGGCAAGATGAAGGCGCTCGCTGAAAAGAACGGGTTTCCGTACAGGCTTGTCGAGCCTATGGTCGACCCTGACCTTGAACTCGTAGAGTGCAGCATTGATGGCGACCGAAAGCTCTACTACCGAGATGAAATTCCGCAGGCCAAGGCACGGGCGGAACAGGACCGTCGACACTTTGAGGAGGTAACCGTCCTGTGCGCGAAGGGCGATATCTACAACATGGCGGCTTCGGACGCTGAGAAGCACAAGCTAAGCACGAAGACTCTGAAGAACGAAGACGAACTCTGGAACGAGCTTGGGTTAGATCGTCCTGATGTCACCCGCTACGCCATGAGTTCTCTAGAGAGATTCGCTCGTTTTGTATCGAGCCCTTACGTCTGTGGGCCGCTCATGGCGATTGGCTTCATCACTCTTTTTATTGAATTCATCACTCCGGGATTTGGCATTGCTGGATTTACCGGCGTATTGTGCCTTTCCATGGCGTTGTGGTCGCAATACATGGTAGAGAACGCCAACTCACTTGAGATTCTTATCTTCCTGCTCGGGTTTGCGCTTGTGGCAATCGAGCTCCTCGCCTTGCCCGGTTTCGGGGTGATTGGCTTTCTCGGTGGGACCCTCATCCTGGTTAGCCTGGTCCTTGCATATATTCCAGAAGGAGAGGTATTTGATACCGGAGAATTCCTGTCGAATCCGGAGGATATCAATCGCGCGCTTACTACCTTCGGCGTGATGCTCTTCGTCATGGTTGGTGGCATCTTCATATTGCGACGCTCTCTCTCGCTTTCAGGTGTGCTGAACCGTATCGCAGTCATGAGCGAATTAGTTACAGACGTTCCCGGAGCCCCTTCGGCGGACACTCGGATGATGCTGCTCGGAAAATCCGGTACAGCGATGACACCACTCCGGCCGTCCGGCACGGCGGATATCAACGGCAAGATCCTGGATGTCACTTCCGATGGCGAATTCATTGAGTCGATGGCTTCTGTCGAAATCATCCGCATCGAAGGCAACAAGATCGTCGTTAAACCAGTGGATGTGGTGGATTCTTGATTACCCCGCGAGGTGGAAGCTGATGGCAGGATTGCCACTTCGCCAATACAAATTTAACTTGTAGGCATTCCCTACGGGAAGCATTCCCACCCAAGCATCGAATACTGCAATGAATCTTGAGCTTCACATCATTTGGATACTCTTTGTTCTTGGCTTGGCCTTTGTGACCGGTGAATTGTTCATCCCTGGCGGGATTGTCGGCGTCATTGGCGGCGCGCTAATCATTGTGGCGGCAGGATCTGCTCTCTACCAGGGAAGCACCTTGACGGGCATATTCATGATTGTTTCAACACTGATCACCATCCCGGCCGGAATTATGATCATTATGCCTCGCCACGCGGTAAAGGCCGAGCTCTCAAGCAACGAAGGTTTCAACCAGGGCCATGAATACCATCGTCTGATCGGTGCTTCCGGGCTGACAATCTCCCCCCTCCGGCCAATGGGAACTGCGGAGATCGGAGGGGAAAGATACAGCGCACAGGCGGAACACGGCATGATCGATCCGGAGGTCAAGGTCACAGTGACCCGCGTAGAGGGGAATACGATATTTGTGCGCGAGCAAAAGGGTTGAGATTCCCCTTCTAATTAATCATTCCAGGAGCTTGTTCCATGGCCGTAGAAACCATCTTCAGCAAGATTATTCGAAAAGAAATTCCCGCCGATATCGTCTATCAGGATGAACTTGTGACCGCGTTTCGCGATATCAATCCGCAGGCGCCGACACACATCCTGATCATCCCGAACAAACTCATCCCGACCGCGAACGATGTCACCGAAGCGGATGAAACAACTCTCGGACGGCTGTTTACCGTCGCCGCCAGGATTGCCAAAGAAGAAGGGATTGCCGAAGACGGCTACCGACTGATGATGAATTGCAACAGGCATGGTGGCCAGGAGGTGTATCACATTCACATGCACCTGCTGGGTGGCAGGCCGCTCGGGCCGATGCTGCTGAGGCAATGAGCAACACATAATACATAAGCAGGCCACGAGGATTGGGTGAAGATGCGAGCGCGGGAAGCAGGAAAGAACGTCACCTCTCAACGGCCGAATCACGAACCGCGTACAAGCTGAGTCGCCAATCACGACAACCCCCAGCTTACGCGTTACGCATTACGTTATTGACTAATCATCCCTTGCAAATACGATGATTCGGCACACCATTCCTATCACCTGAAGAGGAACCGATCATGATCTTTCGCAGACTGTGGAACGCCATGGCGGCGCAGTTTAACAAGGCCGCCAATGCCGTTTGGTCCGCTGACCCTATTGCCCAGCTCCAGCTCGAACATGACCGGGCAGTGGAACAGCTCAAGGAAAGTCGTGAGGGCCTGGTGCAGTACAGAACCTTAGTGAAAAAAGTCGAGCGTCAGGTCGGGAACAGCGAGAACGACGTTGCCGCCTTGACCGCCAGAATCAAAGCACATCTCAAAGCTGGTAATCGTGAGCTGGCCGGGGAACTTGCACTTAATCTTCAGCAGGCCAAGGCCCGACTCGCCGATGTCAAAGAGCAGCATGAATTGCATGAGGCTACCTACGAGAACAATCTCAAACGCATTAAGCAGTCAACCCAACGCATTCGAGATCTTCAGCAGAAAATCCGCAAATTCGACGCAGAAATGAAGATGGTAAGAGTGACAGCCGAACTCTCGAAGCTTTCCGAATCTTTTGATGGCGGTATCACCTCTGATATCGGTCAGATCGAGGAAATGATCCAGGACGAGATCGATACCAACCGCGCTCGCTCACTGGTGGCCGCGGACATGGCCTCGGAGAAGGCGGCCGAAATCGAATCCGAAGAATTGATTCAGAAGGCGGAGGCCGAAGATGCCCTTGCGGCCTTCGAGGAAGAACTCGGTTTGCGGACGCCTGAGACGGTGAATGTTCGGCAGGGGGTGAAGGAACTCGGCCCTGAAGAAGAGGAAGAAGAGGCGGAAACTGCGTAAGAGAGAGGTGAATGGTGAATGCAGGACTGGCGTAGCGATGGACGTTTCGGGGAATGGAATGCCTCGGAATTAATCATTACTTATTACTCATTACGTCCATGCCTTCACTGCCCGATAATTTCCCTGTCTGGGCCAAGGAACTGAACGATGCTTACGTCTCCGGCACATCCTGTCTGTTCCTGTTGCATGGAAATGTTTTTGACCTGATCCATTCACCCCAGCACAAGGAAGGTGAGTATCTGTCAGTGGCTGACTTCCTTGCCCGGCAGGTTTTTGGTAGATGGGATCTGGTCATGAGTTACGACCTCAGTCGCGGTCTACGCCCTCTGGCTGGGATAGATTCACAGAGGTTGCGGCAGATGGTGAGCATAGTCAGCAAACACTTCGGGGAAGTAAAAGACTTACCCAAAGATCCAAGCAATGTCCTTCATCTGCTCGATCAGTTTCTCGAAAAGCAACTCACCAATTCAAGCAACTCCCCTCTCAGCAGCGCACTGATCGTTCAGCATTCCCAATTTGTAGCACCCTCTGCCCGGGGCAACACTGCGTCACAGAACGCCGCTAATCTGGTCACACTGCTCAACTGGGCTCAAGACAATTATCTCAAACGAATCAACGTGGCGGTCATCCTGATCACCGAACAATTGAGCGACCTGGACCCGAGGCTTATCCGAAATCCACACGTTGAGAGTATTGAAATTCCATTTCCTGATGAAAGCGAAAGAAAGCAGTTCATCGAAGCAGCCCATCCGAAATGCGAGTTCGAAGCTCATTCAGACTATTCGGCCGAACAGCTTGCCTGCCTCTCTGCCGGACTCACACTCCGTAATATCGAGGTCTTGCTTCGGCAGGCCGAGCACGCTGGCCGCCGAATCGACGAAGCGCGATTTAAATCCTTCAAGAAAGACATGATTGAACGTGAATGCCAGGGCTTCCTCGAATTCCAGGAGCCCTCTCACAAACTTGACATGGTAGTCGGCCACGGGCAGGCCAAGGCAAGGCTTAAAGAAGATGCCGACCTGCTGAGAAATGGTCACCTCAACGCTGTCCCGATGGGCTACCTTATCTGCGGCCCCGTCGGCACCGGCAAATCCTTTCTCACTCAATGCTATGCCGGGACAGTCGGCCTTCCCGTGGTGAAGCTCCTGAATTTTCGCTCCAAGTATGTTGGTGAGACCGAAGGCAATTTCGAAAAAATTCTTCGCGTCCTCCGGGCTATGGGGCCTGTCGCAGTTGTCATTGATGAGGCGGACGCCGCCGTTGGGGACCGAGATTCTGGTGGCGACTCCGGCACGGCCAGTCGAGTCTTTTCAATGCTTGCTGCTCAAATGGGCGATACCAAATATCGGGGCCGAATCATCTGGTTCCTGCTTACATGCCGGCCCGACATGCTGCCAGTCGATATCAAACGTCAGGGTCGGGCCGAAATTCACATTCCACTGTTTTATCCCGCCGATGAATCGGAAATCCGGCAGATGTTCGAAGTGCAGGCGAAGAAAGTCGGAGCAATACTCACTTCAGAGGCCGTTCCACATGTCTCAACGGAATCGAAATTAAGCGGCGCGGATATCGAAGGCATCGTCACCCGCGCCTGGCGAACGGCTCTCCTGCGTAACATGTCTGAATTGACCAGGGAAATCCTTCAATCCTCGTTGGACTCTTTCATAGCGTCTAGTGACGATCCTGAAAAAGAATTGCAGGAAAAGATAGCCATATTGGAATGCACAGATTCTCAGTTCCTCCCTGAGCGATTGAGGAATGAGGCAAAGGCCCCGGCATTCAGATCAAAGTTGAAAAATCAAATCCAAGATTTACGAATGAGGGTCGAAGGATAGACATCACACCCGCTGCACCCTTCCCTCTGCTGCCTTGTTCAATTCTTTAACAGGAGATTAAAATGCCTCGCACAAACTGGCTGGATGCCGAAACTCAGGTGCCGCAATTTGCCGAGTACGTTCAGCGACTCGAAACCTTCGCGGACGCTCTCGCCGACGGGGTGATCGATGAAAGCGAGATGCTCGCACAGGAAGCCCGTCTCATCGAGGCTCTTAAAGAAGTCGAGCCACACCTCGATGACGAACTGCACGCAAAGGTCACTCGCCTGCTGTGCGAGCTCTCAGCGTACGACATTATGAAATCTCTGAGGGAATTGCAGAAGGCTGCGGTGGCCAGTGTGGTGGGTCGCTGACCGACGTCCATTTGACGCCCCATTTCGCCCTTCTAAAATGCCGTGGCCTTCAGGATGATGGGTTTCAGAATACGACAGGCTCCAACAAAGTCGGCGGCACCATCCGGCCTTTCGCACTCTGAACTCCGGCCATTGACAGGCACCGAATCTATCGTCGTTACGAACTACTCTCTAACTCAGGAGATTTTGATATGGCTTACAAACAAGCCCCACTACCATACGCTGAAGCCGCTCTCGAGCCCCATATCGATGCACGTACTATGGGCATTCATTACGGCAAGCATCACGCTGGTTATGTCGCCAAAGTAAACGCCGCCCTGGAAGGTCACGCTGGCCTCGCTGCCAAGAGCATCGAAGACCTGCTCCGCGGCATCAAGGATGTGCCCGAGGCCATCAGGAGTGCTGTCCAGAACAACGGTGGCGGGCACGCCAACCACACACTCTTCTGGAGTGTCATGGGCCCGGGCAGTGGAGGAGAGCCGAGTGGCGCCCTCGGGGATGCCATCAAGGGTGCGTTCGGCAGCTTTGCGGACTTCAAGACAGCTTTCTCGAATGCAGCCGCCACGCGCTTCGGCAGTGGATGGGCCTGGCTCATCGTCAATGGCAAAGGCAAACTCGAAGTCACCAGCACTGCCAACCAGGATTCACCGTACATGTGCGGCAATACCCCAATCCTCGGCATCGATGTCTGGGAACACGCCTATTACCTCAAATACCAAAATCTGCGCCCGGACTACATCGCCGCGTTCTTCAAAGTGGTAAATTGGGATGCAGTCGCTGCAAATTATGCTGCCGCGACGGCGTAAGCTCTGAATGCCAGTAAAACTGAAAGGCGCATTGCACTTACAGCAATGCGCCTTTTTTGTTGGAACAAATATTCGGAGTAAGCATTCTTGTTTCGTAGTCGAATTATTGTCATCGCAGACCAAAGATGAAAGCGCCATCCATCCTGCTAATTCTCCTACTGCTGGCTAGTAATGGTCTCTGGGCAGAGATCGGCATCTACCTGCCGAAGGACCCTCCTTCCGAAATTGTGCAGGCTGGTGACGCCCTGGCTTTCTACCTGCCCCAAATTTATGGTAGAGAGGCAACAGTCTATAGGTCCGATGCAGACTCTATGGCCAATACTGCCGCAATATACGTATCCCTTACAGGTTCGTATCTCACAAGGCGATTCGGAGACGGCCGGAAACAAGCCGGCCCCGAAACATTCGAGATCACTTCAGTACCTACAGGCGCCTGGTTCACAGGTACCACCCCACTCGCCATCCGCCACGCTACCTTCACCTTTCTCGAAAAGCTCGGTTGCCGCTGGTACTTTCCGGGAAAACCCTGGGAGGTCATCCCTCGCATCAAGAAGCTTGAGTTTCCGGAATTCAATCTCCAGGAAACACCTGATTACCAGACACGACGAATCTGGTACGGCTGGGGCATCGGCCCGATTCCCGAAAACGCCAAAGCGTATTCAGACTGGGTCATCCACAATCGGATGGGCGGCAGCCTGACCGGCAGCACGGGCCACGCCTACGCGGCAATTGCCCGCGGCGACCTCGATTTTGAAGAGCACCCCGAGTGGTTTCCCCTTATCAACGGCAAACGAACTCATCACGGTCAGATATGCATCTCGAATCCGCAGATTCGTGTCCGTGCCATCGAGCGCGCCCTTGATTTTTTCAGCAGCCCTACCTCACCCACCATGATCTCCATGTCTCCCAACGACGGGGCCGGGTGGTGCGAATGCACCGGGTGTAAAGATCTCGGTAGCACGACTGACCAGGCCCTGTGGCTTGCCAACCAGGTAGCCGATGCCATCCGAGAAAAGCACCCCGACAAGCTGGTGGCGATGTACGGTTATGCAGGCACGTCCATCCCGCCCAACATCAAAGCCAGAGATAATGTGATCATTTTTGTCGCCACGGCGTTCAATAAGGCCGGACTTGATGAGAGCCTCGAAGGCTGGTCGAAAAAAGCGAAATACATCGGAATTCGCGATTACTACAACGTCATCATCTGGAATCGGGACATGCCCCGCTGGCAGATCGACAAGATGCGGCAGCGAATCCCGTATTACTATCAGCGGGGAGCAATTGCGATGAACGCTGAATCCGGCAACCAATGGGCCCCGGAAGGGCTCAACTATTACATCGCCTCCAAACTCCTCTGGAATACGGAGGCCGATGTCGACGCCCTGCTCGAGGATTTTTATGTGCAATGCTGGGGGCTGGCTGCTCCGGTTATGAAGCGATATTACGAGCGATTCAAGACCAAACGCATCTCCACCCGCGTGCTCGGGCTCTGCCTGCAGGATCTTGACGAAGCGTCCCGCCTGGACGATTCCCCCGAAGTTCAGAACCGTATCGACATGTTCAAGCTCTACTATCACTGGATGCGCCTCTACTTTGAACACAACCAGATTTCCGGCGGTGAGGAGTCCATTGAAGCCGTGCGTAAAATCCACCATTTCGCTTGGCGAATACGTACCACCAACATGATCCACAGCTACGCACAGTTCCGTGAACGGCGTCTCTGGCGGGTCAGCAAACGAACTCCAAAGCTGGAGATTGAGCGGTGGAAGACCTCCGATGCGCCACTTGATGCCCCAGCCCAACCAAAAGCGAATCTGACGAGCTCAGACCCGGATCAACAGGAAAAGGACGAGGCCGCTCTCGACCTCGAGGATGACTTGGAGGCTTCGGGCGAATGGGAGGCCATCAATGAAAAAGAAATCGTAATAGTCCAACCGCCGCCGATGTTCACTCATGCAGAGATCCAGGGAATGTTCAAGGACGACCTGGCCCAATACGGCCACGCCGTTGAAGTGGATTCTCCGACCTATTCCGACAATCTCGTGCAACTCCCTTCAGAAACGCCGGGAGCCACTCCGGTAAAGAAGGCATCGCCCAGGTATCGCATCAGCAATAGTTTTGTCTTTGCCGGCAAGAGAGGGGAAGCGGTCACCATTCGCATCCAGCCGGGATTCGTTCGCAAGGTCGCCGGCAAATATATCATTAGAGCGATCGACGATATGAAGCCGCTGATCGAGGGCAAACTCGAAGGCGACAAGCCATATGATCTAGCCTACCTGATTCCAGAGAGCAGCCCCTTGCCCGGGAGGGGGCATGCGTCTCTGAGCGAAATTACTTTCGAGTGCGGTGGAATGGCCTCAAACATCGACTTCGGCAAGAGGCACTACGCCTGGGTACTGAAGGAAGGGGGGAGGGCCCACGTTATCGGTGGATCCGGCAGACAATTCTTCTTCGTCCCCAAAGGCACAAAGTCATTCGCCGTGGCCATGACCACTTCCGACGGATGGGGGCAGATAGAGATACGTGACGCCAAAGGAGAAATCATTCTAGATAAGAAAGGCAACTATTCTCCTGGCGAAGAATTCGGAGTAACAGTTCCAGCAGGCTCAGACGGTGCAGTCTGGTCATTTCAGATAAGCCGTTGTGAAGACGCTGCGGGTATATATCTTCTCGGTGTTCCGCCGTATGCGGCTGCCAGTCCAGAATTGCTGCTGGTTCCGGCCGAGTGTCTTGGCAGCGGCGCGTCAGCAATACGTAAAGAGTAAAAAGTAATGAGTAATGGGAACAGCCTCTTACTCATTACTCATTACTCATTACCCATTACTCATTACGTATGATAAGAGTCGGCATCGTAGGCTCCACCGGAATGGTCGGCGAGGGCCTTATTCAAATCATCCTTGGCCATCCTGAGGCAGAAATCACATTCTTAGGATCCCGTCACGCGGCAGGCAAGAAGATCCAGGAAATCTTGCCCAAGCTCCGTGGCGCCATAGATCTGACCTGCGAAGATATTACTCCGGAACGCCTCATCGATAGCTCTGATGTCGTATTCCTTGCCAGCAAGACCCCCGAGGTTATGGCACTAGTCCCGCCGTTGTTGGAAGCGGGCCGTAAGGTCATCGATATCGGAGCGGAATTTCGACTGAAGTCGGCAGAAACGTATGAGGCTCATTACAAGACCAAACACCTCTGCCCCGAAATTCTCGAACGGGCTGTTTACGGGCTTCCGGAGTTATTCCGGGAGCAGATTATAAGCGCCGACCTGGTCGCCAATCCCGGTTGCTACGCCACGACTGCCATCCTGGCCATCACGCCGCTTGTGGCTTCCGGCAAGGCAGTCAACGCACCCATTCCCATCGACGCGTTTTCCGGGCTCAGCGGGGGAGGGCGCACTTACAACGAGACCAACCTGTTCGTCCACTGCAACGAAAATGTCAAAGGCTACAAGCTGGGCACGCATCGCCACGCTCCCGAAATGGAGCAGGCAATTGAGGAGGCTTCAGGGCGTTCACAGCGGGTCATTTTTTTTCCACATGTCGTACCGCTGGATCGCGGTATCTATTCCACCAGTTTTCTTGAGACCACCGAAAGACTCAAACAGAGCGACGTTCTGGCGATTTACAGGGATTTTTATGACGGAGAACCCTTCATCAGAATTACCGATGATCCCAGTCTGATTGATCTACAGGGTGTGCGTGATACAAACCTCTGCGATATCAGCATCTTCGCCGATCCCGGTTCAAACAAGGTCATGGTTTTCAGCGCTACAGACAACATGATCAAGGGCGCCTCAGGTCAGGCTGTGCAGAACATGAACCTGATATTCGGGAGGGAAGAAACTACAGGGCTTCTAAACCGCAGATTTTTCTGATTCCTCTAACCCCGCTCACACGCTGTTAACTATGGGCTCAGAGATTCATGAGGCATGCGGGCTGTTTGGCGTCTGGAATCTTCCGGATGCTGTTGAACTGACGTTCAGAGGTCTATTCACCCTGCAACATCGTGGACAGGAAGGCGCAGGCATCGTCAGTTCCAACAGGGAGCGCCTGCGCAGTCACCGTGGATTGGGCCTGGTATCCGAGGTATTCAAAAGCGCCGATTTAGAACTGCTCAAGAACCCGATCTCCATCGGTCATGTCAGGTATTCGACGGCCGGCTCGCCAACATTGCAGAATGCTCAGCCCATTTTGGTTGATTACTGGAGGGGCCAAGTCGCGGTGGCGCACAACGGCACCCTGGTAAACGCCCAGGTACTGAGACGCGAATTTGAAGCGGCGGGGTCGATATTTCAGACAACAAGCGACACTGAAACTATCGTTCACCTGATCGCAAGGCCGGGCTTCAGTGAAAACCGGGCAGCTATTCTGGATTCGGTGCAAAGGATAAAAGGCGCCTTCTGCCTGCTAATTCTCACGCCACGCGAACTCGTTGCCGTGCGCGACCCGCACGGGTTCCGCCCCCTCTGCCTGGGCACCCTCGAAGGCTCATACGTGGTGGCCTCTGAGACCTGTGCGCTCGATCTGCTGGGCGCAAAATTTGTGCGTGAAATCAAACCCGGTGAAGCGCTGTTTATCGATGACTGGGGGCTTGACAGCCGACGATTTGGCGAGCCTCAGAAACAACGCGCCCAATGTATCTTTGAAAAGATTTACTTTGCCCGGCCCGACAGCCGTCTGAACGGCGAAAGTGTTCACTTGTTCCGCCAGCGGCTCGGTCGACAACTCGCACGCGAATATCCGGTGGAAGCGGATGTGGTATTCCCAGTGCCCGACTCCGGCAATTCCGCCGCACAAGGCTATGCACTCGAGTCTGGCATCCCCCTTGATCAGGGTTTCATTAGAAATCACTACGTTGGACGTACCTTCATCGATCCAGACGCCAAAGACCGGGGCCGCAAGGTCAATATGAAATTGAATACAGTTGAGGAGGTGATCCGCGGCAAGCGTATCGTTGTCGTGGATGATTCAGTGGTGCGGGGAGTAACCACCGTCGAAAAGATAAGGCAATTGCGTGAAGTCGGCCCCAAGGAAATTCATCTCAGAGTAAGCTGCCCTCCCATCAGAAACCCATGCTTTTATGGAATCGATTTTCCAACGAAAGAAGAACTCATCGCCAATGGCCGCGAGGTACATGAGATCGCAAAGATGCTTGATGTCGACAGTATGGGCTATCTCTCTGTGGAAGGCATGCTCTCATGCGTTCCGGATGAGCCGATGGATTACTGCCACGCCTGTTTTTCTGGCAATTATCCAGTACAGATAGACCCGAAGCAGACGAAGGAAATGCTTGAACATCCCGCGGATCTGAAATGCGATTGAAACGCGATGCTACGCGACCTCGCCCCGCAAACATCTCTTTACAAATTCCCCGATATGTTCAATTGCCTCCCGCCCTTCCGGCAGCAGCGGCTCGTGTGATTGGAACACGTGAAACATGCCCGGCCAGATTTCGAGGGTGACATCCACGCCAGCAAGTGTGGCCCGTTCTGCCGCCTTGACACTGTCGTCACGGATAATCTCGTGCTCCCCTACTTGAATCAGAATTGGCGGTAGCCCGGTGTAGTCACCAAAAGCCGGGGACACCAGTGGATCGTGAACATCAGCATCTCCCACATAACGGCTCACAAAATCCGGAAGGCAATTCGGATGCATGATGGGATCAAGTTCGCCCTCCGTAACAAGCGATTCACCGGACAAGGTGAGGTCTGCATAAGGTGAAATAGGGATAGCTCCATCAGGCAACGGCTTGCCTTCATCCCGAAGCTTCAACAGCGCTGCCAGGGCCATGCCACCCCCGGCGGAATCTCCGCAGATAAAACAGGCTCCTGCAGTTGAGTGGTCTTCCGGGCCCGTCTCCCTCATCCACTCAAACGCGTGAACAGAATCATCGAGTCCTTTCGGAAACGGATGTTCCGGCCCTAACCGATAATCCGGCAGCAGGACCGCACAGTTGGCTGCAACAGAAATCCGCGCGGCAAGCGCCAGATAATACGCTCCCGAGCCGGAGATGTAGCCACCACCATGGAGGTAAAGCATTCGCACACCAGAGTCCGCGCCATCTGCCACGACCCATTCAGATGGAACTCCCGCAGCATCGACTTTTGTGAGCCGAACATTTGGAATCGTTGGTTCCCGCCGCGACCCCATGCAACGTCGCAGGTCATCGAGGTTGAAACCGTGTTTACCGAACGAAGGCGTTTCATGCAGTTTGTCGAAGTATTCCCTGCCCTTTCTGGATGCCTGTTCTCTCATCATTTGATAACTCCTGGTTTGCTTCAGCGAATAGTTAAATAAAGTCGGTTGCCGGGAAGAAACGGACGAGTAATCCCCCGGGTTTTACCAGGCCCATGAATCGCTCTTATCCCCCTCGGTTTGGCTCCCAAGGATGCAATGCCTTGGCCTCCTGGCGATTGTCTGGTAGGAATTGAACTTGACCCACGGAATCCAGTTCCTGGGCCGCTACTTGAGTCCGTCCATGTAGGCCACCCAATCCTGCTCGATATTTTTTAAGTTCCCGAATGCTGCCTCAAAATCGCGTATTCGAACCGGCGGATCGGAGTTGCCGTTTTTTTTGTTCAACATCTGCAGGAATTGAAGAAATTCCTTTTCCTTCTTTTCAAAGAAGTAGTGGACCATTCCCCATCCTTGAGCATACGCAGCCGAGGCGGCCCCAGGCGAACTGAGATCGTAAATCTCATCTCGACCGACCATGACTTCCATAGGAATCAACGGCCCGGCCTGCCTGATCCTGTGATAGAACTCTAGCCGTTCCTTGTTGACCTGGCCGATCTGCAGGAGCGAACCATAGCTGGCAGTCTCAAAGAAAGTAGCGAGCCCCTCACCAATCCACTTTGGCACGTCTCCTTTCATTTCCTGGACACCAAGATTGAAGGCCAGCTGGTGCAGACATTCGTGAACTGTGGTGGTGACGTTTTCGTTCTTGTAATAACTGGTCAGCTTTCTCCTCTGATCGCGAACTTTTCGCTCCTCCTTGGCCATCAGGTTCATGGCGCCGGATTTGGAAACCACCTTCCTGTTCCCATCAGAGTCGGTAAAGGTGAATTTTGTCGCCCTGGAGTTGGAGAGTTCCTTTCGTTGATTTTTTATTCGAGCTTCCGCCTCAAGAATAGCTTGTCGCTGCTGCTCATACCCAGCGGCATTCAATGAATTGAAAAAGGCTACACGATTTTCCATCGGCGAGTAAAAACCGGCAGAACTCTCGAGCATAGGACTGCGTTTGCGAGCGTAATTCAGGAAATCTGAGTGGGAGTCAAAAAGCACTACCTCCATCCTGTCCTGCATGGTCTTCAACGGGAAATTCCTCTTTTCGAAGAAGCCGTAAAACGCCCGATACACCGATTCAAACAGCTGCCCTCGATTGTCCGCAAAGCTTGAATCCGTATCGTAAGCAATGCGGAAATGTTGGGTTCGAACAACATTGAATTTCTGGCCGAGCTCGGATTCAAGTTTGGCCTCTGCTTCGTTGTTCGACGGCAGGCGTCGATAGGTCTTCTGATAGGAGTAAAGTATCTCCTTTGCCTTGGCATGATCCGGCTCCAGCTCAATGACGTCTTCGAGAAGCTTTTCATGCTCCTCATTGAACTCATTGGCTTTACACCACAATGCAAGCTGATACACCGCCTTTGCGCTGGTGCGGTCAAGGCTTTCCAGACGCTTGCGGTATTCTTCTTCAGGCAACTGTTTGCGACTGATCGACTTTACATCGGAAAGCGGCAGGGGAATGCGAGCGCCGTTATTGGTAACGATGATTATTTTGTCCCCATCCTCAATCACCGTACCCTCAAACTTGCCACCATTGTTCAGAAAGACAATATCTGCCGTGGCCTCCGTGGCCAGGATACAAGCAAGGATGAAAAATTTTGGAACTTTCATGTGTGACCCTTAAGGTGATAAGGGATGATTTTACCAACCCCCGCTCGATGTTAAAGGGACCGATTTAACTTGAATCAGACGGAATTCCACCGATGAGGCTCATCCTGACTGCAGACCTGCACTTTGGTAAGAATGAGACTGGTGATGCATCAACACGTGAAATGGCCAGGAAAATTAACTCTACTGGGGCCGACGCCTTGATTCTGGCCGGGGACACTGCAGCGTTCGATGCCGCGCACTTTTACGAATGTTTCCAACTGTTTTCCGGTTTCCCGGGCAGAAAATTCGTTCTCTGCGGTAATCACGACTTATGGACCCGTGACGGAGATTCACTGGCTATCTACGACCATTTATTCGCTTCCCTGGCTCAAGAATCTGGCTTTGAATATCTGGAAGGAAATCCTGTAGTTATCGATGGAATTGGAGTCGCGGGCAGCATTGGATGGTACGACTACAGCTTTCGAGACCCCGACTTGGAAGTTCCGCGAAAGTATCTCGAGCAAAACTACCATCCAAAATATGCACGTTGGAATGATGGTTTATTCGTGAAAATGGACATCAGCGATACCCAATTTCACAACCAATGTCTGGAAACGCTGGAAAAGGGGATTCAAAGTATGCTGTCCCAAACGGAAACGATCGTGGTGGTCACACACATGATTGCGTTTGAAGAAATGCGTGTGCAGAGGCCAGGGCCGGTCTGGGGCTTCTGCAATGCATTTATGGGTAGCCGTGGCCTCGGTGAATTGCTGCTACTTTATCCTCAAATCCGACACCACTTCTGCGGGCATACACATCTGCACCATATCCACGAAACAAACGGCCTTCGCTCAGTGAATATCGGCAGCAATTATCTCCAGAAGAGCTATGAGGTTCTCGATCTCTAAATGTCTGACATCGAATTTGAGACAACGCTGATTGTGGTTGCTGACCAGCCGGAGAGCGTTTTCGGTCGCATTTCAACACTGACTGAGCTTGCCGGGTTAACTCTTAGCGAACCTGAAACCAAGGCTTTGCGGGATGTCTATTTTGACACCGTCGGAGGGGAACTCAGTGACAGAATGTTTGCTCTGAGATTGCGAATATCCGAATCGATCAAAATTGCACTGAAGGGCCCAACCTCGGCGTCCCAACGAACTGAGATTGAAGGGGAGTGGCCTGGTGCAATCGATGCAGTGTACAAGGCCCTCGACCAACTTGCAGTGACCCTCGGGCGACCCGCGTCCGACTGTGATGATCCTCTTGAAGCGCTGAAATTGACGGGCCTGCAAATCATTCATGACCGCAAGAATGAGCGAACCACTTTGTTGCTGAGGGCGGGTAATCAGGACATTGGAGAAATCGTCCTGGACCGGGTGACATACCTGGTTTCCGGGCTGCAGATCGGTCACTATGAAATCGAGGTCGAAGCATACGAGAGCTGTCACATAGAACAAATCCAGCAGGCATCGAATGCTCTGATGAACATGTTCAAGCCCCAGGTGATTGAGGCTGACATCGGCAAACTTGCGCTTGGACTGCTCCTTGAACAACTACAGGTTGAAGGAGCCCTGCGAGCCAGCCTCACACCTCAGAACACCATCCGGCCGGATGCCTATCCGACACTACTGAAACGCCTCCGATTGAAAGAATGAGGTCATTCTGGTGCCTCGCCCTTGGCCCACCCTTTATTCTTGAACAGGTACAGGCCCTCCTTGCCAGGGGCAACAATATCCAGTCGTCCATCTCCATCTATGTCAGCGACGGTAAAATAAAGCCCCGCCCCCGATGCCTCCGGAACTCGGCCATGGTCAACAACTTGTTTCATAAAGCCTTCACCGTGCCACTTGAAAACGTAAAGTCCGACTTCGTCCGTTTCACCCTTGTCATTGCCGTTGTGAGCACGATACCGGCTTCCGGTAACTAATTCGCTGGACCCGTCGCCATCAACATCTGCCCAAATCAAGCAGTGATACTGAGAAAAATATGGATCGATCGGATGCTTGGTCCACTTTCTGGAACCATCCTCCATTACCGTTTGGGTGTAGTAATCAAGACCGTATCCGTGCGCGTTACCAACGACTAATTCATTGACGCCGTCCCCATTGATGTCCTCAACAAGAATCGGAACACTTGCTGAACCCAGCTCGAAGTCAGCGTGGAACGTCCAACTCTCTCCTTGGTTCTCTGGTGCTTCCCACCAACCGTTCTTAACAACAAAATCACCTTTCCCATGACCGGCGATATCGCCAAAGCCAAGCCCGTGGCCCTGATGCTCTTCAGCAAGTACCACCTTCTTGAATTCACCCGTACCACGCCCTGCCGAATCTTTAACCAGCTTGTAGTAGGCCAGTGGGCCATTTACAGCATTTGGAACCACCTCCAGTTCACCGTCTCCATCAACATCCCATGCAATGGCCGTTTCTGAATTTCCACATTGATCAATATGGTGGGTCTTCCACTCCCCGCCGGCGGCACCAGGATTTTCCCGCCAGAATATTGCCTGATCGAACCAGTTACACGAAACAACGTCCATAAAACCATTTCCATTAATGTCCATTGGGATGGTCGCAAAGTCGTTGTAATATTCTGCAACCTTTTTTACGTCACAAATTTTGTGCTGCTTCCAATCCGGCCCCTCGTACCAGAATCCGCCACTTACGATATCCAGAATTCCGTCGTTATTAACGTCCAAGACACCGGCCGTCTCATAATCAACATCACTTATCTTTATCTTTTCCCATTCAATGCGACTCATCTAAACACTCCTGAATAGTAATTTCATAAAATAGAAAGCTCTCTCATCGAGCAGGCACTTGATACATGGGTGGCTTCAGTGATCAGGATTCTTCATCGAAGTCTTCGTAATCGTTATCGTGGACAGGATTGTCTGGTGCTCTGCTGTGAGGCTCCCTCCCTTCGTAATCCGATTTTTCGCGTTCATCATCCTGAAACATCATAAATCTCACCGCATTCTTAAATGCCTTATTTAATGCTGATACATGCTCTTCGTAAATGACGATCCTGGTTCTCTCATACGTCCCGTCTCCCTTTGGCCTGGATTCACTGATAACCAGATAGAGATCGTTGGCTGTATTCTCTTTAACATCCAAATAATAAGTTCTTCTTCCGGCCAAAACCCTTTCAGAGTAAAGCTCCCCATGGTCCATAACATCCCTCCAAAACCAATCAGATAACGAATCACTGGAAAAAACGGCTCACGCCATGACGATCAAGGCGAATATACGCATCACTCGTTAGAAGACAGTATCCCGGCAGGAATGTCAAACTTCTGAAAAGTGCACCGGTAACGCTGGTTTGACGGCCTCTGGATCTCAACAATTCTTAACGCAAACCCTTATGGTTTATATCGTGGTCGCCCTCAGTTGTGAGGCACGTCCGATTGTAAAGCACTTCGGTCTCAAGGCCGTGCCAGGCGAAGTTATGCCCATTTACGAGTCGGACTATGCCACTCTCATTGTCTGTGGTATCGGGAAACTGAATGCCGGTACTGCAGCAGGATGGCTGGAAGGTAGAAACTCAAGTCTGACCCCGAACATCTGGATGAATGTCGGCGTATGTGGTCATAGAAATTTGCCCCAAGGAACAGGTTCCCTTGTGCACAAGGTGACGGATCATGCCCTCGGCAAGACGTGGTATCCAAGTATTCTGTTCGAGACTCCATGCGTCACGCGATCTGTTCGCACGGTGAATTCAACTGAGAAAGAATTCCAGTCGGAGGATTTGTACGAAATGGAAGCATCCGGTTTCATCAACGCGGCGATGCGATTCAGTACTGCCGAGCTCGTGCATTGTTTCAAGATAGTTTCGGACAATCTCTCGACGGGCATCCAGCACCTTCAGTTGTCGGAGATAGAGGAATTCGTAGCTGCTCATCTCGAAACCCTTTCAGACCTGATTGAGCAGTTGAAAGAAATTCGAAACAGTCTGTCGCATGAGTCGGAAAGTAGTCAATTCATTGATTCACTATTAACCAGATTTCATTTCACCACATATGAGAAACATCAATTGGTGAAAATTATGAGGCGAATTGAGACCCTTGCTCCAGGAGTTGGGCCGCCGGACCTCAACTTCAATACGCCTGGCGCGGGCGACGTGCTGAAGGAACTTATCAGGCATGTCGATTCCTTATCCGCGCGAGTGAGCTGAATAGAATTATGGTTCACACCATCTACATAGAAGAGGCCATCTCAGAACACCCCCGTGTTCAGGACATCTGCGATCGATTCCCGAAGGCAGTCCGAATCCCCTGCGGGCGATACGGCGAAGTATTTAATCGGCGCAGCCAAAATTTTAGACTTCAAAAGCAGTGGCCTGCGCTGATTCTGGCGAACAAGCATGACCATTTCGTACTCGGTACACCGGAAGGTTACGGCATCGGGAGTAGCAGAAACTACTACTTCTCGCACATGCTCAATTGCCCGTATGATTGCCGGTATTGCTTTCTGCAGGGCATGTATCAATCGGCACATTATGTTCTCTTCGTGAACTATGAGGATTTTCAGTTTGAGGTAGATCGCATAGTCAATATTGAAAACGACACCTGTTTTTTCACGGGCTATGACTGCGACAGCCTCGCTTTCGAATCGGTCACCAGTTTCACTGCTGACTTCCTTCCCCTGTTTCAGAAAAATTCAGCAGCGCTTTTCGAACTGCGAACAAAAAGCGTCAACCTTAAGCCGCTTCTGGCACATCCCCCTCTTCCGAACGTTATTGTTGCCTATAGCCTCACGCCGGCGAGGATCGGTGAACAGTACGAAGACAAGGCGCCTCCTCTCCGACGTCGAATCGAAGCCATTAAGCAACTTCAGGATTACGGGTGGCCTGTCGGACTCCGTTTTGACCCCATTATTTTCAACTCCGGTTACCGCGAGGATTACACTCGACTCTATGAGGAGGTATTCAGTGTTGTTGATGTTCAACAACTCCATTCCGCCAGCATGGGGCCCTTCCGCTTACCCAAAGCGGTCCATGAGACTGTCGTAAAGCTATACCCGAAAGAAAAGCTCTTTGCCGCAGCGGCCTACAGCCACGGTGGAATGATTTCTTACCAGGAGGAAATAGAGTCCGATATGTTGAAATTCTGTGAGGCTGAACTCCTTAAACGCATCCCTGCCGACAAATACTTTCCCTGCAGATATGGCTGAGGCAATCAGAACATATTTACGGGATCCACATCCAGAGCCACCTCCACTTTGCGTTTTCTTCCAAGTACCGGGTCCAGTGAACTGGCCAGGTATCGGATCATTCCCACCTTGGGTGCAAAGCCCATCATGTGGAAGCGATACATGTTACGCACTTTGCTCAGAAGACAGGGCGCCGGGCCTAAGAACGTGACTGCATCAGGTGCTATTTTGCGAAGATTCTCGCCCACTTTTTCGCTGAAATCCTCGACCTCCTTTTCATGCAGGCCACTGAAAATGATTCGCATGCTTCTCGAAAACGGTGGGGACAGGAGAGCCTTCCGGTCTTCACTCTCCTTTGCGGCGAACCTTTCAAAGTCATGTTCCGCGGCCATGGTAATCGCGTGATGTTCGGGAGAAAAAGTCTGAACTACGACCTGACCCGGCTTGGTGCCGCGGCCCGCTCTTCCAGCCACCTGGGCGACCAGTTGAAAAGTTCGTTCAAAGGCACGGAAGTCGCCAAGATTGAGCGAAGTATCTGCTGAAATCACCCCGACCAGCGTGACGTTTGGCATATCAAGCCCTTTTGAAATCATCTGTGTCCCGACAAGGATTCGCGTCTTTCCCTCCCTGAATTTTGCGAACTGTTTTTCGTAGGCGTCATGACCCCGCATGGTATCGCTGTCCATCCGAGCCACTGGAAATTCAGGGAACTGTCTTTTTACCTCTTCCTCAATTTTTTCAGTACCTATGCCAAGGTAGCGCATACGACCAACACCGCACGAAGGACACAACTCGGGCGGAACCATCTCCTGACGACAATGAAGGCAAACTGCAAGATGTCGAACCTGATAATAGGTCATCAGGGTGTCACACTGGTTGCAACCAAGCTGGTGTCTGCATCGTGGGCACCTCACCTGGGTTGAAAAGCCGCGGCGATTGAGGAACAGCAGCACCTGTTCATCCCGCTCCAGTGTTTCCTTCATGCGTACTGTTAAAGGCCGGGACAAAAAATTCCAATACTTGGCCCCCTCAAGTTCCAGGTTCATGTCCACGATATGAACAGGCGGCATGGGTCGTTCTGCGACACGTTTAGTTAGCAGCACCCGATCAAACTTGCCCGTTCGGCAGTTGATAAACGACTCCAGAGAAGGGGTCGCTGAGCCGAGCAGTACGACTGCGTTTTCCAATTTGCCGCGCATGATGGCAACATCTCGTCCGTTGTAACGCGGGGATGAATCCTGTTTAAAACTGTTCTCGTGTTCCTCATCGATTACAAGCAAACCGAGCGCGGGCACCGGAGCGAATACGGCTGAGCGAGGACCAATAACCACCGTCGCTTTGCCATCTCGTATTCCATTCCACTGCTCCCTTCGCTGCGCTTCAGTCTGCCGGCTGTGCAAAACGGCCACGCCATCAAACCGTGCCCGAAAACGCTGTACCATCTGAGGGGTAAGTGAGATTTCCGGAACCATCACGATCGCCTGTTTGCCTGAGCTGATGACTTCCTCGATGGCCTGAAGATAAACTTCTGTCTTACCGCTACCGGTGACTCCTTGAAGGAGAGTGACGCTGAAACTCCCCGAATGGACTGCCCGCAGCGTGTGATCGAGTGCCGCCTGCTGTTCTTCGTTCAGTTCAAGATGTGATTCTTTTTCCGCCGGCGCTTCAAACAGATCCTTTTCTACTACTCGCTCTTCGTATTCAACATGCCCGTCGCTACGAAGTTTGTTGATAACGCCTCTGCTCACCGCACAGATCGAACTTAGTTCGAACGGTGTAATGTCGCCCTGAATCTCCTCCGCCAGCACTCGAAGCACTCGTGCCTGCTTGTCTTTTTTTTTCCCGCGATGTTCGAAGACGAATGCTTTGACGTTTTCGAGCGGCATCAAAAGCTTAACCACTTTAATCGTCTTCTCACTGACGGTCCTTCGAACGCCGCTCGGCACCGTGGCCTGAATAACTTCGCCCCAGGAACAGCAGTAATGCTCGGCAACCTGCCGGGTGAGTGCCAGCATCACCGGGGTGAGCAACGGCTCTTTATCCAGAACCCCAATTATGTCTTTTATCTTTTCGGGAGGGAAGTTGACCTTATCAACCAGGCCTACGCAGTAACCCTCTGCATCGTTCTTTTTTCCGAACGAAATGAGCACCCGCTTGCCCGGGCATAGCGCTGGACGCAGGCGCTCAGGCACTCGGTAATGGTAGCTTTGCCGCATGGGGCGGTTCAGAACGATTTCGGCGTATTCCACCTTGGCCCAATCTCCTTCCCTGGAACTTGTTAAGCGAATTCTTGCGCAACTCTACTAGAGTTCGGCTGAGTCTGCTTCGCACTCTTTTCAATGCCGTATGCCTCAATGCGGGCCGGTGGGGATGCCGATCGACAGCGGAGGAAATGTGCTTGCCGGTTTCGCCGGTGGCAGTGTTGGGGTGACCTCACCGACAGGTATCGGCCGGTGTCCTATGGGAAGCCTTGCTTGTCCAACCTGATGGTTGTGCTAGATTCTCTCATTGGCAGTTTCCTGCCTGTTTGACGCCTTCTGTGGGACAGGCGTCCCGCCCGATCTGACAGCCAGTGTGGCTGTTCCTACTGCTGATCTGCCAGCCTTCAATGCATTCAACTATCCCCCTCGAACGTATTCTTCAGGACGTCAATCCGGCGCAGGCAGAGGCGATTAAACATGTTGAAGGACCTTTGCTTGTGCTCGCCGGTGCCGGCAGTGGAAAGACCCGAGTGGTGACCCGGCGGGTGACTTATCTGATCAGCCAGGGTGTGCGGCCTTCCCAGATTCTGGCCATTACTTTTACGAACAAGGCTGCAGGGGAAATGAGAAAGCGGGTCGAAGCAATGGTGCCTGAGGGCCGGCTGAATGTTTCCACGTTTCATTCTTTCGGGGCACGGATGCTGCGGCAATACATCAATCGAATCGGCCGTGAAAACACGTTCACCATCTTTGATGAAGACGACCGGCTTAAGCTTGTAAAAGAGGCGATAAAGAAAGTCGATGTCGATACAGCCAACTTTGCTCCGTCCAGCCTCGCCGCCACTATCAGCCGGGCGAAAAACGAACTCCTGAATCCTGAGGAATTCGGTAAAAGAGAAACCGATTACTACGGCCGAATAGCGGCATCAGTCTACCGCCATTACGAAAAACTCCTGGAGCAGAATAACGCGCTGGATTTCGACGATCTGCTGGTCAAATTTCTGCAGGTGATGGTCGACTGCGATGAGGTGCTGGAACGATTGCAGCAGCAGTTTCGTTTTGTGTTGATTGATGAATATCAGGATACCAACCGGGCACAATATTATCTGGCCCAGATGCTCGCCGCCCGGCATCGGAATTTGCATGTCACCGGAGATCCGGATCAGTCCATCTACAGTTGGCGGGGAGCCGATATCAAGAACATCCTGGCTTTTGAAGAAGATTATCCTGAGTCCAAAGTTGTTAGACTGGAGCAGAATTACCGTTCGACAAAGACCATCCTCGCCGCGGCAAACTCGGTCATCCAGAACAACAAACAGCGAAAAGAAAAGAGTCTGTGGACCGAAAACGAAGATGGCCAGCTCCTGACCAGGATGAATTGCGAGGACGAAACCCACGAAGCCGATCTCGTAGCGGAAAGAATCAAAGAATTGGCTCAGGGCAGTCAGTTCAACTACTCAGATATCGCGATCTTTTATCGCACGAATGCGCAGTCGCGCGTGTTAGAGCAATCGTTGATTCGTGATGAAATTCCGTACGTGATTGTCGGCGGAGTGGCCTTTTATGAACGCAAGGAGGTCAAGGACGTTCTGGCCTACGTCCGCTGTGTAGTAAATCCCAGAGACAGTGTCAGCCTCCGCCGGATCATCAACGTGCCCACACGCGGTATTGGCCAGGCCACAATCGAATCGCTGATAGATTACGCGGAATCCAGCGAAGGCACGATACTCGACGCACTCAAGACTTCGGCGGCCATCGGTCTAAGCAAACGTGCCGTGAATGCAGCCCAGAAATTTGCCGCACTCTATGACACTCTGACGGGAGTGCCGCTGAAGCCGGTTGCTGCGTTTTTTCAACGGGTGCTCGATCTGACGAAATACGTTGAGTTTCTTGAGAATTCGAATGATGAAAAATCAGATGACAGAATCGAGAATGTCCTCGAGCTGATCTCTGCTGCGGAGGCTTACGATCAAGCATATCCGGACGGCGATGTTCGGGGATTCCTCGAACAATCAGTGCTTGTCCAGCAACTGGATTCTTATGATGAGACCCAGGCCAGAGTGACCCTGATGACCCTTCATCTTGCAAAGGGTTTGGAATACCCCGTGGTGTTTCTTATAGGGATGGAAGAGGGGCTGCTGCCGCACATGAATTCCATGGAGAGCCTCGAAAAAGTGGAGGAGGAACGCCGGCTCGCCTACGTCGGTATTACCAGGGCTGAGAGCCGCCTGTTCATTTCGTGCGCGCAGGAACGCAGGCAGTTCGGCCAATACTTCAACAACATGTCTTCAAGATTTTTGAGGGAAATTCCGGAGGACCTGATTCATGAGGAGAATGCTCTAAATGAAGACGAGGGGGATTTCGGAAGCGACAGTGACCTGGTCTTCGAGATTGGAGATCGGGTGAGACATCATCACTTCGGTGTAGGGACGGTTGTGGATGTCGAATATGGTAATTTCGGTGAACAATTGAAAATTCGGTTTCAAAAATCCGGAGTCAAGAGACTGGATCCCGAAGTAGCAGGGCTTGAGCTGTTGGCTTAGGCAGTCATTATTCAGCACCACGAGAGGTTGGTCATGGCCGAGAAACAACCAAATTTTGTAACCTGTTTACTGGTTGGCTGTGGGGGCATGATTCTGCTCGCAATCATGACTTCGATTGGGGCCTATCTCTATGTCAAGAGTACGGTGGAAACTTATACTCAAGAGACCCCCGCCAGCATTACCACCAATGAAGTGACGGAAGCAGAACGTCAGGAACTCGTTGCGCGACTCGAAAGTTTCAAGAGCAGGATTGAGTCGGGGAACGCCAGTTCTCTGGTTCTTTCACAGGACGATGTCAATGCCCTGATCTCAAAAGAAAAGGAACTCGCCGGCAAAGTTTACGTGACCATTGAAGGGGGCCAGATTAAGGGCCAAATCAGTGTGAAACTGGAGGATGGGGTGCCCTTAGCCGGCGGCCGTTATCTGAATGGCCAGGCGTCAATCAGCGTGGGAATCAAGCATGGAGAGTTGGAGGCGTATTTGGACTCTGTGGAGGTAAACGGTAAACCTCTGCCCGACCGATTCATGGTCGCAATCAAAGGGAAGAACCTGGCTGCTGATGTGAAAATCGATGAAAAGACAAGGAAGAACCTCGTACGTATCGAGCGGCTGGAAGTGAAGGATGGCAAAGTTGTCCTGGTAGTGAAGGAGGGCGAGCCAATGGAAAAGGCATCCGAGGAAGGCAGCACCCGTTCCGAAATTCCTGAGAAAACTCCCCAGCCCGAAACCACAGAATGAAGATTACAGAAGTCACACCTATTCCACTTTATGGCAGGACGCCTGATACCGGTTGGGATCAGGGAATGGATCCCGATGAAAACTTGATGACCCTCATCCAGGTCCGCACGGATGAGGGTATCACGGGGATTGGCTCCGTCTTTACCAGCGAAACTCTGGTCAGGGGAGCGTTGAAACTGATGCGTCCTTATTTCATCGGTGAAAACGCGCTCGAGCCTGAACGGATTTCAGAAAAACTGCACCAGAGCACCTTCTGGCAGGGCAGGGGAGGTACCGTTGCCCACGCCATCAGCGGCATCGACATCGCTCTGTGGGACATCCTGGGCAAAGCAACCGGGCAGCCCGTCTCACGCCTGCTTGGGGGTATCTATCGAGATCGAATCAAGCCTTACGGCTCGATACTTTTTGAAGAACCTGAATTGCTCGGCCCCAAGCTCGAGGCCGTAGTTGCCCGCGGATTTAAAGCCATAAAGATGGGCTGGAACCCGTTTGGACGTGTTTCGTCCAAAATGGATGAAGCTCTTGTCAAGACTGCTCGCCAGACAGTAGGCCCTGACGTTGAGCTCATGGTGGATGCTGGCGGCAGCGAACAATACTGGCCCCAAGGTTACAAGTGGGCCCTGCAGACTTCAAAGATGCTGGCGGATTATGACATCACCTGGTTTGAAGAGGCGTTGCCACCGGACGATATCGAAGGCTTTGCCCGGCTCAGGGATCATGCCCCGCTGCCGATCACGACTGGTGAGGTGCTGACTCGTCGTCAGAGCTTCATGCCTTGGATCGAGCGCGGTGCTGTAGATTACATTCAGCCCGATGTCACAAAAGTTGGCGGCTTGAGTGAGATGAGACGCATCTCCTGGCAAGCCTACGATCACAACATTCTCCTCGTGCCCCACGGCTGGAATACCGCGGTCGGTCTGGCGGCGGATCTGCAACTGAGTGCGGCGATGCCCGTGGCCCGGTGGGTCGAGTATTTAACCCCTTCGCCGTATATCGAGGAAATTGTCACCCAGCCATTCACCCTCGATGAAGAAGGGCTTCTGAAGATTCCATGCGAGCCCGGCCTGGGTATAAAAATCGATTGGGATGGTGTGGAAAAGTATTCGGGGATGCGCCTTGGCGATTAGGCCAAGTCAAACGCAAAGCGTGGTATGCTTCGGCTGTTGTCATGTGCCGGCCCATGTTGCGCCGTCCTGTCATCTGTTCCCTGTTTCAGCTTCACCGCATGGACGACTTCATTGACCGTTTTCTGGAATATCTCGAAACGGAAAAGAACGTTTCCGAACATACGCTCCGGGCCTACAGTTCCGATCTTCGGCAGTTTCATCAGTTCCTTGGATACGATGTGGAATTTCATCCTGACGAAGTGAGCCATCTTAAACTTCGCCGTTTCCTGGCACATCTGCGCGAAAACTCCTGCTCGAAGACCACGATTAATCGAAAGCTTTCATCCCTTCGAGCCTTCTATCGTTACCTCATTCGGGAACAGCTTTGCAAGCACAATCCGCTCGACATGGTTCGCAGCCCCAAACGTGAACGCAAGCTTCCAAACTTTTTGTCGAGCGAGGAAATACTGGGCCTGCTTGAAGCACCGGACAAGGTCACTCTCAAGGGCCGGCGTGACCGCGCCATCCTCGAGACCTTCTACAGTTCCGGGCTTCGCATCTCGGAGCTCACAGGTCTCAACATCGACAATATAGATTTCATCAGCGAAGTGTTGATAGCACGCGGCAAGGGCAAAAAGGAAAGGCAGGTACCTGTCGGCCCACACGCGCTGAACGCGATCAAGGCTTACCTCCAATCACGCGGCCTGCAGTGCCCGGTTGACCGCAGAGATGAGAACGCCTTATTCCTCAACAAGTCGTGGACGCGGCTTTCTGACCGAAGCGTTCGGCGGATGTTGGATGTGTATATCGCCCAATGCGGCCTTTCAAACAAAATCAGCCCGCACACGTTACGTCACACCTTTGCCACGCATCTGCTGGACAACGGCGCCGACCTTCGCTCGGTGCAGGAACTGCTCGGGCATTCGAGCCTGGCCGCCACCCAGGTGTACGCGCACGTGACTACTGA
Organism: Planctomycetota bacterium; assembly: GCA_027625095.1. Classification (GTDB taxonomy): domain Bacteria; phylum Planctomycetota; class PUPC01; order JACPCR01; family JACPCR01; genus JAQBXN01. The sequence continues at coordinate 68,085 of JAQBXN010000005.1, read as the reverse complement.
ACGCCTGCGAAAACTCTACGATAAAGCGCATCCAAGAGCTTAGATTCGTAGTGAAAGGAGTTGGCGGGTAGTCCAAGACGAAAGTTTCAGCGGAAACCTCAAAGTTCTTGCCCGTAGGACACTTGTTTCGGCTGGTATGGCAAGCGAGACGATTGTCCCACCAATTACACGCACCACGCGCAGACTTTCAAGAGTGGAAAAATTGGGCAACAGCCAGGACGTAAGTCTGAGGGCTGAGATTTTATCTTTCCTCACCGAGTTAAGCGCCCATCAAAATTGCGGTTTTACCCGAATGCACACGATCCATAAATTTCAAGCCCTTCTCTTTCCGGGGGCCGATGCCTGGCTCAAGGAAGAAAATCCTTCGTTCAGATCTGTCCTCGCGCTTGGCCTCCTTTCGATTGCTGTGCTTTCAGTTCAGACGTTCCTGATACCAAACGTCTGGTTTAGGATGGCGCTCTTCTATGTCGTGGCGTGCCCGCTCGCCGTCATCACGATCAAGATCCGGTGGAGCGAACTGGTGCATCCCGAATGGAAGCATCTCGCATCAGGGCCGGTTGCTGCGGCGATTCTGTATGGTCTGGGTTGGGCAGGATTTTCAGTCCTTGGATTATTGCTGCCGGAACTCCAACAGCAGACGAAAGACATCTACGCGTGGAAGGACCAGGTAGGTACGATGTTCGCCTTACTGCTCCTCGTTTTCATCATCATTCCCGGCGAAGAAATCCTCTGGCGCGGCGCGATCACTGTTCCGCTCGCTGCAGCCTACGGGCCAATTACAGGCAGCGTGATGGGGGGTGTTGTCTTCGCTATCGGCCACATCGCCACAGGTTCGCTGTTGGTCGTGATGGCAGCGCTGGCTATGGGAACGTTCTGGGGCCTGATGACGTTACGATTTCGCAGCCTGGTGCCAGCCTATCTGTGTCACTTGCTGTGGGATTTGGTCGTTCTTTTCGTGGCGCCGTATTGAGGAAGCCCCGCGAAATTTAATCGACGGATTTGGGGATCGCTTTTTAAATCATGACCTGCTTGGCGACCAGGGCGCTCAGCTTCCTATCCTTCTTCAGATGTCCTTCTCCTCGAACCTTGGCGGCCGGCAATGTCGAAGATGTGACATGAAACTAGTCTCAAATCGACAGCAAACTATGGTGGCCATGCCGCCAAGGCAATCTAAAACTTAAAAATAGATCTGATCTTGGTCTCCCTTCTCTCTCTCCCTGAAGATGAACAAGAAGTTGAGAGAGGCCTTGCGCGTTAGTCTTCTGATCTAAATGAGCTTACCAGCGATGAAGTTTGCAGTAGGTTTGAACCGCTTTCCGGCTCGTTTCAGTTGTCTATCCCAGCCGTACCTTCTCTCCATTCCTGGCCGACTGATATATCGCATGCACCAGCTCGACGGAGGCCCTGCCCTGTCGACCGTCGATGATGGGGGTCTTTCCTTCTTCGACGCAATCGATGAAATGCTGCACTTCAGCGGCAACGTTGTTCCGCTTCTGGTCTTCGGGGACGATTTCCGTCCAATCGTTTTCGCCAAGGAGTTTCTTGAACACCGACTGGGAACTGATGCTCATCCGAAGTGAGCCCTTCGAACCATCCAGAATTGTATCGGTCGTGCCGCGGGCGCCCATGAAGCCGCCCCAGCGCAGGATGCCAAAAACGTCCGTGTCGTAACGAATCAATCCAGTGACGTAGTCTTCCCAGTCGTCGTGGCCGGAGAAGCTGCCCACCTCGGCCGCGACAGTTTTCACATTACCGCCGAACCAGTTGATGAGGTCGACTTTATGGATTCCGTTTTCGAGGAGGCCGCCCATTTTCCCATACCAGCTTTCCGGCCTCTCTCGGGGCGCCCGGTAACTGCCTGAGTAATCCGTCTCGATATAGACGAGATCGCCGATGATGCCGTCCTGTACCATTTTCATGCCAAGCTCGTGCGTGGGGTAGAAGCGCAGCACCATTCCAACCTGGATGATGGCGCCGCCTTCGTCCGCCGCCTCGATCATCTTGTCGCAGTCTTCGACGTTGTCGGCCATTGGCTTTTCGATGAATACGTGCACTCCCGCTTTCGCCGCGCTCACTACCGGGTCAGTATGGTAGAAGCCCGGCGTGGCCACGATGACGCAGTCGACTTCGTTCAGCAGGTCGACTTCGGATTCAAAAGACTTGACTCCAAACTTCTCCGCCGCCTTCGCCGCCGCTTCTTTGCTCAGATCGTAAACGCCCACAAATTCAGCTCGTTCGACCTGTTTCAGAGAACTGCAGTGAGCAGAACCCATTCCGCCGACTCCGATGACTCCGATCTTTGGCATGATAAACTCCTTTGATGGGCCTGTGACCAACAGTCAGTAGCCCGCCGTAAAAACTTCTGCTTCTTCCGCCGGGAGCCGGACTCGGATGTTCCGGTATTCCGCATTCAATCCCTCCCAGCCGTAGATGTTGAATTTAACCGGCGGGACATGAAAAGAAAAGAGGTAGTAAATACCCACGCTATCGCGGATACCTTCGCCCTGCACTAAGACCTCATTGGAGTATCGGAGTGTTGGAATACTGCTGAATGGCGGTCTCCCGCCGCGGATGTCGCCCTCCAACATTCCACCACTCCCAGACGCACCTGAGAGCTTATGGTTTTGTTTACAAAACAGTTACGAGGAAAACTGGCGCTGTGGTATTACAAAAGGTCCCGGCAGATTCGATGAGCCGTTGAAGCATTTCGCCGACCTTCCTTGAGGATTGACTCGCAGTGCCCTTCACCGGTTTTGGATCTTCTCCCATAGCGGTTTTCCGTTCCTTGCCAGAGGAAGACCGGCCAGAGCGCATCGATTGTTCCATTGGTCTACCGTTTCCATGGTCTTGTATTCATTGATGATCGCGTGCCGCGCTATGTTGGTGTAATTGTGTCCGGCACGATGAACCACGAGCACGCTGATGATGGCTACGTCGCCGGGCTGGGCCTTGCAGACTACCCAACTGCCTTCTTCGACGTTTTCATCCTTGATGCGCGTGCCATCGAAACTTTCCCACTCTCCTTTTAAATGGCTGCCTGGAACAATCTCGGTGGCGCCTGCCTCAAAATCCGTCTCATCAAGATAGGTGAGTGCCGCAGCAAGTTCCGGCTTTGAATGCCGTTCGTATGGAAAATCCTGGTGCCAGCTTTGGTCGCATTTGAAACCGGGCGGTTTGTTACGAACCTTGCCGTTGTGAAAGTCGATGTTCGGCCCCATCAAATCCACTAACACACTGACGATACGCGGCTCGGCAAAATGGTCGAACCAGAAATCGCTGGCAAGCACATGATCCATCATGCCCGAGACGTTTTTGGGATTGAAAGGATCAATCTCATACCCCTCGGCCTGTTTCATAAAAGAAATGCTCATGTTCTTCGGCCGTCCCTCTGTCTCCGTAATCATCGTGTGAAATTCATCACGAAGTGCTCGGACTTCATCTTCGGAGTAAAAACCAGGCAGATGGAGGAACCCGTTCTCATCGTAGAACTTCTTCTGTTCCGGGGTAAGTATTAAAAGATTGGACATAGTGTTGAAGGTTGTTGGGTGAGCTATGACTTAAAGTGTTTGCCCAGCCTAACGCCAGGATTGGATTGGGCTTCGGTGTTGTTGTATGGAAGATAGAAGAATCGAGATTCAAGCGCAAAATGATTTAGGGGCCGATATCGGCCTGCAAACGATCCTCCAACAGGTGGTAACAGAAATGAAGAACTTGACACAGGTAACTCTCCTGACACTTTGTCTGTCCCAGCTCTGTTCCGAACCGGCGAAGCCAGACCAACTGGCAGAGGCTTTAAAGACCGTCGGTTTGACCAAGAATGACCTTGGGTTCCATCCGAAAGGCTATTGGTCTCGCTTTCCGAATCCGTCACGAGTTCCGCATAAGCTCCATTTCTTTGATTCCCTGTTTGCCGAACCGCTGAGGACATATGACTTTACCATGGTCATGTCACAGGCGGTCAGGGATCTGCTTTCGCTTGAGCAGTTCGAGAAGAAGAATGATTCCCTCTTCAGGTTGGTTTATTTCCTGGGAATCGACCACAAGGTCGGGATCTTTAGGGGCTACAGCGCAAATCTCGACCCTCAGCCGGCAGGGGAGGCGCCACTCATCGATGCGGTTCGCCGCGCCTACGATGCGTCCGGCGGCAAGATGCGAACGATCGTTTTTGGCAAGAAAGCAGACTGGCCGGATTATGAAGCAGATATTCGCCTTCAGATAAAAGGTATGGATCCGAAACTCGAAATTATCGTGGCTTCGTTACTGTTGAATGTCATTGACGCCTGGCAGTGGCGCAAACTGGCGCTTCGGAATGTTAAAGCGGAGCACCTTCGAGACGTCTTCAGCATGCGCGATTTCCACGGCCATTCCTCTGACGGGCAGGCCTATCCCTACCAGGTCGATGACGTAGCAAAGGATCTTGACGAACCTTCGCTCTATTACGCAGCGCAAAAGGCGGTGCAGGCAGCGCATGACGCCGGACGAGAGTTGAAAACATTGGTGGCCGCCAATCCTGATGCTTTTAAGGATGTTTCAGTCAAGATTCCGACTCCGATAGGCATGGTCCTCTTGTCGGGAACAGGCGATGATCAACACGACGCCACCGATGCAGCAATTGTGATCGATTTGGGCGGCAATGACACCTATGGTGGCGGTGTTGGGGCGACGACTCTGGATGTTCCTATCTCCATCGCTATCGATTTGGCGGGCAACGACATTTATAAAACTGAAGGGGAGAAGAGTAGTTCCCAAGGTGCGGGCATCTTCGGGGCTGGCGTCCTGCTGGATCTCGCAGGAGATGATACTTACGAGGCCAGGAAAGGCGCCCAGGGCTTTGGGTTGTTCGGCCTTGGTTTGCTCGCCGATTACGCTGGGAATGACAAGTATACACTCGGTTACTCTGGGCAGGGGGCCGGCTACTTCGGTATCGGCTTGCATCTGGACGCCACAGGTGACGACATGTTTTATCTTCTCGGTGACGGCCAGGGATTCGGCGGCACGGGAGGAGTCGGCGTGCTGGCGAATGTCACCGGTAATGACACCTACACCGCCGAACCTGATTCGGCGAAGGCAGGCCGCCCTGATTACCATTCGGAGAACAAGATAACGGTCAGCCAGGCGCAGGGCTGTGGCGCAGGCATGAGGGCGGACGGTTCACACGGGCATGCCTGGGCAGGAGGTTTGGGCGCGCTTATTGATATCGCCGGGAATGACAAGTACGAATCAGGAAACTGGTCTATCGGAACCGGTTACTGGTTCGGCACGGGTATTCTTTATGATGGGGACGGCGATGACACATATACGAGCGTCTATTTTACTCAGGCGTCGGGCGCGCACTTTGCCATCGGGGTCATCATTGATGAGGGTGGGAATGATAAACACGTCCTGCGTGAGACTTCAGGGGCCGGCCTGGCCTTTGGTTGGGACTTCACCGTAGCGCTCCTGATCGCCAAAGGGGGGGACGACAGATACGAGGCCAATCGTATCAGCATCGGCAACGCCCAGATTCGCTCGAATGCCCTCCTGATCGATATCGGTGGAAACGACACCTACGTACTGGGCAAGAACGGTGCAGGATTCGGTGAGGCCAGTTTCCTTCAATCTTATGCTGCGCCTGCGTATCAATATGGTCCTTACAGCCTGTACGGAAACTCGATCGGCTTGCTCCTCGATATCGGCGGGGATGATAAATACCTGGACAAGGTCGCTCAGGATGCAACCGAGCCGTCTGTTCGATCCGGCAACAACAAGACATGGCTCACGCCCGCCAGAGACCATCAGAATTTCGGTTTCCGAAGTTTTGGTATTGGCCTGGATGCAGAGACCGGGACCGTACCTGACCTATATATGGATGGACAGTAGGGGTGCTTCCCGGAAGTGTCGTGCAGCGCTGAGGTGCTCTCCGTGAAATTCCGGCGGGCTACTCTGACCTCCGAGTTTGGTTGCCTCCAAAAGTGGTGTAAGAGCCCAACGTGCTGACTCTCCGCGTGACATTGAGAAAGGTGCTCCGCCTGTTACGGCAGCCGAAATGGCTGAGCCGCAAGTTTGATTGCGGTTTCAGGACGCGTCTGGAGGGGCCTTCAGCATGACCGTTCCGACAGATCCCAGAATCATTTCGATGTCCTTGACACATGTTCTCAGGGAATGCTCGGCCATCTTGAAGTTCGTGTGGTCGGATATGTCGGGTTGTTCCTGGGTGAACTGCTCGGATGCAGATTGGATGTGTTTGAGCTTATTCCGCGCGAGTTTCAGGTATCGCTCGATATTGCGATCCCTGTAGGATCCTTCAAGGGCGCGCACATAATCGAAGAGGGCACGGGGAATGGCCAGCAGCTCGATGTCTTCCTCTAATTCATCGGAATGCTTGAGGAACGTGCGAACCATCCAGACATGGGCAAGAAGCGCATTGATGCGTTCCATTGCCTCTTCGGGCGAATTGGTGGTGGGTGCTGATGGCTGACAGCTCATTTGTCTCAGGATTTCTCAGCATCAAGAGTCGGTTGTTCCACCGCAGTTCCTGCCGGAGTCGCCTGCTTCTTGGCGGGGGGGCCATGCGGTGTGAAGTAGGCAACAAGAACAATACCCACTGCTACCAGGGCGATTCCCAGGACCATGAGGGGGTTTGGTTTGGATTTGGTAGAAATCACCGAAACGATCGCTGCGAGCGTTACCGCTCCGCCAAAAACGATCGGCATGACGATTTGGGGCTTCGGCGGGCCATTAAATGAGATCATTGCCGAGGTGAGGCTGAGTGCTCCAAGGGCACCGAGCGTGCCCGCCGCGAATCCCCATTTGAGCGCTGCGGATTGTGCACCCAGGAATTCGAAGGAGTCCCCTTTGACTTTCATGGCGATGAGACCGCCCGCAATGGCAATAAACAAATAGGCCAACCCGATCCCTACGTAAGGCTTGAACGGACTCCACAGTTTTTCCGGGCTCCTGGCATTGGCGAGGGTTGGGCCGTAGAGCCCCCAGCAGATGGCAGTACCCAAAGCGAAAAGGATGGGAAGCATTGGCAGTTTCATATGGAACACTCGATGAGTCTGGTGGGTTGGAAGGCGGGGATAGTACCAGTGCGTCTGTCCAGTTCAAAGAGACCAACCCACTCTTTATCTCAGTCTCACTCTTTATCTCGGCTTCTCCCAGCGTGCCGCGGCCAATTTCGTCGGCCCAACGAATGGGACTGAACGGGTTCGAAACAGGCCCGTGAATCTACTGCATGAATCTCTGGTTGTGCCTGGCTGGGGTTACAGAGGATTTGAGATTACGAGCGAGTTTAAGATGAAGATTTCTGCGGGAGTCCGCGATCTTCCGCCCATGCCTTTAAGGGAATATCTTCCTCTTCCGGTCGCCAAAATCTTGAGACAGGCTGAATGCTGGGGTCATCGCCGACATAGTTGGCCTTACCTGTCCCCAGTTCACCGAGGAGCTGCCTTTGGATGGGGTTGCAGTTTTCAATGAGTTCGGGCGGCTGGTGCATGTAATCCGAGGGCCGCACCCAGCGATGGGTATATCCAAAATAGAGACACTTGCGTGTTAGCGGAGAGAGATTCGGAGTGAGGCAATGCAGCAACGCCGTGCGCCAGAGCATCGCTGTTCCTGGCCGGACATTGACTTCATAGACGCGATCAGGATCCACGATTGTCTCACCATCTCTTTCAATCCAGACGGACTCTCTGTGGCTGCCACGGGCCACGCAAATCGCGCCGCTGTTGTGTTCGGCCAGGTCCGTCAGGTAGTAACCAACTTTCACCTCCATAAAAGGAATCTGACCATTTATCTGGGGCCAACCAAAATTAGGGCCGTCCGAATGCCAGGGGAAAAAGCTGTCCTTTGCGCCGAGCCCCTTCTCGCCTGCTTCGGGTGATTGCGGCGGCCGTACATCCATGTGCGAGGTTCGGATCTGAATGTTGAACCCAATCGCATCTACGATCAGTGGCAGCATGATGGGATGTGTAACCATTTCAAGGAATGCCTTGTCCAGCCGGGGAATGTCACGCATTTGGAAAGGTTCATCCGGAGTGCAGCATCCACGTTGAAGATGCTCTTGATGCAGCCGATCAGCTATGGACACCAGGTTGTCGATTTCGGATGCACCCAAGGCGTTTTCTATCAAAACGAAGCCATCGTCATCGAACTGCAGGCGTTGGTTGGCTGAGAGGCCGTTCTGGAAGATTTGTTTCATGATGCGTGCAGTGGTTGTTACGATTCAGGCCCTGACTGTATCGGGTATCAGGTTCAAGAAAAAATTACAGTTCATCTAACCTCGGGAGAAACCAATGAATCGCGACAAAGCATTCGCTTTGCTCCAGGAATACACTAAATCCGAATCGCTGATCAAACATGCCGTAGCGGTGGAGGCGGCCATGCGATTTTATGCGGAGAAGCTGAACGAAGATCAGGACAAATGGGCCTTGACTGGCCTGCTTCACGATTTCGATTATGAACGTTGGCCAGAACCACCAGAACACACTCAGGAAGGCGGCAAACTTCTGCGTGAGCTGGGCGTTGCTGAAGAAATCATTGGAGCCATTCTCTCGCATGCTGAATGGAATCTTGAGGACTACCCTCGCGACACGTTGATTCGGAAGGCGCTGTTTGCAGTTGATGAGCTATGCGGCTTTATCATGGCCGTGGCATACGTACGGCCCGAAAAACTTAGTGGCATGACCGCGAAGAGTGTTCTGAAAAAGATGAAGCAGAAATCCTTTGCCGCTGCCGTCAAACGTGAGGACATCACGGATGGTGCGGAACTCCTGGGGCTGCGGGTTTCAGATCACATCTCCAACGTCATCCAGGCGATGCAGGGGATCGCAAATGCACTCGGATTGGAGTAAGCCCCTTATCAGCCTTCGTCCTAAACGTCCGACCGTAATTCCCGGCGGGTGTCTTACGGCAGCCTTTGGCCGCAACCAATCGGAGCCACGTAATACGTAATACATATCGCAGCCGTAAGGCCGCAACCAAAGGGAAGAGAAGTGCTTCCAACGAATTCAAGGAAACAACGAATGGGGAAGCCAAAATCTTTCAAAGAAAACAAGAAACTCAACCTTAACCGTGTAATACGTAAGCTTGCAAACACTTAGACTTCTACAGCAGGCTGGCATCTCAAGCGCCCACCGAAGGGAGGTCGCGTGTTCGTCATTACGTCATTACGTCATTACGTCATTACGTCATTACGTTATTACGACGCTGCTACGGTAGTACACGCACAACGCGCAAAAGTTCCGAAGGAAATCTTAACTGCCTTCGGGTAATAAAACCGGAATCGAACAGTCTGTATTGCCAGTGCGATACTTAGTCTGCCGCATTTTGCCGTATCTCTATCGACCTGGCGTGTGCATCCAATCCTTCGGCGTATGCGAAACGAGTCACATGATCGGCTTCTGCTTTCAGTGCTTCCGGTTGATACCGCAAGAGGCTGGTGCGTTTTAAGAAATCATTGACGCTGAGTCCTGAAAAGAATCTCGCGGTGCCCCCGGTTGGAAGAACATGGCTCGGGCCGGCTACATAATCACCTACCGGCTCAGGGGTGTGCGGGCCCAGGAAGATGGCGCCTGCGTTGTTGATTCCGGCAAGGATTGATTCTTCGTCTCTTGCGATGATCTCGAGGTGCTCTGGCGCCAATTGGTTGACCACGTCAATGCCTTCATTCATGTCATTCACGACCACGGCCAGTCCGTAATCATGGATCGCAGTGCCGGCAATCTTGGCCCGTGGCAGGTTTGCGAGCTGTAGATCTGTTTCTTTCTGAACGGCAGATGCAAGGCTGGCGGACGGAGTTACCAGAACCGCAGAGGCAATCGGGTCATGCTCAGCCTGGGCCAGGAGGTCTGCTGCCACGTGTGCGGGATTGGCCGTTTCATCCGCAAGGACGATCACCTCACTTGGTCCGGCGAGCATATCAATACCGGCCATGCCCAGAATTTCACGTTTGGCGATGGTGACAAACAGATTGCCGGGCCCGACGATCTTGTCGACGCGTGGGATTGTTCCTGTGCCGAATGCAAGAGCAGCAATCGCATGGGGGCCACCGACTTTGTAGATCTCAGTGACTCCAGCGACCTTTGCGGCGGCGAGTATTTCGGGCAGCGCTTTGCCGTCCGGGCCGGGCAGGCAGACCATGGCAATTCTTTTGACACCGGCGACGGCCGCCGGAATAGCGGTCATCAATACCGTTGAAGGATAGGCGGCACTTCCGCCGGGGATGTAAATGCCGGTGCTGTCCAGGGGCCGGTAAACGACGCCGAGCTGTCGATCTCCAAGCTCAAGCATCGGTGGCACCGGGATGCGGATGTGTTCCTGGAAGCGACGGATGTTAGATGCGGCCAATCGTAATGTTTCGAGCAGCGCGGGGTCTATCCTTGCTGGTGCACTTTCGATTTCAGATGCCGGAATACGCAACTGATCGGCGGTGCTCTGCAGACCATCGAGTTTAAATGCGAACTCCAGCAACCCTTCATCGCCCCGATCTCGAACGGCCTCGATGATGCGCCGAACACATTCTACAGGCGTGAGTGCTTCGCCAAATACAGCAACAGTTTTCTCTGTAGCGACCGCGGATGCCTGGGAAAGTTGCAGGCCGAAACGGTCGCGGATCTTCTTAATCGGGGCTTCAGACTCCGGGCTGCCGTATCGGACAATGTTGAGAGCTGGCATGGGACGGGGTGATGAAGACGTAATGAGTAATGCGTAACTCGTAAGCTCTGAGAGTGAGATCTACCACCGCCTACATTTCGGATCTCGCTTCTAGGCAGCCTTGGCTTCTCCCAGATGAACGTAATCTCTACCACATGAATCCGCCATCTCAACAACACCGGCCATCACTTACAGACTTCCTCATTAAGAATCAAGTATTACGCCCACCTACTCCCACTCGATTGTGCTGGGAGGTTTGCTGCTGATGTCGTAACAGACCCGATTGATACCGCGGACTTCATTAATGATGCGGTTGGAAATCCTGCCGAGGAGTTCGTATGGCAGGTGAGCCCAGTCGGCAGTCATGGCGTCGGTGCTGTGTACTGCGCGGAGAGCGACAACGTTTTCATAGGTGCGGGCATCGCCCATGACGCCTACTGTTTGTACCGGCAGGAGGACGGCGAATGCCTGCCAGAGTTTCTGATACCAGCCGGCCGCACGAACTTCATCCATCATGATCTTGTCGGCGGCTTGAAGTACCTGGACGCGTTCACGGGTGATGTCACCAAGTATCCGGACGCCGAGTCCAGGGCCAGGGAAGGGATGCCTTTCGATTAAGTGATCCGGCAGCCCAAGTTCCTTGCCCATCAGGCGTACTTCATCTTTGAATAATTCACGGAGGGGTTCGACGAGATCGAACCCCAACTCTTCGGGAAGTCCGCCGACGTTGTGATGAGTTTTGATGGTGGAGGAAGGGCCACCCTTGGCCGATACGCTTTCGATGACATCCGGATAGAGAGTGCCTTGAGCAAGAAACTTGATGTTTCTGGGCAGTTTCACCGCCTCGTCCTGGAAAACGGCAACGAATTCGTGACCGATGATTTTTCTTTTCTTTTCCGGATCTGAAACTCCTTTGAGTGCATCCAAAAATCGATCACTTGCATCCACCGGATGAAAATTCATGTGGAACTGATTGCAGAATATCTCCGACACCTCTTCGTATTCGCCTTGACGAAGGAGCCCGTTGTTCACAAAGATGCAGTGCAGTTGGTCGCCGATAGCGCGATGCAGAAGAAGGGCAACGACCGAGGAATCCACGCCGCCGGAGAGCCCACAGACGACGCCATCATCGCCAATTTGTTCCTTGACTTGTTGTGTTGCCTGTTCGACATACGACTGCATGTCCCAATCCCCTGTACAACCACAGACCTTGTAGAGGAAATTACGCAGTATTTCTTTGCCGTTGGGTGTGTGGGTGACTTCCGGATGAAACTGCACGCCATAGAAGTCTGTGTCTCGGTGCTTGACTGCCGCATTGGGTGCGTTGTCCGTCGAAGCAATGGCACTGAATTCATCTCTGACCGAGGCCACGTGGTCGCCATGACTCATCCAGACAGTTTGTTCTGTATCCAATCCATCAAAGAGTGGGCTTGATGTATCGACTTTGCAGGTGGCCCGGCCGAATTCTCTGGCCTCAGCGGGGGTAACTTCGCCCCCCAGTATCTGACAACCGAGCTGCATGCCGTAGCAAATGCCAAGAATCGGAATTCCTAGTTTCAGGATTTCGTCGCTGCACCTGGGGGCTCTCTCCGCATAAACGCTGTCCGGGCCACCGGACAGAACAATGCCCCTCGCGCCTCGCCGCTTGAGTGCTTCGGGCGAGACGTTGAAGGGAATGATTTCGCAATAAACATTCTGTTCACGTACCCGCCGCGCGATAAGCTGGGTTACCTGCGAACCGAAATCGAGGATGGCTACAAATTCGTGTTCGAACTGGTTCACTAGTAACTCTTTTCCAATGCGTACCGGTGACAGGGAGACGGAGTTGGAGTAACGCCTTTAGCCAAGTCTGCCCCCAAGACCCGCTACAAGGCTTTACTCCAACTCTGGTTTCGCCCCGCCGGACATTCACTCGCAATTCCAATAAAAAAACACGGACAGCCGAGGATTCGACTTGCCCGTTTGTGGTGGGGATTTAATCCCACGGTGACGGGAGAGTCAATGGGTATCGACTAATGGTTCTTCACTGGCGCAGTGGCCAGCAAGATTGTCAGCGCGCACAACCCCATAAGGCAGGCAAAGACAGATAGCGGGAATTGATACGTGCCATACCAATCCTTTGCCACTCCCATGACGAACGGGCCCAGGGCACTTCCCGCCACTGCTGCCCGCCACGAGCGGCCACGGATGCTTCCAAGATGGTCACGGCCGAAGTATCTAACCCAAATCACGGCGTTGAGGGTCGAGAGTAATCCCTGTCCGCCTCCGAAAGAGAGTGCGTAGCCAATGATGTGCATTTCGGAATCAGCGACGAGCACGAAGATAGTTCCAACCGTCATCGCGCCAAGGGCGACGGACATCATAAAGTGCAGGGGAATTCTGTTGACCAGAATCCCCCCGAGGAACAGGGCGACAGCACTGCTGAATGCAAAAGTTGTGAACATGTGGTTCACGACATCGGCCTCAAAACCTTTGTTCTTGATGAGTGGCACCGCACAGAAAATGATGGCGGTTGACACCATTCCCCAAATTCCGTTCAAGGTAAGGAGAATCCAGTAGGAGCGTTCTTTCCGGGCTTCTTCCAGTGTCAGACTCAGATCGGATAATGCCGCGGACTCGTCGGCAGTTTGGGGTAGTTCACCGTCCTGATGCTCTCCATTGTCTTCAGGACTGTTTTTGAAAACAGTGGCGAGTATTGGAAGTAAAATCACCCAGACGAGAACCCCGAGAGTCATAAAGGCATTTCTCCAGCCCATCTCCAGGATGATGAACTGAATGAACTGGGGAACAATCAAGAGGCTCAGTGGAAATGCCTGATTCTTTATGCCGGTAGCGATGCCGAGCTTCTGCCGGAACCACATGGGAAGAATGTTGGCTGCACATAGCGAGAGAGACGCCTGCCCGAGCATCCTCAGAAACAGAAATGCAAGGAAGAGTGAGAACAGGCCTGTAATCTGTGAAGCAAAGAAGCAGGCAATGCCAAATAAGACAACCACCTGTGCCATGGTCCGGCGAATACCGCGGCGGTCTATAAGGCCACCTACAAAGGCGAGGGGCACGCAACCCAGGAGTGTACCGCACATGTATGCTCCGGTAATCTGTGAGTTGCTGAGTGAAAGCCCTGTCTCGAATGACGAATAAAAATGGGTGAGGCCATACGATTGCCCCGGCCCCGTGCAGATTTGGGCAATTACTGCAATGGGCAGCATGAACCACCCGTAGAAAATTCGGCCTTTGTATTGTGCCTTGATGTCGGTCGCCGTCATCGCAGTGGGGTACGGTAGGGGAGAGCGCCTGAATGTGGCCGCGGTTTAACCTGTCTGGGATAACTCGCCACTAATTACGGCGTTCCGCCCGTTTGATTTGAGCCTCGACTTTTGTTCGATCCCTTGGCTCGGTGCAACCTCTGAGAGCCTTCTCGAGGCTTTCTTTTGCTTCCTCTTTAGCCGTTGCAGAGGTGGGGTTCGCCTCCAGGCAGGCTACCCCGTAATAATAGTGGACTTCCCAATGGCCGGAATTGCGGCGTGCCTTGTCGAAAACCTGCTTGGCTTCCGTGTAATTGCCAGCGTTCAGGAGGCTCGATCCGTAGTTTTTCGCGTTATCCCATACGTTTGGATATTTCTCATAGAGCTTGGCGTACAAGGCCGTGATCTTATCCGCTCGCCCGGCCTGCTGATAAAAGCCTACGAGGTTCTTCTGGTTTTCCTGAGTCGGGAAACGCTCGACTACACGCTCCAGCAATTCCTCAAGCATCGTGCGGAGTCTGGCGATGTCGTTGTAATCGCCGTAGTCATAATGATCGACGCGATAAGCTTTCTGCACTTCCTGATCGAGTCGGCGTGAATAATCACTGGTATCTTTGCCTTCATTCACGGCGAGATACGCGCTTTCGAGGGATTCGATCGCCTGATCGAATCGAAGGGCAAGAATGTGCAGGTGGGCCAGATCGGAGAGAGCGGAAGCGTCGTTAGGCTCCCGAGAAAGATGGTCTTCGTAGAATTGCACCATCTCTTCCTTCATTTCGTAACTTTGCTTGGTCAGCTCGGGTGAAGAAACCGTTATTTTTTCCTGGATGCTGAGATGCTCGAAAAGAACAAGGCGCAAAACGTGTTCACCCATTTCCAGGTTGTTCAAGGTCCTTGGGGTCTTGCCCTGGAACTCGCCGTCGAGATAGACCTCAGCCCCGGCAGGTTTGCTTGCAACTTCAATGTTACCCGTCGGCAGTGGCGGCAGTGTCGCGTTGACTTCGTGGGCCTTCATGCCGAGGTCGACCGTTTCCTTGAAAATTTCATACCCGTGTTTCTGCACCTTCACCAGGTGCATGCCACGTTCCAGCTCGATGCCTTCTACCGGTGTCTGTCCGGCATACTCACCATCAATAAAAACCATCGCGGAGACAGGGTTTGAATGCACGGTCACGGTGCTCTTACCCGCCATCCATGTCACACCGACCGACCAGGCCGCAAGTATCACGGATGCGGCAACGGCGAATGGCATCAATCTGGTAACAAATTGACTTCCAAGAATCGCTGGGATGACTCTGAGTACTTTGAAGGAAAGCGTCAACGGCAGCAGCAACAACATGAGGCCACGTATGGGGGCCGATTTGCCTTCAAACAGGATCTCAAAATGTGAAGAGCCGACCTTAAAACGATCCCCGTGAGTGAGATGCCGCCGGGCGATGGAACGGCCGTTCAGATAAGTGCCGTTCAAACTGTTGAGATCAATCAGTAGGATAGCGTCCCCAGTGTGTTCGACTTTGCAGTGACAGCGGGAAGACTTTTCATCAAGGATGCTGATCTGATTATCCAGGCTGCGTCCGATGGTCAGCGTGTCTCCCTCACCGACAGAGAAGACCTGGCCTGCTTCTCTGCCTGCTATGATTTTGATTTCAGCCTTCATGGATGGTCTCAGGAGGGACGTGCAGTGAGGATTATAAGACGAGGACTCCCAGCATCAAAAGTGGCTCACGCTTGAACATGGTCAGATGCATTTTAGAATCATTTTGTTGTCGAATGGACTGATATTACTATTGCTGACGCCTGTGTACTGACAACGTATTCCTCTCCCCTTCCGACCTCACATACCCCCACTCCGATGACAAGTGAAGAAAGAGAAGAACTTGAGTTTGAAGTCGAATTCCTTGAAGGGGTGATCAAGCGTTCACCAGGTTTTGAAGAGCCCCTGATGGCGCTTGGTTACGCATACACACAACTAAAACAATTCAAGAAGGGACTGGAAATAGACCGGCGACTCCTCGAGCTTCGTCCGTACGACAAAATTGTCTACTACAACCTCGCGTGCTCCCTTTCTTTACTCCGGGATATTGATGCTTCTTTCGATGCTTTGGAAAAGGCTGTTGACCTGGGGTATTCGAATTTCGACGACATGCTTCAGGATCCGGATCTTGATAATGTGAGGAGTGACCCGCGTTTTCCGCAGATCATTCTGAGCCGGATTAAGCCGTAAGTGTGGGCCTGACGCTTTGCAGCAGCATTAATTTTTCGTTGTGGCCCTACGAGAACACGGTAATTCATCACTTTCGCAGGGCTATCTCTTCCACACCCTCGGGTGGCCGACGCTTAAGAAGTTCCGTCAATTGAAAAGCCTGGTAAGGTTGACTGGCGGCGGGTTTTCGATCTTCGCTGGCAAGCGAATACCAGAATCGCGTCGATTTGGGCTCAAACAATACGTTGTGAAGGTTCTGGCGCTTCATGGCTACAGGACAGTTCATAAGTTCCAAGGCTGACTTTTCATCGAAGTCGCCGTGTCCGCCCTTTACCCAACTGACGAGTTTCCTGTAGCGACGATCTGCGGACATGATTACGCAGTCTTGAATAGGACTTGGGAGCATTGGGTGGAATTCCCCCGGTTTCAGGACGGCGAATTTGTTTGCCGACGCTTCCATTCCAACGGCTTCATTGCTTTTTCCATCTGCTACAACGTAGTAGTACTCGCAGGTTCGAGAGCTGTCCCTGAAAATGGCTACCGCATCGTCCACTGATTTTGACTCTTCGAGGGCCCGGCGAACCAGCGCAGCCATCGGCACACCGTTCCATTGACCAAGGCCGTGACCGCCCATCTCGCCGATTGAAATGTGCTCCGCGTTCATTCCGGTAACAGAGCCCACGAAACCGGCGAATGAAACATTCACGAAGGGAATCTTCCCGTCCGGTTCCGACACAATGAGTACACCGTGTTTCTGGAGCCCCCAATCCGTTGCGTAATCAAGCACTCTACCGTG
Source organism: Planctomycetota bacterium (assembly GCA_027625095.1). Classification (GTDB taxonomy): domain Bacteria; phylum Planctomycetota; class PUPC01; order JACPCR01; family JACPCR01; genus JAQBXN01. The sequence goes on along the minus strand of JAQBXN010000005.1, from coordinate 51,206 downwards.
ATATAAGGTGCCGCCTCTGGTGGCAGAGTTCATGATGGCGAAGCCACTGCAATGGAATAGTTCCGGAATGAAATTCATTCGGAATGCGAGTTCTTCGCTGATTCCGGCGCCATCCGCCAGGCCCTGGATTTCTTCTCTATATCCGGCTGGCAGGTATTTCGTCTGGATGTCAATAATCAATGCAATGACATTGGTTGGGGTGAACTCGTATCCAAATTGCGGCAACCGGATTCTTCTTGAAAGTTCCTGCAGGGCAGCGAATGACTCTTTGACGTTGGCTTTCAACAGTGCGCCATGCTGATAACCCATCTCATAGGGCGTTCCTTTCAGGTGGAGGACCGTGCATCCATTCACCTGTTCAACAAAGCCCTTCCCGCACCGTCTGCTCGTGCTCCCCGCTGTGGCCAGGTCAGTGGCAAAGGCGATGGCCAAGACGAGCGCGGTTGTTCTGAATGCTGTCGATGGATTAGTCATGCTATCAATGTTGGTTATCTGGTTGAAGTTTCCAAGATTATAGAGGGTTCAGAATTCAGGGTTCAGGGAGGGCATTTTGAGGACTTGGCGACTCTTCCGCGTGTTGTGAGGAATTTCTGGGGGACACCGGCGTCCTGCCAGCCTGAATCCTCCTGGCATTCTATCTCAGTTCCGGTCAGCAAAGAAAAAGGCCGCCCGGGTGTTGTACCGGGACGGCCTTTCGTACTTCGGAAGCTGTTTTCAATGTTTACAGTTTCGCTCGAATCAGCTCCTTAACTTCCTCCGCCTCCGGAAACCGATCTTCCTTGAGCTTGCTGAAGAGGAGCTCGTTGCCTGCCTTGATTTCAAAGCAGCCTCCGCCGCTGGGAATCAGGGTGAGCGATTCGAAACCTTTTCTAAACTCGACCATAAGTGCTTCTGCCATACTGGCAGCTTTAGGTGCGTAGTTTCACTGCATGCAGTATTCGATACTGAGTTTCATATTGTCTCCTGAAAATAAAAGGGTGGTTGCGTGTTGCCAGAATATAATAAGTGACCGAATCTGCACCTGCGTTTGTTGATGCAGAACATATGTTAGAGTAAGAAGCATACGAGTTCAGATTATGAATCATTTGAAGAGATGGAGGGATTGAGATGCCAGCGAGGGAGATGCACAAGACGCACATCACTCGTGCGGATCCCCGTAAGCTTGGGGAGATCATTGCTCAATACACAAAAGTAACCAATTCCCAGATCAAGCATGCGATTGAGCATTCCCTCGAATCCGGCCTGCAGTTAGGCGCGCAACTTGTAGCAGATGGCGCGATCAGCGAGGAAGAGCTGGCCAAATGCCTGAGTGTTCAGTGGGGGCTGCCATTCGTCGATCTGCGACATTCCAAGATCTCCAGAAGTGTTGTGGAGTTGGTAGAAGCCAGTTATCAGCGGAAGGCAGGTATCCTGCTGTTGCAGCTTAAAGGTGGCATTCTGGCATGTGGCATTCTCGATCCCTTGAAAGTGGATGTGCTCGATGAAGTGCGGCTGATCACGGGCTACGACATCCGTCCGATGGTGGTTTCGAGAGCTGCGCTGGGAGAAAAATATAAGGAGCTCTGGGGCATCGGGATGGACGAGGACGAAGAAAGCGTTATCGAAAAGCAATCCGATGAGGAAGTGCAAAACGTCCTCCACAAAGCCGAGGAAATGGGGATCATCGTCGAAGATAGACATGCAGATGATGTCCATCAGATCAGCAATCAGGCTACCGGTGTTGATGACATGCCAGTTATCAAGCTGGTGAACTCCATCCTTACTGAAGGTATTCGCAGGGGCTCAAGCGACATCCACCTTCAACCGGAATCAGATCGTCTGCAGGTTCGGTATCGAGTGGATGGAATTCTTCAGGATGGCACGCAGGTTCCCCGCGGTCTTATGAGGGTCGTCGCCGCCCGTATCAAAGTGATGGCCGGATTGGATTTCTCCAACAGGATGAGTCCGCAGGACGGGCGTATGTCTGTAAAAATCGGAAACCGCGCGTTTGAATGTCGTGTGTCTGTGTTGCCCTCTGTAGGCGGATCGAAAATCGTGATGCGCGTGGCGGAGCATAAAGACGAAATTGTCACACTTGATCAGCTCGGTTTTGATAAGAAAAATGAGGACCGCATTCGGGGTGCCATCAAACGACCTTACGGATTAGTTCTGATTACCGGCCCAACCGGCTCGGGAAAGTCAACGACGCTCTATGCCTGTCTCAATGAGGTCAATACCCCCGCCAATAATATCCTGACGGTGGAAGATCCGGTGGAAACTCAGGTCGAAGGTATTACCCAGGCTGAAATCAATGAACGCGGTGGATTGTCGTTTACCGCCTGTCTGCGAGCCGCTCTTCGTCAAGACCCTGACATCATCATGGTGGGTGAAATTCGCGATACGGAAACCGCGAAGATCGCCATTGAGGCATCCCTCACCGGACATCTGGTTCTCAGTACCTTGCATACTAATGATGCCCCCAGTGCAGTCACCCGTCTGGTCGATATGGGGGTCGAGCCGTTTCTGGTTGCTTCGTCCCTCGTTGGAGTTCAGGCCCAGCGGCTTGTTCGTCGCGTCTGCGTCAAGTGCTCCCAGGACTATGAAGCTACAGCGCTCGAACTTGAAGGCCTGACTGTGGATATGGGCGGCCGGGAAGCGGTAGTCATCAAGCGGCCGGGTGGCTGTGAAGTATGCAATCAGACCGGCTACAAGGGCCGTGTTGGTATCTTTGAGGTGCTGATCGTATCAGATGCCCTCAAGCAACTGATCCTGAAGGGAGAGTCCGACTCTTCGATTCGAACGCTGGCCCGAGATGAGGGGATGAAGACACTGGTCGACGACGTATCCCAGAAGATGCAGGCACAGATAACCACTCTTGAAGAAGCGCAGCGTGTGGTCTTCTTCTGATTTCTCTTATCGATGTTCAGGCTAACCGACGGGGTTTTGGAATGACCTCTGACACCTCGCACCAATCGTCTGCGGCACCAATGACAAGACTCACGCTCTTGATGGAAGCCACCATCGGTGGGACTCGAGAGCATCTGCGGCAATTGACCGAGAACCTCGATCAGTCAAGATTTCAGGTGACTGTCATCTGTTCCAATCTGCGCACCAGCGATTTCGATGCTGATATCGAGGCCATGAAAGTGCTCGGAATCGAAGTGGTCATCCTTCCCATGCGGCGTGAAGTAGATCCAGCCCGGGATTTTGCTCAAGTGGTCTGGCTGGTTCGGTACTTTCTCAGGCATCCGTGCGATGTCGTGCACACACACAGTTCAAAGGCGGGACTTCTAGGGCGTATTGCAGCGGCCATCGCCGGCGTGCCAAGAGTCATCCACACCCCACACACGCTTGCCTTCCAGGCGACGGGTTGTTCCAGGTTTCAGAAATGGATGTATCGCATCATGGAACGCTTCGCCGGTGAATTTACTGATATCTTGATAGCGCTCTCAGAGAAACAGAAGGAACGCTTTGTTTTCGAAGGGCTCAAGCACGAAAGCAAAATCGAGGTCATTTATAACGGTGTTGCAATTCCGCAGCCCGACTCGGGCCTTTCCGCCGAACTTCGTACCGATTTAGGCATCTCCGAGACGGAGAAAGTCGTTGGTTTCGTTGGCCGGCTTACTGAACAGAAAGGGCTCCACGAATTGCTGCAGATCGCCAACACGGTTTGCGCGAAGAATCCTCAAGTCACATTCCTCCTGCTCGGCGAAGGGGGCCAACGCCGAAGATTGCAGACTGAATTAGAGGCGCTTGGCCTGGAAGGGCGAGTACGACTGCTCGGTCACCGAGAAGACATCATGCCCTTCTATCAAATCTTCGATCTACTCCTTATGACCTCGCACTACGAAGGCTTGCCATACGCGGTGTTGGAATCCATGTCAGCAGGAACGCCAGTCGTCGCTTTTGAACTACCCGAACTCCGACCTGCGATTATTGATGGAGTTACCGGGATGCTCATCCCATTTGGAGATTGCGCGAAAGTGGCAGTGACGGTGAGCTGTCTATTGGATGACGAAGAGACAAGAAAAGTCATGGGCTCAAATGCGCGGAAACGTATTCAAGAGTCTTTTACAACAGACTTCTGCGTGGCGGCTCACGAAAAAATCTATCGGACTTGATTGCATCCTCCCCCTGGCCGGTCACCCAAGTCCGGTACTTGCAATAACTCGCCCCCCTTCTCCGCCGACTCATGTGCGATGATGCCCGGGATCGCATATCGAGCTGCATCCCAAACGTGGTTCATTTCTGGATGCCTTCCTTCCTCACAAGCTCGTACGAAATCGTCGACGAGAAATTGGTGCGACCCTGAATGACCATTGGAAAGCCCGATGAATTCTTTAGGCAATCGTTCGACCGGATGAACGGCGCTAGCATGAAGGTGCGTGCCATCGTCTGCGGTCACCACGTCCATGGCCTCTTTCTCCCTCTTGACCGGAGCGCCTTTGCATGCCAGGAGATCGTCAAGCCTCTCACTCTCCCGGTGTTTTTTGGTCAACCAGATCGAGCCAGCCGCATTGTGCTCAAAGCTTCCTTCCGTTCCCCACATCGCCATCCGCACAGTCCCTGGATGGCCAACGCGTCGAAATTCATTAATCCGGCATGAGCTGCCATCCGACATTCTGAAGAGCGCGGACTCGTTGCTGAATATGTTCTGCCATTCGTTCACCTCTTTCAGATAAATCCCGTCGTCGCTGGTGTCCGTAAAGCCCTGGCAAGACACTTGAGTCATTCGGGCGCCGGTCACCGAAATGATCTGGCTCGTTGAATGGGTCGGGTAATGCATGGGCGGCCCGCCGGCGTAGCGTTTCCAGTTGTTGCCACCGCGCCACTTCATCACGTCGTAAAGGCCATGATCCCAGTCGTGGTAGTACTCGGCTTCCCCGTAGACGACATGGCCGAAGTCGCCCTTACGAAAACGGTTACGACAATAGATCACGCCGGGATAGTAGGTGCTCGTCTCTCCAATCATGTAGATGCCACCGGTCTCCTCGACCGTCTTCACAAGCGTCGCGATTTCCTCGTACGTGATACCTGTTGGCACGGCGGAGTAGACGTGTTTTCCGGCCTTCAAAGCAGTGATCGCCTGCGGCGCGTGCATCCAGTTCTGTGTGATAATCGCGACCGCATCCACATCTGTGGAGCAGAGTTCCTCGAGTGAACCGCACGTCTCGTGAATTCCGTGCTTCTCGGCGTTTTGGGCCAGCTTGTCGCTGTCGAGGTCACATAGGACGACCCTTTCGACCAAAGGGTGTGCTTTGAATAGAGGTATAAAGCACTGGGCGAACGAACCGACGCCTACGATTCCAATTTTGATACTCATGATCGATCTGGTGTGTGAGGAAGCGATAGAGGGAAATCTCAAAGCCAAGAAAGACTCGACGGCAAGTCAGCTATATTCATGTTGGATTTGAGATCAATTACAGTGAGTTTACAAATACGCAGCAACTGAGAACGGACGATTGCTTTTATTACTTCTCATGCCGATTGAATTCATCTGCCCGAATACCGGCTGTGCTGAGAGACTGACTGTCTCCGAAGAGAAGGCGGGCAAGAAGATCAAATGCCCAGTGTCACCCGCGCCCCGTTTCAGTGCTGTGACTCAGGCGAGACCATCCAGGCGAACGAGCAGGAATCAGGGGAACCACAAAGCTCGATCAGCGAGATCGAAGCGCGAGGGGTCGGCCTGAAAGCAATCGAAAAGGAATCGGAAATCGCCTAGGGCGTCATGGGAAAGGTCATGTTGTGCCGCGACAAAGGGATCGGCCGCTCGGTCGCCATGGAGGTCACGCTCTCGAAGATCGTGCGGTCATCGTTGAAGGAGCGAAGAGAGCTACTGGAATGACATGCTCCGATCTTTTTATACACTCGCGGCAACTTTCCCAGTTGCGCTGAAGATGAGATTCATGAGCTGCGAGACATGAAGACTGAGATGCGACGAATACGACGATGTGGACGTTCCCTTGTGAGTAATAACTAAGGAGGAGAACATGCCGGTTCATGATTGGACAAAAGTCATCGCAGGAATGTTTCATCACCTGCACACCTTTTGGATAGGGATAATCGCCAGAGACCTAAACAACGGACTGCTCCCTCCAGATCACTACGCCCTGGCTGAGCAGTCTGCCCGCGAGGTTGGACCAGATGTCTTGGCTCTGCATTCTGGTAATGACGAAATCACTCCCAAAGAGCATTTGGGGATGACTGCCGTCGCGGAAGCCCCACCACAGGTCAGCATTACCGAGAGGCTTGAGGATGTGGATTTCTATGCACTTAAGAGAAGATCCCTTCTCATCAAACATACGCTCAACGATGAATTAGTCGCTATTATCGGAATCGTTTCCCAAGGAAACAAGAATCGCCAGAAAGCCCTTGACCAATTCCTGGACAAGGCAGTTTCCGCCCTCCGTAGCGGCATCCATCTGTTGGTCATTGATCTTCATCCTCCCGGCAAATTCGATCCGCAGGGCATCCACGGAGCCCTCTGGTCGCAGTTATGCAGTCGCCCGTTCCAAATGCCCGAAGGCAAGGCATTCACCCTCGCGGCCTACGAAGCTGCTGAACAGGCGCCGAGAGCGTACGTCGAGCCCATCGCCCTTAATGCCAACCTCCCTGACATGCCTTTGTTTCTTGACGAGGGCTACTACATCAACGTGCCACTTGAACAGACCTATATGGAAGCCTGGGCGGGTGTGCCATTGCAGTGGCGCAAAGTTATCGAAGAAGAGAACGGGAGCGCGGCCGCCAGCCAGTGAGCCGGATTTCGACTGTTTGGGGCAGAAAGTACTTTCACCTTTGAACGACACCAGCTATGCAATCCGAAATGGAAATAACGGCAGACCAAATTCAGCAGTTCAAGCACGAAGGCTATCTGATTCTTGAAGACTTCTTCGATGACCGGGAAAAGGCAGCCATGGTCGCAGAGCTTAATCGCTTTGTGCGAGACGGGCTTGGCCGGAATGTTTCTACTGATGGCGATGGAAAAACCCATTCGAACACGAAAACGAATTACCAAATCATACCGCTCAACAACAAGAGTGATCTCTATCGGGCATTGCCGTGGTGTCCCAAAGTGAAGGACACCCTCAGCAAGCTCATTGGGGATCCTTATCTTCGGCATCTTGACCAGATTTTCTTTAAGCCTCCTCATACCGGTGCGGGCACTAACTGGCATCAGGACAACGGCTACTTCAAGGTCAGTGATCCGACCAAGGCAACCGGTATGTGGATCGCTCTTCACGATGCCAGCATCGAAAACGGTACTATGCATATTGAGCCCGGCGGACACAAAAAGGCTTACGACCACGAACGCGATCCGGATAGCGATCACCACATCACCTGCCAGCCGGATGAGGAGAACGTAATCGCGGTGGAGATGAAGGCCGGAGGCGTGCTCTTCTTCAATTACGGAATCCCGCACTGCACCAAAGGAAACACGACCGACAAACCACGGGCTGGTTGTGCGTATCACTTCCTGCGCACTGATTTCATCCCAGAACATTACAAGTGGGAAAAATTGCCCCCGGTGATAACCGGCCCGGATGCCACCGGCGGGGAGAGGGAATACGGCGTTCGAATCGAGGGCACATGGGACGATGAGGTAAACAAACTCGCAGGATGAAATTAATGCTTAAACAGTCTCTCCTTTTTTCTGTCGTTTTCTGTTTCGAGGGTTTCTCGGAGCACCAAACGATCAGGCTCGTTCCCGCCAAGCTTTTTCACAAGCGTGACGGCCTCGGTAATGTCTTCACCAAATTGAAGGCCGGTAAAGATGTGCGCATCGCTTATTTTGGCGGCAGCATCACTGCACAGGCTGGCTGGCGCGTGAAATCCTTGAAGTGGTTTCAATCCCGCTATCCGGATTCAAAGATCAGTGAAATCAATGCAGCCATTGGCGGCACAGGTTCGGATCTGGGTGTCTACCGCTGCCATCAGGATGTGTTGCAGCACAATCCGGATCTGATCTTTGTTGAATTTGCGGTGAACGACGGAGCCGCATTGCCCGAAAACATCTGGCGTGGGATGGAGGGCATCATCCGTCAAGCGTGGCAGGCCGACCCGACGACCGACATCTGCTATGTGTATACCTTCCGTGTGAATTACGAGAAAGATCTCGATAAGGGCCTTTGTCCGCAGGCCGCGTCCGCCGATGAAATGCTTGCGGAGCACTATGGAATTCCATCCATCAATGCGGCGATGAAAACCGCGGAACTCGCCCGTGAGGGGAAATTACTTTACGTTCCGGCGAAGGATGAGAACGGCAAGGAAATGCCGATTCCGGATGATGTAGTTCTGTTCTCTAAAGATGGCGTCCACCCTCTTGACGGTGGCCACACGGTTTACACGGAAGTTATCGCCGAGGCGTTGGCTGCTATGGCGGATTCAGTGCCGGGGAAGCACGAAATCAAAACGCCTTACATCACGGACAACTGGGAGCGCGCTAAACTTGTCCCGTTATCCAAGGATATGATGAGCGGTGAGTGGGCTCTGCTCGATCCAGCAACGGGTCTTGGCAAGAGCTTTCAGAATCGACTGCCAGCATTGTGGGAAGCTACGAAGGCGGGAGCAAAGCTGACGTTTAAATTCAAAGGGACGACAGCCGCTCTTTATGACATCCTCGGCCCTGATGGAGGCCAGGTCATTATTACGGTCGATGGAAGCACCCATCCGAAGCCCAGACCACGTTTCGATAAATACTGCCGCTATCACCGCCTGGCGAGCTTAGGAGTGGCAAGCAACTTGAGGGATGAGATCCACGAAGTGACTGTAGAATTGCATCCGGAGCAGCCGGACAGAAGTTCGGTCGTCACGGAGGAAAAGCTCAAACCGAATTTCGATGCAAAGAAATATGATGGCACCGGGTTTCGTGTCGGTTTTCTGATGCTACTGGGTGAATTGGTTACTGATGAGTAAGAATTTCTTCATGAAGGCCGAGCTGCAAACATTCAAAATCAACCGTTTACTGAATTGAGCACATGAGTCAGTTCCCAACCGATACTCCCGGCAAGGGCGGCAGTCCCAAGTCCAAAGGCGACTTTGCCAGATTTGGCATTGTGACCGTGAGCGACCGCGCCAGTCGGGGTGAGTATGAGGACGAGGGCGGGCCAGCGCTTCTCGAATTTTTTCATGAGGCCATCGAGTCAGAATGGGAGGCTGTTTATCGGGTGGTGCCAGATGAGATGGACGCCATTGAGGCAGCTCTTATCGAACTTGTCGACGAGCACGACTGCTCGGTGATTGTGACCACTGGTGGCACAGGCCCAGCGACCCGGGACATCACCCCCGAGGCGACTGAATCGGTCTGCGAACGCATCCTTCCAGGTTTCGGTGAGCAGATGCGTGCTATCTCACTTAAGTTTGTGCCGACTGCCATCCTCAGTCGGCAGTTGGCGGGAACCAGAGGCAAATCCCTGATTATCAATCTCCCCGGCAGGCCCAAGTCCATCCGGGAAACAATAGACGAGATTTTCAAAGCCGTGCCTTACTGTGTCGATCTGCTCGATGGGCCCTATATTGAGTGTAAGGCCCAAGTCGTCGATGCTTTTCGGCCCAAGAATGCGCGGCGTTGAATGTGGGGTTGGGATGGTCCTCGGATCAATTTTCTATGCTGGTGAAAACGACTGTGAAACCAAAGTCAGTCGGGCTGTCTACGGGAGTGCCTTCGCTGGTGCAGCTAGCGGTGTAGGTGATTGCTTTGTCTGTAAATGCACCAGGCTGAATGTCTGTCATGACTTCGTGGACTCCGGTTTCATTGCCAGCGTTCACAATGACTTTGTTGCCGGTGCCTCCGTCAACTGAAACCGACAGAGAGATATCCGATTTGCCAGGCACGCTCTGCACTTCTGCAACAATTTTCATTGGGGAAGTTGAATTGTGAGTAAAGCTCATCCTTGAAGTGGAGTCATTTGCCGGGCCGAGCACAGTCTGATTGCCCACCACGTTAGCGATGGACTGATTGAGGTTGATGGCCCCGCCATCGGTGATGCTGAGCTTATCGAATTTGTGAACCCGAACGGTGATTCGAGAAGTATCCTGGTCTGCGAGGACGACCGATGTTGCAACGAGAGCGATTGCGACTGCATATCCCATTGAGTGGGTAGGGCGGATTTGAGTGTTCATACCGTCCCCTAAAGCTAGCATGATGCCATAGCTTCATTACCCAGGCGTTTTGTCACCCAGGTATATTTAAGTTGTTACGAATTAGCGGTTTGAGAATTGGTTGAGGAATGTTGTCCGCTGACTCACTCAGTGAATCTCAAATACCTGCCTGTTTTTCTTCAGACAACTGTTTCTCAACCATCCAGCACGCCGACTACAAATCAAACTGTGCCATCCTGTCCCGCAATTTGGTGCGTGAGATGCCGAGGAGCTTACTCGCCTGTACCTGATTTTCTCCGGTTCGGTCCAATGCGTATTGGATGAGTCGGCGTTCAAAATCGGGAATCATTGCATCGTAGATCCCTTCTCCGATCTCATCCAATTGTTCTTTGGAACAGGCCCAGAATGTTCCGTCATCGGCTTGGCCGGACGTTCCTGGCTCAACGCTCAGGTGCTCACGAAGAATTACACCGGACGGTGCTGTCACCAGGGCACGTGCCAGTTCGTTTCTTAACTCACGGATATTTCCCGGCCAGTTGTTTCGCAGCAGGACTTGTAGCGCGTCGGGAGAAAGCACCGGAATCTCGCTGCGGCCCAGTTCGCCGGCCACCTGTTCGAGCAGATACTCTGCGAGCAAAGGAATGTCCTCTCGACGCTCACGCAATGGAGGCATGCGAATCTGAACCACGTTGAGGCGGTAGTAAAGGTCTTGACGAAATCCTCCATTTTCAACCTCTTCATCGAGATTACGATTGGTAGCAGCGACCACACGCACATCGCACGTCAGCGTCTCTTCTGCACCGACCCTTTCGAAGGTTTTTTCCTGAAGGATGCGTAGTAGTTTTGCCTGGAGGGCCACCGACATTTCACTGACCTCATCAAGGAATATCGTGCCGCCTGCCGCCTGTTCGAATTTGCCGATGTGACGCTGATGAGCACCAGTGAACGAGCCCTTTTCGTGTCCGAACAAGGTGCTCTCAAGCAGGTTTTCAAGCAACGCCGCGCAGTTGACGGCAACGAAGGGACAGCCAGAGCGACCGCTGTGCTGGTGAACGGCGCGTGCGACGAGCTCCTTGCCCGTACCACTCTCACCCGTTATCAGCACCGTGGCATTCGAAGCGGCTGCTTGCCCGATCAACTTGTAGATTGGGAGCATCTGGGGCGAACGCCCGATGATCTTCTCCTTCGGTTCCGCGGATTCCATGGAAGTTTTGAATTCTACGCGCACCTGATGTCGCAGGGTCTCGATGGCACTTTCAATTACTTTTCTGACGGCATCACAGGATACCGGCTTCTTCAAAAAGTCATGTGCACCGAATCGCATGGCCTCTATTGCTGTGCTGGCGCCATCTTCTCCTGTGACAAAGATGACGGGTAGCAGGGCTTTACTCTTATGAATCCTTTTGAGAGCTTCGATGCCGTTCATCCCCGGCATACGAAAATCCATGAGAACGATGTCGGCACCTGCGTTCGCAATCATCCGGAGTGCTTCCTGGCCGGATTCAGCTTCGGCAGCCTCATGTCCAAGAATTGCCACCATCTCCCTCAACAACAGTCGAATGGATGATTCATCATCGACAATCAGGATTTTCGCCATGGATATTTTGGGGGATTGAAGAAGGACTGCTCATCTGTCTCACTTGCCACGACTGAGAGGTTCGCCACAATTACGAAAACGATCCTACTCCAGTAATCACCGTAAACGAGGCTACTTTATGGATAAGCAGGGATGCCAACAACCACATCCGAGGCCGGGGCCAGATCCTCAAGAGTTGACGCGTCGTGAATTTGTCCAAAACACATCGATGGCCGCCAGCGCCAGCGCGCTTCTTGCTTCGATGACGGCCACTGCTGAGGAAGCGACTCCCGACGACATCAACCTCGCCATCATCGGCCCAGGCAGCCAGGGACGTAACCTCATTCTTAACAGCGTCAAGACGCCTGGCATCCGATACAAGGCCCTCTGTGACATCTGGCCATACCATCAGAATTACGCAAAGAACTATCTCAAGGCATACAAGCACTCCGTCAATGTCTACAGCGACTATCGCGAGATGCTGGCCCAGGAGAAGGACCTGGATGCTGTCATCGTCGCCACACCGGACTGGCTGCATGCGGAACATACCATCGCCTGCCTGAAGGCTGGACTTCACGTCTACTGTGAGAAGGAAATGTCGAACACCATTGAGGGGGCCAAATCAATGGTCGTGGCGGCCAGAGAATCCGGCAAACTTCTCCAGATTGGACACCAGCGGCGCAGCAACATCCGCTATCACCATGCCATCAAGCTGATCACAAAAGACAAGGTCCTCGGTCAGATGAATCACTTCAGTGGCCAGTGGAATCGTGCCAAACGGCTGGAGTTCGGCTGGCCGAAGGACGAGCCACTTGACGAGGAAACGTTGAAGAAATTTGGCTATGACACCATGGATCGCTTCCGCAACTGGCGGTGGTATCGGAAGTTTTCCGGCGGCCCTATCGCCGACCTCGGCTCGCACCAGGTGGATGTCTTCAGTTGGTTTCTTGAAGCCAATCCGAAAGCCGTCCTGGCCTCCGGTGGTACCGACTACTACAAGAAGAGCGAGTGGTATGACAACATCCTGGCCATCTACGAATACGAAAAAGAATACGGTATGGTCCGCGGCGCCTACCAGGTTCTGAACACCACCAGTCATGGCGGTTTTTATGAGACCTTCATGGGCGACCAGGGCTCGATGGTTATTTCTGAAGATACCCGTAAGGGATTCTTCTTCAAAGAAGTAGGTGCAAAAAGTCGCGAGTGGGAAGAGCAGTCAGAAACCTTCGACAAAATGGATAAGAAGGCTTTCGAATTGAAAATCGGCGAGACCCTCACTCCGGATGGCAAGAAGGATCCGAAAGGTCAGCAACTTCTTGCCGAAAGCCAAAAGAAGCCACACCAGCTCCACCTGGAAAACTTCTTCAGCGCCGTCCGTAACGGTACCCCGCTCTCCTGTCCGGCAGAGGTCGGCTTTGAGACGGCTGTCTCAGTGCTGCGTGTCAATGAAGCGGTAGAAGAACAGCAGAAATACTTCTTCAAACCAGAGGAATTCAAAGTGTGATGGCGGAGGAATGTGTAGCAGGAAAAGAGGATCGGGTATCCGCTGACGGGCCTGGGAATCATCGAAATTCCAGCCCTTCACTCCATCACTCCATTACTCAGTCACTCCTGTCCGGCCTCTGTCTCCTGCTCCTGACCTCAGCGCATTCAGAGGTCGAATTTCTAAAAACTGACAGCCGCTCTCGGTTCGTTCATCGCATTACTCTTTACGATGAGGGCGGCACGGCCATCTCTCCATCAGATCAAAAGGCGCCGCCTTACTCTCCATCCCATACTTGCGGCAAATGCCATCCCTATGGTCTGATCCACAAAGGCTGGCACTTCAACGCTGCTGACAAAGACGTGAACCACGGCAGGCCAGGCGAGCCGTGGATTCTGGTCGATGAACCGACAGGGACTCAAATTCCATTAAGTTACCGCGGCTGGAAAAACACATTCCGGCCGGAAGACGTCGGGCTGACATACTGGAAGTTCATTCAGGAATTCGGCAGGCACATGCCTGGCAGCGGGGTGGGGGAGAGGCGTGACAAGGATAAGGAAGATCTCCTCGCTCGTTGGATGATCGCCGGCAACCTGGAAGTCGATTGCCTCCTCTGCCATTCTGCCGACCAGCGACACGACCCGGTGGAATGGGGCGTTCAAATTGCAAAACAGAATTTTAAATGGGCACCCACCGCTGCGACAGACTTTGCCATGGTGCGGGGCGAGGCAAAATTACTGCCGGAGGATTACGACCCCTTCGCCGGCCCCAATCCTGATTTTCCGGACCAGAAGCCTCCACAGGTCATCTATGACAAGACTAAATTCGATGCGAACGATCGCTTCTTCTTCAATGTCACCAAGTCGCCGCCAAATGATCGATGTTACTTTTGCCATACAGCTATCAGCACCGGCCATGAGGAGACGCACTGGCAGACGGATACGGACGTCCACATTGCCGCAGGTCTGAAATGTGTCGATTGTCATCGCAATGGGCTCGACCACGCGATTAATCGAGGAATAGAAGGAGACCCGGCCACCCCCGCTGCACTCTCATGCCAGGGATGCCATCTCGGCGAATCCGAAGCCAGAGAGGGCCTGGGCCTGGGCGGGCGCTTTGCCGCACCGCGGCCCGAACATAAAGGGCTGCCCACTCTGCATCTTGAAAAGATGTCCTGCACCTCGTGTCATGCCGGGCCATGGCCTGGCCATATTGCTGGCGGATTCAAAACTTCGATGGCCCACCAGCTTGGTATAGCCACCCGGTATCGGCAGGCTCTGCCGCTCATCGCCGGCACCGCATTTCTTAGAGATGAATCCGAGAAAATTACTCCGCACCGAATGATCTGGCCCGCCTACTTCGGAACTCTCGACGGAGACGTGCTGAAGCCAATTGCGGTTGAGGACGTAAGAGATGCTGGCCAGGGCATCGTGAAAGAAAAAAAGTCCATGAAGGAGGAGGCCACTCTCCCCGATCAGAAGCAGATTTCGCAAATCATCAGCAAGCTTCAGAAAAGTGTTGAGAAGGGTGAAGTGGTCTATGTTACGGCTGGCAAAGTTCACAGAGCGGGCAATGAAACTCTTGTGAGCTCAGACCATTCCGCTGCGGCGCCTTATACCTGGGCCTTCGCTCACGATGTCCGGCCGGGAGCGCAATCGCTCGGTGTAAATGGCTGCACGGACTGTCATGCTGCAGGCAAACCAATTTACTTCGGAAAGGTCACCGCTCTTTCGCCTGTCGCCGGCCTGGAAGGAGAATCAGCCCAGATGTTCGAGCTTCGCAACGAAGACCCTCAACTGGTCGAGGCCTGGACAAAGTCATTCAAAGGGCGAAGCACATTCTTCTACTTCGCGGTGGTCGGCGTCTTCATCATCGCCTCTCTTACACTGCTCTATTTCTTTAAGGGTCTGGCTGCGCTTGCTCAAAAACTCGGCCAGTAAACTGAGTACACATGTTCGTGAATATTGTCCGAACCGAATATGTAGCGCCTTCGAAAGTTTCAGCTTCCAGGCTCTTCAGGCATCGTCTTATGAAATTACATGCGGTTATCGGCCTATCTTTTGTTTGTCTGGTATGGGGTGGAGGGGGACTTGTGCACGCTGAAAGAGAAGCGTGGTCCCGCCAATACAAGCTTGATTGGCTGAATCTCGCTGATGTGAACGCTGTCCCTTATCTGACGGATTCGGAGCTGCGCAGCCTGGCGGATGGCGATCCAAAAACGGGTGCACGTGGCGCTTCGGGGCCGGAGATCGGGGGCACGGTTGAATTTCATTTTGGCGATGCGATTCACGTCACCGAGGTCCGATTCGTCCTGGAGGGCGCCTCTGTCCTCGAGATCAACGCCGGGGGGGAATCGGCGGACAAATTCGACAAGCAAATTGCGAAACTCAATTTCCCAGAGCAACCGAACCAGCAAGAAGAATGGATAACGGTTCCGGTAAAACAATCGATTCGAAGTCTTCGATTTGTTGCTCTGGACGGGCAGCCACCTTATCGGCGGAGCTATCCCCAGTATTACGAAATTGAAATCTACACAGACAAAAAAGTAGCGAGCCCGCCGTCTCCGAAGCCGGAGACAGCTCGTAGCCAAATAGCGCTCGGCCCTCAGTTACCATTGCCGGCGTCAGGGCCGAAGAAAATCGAAATCACACCCTGCATTGATCTGTGGATGGCGGGGATGGTCTACGGCAGGGAAGACCTCAAAAATTTTGAGCAGTCCCCTGGTTTCCAAAGACTGCTTCGGCAGCTTCAGGAAATCGATGCCACGGGCGTCCGAATATTTCCGGAAACCTACAACAGCCAAAATACGTTGCCGTGGAAGAGCAAGATCGGGCCGCATCTTGACAACGAGCCCATGAAGGTGCTCATTGATGCCCTGCATAAACATGGATTGAAAAGCTACATCTTCATGCACGCCTGGATTGCACCTCTTCAGAAGAAAGACCAGCGGGCGCCCATGCCGTACTGCCGGTGGGACTATCCCTATGAGCAGTCGGATTTCATTTTTACAAAGGGTCTGGAAGACAAATACAAGGTTCGGTATCCATGCATTATTTCCGACGATCATTTCCAAAGTAACTGGCTTGCTCTCTTAAGTGAGGTGGTCGACCGGGGCATCGATGGGGTCTACGTGTTACCTGATGAGTACTATTACAAAGGGCACTATTTACCGAAAACTGACTGCCCCGATTGCACCAATCGTTTCAAAGCTGACTTTGGTTATGACAACCTGCCCGGTAAAGCGGCGGATAACGAACATTACCGCAAGTGGAAGACCTTTGAGTACACGCGGCTGGCAAAGATGTTCAACGAGATCGCTGGAAAACTGAAGGAGAAGAAACCCGACCTCGAATTGCTCTGCTGCCCGAATCTGTACTTTCCGTCAAACACCCGAATGGAACATGGTGTTGCCGCGGACATTATGGGCGCGCAGGAAAATTTCACGGGAGTACAGGTCTACAGTGGCGATCCCAAACGGGCCGAGGCAGCCTTTCCAGACAAAGTGCGTTTCGGCAGCATTCAGACGCTTGGTACGAGTGGCGCAACAGATTTCCCAATCATCTTTCAAGACTACTTCATGGAACTGTTGATGAATGGTTGCACGAAAATCAATATGTATCGCCTTAACTACATGGAGCCCTATTGGCAGACGGTGACTAAGACTTGCAAGATGGCACGTCTGCTGGAGCAGTGGGGGTTGTGCGAGAGCAAGAGCGCCGCAGAAACTTGCGTCATCATTTCCAGAGCCTCAGAGGACTGGTGGCAGGTGTCTGCGGATACGAAAATTCTGGACTACATCAATTCAAAGGATTCGAATCTTCTCTTTATGGATCCTAAAGACCTTGCCGTTGTCTGGAGTAAGACCCGCAAGACCTTCACACCGGACGCCCGTGTGCGGCATTATCAGTACGAACGATTTCGGGGGATGTATTCGAATCAATATATAGAGCAGCTACTGAAGCCGAATGGAGTTCAATATGACGTTCGGTATTCAGAGCGACCTGAGACGCTTAAGGAAATCGGAAGATATAAATTGCTGATACTGCCCTTCAGCTACTCGATGCCCAAAGCGACATTTGAAGCCATCAGGGTTGCCGTGGAAGCCGGCACGAAATTACTGATTTACGATCTCCTTGCTCCCACTGACGAGTATGGCCAGAACCATCCAGAACCTCTTCTGACATCGTTGGTGGGCCACAAGAATGTAACCCACGTCGAGAGTGACCTCATGAAAGACTGGTCATCAAGAACGGTGAAGGGTGAGAATTTGGTTCTGATTCGGCGGCTGCTGAATTCAGCGAACAGCTTCAACCCCAACGGGGCCGACGTTCGCTACTGGGCACGTAAGCTGAGTGATAAGGAATACCTTCTCTATCTGGGGAACATGGAGCGTCTTATCAGTGCCCAGCCCCTT
This sequence comes from Planctomycetota bacterium, assembly GCA_027625095.1. GTDB lineage: Bacteria > Planctomycetota > PUPC01 > JACPCR01 > JACPCR01 > JAQBXN01. Next base: position 33,656 of record JAQBXN010000005.1, on the reverse strand, counting down.
GTTGGTTTGCCTTTACCGCAGGGGGATTACAGCGTGATGGTCTGCAGTTCACAGGAAGGCACTAGAGAAAATATCGCTCTCCATAGTGGTCTGGTTGGTGGAAAAGCTGCCGTGGGTGCAGGCAGTCTTCTGAGTTTCAATATCGGTTTGAGTCCCGGTGAGATAAAGCTGTTACGAATTCAGGGCAATTAAATTGAAAGCTGTCATTCAGCAGAAACAGAGAGGGCTGAAATATGAAGACATATCTCGAAAACTTTGATAACGGACCCGGAGGATGGACTGGCTGGATCAGTAATTCACAGGGGCCAAAGGCGCTGGATATCAGTGACAGTTGCGCCATCTCGCGTAGTCCCTGGTGGATTGACTACAACCATGCCCCGCCCGGGGCCGGTTACATGCATTTGCCCTATATTCTGCTTACAAGTGGTACTGCGGGCGAACACCAGAGAGAAATCGCAGGGACGAATCGTTATATCGCCGGTGGATTTGGAACTGACTTTACCCATGCACGAATCACGCTCCGCCTGAAGGGAGAATTGTTGGAGCATGGCACTCAACTGCATTTGCTCTGTCAGGGAGTGCATAATGGCATTTGCACCGGGTGGATTCTCACAGGGCAGGCGTTCGCAGTTACCGAAGAGTGGACCAACCAGACTGTGGTCTGTGTGCCGGACGAAACACAATGGACCTGTCTCGGAAGTCGTCACGACCGTGCCGATTTCTATGGCCACACGCCGTTGGCCACCGTTATGGGCGATGCCAATGCGAATATCCTGTTTGTGCTCTATCCGCTGGATGTGGTACCCATGGGGCCAATCGAAGGTGACCCGCACATCCTGAGACCTGAGAAGGATTATCCTGTCTGGCGTGGTCGGCTTCCAGAGGGTTACCTCATGCTTGATGAGGTAAGAATCGAGTTCCCCGGGTAGAGTTTCGCCGATCTCTGGATCCAAAACTTTTCGGCAGTCATCGTGCGACGATTCATTCAACACCTCATCATTCTGTGCGCCGCGATTCAGGCCGAGTCGAACAACTGGAAAGGCACGCATCCAGAACGGCCCTCTGACTGGCACGAGCCTTCGAACTGGTCGAGTGGTTCTGTGCCCAGGCTATCGGATGGTAGCGATGTGGTCATTCCTGCTGGTCTGGAAAACTATCCGACGCTGAGCAGCGATGGGGAAGTGGATCGAAAGCTCTTGATTCGCTCAAAAGCCTGGCTGAATCTGAGCGGACACAAAGTCAGAATAGCGACGTCCTCAAGGATCGACTACGACCAGGTCGGCGCCAACCAGCCAGAGGCCGGCCTATATATCGAGAAAGACGCTTTTCTCGATGCTTCAATTGCAACTTCGGAAGTAATTATTGGCCGGGGCCAAATTTCTAATCAGGGAACGGTCCGGGGTAAACCGGCTCTCAGCATTGATAGCAAACACCCATCGATATCACTGAAAACCGGAGGAGTGATCTTTGGTTCATTGACGCTGCATCCTTCCGTTTATCCATATAGTGTGACGATAGAGGAAAGCACGGAGGTAGAAGGCTCTGTCATGCTAAGTGGCGGTCACCTCCTGATAAAGGCTGAGCAGGTATTGCGCATCCGGGGAGACCTGTTGTTCCGCGGTAAACCTTCATTGTCGGCCGTCACATTAATCGGTGACATCCAACTGCACGGCTCGATAGAGAGCGATGGCTCTCATCGGCAACTCCAGGCGTCCACCGGATGGGTACGTATGGTGGGAAAGGGCGATCAACAAATTGCAGCCCAGGGAATTCTTCCCCCGCTGATGCTTGACAAGCCTGGTGGGAAGGTCAAAGCCAACGGAGACCTGTACTGCACGGGCCTGAAGGTTCAGGCAAGAAACTTTCTGGACCTATCAGAGGGTCAAAAACTTGTCTTCGGCCTCAGGACGCCGGAATGGCGTTTTGACCCGAAGGAAAAACTCATTGTGAAAACATACCAGCCATCCCGTTCCTGTCGTGACTTGGTCAGCAACCACGGAACAATCATCGGCAAACCGGATGTACCGTTCAGGCTCTATTTGCACGACAAGGACAAGGTATTTCAAATTGAGGGGCGTTATTTCTATCCACCTGTGAAGAAACGAACCGATCCGGCCCTCGGACTTGTGGCGGCACAGAGTCCTTTCGCTGGCAGCCTTTCGGTCCAGACCCCAGCCAGCCGTCTGCAAATCAAAGGGGGCGCCCTTCTACTGGATGGCAAACCCTTCACAGAACAATCGGACGACCCGGACGCAGAACTGGAAAATGAGGTCGGTCCGGGAGAAGACGAGCCACGTCTGGAAAAGGCGAAAATCTCGGCACTCTTAATAAAAGTGCTTGAGCCAGATTCGGGGGCGCGGGGGAGTGGGGTGAATATCGCCAGGTTTGCTTCCCGTATTCACTCCCACCCATCCACCGGGATGTGTATTCGAAACCTGGTCGATGGTGACGAAGCAACAGTCGCATCCTTCCGAACAGGTGTCGGTCTCGGAGGAAATTATGACTTTACATTCACTCAGCCCGTTTCGGTGTCGCGAGTTCGTTTCCTCCAGGGAGGCCTGTTCGCCATTCAATATTTTCTTTACGCTGATACCACGAATGACGGCAAGTATGACAAGGCTCTGGTGTATGCGGCCGATGGAGCACCGAATGCCTGGCAAGAGCTTTCCTTTGAAACGACGCCACTGTATCGCCTGAAGCTTCGTGCGTTCCAGGGCCAGCGGGGATGGGAAAAGAGTTATCCGGATATTCGTGAGATAGAGATCTATTCAGATGAAGAGACCTACCAACGTCTCGCCAAGGACCAGAGACCCGAGTCCAAAATTCCAGAGTCAACTCCGTGGATTGAATTCGGTGAGGTGGTGAAGCTTCAGTTACCAGAGCCAACAGCAGCGACACAGATCCTCAAAAGCGTCATGGTGGATCTCTGGATGGCAGGCATTCACGAGAACCAGTTGCCGAAAGTGGACATTCGGGCGCATGCCCCTTTTAAGAAGTTGCTGGAGGGCGTAAAGGAGCTGGGCGCGGATACGATGACGCTGTTCATTGAGGCCGACCCAAAAGCTTTCTGGCCCAGTAAGAATTTCAAGTCGATCACCAATCCTGATTATTACAAAAAGATTGAAGAGGCCGGGCTTCCTCAGGTCGGCGAAAAGCTTACAGATGAGAATGAGAAGCTGGACGAGTTCGATGATGAAGTGCAAGAAGATGTGGAACAGCCAGAGAAACCCAGGCCTGAAATCAAGGTTCCTATCGGTCGGGATCTTCTGCGTGAATTTACGGAAGGCGCGCATGAGCAGGGATTGAAGGTATTCGTGCTGTTTCGTCCTGATATCTACGAGACCTATATTGGCCCGAAAGGCCAGGACGCTTACGAATTGCTCTGCGAAGAGGTCGCGACCCGCGGTGTGGATGGGGTCTACTTGATGCCGGACGAAGACACTTTCGGTCTTGCCAATCCCCGTGGAGCGAAACTTCCTGAAGATCATCCAAGCCGGGCTGAGTTTCGAAAGCGGTGGGGGCCGGACGCCGATTTGCCCAACGGTTGGGAACAATCGGTGAACTACAGGCGGCATGTTCTTTCGAATTATGAGAGAGCAGGGGAAGCGCTTAAACGCCGGCAGGCGATCGTTAAGAAAATTAATCCGAAATGCATAACTCTTTTGAACATCGGATCTGGAGCGGTTTCAGGGAACAACCGCATGACCTACGGACTTGCTTATGATCTGATTGGTCATGTCTCCAGCGTGGATTACATGGGCACTGATTATCAGCCACAGGAGACCAGGCGTTTTGTTGCGGCGTCCAAGAACAGGCAGGCGACCGTGATGGATGGCGTGGGCATCGATGGTACGCTTGGGGTCATCAGTGGCATCTTTCAAGGGGCGTCGATAATCAATCACTACCGCTACAACTACATCGAGCTTTGGGAAAAAACAGATTCCATCAAGAGCGGATTGAAATTTATTCAATCATTGGAACGCTGGGGCATCCGCCGGGCTCGCCCGCCGCGCAGTATCGCGCTCCTTACCTCTCGCGCATCCGAAGACTGGTGGGACAACTTGAATGGCACCTACTGGCTTGGATGGAATCCAAAAGCGAAGCAGGGATTCTGGTCGAGCCGGTTCATCAACGAGTTTCTGCTCAGGAACGGCTATTCATTCGACCTCTACTATCTCGACCACGTCGAACAGGTTCGAGAGGCTGCTAAATACGATTTACTCATTCTGCCATTTCCTTATTCAGTCAGTAAAGAAGTAGCAGGATTGCTTGCCCAAGCGCGGTCGTCAGGCAAGAAGTTTCTCATTGGACAAAAGCAAGGCGAGGTAGACGAACTTGGTGTTGTTCATGAAGGGCCCGCTCTGCAAAACTTGATTAAGACCGGCCAGGCAAACGGCGATGTAGTTTGCCTTGAGGAGAACTGGGTGGATGCGGAAACGGATCCGAAGTTTATTAGTCGCCTTCGAGCAAACATAGACAAACTTCTTGGCGACCGGAAGCCGATGTTGTTTCTTTCCCACGGAAGCAACGTCGAGGCCCATCTCCTCGAAATAGATTCCCGAACGAAATTCATCGCTCTTCTCAATTGGGGCGCCGAGGCATCCGTTGAGGTCGGTGTGCACATGCCGGAAGGCAATTACGAGATGATCGGTGTTTCTATGCAGAAGCCAGAAGAGTTTCGGACCTCGGTTATTGGCAAGCAGAAGTCAGTATCGACAGATTTTCTGAAACGATTCGCTGTGAAACTTCCCAAACACGATGTGTTGGCCCTCAAGGTTCAACAGCGGTAAGGCTCGCCTTCATGCGCTCTTGATGGCCGTGGGATTCGCCGATATATTGCGGCGGACATTCAACACTCAGCAAATCATCTCTGACTTGAACATGGAGACACACAAATGAGAGCAAGAAGTATCGTTGCGCCCGAATGGTGGGACTACACCACCCTTGACCGTGAAATTCTAGATGACGCAGCACGGCTAACTGCGGCGGATCTGCTCGGTCTCTCCAGGGAAGGATTTCAGGTGTCGTTTTACGAAACCGTAGAAGATTTCTATCTAGCCGAAGCGCTTGACTATATCTATGCCTGGCAGCAAGCCACGGATGATGAGCCTGCTGGAATCTGCGGGCCGATCGGGCCTACCGAGCAACTTCCGCTCGTTGCACGACTTGTGAATGCCCTGGACCTGAATCTCAAGAACGCACACTTTTGGGGGATGGATGAATGGGTCGAAAATGGCAAGGAAGTGCCTGACGATCATCCGCTGAGTTTCAAGAAGGCCGATATGGATTTGTGTTTCGATCGAATTCGTGACGACCTGAAAATGCCCGAAGAGAATCTGCATTTCCCGGGTGTCGATTCCACAGACTACATAAAGGCATTCAACGAGGTCCGTTGTGTTACCATGCAGGGCGGGCAGGGCGAGGTAAAGCATTGGGCCTTTAACGATCCGCCCAAGCGCGAAGCACCCTATGAAGACGAACCGCCTCCGCCCGAAGAATACAGAAAGCTCACCACGCGCGTGGTCGATCTGCACCCGATGACGCTGATCCAGAACGCTCGCACTTCAGGAGGAGGCGTTGTTCAGAATGTGCCAACCCAGGCTGTAAGTGTCGGGCCGGACGAAACATGGAAATCGGAGAAGGTGTCTATCTGGCAGGCGGGAACCCATGACAATCCATTCGGTATGCGTCTGACCTCGTTCATGATCTCAAAGAAGATCCCGGATTCGAGCGTTCCAATGTCGTTGCTGGCAGATCATCCAAACGTGCACTTTCACTTCCTGCGTAGCGGCATCGGTTCCTGTGATGCAGAGATGCATTAATCATGGCGAAGACCGCTTTTGCCATCGCGGCGCATCCGGACGACATCGAGTTCGTGATGTCCGGCACTTTGATGCTTCTCAAAGATGCCGGTTACGAATTGCATTACATGAACATTGCCAATGGCTCGTGCGGTTCCATCGAGTACGACGCTGCCACTCTCGTTCCCATGCGGCGTGAGGAGGCAAAGAATGCGGCTGAATTCATCGGGGCGCATTTCCATGAAAGCCTCACGAACGACATTGAGGTCTTCTATGAAAAGAAGCTCCTGGCACGGCTTGCCTCAATAATGCGAGAGGTGGATCCGGAGATCCTGTTGCTACACTCACCGCAGGACTACATGGAAGACCATATGAATGCCTGTCGGTTGGGCGTGAGCGCGGCGTTCTGCCGTGGAATGCCGAACTTCCCTGCCGAGCCCCCGCGCGATATCGTTGCCGGTGACGTCACCGTTTACCATGCACAGCCGCACGGGAATCGGGATGGATTATGGGAACCAGTCCTTCCGAAGATCTTTGTTGACGTTACGAGTGTTATCGAACAAAAAGCTGAGATGCTTGCGTTTCATAGATCACAAAAGGATTGGTTGGACGTCAGCCAGGGCCTCGATTCATACGTTCACACGATGAAGGAACTCTGCAGAGCGATTGGAAATCTGAGTGGAAAGTATGAATTTGCTGAAGGATGGCGGCGGCACAGTCATCTCGGCTTCTGCAGGACAGATGCAAATCCGCTTGTCAATGCTCTCCGCGAACACTCTTCGACTACTGATTTGAACCTCTGATTGGAACTACATGATGCGAAATAGTTTTGTTGCCGGTGGTCTTGTTACTTTGGTTCTGAACTCTTGCCTGTACGCGGAAGAACTGAGCGAACTCCTCGATGAAGTTTTACAGCCTGGGTTGATTGGCGAGTACTTTAAGCTTGGGCAGACGCCGAAGGACTTTCCGAAGATTGAGAAGGACGTAAAACCGTTCCTGGTTCGCTTGGATGGAACGGTTAATTTCGTTTCGGTTGGGGGCGAATTTTACAAGACCAAACTGGTAGACAGTTTTTACGTCAGGTGGTCGGGCAAGCTCACGTTGCGTGACGGAGGCAGTTACAGCTTTTTTACCGAATCTGATGACGGGTCGCGACTTTGGATTGATGGAAAAGTCGTTGTAAATAATGGGGGCGTGCATGGCATGTTGCGGAAATCTGGTATGGTCGAGCTGGAAGCGGGTGAACACGAACTGCTGGTCGAGTTTCTTGAGGTTGGCGGCGGAGCCGGCTGTATTGCTGGAATGAAAACCCCCGGCGGAAAAGAGGAACCTTTTCCCCCTCACGTGCTGTCGCACCTCGAATCGGCGGCGAAGATAGCGTGGGATCAAAATGCATGGGCCAGCTATCAGATTCCTGCTTCGAAGCACGATGGTGGCGGCAAGACCTACACAAACTTGGAGGAAGCCATCAGAGACGATCCAGACTTCCTGATTCAGGGGGAGTATTCCGGGGAAGTGGTTCTCGACGAGAAGCCTCGCAAAACTGGAATCCAGGTGGTGTCGGATGGGGGCAGCAAATTTCAAGCGGTGCTCTATCCCGGAGGTCTTCCGGGTGACGGATGGATTAAGGAGGAAGGCAAGATTCGAATTACTGGAGCGATGGGAGAGGGCGGCGTTACTGAAGTAAAGGGCGAGGTCTGGTCGGCCAGAATTGTCAAAGAGGTGATGACTGTCTTTGGGCAGGATGGCAAAGAATCTGGAACGCTGAAACGAATTGAACGTGAGAGTCCAACGCTTGGGAAGAAGCCCCCTGTGGGCGCTATCGTGCTGTTTGATGGCTCGAGCGCTGACAATTTTGAAAACGGCCGTATGACTGATGACAAGCTGCTCTGGTGTAGCACGAAGAGCAAGAAATTATTTCAGGATCAATTTGTTCACATTGAATTCCGCACCCCTTACAAGCCTTTCGCCAGGGGCCAGGGACGGGGCAACAGCGGTGTTTACCTGCAGCAGCGATTTGAGGTGCAGGTTCTCGACTCTTTTGGTCTAGAGGGAAAGGACAATGAATGCGGGGGCATCTATTCAGTCGCCGAACCGAAAGTAAACATGTGCTTTCCGCCCCTTAGATGGCAAACCTATGACATCGAATTCAAAGCTCCGCGATGGGACGACAATGGCAAAAAGGTCAGCAATGCCATATTAACCGTTCACCACAACGGGGTGCTTGTTCACGACAAAGTTGAAATCCACGGCGGCACCAGGTCCGGAGCAGCCGAAGGTGCAGACGCCGGCCCGCTTTACCTCCAGGGTCACGGCAACCCGGTTGTTTACCAAAATATCTGGGTGATTGAACGTTGATCTAGAATAGAGAAGTAAAGTTGCTCCGTACGCCGCCATAACCCTACTCTAACTGGACTCATGAATTCTAGATCTGTCTTCATCAGCCTCGTATTGTTCGTTGCTCAAATCTCCGTATCTGACGCTCTGGAAATCACCAGGAACGGTAAGCCCGTTGCTGTTATCGTGGTTGACGGGTTGGCAGAACCGGTTCAATTCAATGCAGCGGAATTTGAAAAGCAGAATAGCCAGTATCGTACTCCAGGAGGCAAAATTCCGGATACCTGGACGGCCGGTATTCTTGCTCACTGGCTTTGGAAAATAACCGGTGCAGAGCTCACATTCACCAGGTCTCCCGAACCGGAAACTCCGGCTATCTATGTAGGGCAGGCGGCAATCAAGGCGGGACTGAAACTTGATGATATCAAGAGTGAAACCAACGAGGGTGTACGTATCGTCGTCAAGGGGAATAACGCGCTGATCGCTGGGCAGGATGATGTTTCAAACTGCAAAGCTGTCTGCCGCTTTCTAGAGGAGCTTGGCTGCAGGTATCTCATCGACACTTCCTATATGCGCGAAGGAAACAAGGCTCTTGGCGAGATTTATCCAACGAACAAAACGCTGACGGCGGAGGATGTGACAATTACCGAGAAGCCCAAGATGGTCTACCGTGACCTGTGGGGTTCATCCTGGTTTTGGCGCAACCTATGGAAGGTTTGGAATGGCTGTGGCGGGACACCTATGAGTGCAGGCCATTCCTGGGCGGGATACCTCCGTGCGAGCGAGTACTTTGACATGCACCCGGAATACTTCGCACTGCGTGATGGGCAGCGAAGAAAGGGCGAATGGCTCTGTACCAGCAATCAGGAAGTCCGTGACATTTTTGTACAGAAGATCTTTGTGCAGGCTGAGAAGTTTGATGGCAAGTGCAACCTATCCATTTCCCCACCAGACGATCGCGAATATTGTCGGTGCGAACCTTGCGTTGCCCAGGACGATCCCCGCCAGATTGTTCCATCGTCCGGCACGGTATCCGTGACCAGGCGATACCTGGAGTTTTATGAACACATCGCGAAGCGCGTCCAGGCCAAGTACCCAGACGTGAGGCTCGGTTTTTACTGTTATGCAGATTACACCGAACCGCCTCTGGACAAACGCAAGCTTCCGTCAAATCTGGTCGCGTGGGTCGCGCCTATCCGTTACAGCCGATACCACCACATCGGCAATCCCATCAGCCCCTCGCGTATGGAGCTGAAAAGAGTTATCGAGGGATGGGGGGAGATAGCAAGCCACATGGCCTACCGAACCTATAACTTCAATCTTGCGGAATCGACGGTGCCTTTTGCCAAGTTTTCGACGTGGAATCACGACATCCCGTACCTGCAATCAAAGGGATGTCTCGGCGTTAATATCGAGACCTTTCCTGCATGGTCGATCATGGGGCCGACCATATATCACAGCGCCAAGATTCTCTACGATCCAGACATGGATTCGGATGTGGTGATGGAGGATTACTACACAATGTTATACGGCCCCAAGGCTGCTCCACTCATGAAGGATTACTGGAATAGCATCGATCAGGCGTTCCAGAATCTACGAAGCGAATCCGGATGCTTCTTCGCATTGCATCTGGTCTACACGCCTGAATTCCGTAAGAAACTGCAGGGCCTTCTGGATGAATCTCTGGAGCTCACAAAGGGTAATGAGCTTCAGCACGCAAGAGTTCAATTCGCGAATAAGGGCATGATGATGGCGCACGGTTACATGGAGCATCGCGAGCATCTCAACAAGGGTGAATTTGCCAAGGCTGACGAGATCGTGATGCAAATGTCTCAGCGCTCAGCGGGCGACCAGGTGGCCTTCCACAACAAGACAAACTCCTACATTTCCCGCTTCCTTAAATACACCACGAATGCAGCAAACAGATTCACCGCAGCGCCCAATCGCCTCCTGCAACTCTTGCCTGACAAGTGGAGGATGACTTACGATCCGGATTTGAAAGGTGAAGGTCTTGGGTTTCACAAACCGGATTTCGATGATTCCAAATGGCAGGAGGTTGCCACTTACAGTGCGACTCTTAATGAACAAAAGGTCGAAGAAAAATTTACGTATATGTGGTACCGCTCGACTTTTGAAGTCCCGGAAAAGCACGGGAAACTTGTAATCCTCTTCTGCGACGTTGACGGCGAGCCAAGCTTGTCTCCTCTCTTTATCAACGGTAAGAATATGAAGTGGGAGAGTAACCGTTCCAAAGGGGGCAAGTGGTCATTGCAGCGCCGCAAGCCGATCTGGTCGTTTATCACTGATGCGGTGAAACCGGGTAAGAACTCAGTTTCCTTGCTTCTCGACCACCGGAACATTTCAGAGAACTTTCTCGGCGGTATTGTGCGTCCAGTAGCGTTGTGCGAATACAACGAACCAGCAGAGAAATGATTGCATTGCAGCGGATACAGCACCCCTATTCACGGCGGGTGTGACTCTATTAGAGGTTAACGGAGGCGCCGGTGGAGATGGACTGGAATACCGCATCCATAACCATCATTTGACTGATGCTGTCTTCTGCGGGGATGCGGGGAGAGTCACCTGATTTCAGGTATTGGCAGATGTTTCTGAGTTGTTCGAGAAACTGAAAAGTGGCTGGAATCGGATAATTGATGCGCTGGAGGCGGCTGTCCTGCATGTAAACGGTTGCTTCCCTGCCTTCGTTTTCCCAGGCCGGATCAATTCTGAACATGCCTTTGGTGCCCGAAATTTCAACGTACTGAGAAGCCTGGTAATTGAAGCCAACAGATATCTGGGCGCACTTACCTCCGGGGAAGGCCAGGGTGATATCAGCCGCTTCCTCTACCTCTTCTCCCATCTGTGCTGAACAGAATACCTTTTCCGGTTCTGTGCCGTAAATATATCTGGCGTGGTGGATGCAGTCGCTGGCGAGATCATTGATACAACTACCACCCTTCTCCCGGTTGTATTTCCAACTCAAACCAGGCTTGCGCCAACCGGGACTTGCGAGCGTGCAGAAATTACTTCGAATGTTCTTGAGCTCACCGATGAGACCGGAATCCACCATTTGCTTGACCTTGATATGCTGAGGGTGGTGGCGGAATTTGAATCCCTCAGTGATGAGGACTTCATTGGTTGCCGCAGCCTCAACCATGTCTGCCGCTTCCCCTGCGTTCATGGCTATCGGTTTTTCTACAAGAATTGCTTTGGCCCCCCGGGAGCGAGCAATGAAGTTACTCGTTTCGGCGTGGGTCGAACCCCACGAGCAGATAATCGCCAAGTCAATCTCACTTTCAAAATTCAGCATCTGCTCAACGTCTGTGTATTGACGGGTGATGCCAAACTCGGTGCAGAATTTCTGTAGGTTTTCTTGTGAGGTATCAACGGCGACAGTGATCTCTGTGTCCGGGTGCGCTCGGCAGGCATTTGCATGTGCACGGGAAACGCTCCCTGTTCCAATGATGGCTACTTGATATGGCATGAATCAGTTTGGATGTCTGCGAGTAGTGGCAGTTAAGATTTGCTGAATAGCACTATCCGGTTGGTGTTAGTTCCTTTGCTCTGGTTGTTAACACCCCAGCAATGTGCCGTTTTTGTGAATTCCTGAGCATTGATGAGAACTAATTTTGGAAACAATCCGGCACGCAGGCCACATGGGAGAACGGCCTCTTCCAGTTTGAGCTTTCCTTTCCGGACCTCTCCCACTTCAAATGCCACATGGCCTCCCGGCTTCAGTACGCGGGCAATTTCGATGAAAACGTTAGTCATGGTTTGTTGCCATTCATCAAGATTCCGCGCCATAGTAATCGGGACGGCCTCTGCATCGATGCCGCAAAACCAGCAACGCAGCCAATTGTCACCCGCATAGTTTACTACGTCGAGGAATGGGGGTGAAGTCACCACCAGTGCTACGGACTGAGATGGGATTTCCGGAGTCGAAGAGGACTCGCCTGTCAGAAGCAGTGACTCGCCAGATGCTCGCTTGAGCGCCGCCTTAGATTTTGCGTCAAAGTTCTTCAAGAGACTCCGCGACTTCTTCAAAATCAATTCAGCTACATCCCGAAATTGAGGTATCTGCTTTCTATGTTCGTTGATTCTGATCTGTGACTTTACGGAAACGGCCTGATTGGGTGGCAGGGTGTAAACGGAAAAGAAGCCGGGCGAGTGCCCGGTAAGACGATTCACAGCAACCATGCGAATCCACGCGTCTGTTGGGTCGAGTGCTCCGGCACTTTGTCTATCGAGCAGATAGTTTTTCAAAGCGCTGATCTGCCCAAGCGTCTCGGGATGATAAAAGACAAGCAGATCTTCAGGCAGTTTGCTGGGAGTTATAAGATTTAGTGATTTAAGCCGGGATTGAATCTCACTCAGCGTCGGAGGGGCGAGGCGTGGCTGCAGCAGGATCTTACTCAGAGGGTTAACGTCACAACCGGCTGGAATCCGATTCAAGATCGCGGATTCCAGGAGGGTTGTGCCACGCCCCATAAAAGGATCGTACACGAGTTCGCCAGGATCAGTGAGGGCGCTTATGAAGAATCGAGGGAGCTGCGGTTTGAAGCAGGCACGGTATGAGACCTCATGCAGGCTATGAGCGCAGCGCTGCCTCGATGTCCAGAATTCATTAACAAATGTGACGATTGAGCGTTTGCTTCCCTCAAAGAAATACTCCGTTTCCGTCTCCATCGTCTGCTGTCCGAATTCAGAAAACTGCATGATGAATTCGACCAGTTGATCCGGTTCGGGCGCGTTGGGAAGATTAGTATGGAAGAGTTTCATCTGGGTCATGAGTGTTTTCTCGTAAGAGTCTTCGACTCTTTGTTGACCTGCACTTTGGCGATGTTTCAATGCGGTGGAATCGTTATCGGGACGGCGGCTTTATCACCCAAATGGTCTGACATCATGAAGATTAACGAAACCATCACGCTTGAGGAACTCAAACCAAAGATAGACCGAGTATTCGAACTTGCTGGCCCGAAGATTCTGGCTATCGAAAAAAACTGGGACCCGGCTGACGGGACCCCAGTTTTTACGGTGGAGGGAAAGTATACCACCCGCGGGTGGACTGAATGGACGCAAGGCTTTCAGTTCGGATGCAGTATTCTGCAATTTGACGCGACCGGCGAGGAGCAATTCCTCGAGATCGGGCGCTCAAACACTGTCCAGCATATGGCGTCGCACGTCTCGCACATCGGTGTCCACGATCACGGATTTAATAATATTTCCACGTATGGAAATCTCCGGCGCCTGATGCTGCAAGGACGGATTCCACAAAATCAGTCCGAGCTGGATTTCTACGAACTGGCACTGAAAGTCTCTGGAGCAGTTCAGGCCGCTCGCTGGACAGATATTCAAGACGGGCTTGGATTCATCCATTCATTCAATGGGCCACACTCTCTTTTTTCTGACACTATTCGATCCCTGCGAATCCTGTGTCTTGCGCATCAGCTTGGCCATTCGTTGATGGGTGAGAACGATGACTCGATTTCACTTCTTGGGAGGGCGATCAGGCATGCCCAGGCGACCGCCAGATTTAATGTCTATTACGGTGAGGGACGGGACAGCTATGACGTTTCTGGCCGCGTTGTGCATGAGTCCATCTTCAACACGAAGGACGGTAATTATCGGTGCCCTAGTACGCAGCAGGGCTATTCACCGTTCAGTACCTGGACTCGCGGCCTTGCTTGGTGCCTTTGTGGCTATCCTGAACAGTTGGAGTTTTTCGAGACTGTAGCCGAGGAGGATGTTGCTCCCTTTGCAGAGTTGGGGTTATTCAAATCAGAATGCCTCAGAGCTGCCACCGTTACTGCCGAATTCATCATCGAGCATTCTTGCACTGACGGTATTCCCTATTGGGATACAGGAGCACCTGGCGTGGAACGGATGGATGACGCCTACGGCTGCAAATCAGATCCCAATAATAGATTTGAACCGGTGGACAGTTCGGCAGCGGCGATCTACGCGCAAGGTTACTACAGGCTTGGAAAGCATCTGGGCTCGATGGGCGATGCCCAAGCCGGGCGGTATCGACAAGCTGCGTTGACCCTGGCGGACACACTGTTTTCCTTCCCTTATCTTTCAGATGACTTCGGTCATCAGGGCTTGTTGCTCCACTCGGTGTACCACAAACCCAACGGTTGGGATCATATTCCTGAAGGTAGTACCGTCCCTAATGGTGAGTCTTCTCTCTGGGGGGACTACCACTTGATGGAATTTGCGGTTCTGCTGAAACGTGAGCTTGAGGGGTTGCCGTATCTCACGTTTTTTTCGAGTTAAGATTTAGCTTACTGGGCGCCGGAAGCTTCAGGATGCTTCTCGGTAGCTTCCGGGTCTGGTGGGGGAGATTTCACTTCGGACTGAGAAGCCTCTCCGGCCTCCACCTGGATATTGTCGTGGACCTCTTTGCGAAGAATGCGAAGAGTTCTTGGCGCGCTGATTCCAATCTTCACTTGACTGCCTGAAAGAGCCAGAATCTTGATGTTGATGTCATCACCGATGATGATGGACTCATCAACCTTCCGAGTTAGAACAAGCATGCAGTGGTCTCCTATGCCGGTTGGGAACTCTGGCAACCGTTAGGTTTCTAAAGCTCCCCACACATTGGTACTATGACCTCTACGGGGAGGGTCGATAGTTTAAGCACCGTAAATAATCATTTAAATTATTGTTTGCCCGAAAGTTAAATTACCCCGAATGCGGGCAATTTAATCGGCATCCCGTTCCGCGTCTATATAAAAATGTCGGACATCCTATATTGGACTGATTCTCGGCAGATCCTGCACAACGAATTTTGGGCAAAAAAAGTGCGCTCTCCGCGGGGAGAACGCACTCTTGCTTTGGTAGCTTAAATCAATCAATCGCTGACTCTGCCGAGAGGTGCGGCAGCAGAATTTTCTTGAAGAGGCACAAGCTCCACTCGTCTGTTCTGCTTCTTACCCTCAGCGGTCTTGTTTGTGGCACGTGGGCGAGTATCGCCGAATGCGGCAAAGAAGATCCGCTCCTTGGGGACGCCTTGCTTGATAAGCACTTTAAGAACCTGGCGAGCCCTTTCGGAGGCGAGTTGCCAGTTGTCATCCCACTTAGACTTCTTGATAGGATCTGAATCCGTGTGACCATCAATTCGGATGAGATGGTCGCCCTCCTTCAGGACCGGCGCTACTTTGTTCAGAGCAGTCTGCCCTGACGGCCGCAACTCCGATTTTCCAGGATTGAAAAGAACTTCGGCAGCAACGCTGAGCGAACCGGTCTTCGGATCATATTCCATATCCGGGTCGCCTTGAGCGAGTTCCTGCAGACGTTCCTGAAGGCTCTTTTCTACTTGGTTTTTTTCAGAAAGGGCCAAGTTAAGCGCTGACTGTGCCTGGCCGAGAGCACTTGTAGCTCCCGTCAAAGCACCTTCGGCGTCATCAGCCTTTTTTTTGTAAACATCCAGGAGTAGGGATTGCTCCTGTAGTTTGTTTCTGAGTGCATCACGTTCCGCGGTGAGATTTTCATTATCTCGTGTATGTCCAGCAATGACGTGTTGCTGGCTGCGAACCTGGTAACGCAAGTTATCGACGGTTTTCTGGGCACTTGGGGAGCACCCTGAGGCGAGGAGAAAGACGACGACAGGGGCGAGGAGACTGCCGTGTCTGATGAACATATGATTCCTTTCTACAAATTGTTTTCTAGGAAGACTATAACGTAGCTCTTTGCGAACTCACTAATCGTCTCGAGGTAATCCGGCGGCGAAAAGTTGGGGTCTCCGAGGCTGATGGAGTTGTAAAGAACAGCTCCAGCGACCAGGAGGATTCCCATCGTTAACAGGAGAAATGGAAACATGACTCCTGAAACCTTTGCATCACCAAATTCCTCGACGGGTAAATAGACATCTCCCGGGTCAACTGAGTACGCCCCACCCATCATCGGCGAGGTTTGTGCCCCTGTCTGTCCGGGAATAAAGCCAACTTGGCTTTCTAGTGCTGAGGTCTCCTGCTGTGTGTCGAACCCCGGCGCTTCAGCGAAGGTCGGGATATCGTCTTCTGTAGCGGTTGCAGAGAAGTCCATTCCGCCGCCACCGTCTGTGGCAAGGCCGAAATCGGCTGTCTCCTGACTTGTCTCTCCGAATTCTTCGAAGGTCAAGTCAGCGGTGACCGCTCCAGTCCCTGAATCTTCATCACCCAACTCAATGGTTGGGAACGCGGTTTCCGTTCCCTCCAGGTCGAACTCTCCACCTAGCGATAACTCGATGGTTGGAATGACTGTATCAGAGGTGTCATCTGTCAAGTCATCATCAGCGGACAGTTCGATAGTTGGAATGACTGTATCAGTCGTATCGTCAGCAGGCTCGTCATCCAGGGACAATTCTATAGTCGGAATGACCGTGTCCGTGATGTCGTCTGCCGAGGGTTCATCGAGGTCAAAACCAGCGAGATTCAGGTCGGTATCCGTCGTGTCCTGTAGTTTAGGATCGGACGCTGGCAATTCTTGGGTGTCGCCGAGTGGAACTTCTTCGAAGTTCAATTCAGTGCCAATCTCATCTTCTTCCCCCGAATCCGGTGCAGACTCGATTGTGAAGGCATCAGTACCTGGCTGATCTTCTTCAAAGCTAATGGCAGGCAGCTCATCTGTGAAAGTGGGTGCTGCGGGCATCGCCGGGATTTCCTGGGTGTCACCAGCGGGCGGCACTTCCAGGAGCATAGGGCCTTGATCTGCAGACTGCAGACTAGATTCGGCCATTGCCTGGAGACTTTCAAGACTGATGCCTTCCTGGACGAGCATCGTGGCCTCATTTTCTTTTTCGGATTTGAAGCCCACCACATCCGAACGGCGGAACTTAAGCGTCCCCCCGTCCTTAAAGGCCCTAAGCTTTACGTCAGCGACAACCTGTTGGAGTTCCTCTTCGGAGAGTTGAAGTTCCCCAAGGACATCCTCCCATGACATGTAAGCAGTTTTGCCCATTGATTTCCTCTGTTCTATCTACCACCAGTTTCTTCGGCTTTCAGCACTTTCGTCTTGATCTGTTTGACGGAAGAGTCATTAGCTACGGTGCCTACTTCTTCGAGTTTCTTATCCCACTTGTAAGAGCGAACTGCCAGTAACTCCAGTTTTCTTAAGTCAGTACGGTTTTTCGATCCGGCGGCAGGGCCATTGAGCATGTAAACCATAATGGCCTCCTGCTGCGAATCGATGACATACAGTACTTCCTGTCCCACCGTAAATTCTGCGGTAACGGCAGTGATATGTCCCGAACTGGAACCTTCGTCGGCTGCGTGCAAAGAGCGCGGTTCGTTCACAAGCACTAAGACACTAATCCCGAATGCGATTGCCGCACCGGTGATGACGCCCATGACGTATTTACTATCCTTCATTTGATACTCCTGTGTAATGGTTGGATTCGCCTGTGACCCAAATCCAGGCGTCGGGGGGATAATTCTCTGAAGAAGGACGCCTTCAATAGGTGGGGATATTCAATCATTTACTCGATTGATACGAAAGTTGACGAAATTATATAGACGAAGCAGCCGTTTTCAAGGACATGCAGAATAAGGAGTTGAAATCTCATTCCAATAGATAATTGGCTTCAGAATCTCATGGAAAAATGTCAATATCCGCCCTTCGTCCCGCCGGCACGGAGCTTGGACCAGTGAGAGCTACATCCTCTTGAGTTGGATGTCCATCGGCACCTCGCCTGAAGTAATCTCCCACTCGCCGGTATCACGACGGAACTTGACTACGTAATAGCCGGTCCGGCGGGCTGGCTTGCCTGAATTCGGCATAGCCATCGGCCCACTGAAAACGAATATTCTGCATTCATGGCTGAAAGTGCCATCTCCTTCCAGGGGGGTTGCCTTTACACCTGGCGGATATTTCTCAACCCACTGGAGGTGTAATCGTTCCTTATTCTCTTCTACATGGCTTTGAACCAGTTTGAGTGCACCGGCGGAATCAACTTCCGTCTGCTTATTACTTCCGCATCCGGTGAAAAGAAGACAAGCCAGAATTGTGATTGTGTAACCGTTTCTGATACTCATGGCAGACATGGGTTTTGCAATATTTGTAATGACGGATTTTTAACTTCACAACTGCACGGTGTCAATCACGCTTGAGCCCCATCTTTTGCCTACGGTATCACTTGTTGAATACCCAAACGTAGCCCCTAGAATTCCGCGCCATCCGGGCGAGTGGCGGAATCGGCAGACGCAACGGACTTAAAATCCGTTGGGAGAAATCCCGTGGGGGTTCAAATCCCCCCTCGCCTATGACCTGAGTGGCTGGTCTCCAATTGAGATTCGAGACCAGCTACTTTTCGTCCGGATAAAATTCTGCAATTGGAACCGGTATTGGGGCTGTCGACCAGGGCTCCACTGCAGACGTTCAGAGTGAACGCCCCGGCATTGCTGACATAGAAGACATGGCAACATTCCCCGACCGAATTTCGGCGGGGAACACCGAGTGTGGCTGCCCATTCAATTTCAGTGCAGCCGGGATGAGCGTTTCCAGAGCCGCCGGTCGCTTTGTTGTCTCTTATTCCTGCTTCATCTTTATGCCTATCTCCAGCGTCTTGTTCTCTTCAATCATCACCTTGTGCGACCCTACAGTCGTCTGTTCCGCCTTGGCGCGCCCCAGGAGAGGGTGCCAAACCTTGAAGTAGTATTCGCCGGGCGGGATGTTCGCGATCTCGAATTTGCCGTCAACATCGGTGACGGCGTAGTAGTCTGAGCGAACAACTGAAACGTATGCCCGCATCCAGGGATGAAGGTCGCAGGTGACCGTAATGTCTTCGGCCTTAGTCGGAGTGTAGTCCTTGCTGTCGCCGGGGGAGATGGCAGCGTTGAGCGGCGAATTCTTGACTGTGCTTACACGCACGTTATGCAAGCCCGGATCGCTATTCTTGAATGTAATAGTCGACCCGGCAGGTACTACTACAACCGGTGATGTGAACATGCAGCCCTTCTGATCTGAAGTGATTCCTTCCCTCGGGGTCGCTTCAGTCGTCTTTGTGTAAAGGTTGACGACGACATCCTTGATACCTCCCTTTTCTGAGACAACAAGGAGATTGGAGGGGATAGATGCCTCACCCTGATGACCGCAATCTTTTGCATTGTTGGCCGGGATCCTCAGCATCATTTTGGGCGGCGTCGTTCCATCATAGTCAACCTTGCCTTTTACGCCGCCGCCGAACGTGACAGCAGGAATCAACAGACAGGCTGCAAAGGGGTGCTTTCTAAAAGACGAATAGCGCATGCAATCCTCCTAATGGGCAAATGGAAAATTTGGTATGCAGAGTTTTCACATTGCGTGTGAGCGCCGGAAGATCGCAATGGGCATGCCAATGAGAGTGAAGCTGATCTGAGTTTGAGATCGGCATTTGAAAGATAATTCTGCCGAATGGTCAGGCTGGCCCCGGCGTCCCCATGTGTGACAAACCAGGGTCGCGATGGGACCGAATATGACTGTCGACGCACTGACCATGAATGCCGATCTGTATGCAAGTATACGAGCCGAAAAGGCTTGAACGCGTCAGGCAGCCCCTGTCTCTGAAGGGGTGCACATAATTGAAGCCCTTGAGAACTAGAAACGCGATCCTCCAACGCTGAGACGGAGCACATTTACCGGGCTGCAAAGGCTGCATCGACGACAGTCTCCAGAACCAAGACATGCAATATTTGCGCTCATGCGACGTCGCGAAATCTGCAATGACACACTTGGCGGTCTCCAATTGCAGGTGAAACCAACAATTCCCTGGATTTCGCCTGCATCCATGGCTTACGACCGCTCTGGAACGCGCTGTGCGCAGTAGCGAGCCGCATCCCCTTTTAGTGCATGAATTGCATCGGAGTCGTTATGAATCACGTCAAAATCAGCAGCATTCTTTACCCCACGGATTTCTCTGAAAGTTCAGGGGCGGCCTTGCCCCATGCCAAGTTTCTGGCCGAACAGCTTGGAGTTCCCCTGCATGTGGTCTATGTGCAGGAAGGAGACCATTCCCAGGCCAACTACCAAGTATTGCTGCATCGGCTTCAACGTTACCTTGAGG
Organism: Planctomycetota bacterium; assembly: GCA_027625095.1. GTDB lineage: Bacteria > Planctomycetota > PUPC01 > JACPCR01 > JACPCR01 > JAQBXN01. Next base: position 13,499 of record JAQBXN010000005.1, on the reverse strand, counting down.
AGCATGAGGTCGATCCAAAAACAAATAGTGCGACCGTCAGATATGGCAGCGCCGCAGATGAGATATTGGAAGCAGCAAGGGAAGCTTACGCTGGGCTCATCGTCATGGGGACGCATGGCCGATCTGGATTAACGAGTGTCTTCCTCGGCAGCGTCACACAACAGGTAATGAAAAATGCTCCTTGTCCGGTCTATGTGGTTAGAACAGAAATGCGGGAGACGAAGCACAAAGCGGCAGATCGTAGAGCGGTCCATTTGTGACTTTTCACACCGCCCCAACGCAGGAGAAACCCATGAATTCAGGCTCAGCCAATCTTGACTGGAATGATCATCGAATCGGATTTATTGGATTTCCTCGCCGGGGAAGTGGAGAAGTTATGAGTTCAGATCCGGCTGTTGCACCAGGTTGAATCTGTTACTCAAGACAACTATAGACTTTTACGTTACACCTGAGGAACTGAGACGACTATGGCTGTTTTATCCCCACCTGAATTTGATAATGACGTTTCTCAGTCTCCCAAGAGAATGACCCAACAACACATTCTTATCGTTGATGACGAACCCAATGCGCGTGGTGGCCTGCAGAGCCTCCTGCGGGATGAAGGCTACGCCGTTGCTGTTGCAGAGAACGGCATGGAAGGGATAGACCGCGCTACCGAGCTTTGCCCCGATGTCATCCTGTGCGATCTCAAGATGCCGGTACTTGACGGCATGGGCATGCTGCAAAAGCTCAGGGAAAAGAAACATCCGGCGTCCTTCATCATCATGACTGCCTTCGGCACGGTGCAGACAGCGGTCGCGGCTATGAAGCTGGGCGCGGACGACTATCTGACAAAGCCTCTGAATTTCGACGAACTGCAGATCGTCCTGGAACGGACCCTTGAAAGGCGCGCACTTGAATTAGAGATGGAAATTCTGCGAAAACGTCTGAAACAGAAATTCAGCGTCGGTCAGATCGTTGGTTCATCGCCGCAGATGCAGCGGGTATTCAAGCTTCTTGAGCAGGTCGCCCCCACTACGGCCACTGTGCTGATCCTTGGCGAGACGGGAACAGGGAAAGAACTCATTGCAGAGGCCATTCATGAAAATAGTGACCGTGCCGCTGGTCCGTTCATCAAAGTGAACTGCTCAGCTCTTGCTGAGAGTCTCCTTGAAAGTGAATTGTTCGGTCACGAGAAAGGTTCATTCACCGGCGCGGATGCCCGAAGGAAAGGTAAGTTTGAAATCGCCGACGGTGGAACGCTTTTCCTCGATGAAATCGGGGAAGTGAGTCTTGGCACCCAGGTCAAACTACTTCGATTTCTTCAGGAGCGTGAATTTGAACGCGTCGGTGGTAACGAAGTCCTGAAGGTCGACGTACGAGTGATTGCTGCAGCGAACCGTGATCTGAAAGCCGCCATCGAAGACAACGAGTTTCGTGAAGACCTTTACTATCGACTGAACGTCATCTCCCTGGAGATGCCGCCTCTACGCGACCGGCTTGCTGACCTGCAAAGTCTTGTGGAGCATTTCATCGAGAAATACGCCAGGCGTCATAACAAGACTATCAGCGGCATAGAGCCGCACGGCCTTCACCGCATGATGGCATACCGCTGGCCTGGAAATATTCGTGAATTGGAGAATGTGGTTGAGCGTGCGGTAGTTCTCGCTCTGGATGAGACGATAAAGAGTGACCAACTTCCTGCCTTCCTCCCCGAGCAACCGGAGCAAATGGACCCCGACCTGACTCCGCCCATTCCCGGCGCCTCGCTCAAGGAACTTGAACGCTATGCCATCGTGAAGACTCTGGAACAGTTCGAAGGCCACCGCGCAAAATCGGCCGCGGCCCTCGGGATCAGTGTGCGTGCACTCCAATACAAGCTGAAGGAATACGGACTGCTGGAATTGGATTGAACACGCCTGGCTGGTGGATGTGAGCGGCGACCCCAGTTGTCCTAACAGGTAAAGGTGGCAGTAAATGGTTTGATGGATTTGGCCCCGGAGCAGTTCGAGTCTCGTGAAATACTTGACGCGTATTTTGTGCCAGCCTTTGGCCGCAACCAAATCTCCAACACGTTCTCACCTGTAAGCTTTTATCCTCTTAATCATCCTCTTTAATCCAGATCGGGATTCGAGAACGTGGAACCTGAATCCCGTCGCAGATTTAGGAAGGCAGAGCTGACACATGTTATCGATTTTAAGTCTGTGGAATTCAGAGGAATAGAGATTGAGCTGGAGATTCGTCCACGCGCTCGACGCAGAAGTTCAGCAATAAATCTCTACTTTTGTCCGCTGGCCGCGCACTCATCTTGCCGACAGGGCCTCGCATTGGCGCCGCAGCCAATTGCCTGCATCGGAGTACCAGTATTCCAGGATCGAATGGCCGGGCAATTCGTCAACGACGTGCAGGCAGAGACGCGAGGTCGTGCGATTCTCGGCGGCTTCCAATTCGTAGAGCTTCAGCATGCTGGCAACGCTGAGATCGGTGCCGACGCGAATGTCGGAATTTCCGATAACGACGTAAACGCCACGACCCACCAGGGGTTCCGACCAGCTCGGCATGGCAAGCGCTGCAAAGCCTGGATGATCTTTGACCTGTTCGAAGCCCGTCAGCCTTCGCCAATCGACTACCGGGGCCAGTCCCGCGACGGAATGGAATCGGACATCGGCTGCGGCCAGCCGCAGAGCACAGTAACCGCCGCGGGAAACTCCGCAGACGGAAACTCCCGCGGCCGATATCAGGTTGCGGGCTTCGCACTCATCCAGCGCGGCTTTGCCATCTTCAATAAACTGGACAAAGGGATCGCTGCCGTCCAGGAATGAGTCGCGCATGCCTTCGAGGCTTTGTCGGCCATCCGGGCCGATTCGTTTGCCGTGGAATGGCAGGTCAAAACTCAATACACGATGTCCTTTATTCAGAAACGCCTCAGCAGGCAGGCTATGCGGAGCCACGTTCGTCGCGTCGTCTGCGGTGGAGGAAAAGGTGAACAGCATTGCGGGCGCTGGTGCCAGTTGGTCAGGTTCGACCAGCAGACAATCCAGTGAGCCTTCAGACGTCTTGACGGCAAAATTTGTTGAAGTCATTAATTTTCTCTCTGGTTTGGATCATCCACCGACCATCCGAATAGTTTGGCATTTCTCAGACGAAATCTGAGACGCACCGGCTCTACATTCTCGTTCGCCGGCCTCGTAACTGGCCCACCGTTCAGACAATGATTTTCGGAGACGGAAAGGCCCAGCCGCAACCAGCCTGCTTGTGTGCCGTTGGAGTGACGGTGTAAATTGGAAGAACAAGTATAGGGAGTCAACATGAAAGCCTCTCTGAATAAAGATGACAATCGGTCTTCCTTGCGTGAATGAAGCGGATTGCTTTCTTGGGAGGGTGTTCAATTATCGCAGCGGATAGATTGACGATGTCCGCTCCGGACTTGACCGTGATTGGGTGAACAAAGGGGAATGAAATGTCCGAACAGTTTTCTGGCCGCGACGACCGTTTCATCGAAAAAGTTCGCCGGATCATCAAGCCGGGCTATTGCGAAACAGATGAAACAGGCAAGATGACCTGGCAGATGTTTACGGCCTCCATCATGGGTGATGCCGAAACGCTCCGGCTCAGACTCGAAGAGGATTCGGAACGGGCGAGACTCGAATACTGGTATACGCCCCCTATTCATTTTGCTGTCAGAGAAGGTCATCTGGAAGCAACCCGGGTGCTTTGGAAAGCCTACGCCTACCAGGGAGTGGCGGAACTCCTTCAGATGGCGGAAGACCGCGGCCACGATGACGTCGTTGAATTTCTCCAAGCTCAGGCGCGGAGCGTTGGAGCAGAGGCAGGCGATACTCGGCTCCACGATGCCGTGTCTTCCGGAGATCGTTCGGCCGTCGAGGGGTTAATTGCTCAAGTACCGGCACTGCTTGGGAGCAGTGATCAAGCGGGATTGAGCCCCCTGCATGTTGACCTGCATAAAGAGCGGCCGGAGTTCCTCGATCTCCTGATTCCCGCGATTCAAATGCATTGCCCGGAAGTACTGAATAGTCAGGACAGAGAAGGCGGAGCGCCGCTTCATGTCGCTGTGCTCCGACGGCACGAAACTGCCGTCATGCAATTGCTCGAAGCCGGAGCTGATCCAAACGTGGCTGACTTCAAGGGCTTCCGTCCCATTCATCATGCCTATTGGCGGAATCAGTATTGGAACTGGAATAACGATGCTCCCCGGATCGCGGAACTGCTTCTGAAGAATGGTGCTGAGGACTCGGTGACCCTCGCCGCAGCCCGCAGTGATCTGGGCGCGGTCAAGTCGTTTCTGGCAACGGATGCCAGCCTCGCCAATGACGGAGACACGTTGGAGAAACGCCCAATCTCAGCGGCCGTAGAAAGAGGTCATGTGGATATCGTCGGACTCCTTCTTGAAAGCGGTGCAAACCCGACTCTTCGCGAATCTCGAACCTGCCTGCATGGTTCAGCCCTGATGGCGGCATCTGTCAATGATGATGTCGAGACCGCGGCGAAACTTCTGGCTTCGGGCGCCAATCCCAACGGTGGGGTCGACTCCTCCGGTTCGCCGGCCAGCCGCGCCGGGTCAGACAGAATGCGAGGGCTCATGTACTCCTACGGAGGTCGCCCTAAAGACCTTTGGGCATACATTCAATCAGGACAGTTCGAGGTCGTCGCAGCCATCCTCGCCCACAGCGAAGACCCGTTCAAATACGCGGACTCCGAATACAATTCTGATCCCTATACCGCCATCGTCAGCGGCTGCGGGCGTGCCCTGGACAAGAATGAGCCGACCGAGAAATACTGGGCCATGCTCGAAATGTTCCTCAAGCGCAAATTTCCGATGCCCAGAGTTCTCACCGAATGCCGGACTTACCTCTGGCACGTCCCGGCCATGACGCGCCGCCTGCTTGAAGCCGGATTGGACCCGAACCTGCCTGACTGGCAGCGTCGGACGCCGCTTCACGATGCCGCGGCAAAGCCGGGCAATCACCTCACCGAAGATCTGTGCCTGGAACTGGCAGAAATGTTTCTCGAGTTTGGGGCCGACATCAACGCCATCGACGAAGCTTATTCATCCACACCACTGGGTTTCGCCGCCCGGTGCGGTCATCTGAAAATGGTAATTCTCCTGCTGAAAAAAAATGCCGACTCGAACCTCGCCGGGGAGCCGTGGGCGAGTCCGTTGGCCTGGGCGAAACGAAGAGGTCACTCGGAGATCGCCGAAGCGCTTCAGCAGTATGGCGCCACGATGATGGCGGAGGAACCTCAAGAATAAGATCGGCGGGTTGATGGCCCGGTCTCAAGATTGAGTGGCCATCGGATTCCCCGGCCTGAGGATTTTTGATCTTGGGCTCATTCCGTCCCGATACAGTAGAGGTGGTATTCCCCGCGCAAGTACATCCGTTTGCCGTCGAAGACAGGCGGACTGCAACCTGTCTCCTCCTGGGGGCGGACTGGCCAGGGGCGATAGACTTGGCGTTCGAGGCGATTGAGGGCGATTTTCTTAAATTCGGGGCCTGGCTCGAAGACGACGGTGGTACCCTGGTTGTCTGAGACAAAAAGATGGTCGCCGCCCAAAGTAATGCTGGCAGCGACCCCGACCGCGTTGTAGTGCGAGAGGGAGTTGAACTCGCTGCTGAGGTCGACGCGGTAGAGCAGCTTTCTTGTTTTCAAATCGACCGCATAGAGGGTGCCGAAGACGTCCTGGTTGTAGTAGATACCTTCATGGATGAGTGGCGAGCCGCAGGTCCATTTATCGATCCAGGTGCCGTCCTTGTTTCGGGGATTAGCGATGTCGCCGATGTCGCGTCGCTGGCAAGTCCAGGCGTCCCCTGCGGCACCGTTGAAGTCTTTCACCTGCAGCGTCCCCACTCCGCTGAAAGGCTGATAGATGACGTTGTCGAGGCAGACTGGCGGGGCCCAGCCGGTATCACCTCCTTTCTTGTAATCAGAGTAGAGCAGTTTGCCGTCCGAAGCCCGGACCACGTGGCCCTTCTGGCTGAGGATGACGCCAACTCCGTTGATCCTGGCGGGAATGAGAGCCGCAACGGTGTTGCTGACCTCAGGCTGCGTCCAGGCGACTTGGCCCGTGGCAGCATCGAGAGCGACCATGTTCATGCCACCGCCGTAGATTACGAACTTTCCGTCGATCAGCGCCGGGGTGGCGGAGTAATAGATGGTCTCGGTATTGACGCGCCGTATCCAGCGGGTGCTGCCTTCCATGTCGTAACACGCTGCCACCCCGTTGCCGCAGTAAACGTAAACATAATCGCCGTCGGTACAAGGTGTGGGCATGGTCCAGCCGACGACCCAGAAGTGTCCGGCCATGTGGCCGTCCCATTTCAGGGCGTACTTCTCCTTGTCGATGGTCACCAGGGCAGTGTCGATTTCTTTGCGAAGGTCGAGGCGCTCCTTCAGCCCGGCGGTCTTGGTGAGACGTGCAATGAGTGGTTCGACTTTTTCTCCGAGGGCCGGATTCGCCTCGCGCTCCTCCTCGGGCGTTGCCTGATAGCGGCCAAGGAATCGAGTCCAGAGTTGCTCGCCGGTCTTTGCGTCAAAGCAAAGAATCTGTTCCGGCTCGGCCATGACGAAGAGCTTGTTGCCGACGAGCAGGGGAGTGGCGTTCGATCGATCAGGGAGCGGTGCCGACCAGAGGACGTTCTTTTCCTCCGCGGGCGCTCCGGTCACATCGACGATTCGCGTATTGAATTTATAGGTGCCCCAGTTCTGCCGCGGAGGGTGCAGCTTGAAGAGCAGACGATTCCAGCCCTTGTTAAGTCTCAGGGGAATGCGCGGGGAGGGATTGACTGCGTAATCAAGTGTCCGGAACTTGCCGAGCATTGAGTAATAGCCCAGTCCAAATTTCATCTGCGATTTGCTGTAAGCAACTTCGCCATTCAAGAAAATTTTGAGTCCGGCGGCGTGGTCTACAACGAGTTCGACTTCACCTTCCTTCCCGGCATGCAGCCAGGTGTGGGCGTAGACGAGGTGATCGGCTTTGAACCCGCCCACAAGTTTTTCTGGAAGGACAAAGTTCAGGTTGGTGGCCCCAGCAACTTCACCCCGATCATAAGGCGGGAGAATGTCATCAGGGATGGTGAAACGCGCCCAGGCCAGATCTCCGATTTTGTCACCGTCATCCGGCTGGAGTGCTCCTTCGTCTGGCAGTGTAGGAGTGTCGAGTCCTTGCTCTGCAGGGAATGGGCCGACGACGAGCCAGTCACCGGGTTCGTTGTTCTTAATAGGTGTGGCATCGCCCGGGCCGTCGCCTTTCGGCTTCAGTGCACTGACTTTCAGGCCGGAGATGATGCCGAGTTCTTTGCGTTTCCACTCGACGACGGGTGTGGCCTTGGGATAGAGCCCGGTGGTGTTGTCCCGCCAGCCAGTGAATGTTTCTTTCACCGGCTTTCCAAGACAATACAGATAACCGTCACCGCGGATGTAAAGCCTGTCCCCTTCGCAGACGGGCGAGGCGGGGAAGCCTTCGGGCTTTTCGTACCATACGCCCGGATTGGTCACGTGTTCGATTTTGTTTCGGGCCAGCTCGATGTACTCGCGGCCGGGCTTGAATACGACCATCGTGCCCGTCATTCCGACAGCGAGGATCGCGTCCCTCATCAGGATGGGGCTGGCGAAGGCAGTGCCGAAAATGTGGACGTTGGTCTTGCGCTCCAGTCCGATCCCCAGGTCACGTTTGTAAACAATGCTCTGCGTCTCCGAGTCGACGACTGACAGCTTCCCATGCAGTCAACGACGTAGAGCAGCCCTTCGTGGTAGAGCGGCGACGCGGCGAGAAAGGTCCGTTTGTAAGCGCTCCCTGCCTCGGGGAAGAGACTGAGCTCTGCCGTGTTGATCAGCTTGGGCGCCGAAGCACTGGCTGGAAACTCGGCAATCATGAGGTTGCCGCCGGAGTTGAACTGGAAGAGCTTGCCGTTGGCGGTGATGGCCGTCGGGATTGACGCCTTCCATTTCCAGGTGGAGTTGTCGAACAGCACTTTTCCGTCTCCCGGCCGCACCAGCATGCCGTGGACGTAGATCAGGTTTTTTCCCTCCGATTGAATGACGATCGGTGTTTCGTGGAAATGATCGCCGTAGAGCTTTTCGTCGTTCGCAGCATCGAAGCGCCAGACGATTTTGCCGGTCGTCATGTCGAGTGCGATGAGCTTCTTCATGTAGGCGATCATCTTGCCATCGACCAGCACCGGTGAGGACGTATACCCGTGGTGCTTGATCATTTCTTGCTCGAAGTGAATCCACTTCCGGTTTCCGTCCCGGTCGTAACGGGCGCCGATGCCGTAAGCGATCCAGATGTAGATGTCTTCGCCGTCTGTGACCGGCGTGCCGACCGTGTATCCGTGCATCTCAGCCCAGTTGCGGGAGTAGGTTTCCTTATCGATCCCGGCCATGAGATCATTGATTTCTCTGTTGAGATTCCCTCGTTCACGCAGCGTGTTGGTGTCGGGCCACTTTCCGGTGACGAACGACTCGTTCACTTCTTTCAGGCGTGCGGCTCTAGATGCTATGTCTGCAAACGGCGCCTTGCCTTTCTCTGCTTCCGGCAAAGCGTCATAGAAATTGTTTGAACGAATCCAGAGCAGCCGTCCGTCCGACTTATCAAAGCAAGCCAGATCGTTTGGTTCGCACATCACGTAGATGCGGTCGCCGTGGATGAGCGGGCCGCTGATGCTCCAATTCGGCAATCGGGCCTGCCAGAGAATGTTATGAGTTTCGGCTTCGAACGGTGGCAGCGATGCAATGGAGATTCCGAGATACCAGAGCGAAGGATAGATGTCGTACTGCCCCTTCTGCGCTGCCCAGTCCACCTTGCAGAGAAGACGATTCCAACCCTCTTTGAGCGTCGCGCTGTGGGCGTTGTTCTTGACCTCGGCAACCTCGCCGTTCAGCCAGACTTTCAGATTGTTGTAATGATTGAAGCTGAGAAGAACCTTGCCTTCCGTCTCCGCAAAAAGGTAGGAGTGGGCATAAGCGACGCCGCGAGCGTCTTTGCCAAAGAGGGCCGCGAAGTCGAGATTGTTCTCGATGGTCTTGAATGGCTTCCATGAAGTATCGCCGACCCGTTCACCGGAGTCGGGCTGTGTGGTCACTTCATCGAAGAACGCTTGTTCCATGCCTTTGCTTTCTTCTGCGGGGAGCGGGCCGAGAATCAGCCACTCGGTGATCGCCCCCGACGAAGCCGGTGAGCCCTGAGCCGCGGTCTCTGCCTTCGGCTTCGCCGCGCTGCTGCGGAGGCCGTGTAAGAGCTTCGAGACTTTGCCCCATTGGGTTGGAGGCGAGGAATCAGGAAACCGGCCATCGCCGTTCCCACGCCAGCCGGTGAAGTAAGTCGGAGGACCGGCCTGGATCGGAGTTGGAGTAACGGCTTTAGCCGAGTCTTCTGTATTCACTGAATTGGCCGCAGTATTACCGCCTTCAGACCCGGCTGAAGCCGTTACCCCAACTCCGGTTTTTCCAATACACCACAGCTTTTTTTCTCCTCTGATGAATACGCGCTCGGCATCAAACGCCGGTGTGGCCACGGTGCCGTCGCCGAGGATATTCTTCCGAAGAAGCTTGAATGTTGCTCCTGGGTCGATGACATGCCCAACGCCGGAATCGGTGAAGACGAACAGCTTGTCGCCGGCCATCGAGATGCTGGGCCCAAACTCGGAATCTATCTCCAAATCATGCGACAACAGTTTCTTGCCCGATTTCGCATCGAGAACGACGTAGACCCCCTTTTTGGTTACGGAATAAATGAATCCGTTATGAATCACAGGCGATGCGTAGAACTCGTCGTTCAGGTTCGTTTCCCAGAGATTCTCTGGAGTAAAGACTTCGGCCGTTCTCTTCTCTTTTTCCGACACTCTTGAGGCCCTCATTCCCACTCTGAGAGCCTTCGCCTTCCCTCCGATGAAATAGACCGCACTGTCCAGAATCACCGGGCTGGGTACTTCACAGACGGCCAGATTACTGGCCAGTTTTTCACCATTGCTCAACCGAAAGACGTCGCCCATGGGTATAAAAGCGACTTCCGTATCGCCCACCTTCGCCACTGCCAGCGTGCCGAACGCCGGCTTGGCTTCCTTTTGCCAAAGCGTTTTGCCCGTCTTCGCGTCCAGGCAGAACAGATCGCTCGCGTGCACCAACAGATGGTCGTCGAACAGCACCGGAGAAGCAGACCGACCGTTCGATTCCTTCGGTTCGATTTCGAGCAGGCGAATCCACTTTCGATTGCCGTCGAGGTCGTGGCAGGACACCACTCCAGTCCCCAGAAATGCGAAGATGAACTTTCCGTCACTGCACGGGGTAGGAGAGGCGTAGCCGCAGTCGGTCGGAAGGTCGAGATTCCTATTCTGTAACTCGGCAGGAAGGTCTTTTACGCCGTTACTCTTTCGCCACAGAATCTTGCCGGAAGTTTTATCGAGGCAGACCAATTCATCCGGCTCGGCCGTGACGAACACCTTGCCTCCAACCACGACCGGCGAAGAGAATCCCCGCCCCACTTCGGTCTGCCACGCCACGTTCTTTTCCTTCGACCATTCGAGCGGAGGGTTGGCAGTCGGATCGACGCCCGTCCCGTCGCCGCGCCAGCCGTGAATCGTCTGAGCCTCTGCGACGCCAACAAAAGCAGATGCGAACAGACAAATGAAAATTCGCACAACATGTCCCATCCGAATATCTCCTCGAATATGAGAGCCAACGTACCCGAATGCTAGACTATTTTGTTCCCAAACAATAGATTTCCTTGGCGCTTTTTACCTTCTGGGATTGGTGTATGCCGACTCTCACTGTTAACGAAGAGACCACCAAGTGAAATTACCGAACGCCCTATCGGCCGTGGTTGATCGGGAGAAAATAGTCGATTACCTGCTGAATCCGGCGCATCCCGACAATGGCGGAAAAGCTCCGTTCTTTCTTACTCTCGGATTCAGCCGGGAGGACTGGCAGAAACTCGTTGCAGCTTTTCGTGAACTGGCTCGAGCGTCACCTGTTACGGTGAGCTCGGAATCACCTCATGGGATGAAGTATATTATCGACGGCCAAATTGAAACCCCAAGCGGCCGGAGGCCCGTGGTTCGGACAGTTTGGGTTGTTGACCTTGGATTCGACCTTCCGCGCCTGGTTACAGCTTACCCGCATGAGGATTGAGAGGGGATTTATGATCAAAGAACACGAGCGAGCAGTGCTGAAAGAGGCCGTCCCCTCGGAAGGACTTGAAGCTGGGGACGTTGGAACCGTGGTTCACGTTTACCGAGATGGCCTGGCATACGAGGTCGAGTTTACCATGCTGGACGGAAGGACCGCCGCGGTAGTAGCTGTGGAAGCGTCTCAACTACGACCGGTCCGCAAACGTGAAATCACTCATGCCCGCGAATTGGCGCGCAAATAAAGGGAAGCCCGAAGGTCTGGGAAGAGGCCCCGGAACGCGCTGGAGGAAAAGAGGTAACATCCCGGAAAGAGGGGAAATGTAGAGCGCGTCAATTTCGTGGTCGTAACTGATTTTCAAGGGGGCGCCGTCGTTCCTCCCGGATTCCCTCAAAAAGTAGTAACTTCCACTTGGAGTCGCTTCTGTCGAGCGTCTGCCACGACAGTTTCCAACTCTTGCGCGGTAGGGTTGTCGATCCACTCTTCGCCGCACTGGGAACAGATGGTGGCTTTCACATTGCGCACCACGACGACGCCTTCTCCGATGTCGGCGCTAAAGGTCGTCCTTCCAGGCTGCTTGTGCCCGCCACATAACGGGCAGACCTGCGTCGATTCCTTTTTCTTCATTATTTTCTCCTCGTCCGGTAATCGGGCTCGAACACGTCCAGAGACGGCTCATAAGCCGTTATAACATAAACTTGAGTGTTGGCTTCGTCGAACGCCGCCACCACGTGATAAGGCTTCCCTGCATTATACCCAAGAAACAATGCGCTGGGGAATGGCCGGTCCCCGGCATACTGTTCGATCCTGTCGCCGGTTCGCAGCACTTCCACTGCGACACGTTGCAGGATGGAGCGTTCGGCCAGCCGCTGCAGAACATGCTTACGCCATTCAATCCGCCCGGCGACAACCGCCTCACGAAACTTGGCAAGGTCAAAGGGCTTCATTTGGCGGCGGATTCCGCGATTTTGATTTCTTCCGGCGTCAGGTCGTAGAGCGCATAGACCAACTGGTCGATCTCCCGCTATAACGCGCTCATGTCGGCAGCGGGATGGCGCTGTTCTGCCGCGAGGATACGGGCAAACAATTTTACTCCAATGGATTTATTCTTTCCGCGGCGCGGCGGGTATTGGAAAGGCGCCAAAGCTCACACTGATTGTAATTCACGGACGTGGTTCACGTCCCGCTCGCTAATCGCGCGCAGATTGCTAGCCTCCACCGTGGCCACAGCGATGGTTCGGCCGGCCAGTGTGATAAACTCGACCTCGTAAGCCACGCCGCCCTTGTGGATATGGACAATCGTGCCAACATCGCCAGCCTCCAAGCCTTCCTGGGGCAGGTTTGCTGTCAACACCACACAATCATGTTCTTTGATATTCATAAGTCCTCCGGAGGATAAGCCGTTATCAATCGGGGTGCAACCTCCCCTTCGTCCAATTGCCAGACTGTTCGCACTTGGGGATGACGACCGCTTGGCGTGTTCAAATCGCCCTCCACTGCATAGCGCAAACCGAAGTCCGACTCGCGCGTCTGTGCTGACTCATGAGAGCGTCCATGCTCGCGAAATGCATCCGCCAACTGTTCCCATTCCTCGACGCGAAAACCAAACCGGGAGAAAAAACGCGCCTTGCTCTCGCCGTATCGATGCGTGGGATTGAGCAAGTAGTCCACTATCTTCTCTCGCTCAACCACAAGCTTATGCGGATTGGGCAATTTCATTTGCCTGCGCCTTCCACGATTTGGATTTCCTCCGGCGTCAGGGCGCCTGCCTGCGCCGCTGCGCAGCGCGGCAGGCAGGTAAAGGTCATAGACCAACTGGTCGATCTCCCGCTCCAATGCGGTTACGTCGGCATTGGGATCGAGCCGCTTTCCAGCGAAAAGGAGATCAACTAATTGCTTCCTTGGCTTTCTATTTTTGGGCGCCATGGTGGGAGTGAGAAAACTCACGAGGCAACCACTTCCACGCGGGGAGAGAATCCGAGTTTGTTGAGAAGTTCTTCACAATCTTCCCACGCCAGGCCGAAGGCGCGCACGTCGGCCACGCCGAGACGGGCGATGACGGACGAAAGCGTCTGCGCATCGCGCTCGGCAAGCTCGCCATCCATCAAGGCGTGCTCCGACCAGTCCACCAACTCGGCCAGCGTAATCTTGTGGTGGAGGTATTCGGCGATTTTGTCGGCGACGGTTTTCTTGGTGATTGTCATGGGTACATCCTATATTTTCTGATGACCTCTATCCACAGGAAATTTCTCGTGCGTCTCAACCAGTTTGCACGTGTCGTCATAGATTTCCTGCCAGAAACGAACCGTGGTTTCGGCCTCGTCCACTTCCTTTAAATAACGCGCCCTCCAGCCGAGCCTGCCCGCCACGTCCAGCCA
>JAQBXN010000057.1 GCA_027625095.1 Planctomycetota bacterium | reverse complement strand
AAAAATTTGGGTAAAGACCAGGGTTTTCGCCCCACGGGGTTATATCGACCTGTAATTTCAGGCTGGAAAGACCATTAGTACAGTCTTGAGAAATCGCTGCTTCTCCAGTTGCTTCAGGTCTTCTCTCAATGCCTTGACGGCGGCCGATGAAATCTCGTGGATACCTGTCGACTTTTTTATTTTCTCAATCTCCCGCTCGTCCAGATCAACTGTTATTCGCATCTCCTGGCCTCATAGAATGATGAAAAGGTATAACCAGTTTGCATCATTCTTCACTGGCGGACAGAGACTTTTCGTTTGGTCCTGATGAAGCCGCATCCTTCCCCTTCTTCGAAATGAAACCCAGCACGATGGAAAGAACGGCACAGAGCGCCATCACCGCTCCGAACACGGTAAACGTCGGCCGGTAGGCATTCAGCCAGGCCTTCAGTTGTTCGCCCAGGATGAGGCTGAGCGCGGCGCCGAGTCCGTGAAAGATGTAGAGAGAGCCCAGGAGCACGTGACGTTTCTCCGGTGGGGCCCAGTCGCCAACCAGTGCACCAACTGCGACCGAAGCAATTCCCATCTGGACGCCGAGCGAAAGTGCGGCCGCAAAGAGCACGCCCGGACGGTCGGAAACACCCGCGGCGAAGAGCCCGATGGCCGAGGCGGCATAGGCGACTACCAGCAGAGGGGCCCGGCCAAAGCGATCTGAGAGTGGGCCTGCTATCGAGGTGCAGACCAATCTGGCGACATAAAAACCAAGCGTCACGGGCCCGACGCTTCCGAAGCCCTGCATCGTAGCCGAACGTGCTACCGAGCCGCTCAGATTGCCGAGCAGAATTCCGAATCCGAATGAAGAGGAAAGCAGAAGGACGCTGACGATGATTCCCTGCAATGAGAAAAGAATCTTGATGCCTTCAGCAAGATTTGCGGGCTGGGTCTTACCACCAGCTTTGGGAAACATGAACGAAACAATGTTCGCCGGAATGCTGATGACCGCTGCCCAGAAGAACAGATCGGCCTTGCCGACATTTGCGCCTATCCAACCCAGCAGGCAGACGCCCGCGCCTTGCCCGAGATAGACCGCGGCAAACAGGATGCTGGTATTCGTGCCGTAACGGTCCGCGGGCGAAAAATCGAGCACCATGGAAGTGCCCGCTACCCAGATGCAGCCCGCTCCCCAACCCCAGAAGAACGCGCCCACAAGCAGGATGCCGATATGAGTAGTGAACACGACCAGCCAACTGAAGCTGGTGCACATCAGCAATCCGAGGATTACTGTCATCCGAGCCCCGAGCCTGTTTACCATCAGTGCTGCCACCAGCCGCATGAAAATTCCGGCGAGGTAGACACTGCCAAGTACCCAGATGACCTCTGTGCCCGGCCGTCCGGTTTCTTCTTCCAGGTAAGGGGTGAGAAACGGTTGAATGGCGCCGACGCCAAGGTAGCTGAAAAAGAAGGCAACACTGAGAAGCAGAATCTCCTTCATGCCGCCGGTACGTGTGTTCATGTTGGTTCGGGTCTATTGGGTAAAGCGAAAAAAGGGCCACGATGGGTTTCTTCTATCTGATATCCGCGGCCCTCTTCATCCGCAGCCTTCTTCATCCGCCACAAAGTCCAGAATCGAATTAAGGTTGAAAGGCAGGAATGGCTGATTTTGCGCGCCCGGCGTCTCACTCTCCTCAGGGCTGACCGCGTTGGCGAACCAGAAATCGCCATCGGCAGGGCAGAACACTGCCTGATGCAGGCAGCTATGTTCGGGAGAGTAATTCCGGCACAGCCAGATCATCTGGTCGGCGTCCAGTTTTCCGTGCACTCGTTCGATGTTTTCACTCAAGCGGGCGTAGTGGGCCGCGCTGTCTTCCTTGTCAATGCGAGGGTCGTAAGTCTCGCGCTGCGTTTCTGAAAGTCTGGGTGAAACGAAATGGTTCGTGCGACGCACAACGTCCTTTATCGGATAGTGAGGCTCGACAGCCTCTGCAGGATCGCCGGGCTCAAAAAATTCAAACATCGAGTGAGTAACTTCGATGGCCATCGCGTCAGGCACTTTGCCGTCGGCGAGAATGAAATTGAAACCGCAGTCACGTGGCCACTCTTCAATCATACGCCGGCCGGCTTCGAGGTTATCGCAGAGAGAGAGCATCTCCCGCATCTGAAACCACATGGGTCGCCCTTCAAAGGATTCGTCTTCACAATGCGAACCCATCTCGCCCATGGACATGCCGACCGCGTTCATACCAGTGACAAGCCCAATGGCTCCAATCCAGCCAATCCCGGCGACGGGAATCCGGTCGTCCTGTTCCCAGACGGTAATGCAGGCATTGCTTTGTGCTTTAACTGCACCGCCAATCTCGAGGGAATGGTCCAGGCTGCGGTAGTGATAGAGTTTCCCGTCGCGGGTGGCGGAATTCATCGCCGCGCAACCGGAGCAATGAAACAGGGTCGGCAGGACATGAAAGGCATGAATGAGGTCGAGCTCGATGCCCGTGGCTTCGGCCAGCCCGGCCATTTCTTCCCTGTAGCAATCAGGGATGAACGGCTCGGCTTTACCGTAGAGTTCGAGCAGTTGTTCGAATTCCAATTCATTGGCGGCGATTGCGTGATCGTAAACGTAGGACTGACAGCTCTGTTTCACCCCATCGGGTACGAGCCTGCCATGTTGCACCCCCATCTCATGAGGTGTGCCCCGCAGGTGGAGCACCGGCAGGCCGTGGATTTCGAGCAATCGACCCTTGCCCTCCCGGCGAATAAATTTGATTGGGACATCTGTGTTCATTGCGGGGACAATAATTGACCAGCCCTCTGTTACCAAACCATCAGACACTGACGCCAACCCGCTGCAAGTTGAATCCTCGCGGTCTGTTCTTACAATGCCCCCCACTCAAAAAGAGCACCCGTAGCTCAATTGGACAGAGCACTTGTCTACGGAACAAGATGTTACAGGTTCGACTCCTGTCGGGTGTATTAGAGATAGCTCGAGAGCCACCAGCTCTCGGGCTTTTTTTGATCTGAATTGAGACCAGGCAATCCATGTGACCGCCTGTTGGGACCCATGTAGACTTTCCCCCCTGGGTCTCATGTTAACTTGCCCCCGCAACGCTGACTCAACAGATAATGAATACCGTTAAGAAGCTGATTCTCCCGTCGGTTCTGCTCCTCTTATTCCTGATACCTTCACTGTATCAGGATGAACTGTCTCTGGAGATCCAGGCAGAATTCTTCCTGCAGATCCTGAATGTAGCCAGGTACGTTATCGGCAGTTGTCTCTGGCTGACGGCCGGATGGCTGGTGATTCGAATCCTGAACCTGGTCGTCTGGCCGATCCTCATTGAGAAGCGACTTGGGTGACCAGTCCCAAAGCTTCTGAAGGATTTCATTTCCGTAATGATCATGTTCTCGGCAGCCGCCGGCATCATGTCCAGCGTCTTCGAAAAATCGGTTTCGGGCCTTATCGCAGCGTCCGGTGTGGCTGGCCTGGTAATCGGATTTGCAGTCAAGGAAGTCATTTCCGACTTCTTCTCCGGCATCATTCTCAACATCAGTCCACCCTACCAGATAGGGGACTGGATCAAGCTGGAAAATGATGAGTGGGCCAAAGTCATGGAGGTCAACTGGCGGGCCACCATCTTCGAGGATTTCTATTGCAACACGCTCATCATTCCTAACTCAAAAATGAGCACCATGACCATCAGGAATTTCGAACGGCCCAAGAAACATACCGTCCAGACGCTCGAGTTTTACCTGGATTTCGAACTGCCCACAGAACGCGCGATGAACATGATCAAGGCCGCAGCAAAAGAAGGGCAGTACGCTTTGGGGATCACGGATAAAAGCCTCGAACCGATCGTAGGTATTACCGATATCAGTCAGATAGGGGTGAAGTATTTTCTCTACTATTACATACCTGATGTGAATGCCTGGATAGCTGGCAAGGCCCTCGTTTTCGGCAAAGTCGTGAACCATCTCTTCCAGGCAGGAGTGCGGCCGGTTTATCCCCGGCATGAAATTTTCACATCCGAGTTCAAAGCCCTGTCACTCCGCGTAAGAAACCAGCGTGACCTTCTTACCCGAGCTGACATGTTTCTGGCAATGATTCCGGAGGAGATAGAGGATCTGGCAAAAAAAATGAAGGAGTGCACCTTCCAGCCTGGAGATGTCATAGTGCGCCAGGGAGAGGAAGGGAGTTCGATGTTTTTCATGTTCGAAGGGTTGGTCAATGTTCTCATTGATTTCAAAGGGGAGGGCGAGCAGACGAAGGTGGCAAACATCGGCCCCGGCCAGTTTTTTGGTGAGATGTCCCTGCTTACTGGAGAACCTCGCACCGCGACAATCAGCGCGGATGTCCCCACAATCGTTTACGAATTATCAAAGGCTGATCTGAAGGTTGTGCTTGAGAAACGACCCGAATGCGCTGATACGATCAGTCAAATCGTCGCTGAAAGACAAATTAGTACTCAGGCAGCAGCGAAAAATCTCGACTCACGGCAGCTTGAACAGGAGACCCGGAGCTTTGCGGCCGATCTGCTGAAAAAGATAAAGGGCTTTTTCCGAATTGGTGGCAGGTGAGTTGATAAAGGCGATAAGGGGAAGTTGCGCCAGGGACAGGTCGAAAACACTTACTGAAAAAGAGTCGTATGAAACACTCCAGCCTGATATTGGCTCTCCTTTTTCCCGTTGCAGGCGCCACTGGACAGAACGCCTCCTCCGTTTACAAAAAGGCCAAACAAGCTTGTTTTGAAGTCCTGATCGATGGTCACCTGCAAGGCTCGGGATGGATGGCCTCAAAGGATGGATATGCCATCACTGCGGCACACGTGGTCGGTCCGGCGGGGCGGACGATTGAGGTAAGGAACTCAGAGTGGCGCAAGCCGGCAAGGCTCATCGCCGTCGATCTCGGCCATGATATTGCGCTGCTGAAGGTAAGAGGCGATTCCTTCAACTATCTGAAGTTTGCCCGGCGTGAACCACGCGTAGGACAGGAACTCTCCTGTTTTGGAACGCCTCTTTATCGGCATTACATGCTCATTCATGGGAAGGTAGCCAAGATTGAAAAGGGCTTTGAGTGGGTCGGCGTGCTCAAGCGGTATCAACAATCGTACTACGTTGCCGCCATCACCCCGGGCGGCGCATCCGGAGGGCCGTGGTTGAACAGCTCCTGCGATGTGGTCGGCCTGCAGAGCGGTTCGATGACAGTCGGTGATGCGAACATGGGAATCTCGTACCTCGCTCCTCTGGCAGCCCTCCAGCAGATCTTGAACGAGAAGAAAGATGCAGCCACACCAACCATCGGAGGCGCGTTCGAAGAGGTTTGGGAGCAACCGGTGGATTACATTAAAAAACTGCCGGCCGGGATGAAGGGAGTCGTCATGAAGGTCGTGTTGCCCGAAGGCATCGTCAAGAATGCTGGAATAAAAGAGATGGACGTCGTGCTGACGCTGGACGGCCAGACGATCGAGTATCGCAACAAAGCGATGGGTTATGTCCGGGAGAAGAAGCCGGGGGACAAGCTGAAGTTCGAGGTGTATCGCCCATCAGACGCGAAGCGGTTTGAAACAGAGATTGTGCTGGGCGAATTGGAGAACGGCTGGAGAAGGTGAAGAGGAATGGAGGAATGGAGTGGTGGAGTGGTGGGGTGATGGAGCGACGGAGGGATGGAGGAATGGAGCAGACCTGCTCAACTTCGTCCCACTACTCCACTACTCCACTACTCCACTACTCCATTCTTCCCTCCTCCCCACTTCCTCATCACTGCTGTCTCACTTTGATGGCCAGATCCCCCCTGAAAGGCGGCAGGTTGAATGCCAATCCACCAGCATCGTTTTTGGCCAGGATTTGGTGAGACAGTTTGCCCTGGTAGGTGTTCCAGAACTCAATTCTGTAGTTGCCTTGCCTTAAATTGGAGAGTTCGACGCGGGCGTTTTCCTCGAGGTCCAATGCTTCCAGCGGTTGCAAGATGATCCGGCGATTGAACACCCACAGATCGGCCATGGTGTCGTTCTGAAGGCCGATGCAACGGAGTCCCTTATTGACAGTTGGGTTGATCTGTTTCATGCCCTTGCCGCGGCGGTCTTCGCCTTTCATGAAGTTGGCCACGGCCTTCATTTCGCCGTAGCGATCCATGTAGTGCAGCCAGGGCCACCACCAGTAACCCGTCGAGCCCGCGTACGGGATGACGACCTTCGACCAGGCCCCAATGTGGAGTTCGGTATCAAGCTGTTCGGGCTTGTTCTTGTTCACATCGCCGCCGTATTCGCCCACCAGGGTTGGCTTGTTGTGTGTGCCGGTAAATTCTTGAAAGGTGAACAATGAGATCCAGATACTGTCGTCAGGCGGTCCTCCAAGCTCCTTGAATTTCCAGTTCTGCCAATAGGTGTTACTGAGTACGTATTCCACCGCGGGCGAATTAAAGACATCAGTGCCACGGAACGGGTGCGAGAAGTGCGTGGCCACCAGGTGGTTTTGGTCCCATTTCTTGAATTGCCCGGCGGCAAACTCGTGCCAGCGTACGAGCATCGGACTGTTTCCTGCATCGCCTTCCCGATAGGCGGTAAGGAAATAATCATCGGTGAATTCACACTCGGTCATCAGCACCCATGAGAAGACGTTCGGGCTGTAACCCCAGCGGCCTGCGGTATAGCGGGCGCGCCGGGTATAGAGTTCACGGGCGGTGTCGGTGGTGAAGAATTCCCTGGGCCGGAGGAGCGGGCCACGGTCTTCAGGATTTTTCACGTTGTAAGGGTTGCGCTCCCATTCCGTATCGATCTTCAGGCTGTACTGTCCGTGGTTGGTGGTATCGACTTGCAAATAGATGCCGTTTTTGCGGGCCTGTTCGAGCAGGTAATCGAGTCGCCAGGCGCTCTCCATGTTGTAGCGGCCGATGCCGTGGAAGCCCGGCCAGGCGCGGGTCCATTCGAGCCCCATCCACCAGGAACACTGCCAGACACGGGCCCAGTTGCAATCGTTCTCTTTCATCTTTTTGAAGTAGTCATCGAACAGGAACGTGCCCCGGTGCCACTCCTGGGTAAAGCGGCCCTTGTACGCCTCATCGTTGCGATTGTCGGTAGGCGAACGGAGGTTGTGCCCGATCGGGTAATAGAACTGCCCGGTACTGTGCTCGAAGTACTGCCGATCTTTGGCGACGCGCACGAAGCCTGGAGTATTTGAAGGTGCGGCCGTGAAGGCAGCTTCGCCCTCTGCCGGCCAGGCACGGCGACCATTAACTGTAAGAAAATACTGATAGTTGCCCGGCACGGTCGGTGTGAATCGCACTTTCCAATGCGCAGTGCCTTTGGGAGTCAGAGTCTCAAACAATTCGTTCTCCCGGTGCTCGCGGCAGAACTGCTTTACCTCGTGCCGGTCATAATCCTGAAAGTAAAACGCGGGGATGGTTTTGCGGATGCCGGCCGGCGCGATGAACGTGGCCTGTATATCGATTTCTTCGGTGTCGAATGGGTTTCGGAAATCTCGATCGAGCAGGAATGACAGTTCGAAACGTTCGAACACCGGCACCTGCCCGGGATCGGACTGAATCCGGGTGATGCGCGGTTCACCTTCGGGCTGCATGCCCCTGGTGCGCCAGAGCTGGAGGTTGTCGATATAGACCGGTTTGTTGTAGCGCTCGTGCGCAAAGATACGAAAACCGATCTGTCGAATCCGCGAGCGGGAAGTATCAGTCCAGGTTTTCGAATGCCTCCTGGGATCCACCTTTCCTTCGGCGGCCGGTGGAGGCAACCACGCCTTCTCTGCTGAGGTGAGGTCAACGATGAGGCGGGTGACGTCGCCCGGAATGAGAAGAGGGTTGAGGAGGTTCTGATACATCCAGTAGTCGCCGTCCTTCAGAAAGACCATCACCCGCATATCGTGAGGCGCTTCTTCCGGGAGCTTCACATCGAATACAAGGCGGTTGTAATCGAACCAGTCCTGATCAATGTCAGCGACGAACGGCGCTTCGCCCTCACCGATGAAATCACGCCGCACAGCCAGGGAGCGTCGACCACTCGAGGCCCAGGCGTCGCTCACCGAAAGCCGGGTCTCCTTTCCGCCTTCAATGGATGTTTCCTGCCGGAAGTCTTCGACACTCTGCTGCTCGCCCGGCTGAAAATTCTGCGGCCGCCTCTGCCCCTCAAAATCGGCGAGGATGGCTTTCTTCTCGTGCTTCAGCGCCTGCGGGTGAAGCGAGAACAGCCTCTTACCCGCGGGCAGCATGGGCACAAGCTCGCCTCCGGCCCTTGCGTGCCAGTCCTCCGCTCCCTCAGCTCCCAAGTCGGCAGCAAGGACCAAGTCGCTCACTGCGGGCATGTGTCCGTAACGTGCGATCAGGTAACGCCAGAGCTGCCGCTGAGCCATCAAGGCTTCCGCGCTCTTGTAGTAATGGCTCGGTGAATCGAGGGGCCCGCCGTTCTTGAGATTGAGAGGACTGTCGGGCCAGCGATGCTTCCGCCGGTTAAAGAATTCCATGTTCCCGTTCAGCCGCAGTGGAACGGAAATGCCATTGGCCGCGGCTGCCTTCAACTGCTCGTCTGACCGCCATGCTTCTTCGAGGTTGTAGAGGCCGAGGTCTTTGTATTTGCCCCAGCGGCTCGTCCATTCGAGCATCGGCTGCCAGAGCGGAATCTCGTTGGTTGCCAGGCGGGAAAGCTCTTTCCAATCGCCATTCACGTACTCGGCCTGAGTGCCGTATGACAGATCGTGAATGGTCAGAAGAGATGGGAAATCAGAAAGCGTGGAAGCCTGGAGGGGTGGGCGTGCAACCGGAGCAGAGGGCGGCTCGACTGTGAAGCTGTTCTCCTGATGCACTGCCATTTCCTCTCCCTTGATACGGGCGAAAAGTCTGTAGTAATGCGGGCCCTCCTCCGAAGGTCGGAAGCGGATCTTCCAGTGGGGGCTGCCTGTGGGAACAGGGATTTTGTCTGATTCATAGTCCTGAGTGAAGAAAGCATTGACCCGCTGTTTCTTTCCAGAAGGCGCGATGAAGGTGGCAAAGATGTCCGCCTCGGCAGTGTCGAACGGATTCCGAAAAGGTTGATTCAGGTGGAACGCAGCTTCGAACATCTCATTCCGCTTGAGCCTTCCCTGACCTTCCACTGCATAGGCCCGGAGTGGCCAGGTGGCAACAGGCAGCTCAAGGAAAGCAAGTTCCGATAGCAGCAGTTTGTCCTTATAAGGCTCGGCCGAAAAGAGACGGAATTGCAGATGGTTCACTCGAAACCGGCTGTAGGGCGTCCACGGCCGCGCATGGCCAACCGGCTGCAGGCCGCCGCCCGGACGCAGATCGAACAGCAGTGAAGTGGTATCGCCAGGGCGTAAAAAGGATGGATGCAGCATCTGGTACCACCATCCGTCTTCATCTTTAAGCGCCATCATGACCCGCATGCCGTCAGGGGCTTCGGATGGCAGAGTGAATGCAACACGCGCGAGGTGATGGTGGCTCCAATCGGTCTTAACGCTCTCGCATGTGAAGACCCGGTCGCTGGAAGGCTGTTCTATTCCCGGCTGGGCGGAACCATGGTCCTGGCGCTCAGCGACAGGTAAAGAAGGCTGCCGCGGAGCGTCAGCACTACGGCGCAATTCTTCGAACGGCCCCGGAACAGTCTGCACCTTGTGCTGTTTCGATCCGGTGAGTGGATGCCAGGTGATGATGTGACCGATACGGAACGGTGGCAGATTGGACAAGCTCAGGGCGACTTGTTGATTCCATTCCCATACGCCCGGCTCAGGCATGTCGTTCGCGAGCACCATCCCATTGACGGCTTTTGAGGCGGCGTAGCGGGCATTGAGGTAACGAGTGTATGAGTGAAAACGGTAAATCAGTTGAGGGTGGTTGAAATACTGCGAAGGGCGTTGGAGCGGCCCTCCGTTGAGCTGATTGAGCGGGTTATCATTCCATCGATATTTGTGGTTGATGTTGGTGCTTATGGTGTGAAATTCTTCATTGCCGATTACCCGGAGCGGATAAGCGAGGCCGGCGGTTTCGGCTTCTGCGATCGCGAGGTCGAGTCGAAACGCCAGGAGTTGATTGAACCTGCCCAGGCCGAGATAGCCTTCGCCCCATGCACGGTTCCACTCCAGATTCGCGAGCCAGAGCTTCTGAGGTTCAAGGTTTCCGCCCTCATCGTCCGGCTCAGGTAGAGCGGGCGGCGTCCATTTGCCGCCGATGAGTGCAGAGACGGTCTGCGAAAAACGATCGGGTGTTTCCACGAGCAGATTGCGTGCGGTTTCGGATAGCTCAGATCTAGTCTGGACTTTTGTCTCTGATGCCTCCACTTGAAATCCATCCGAGAGCAGTTCTCTGGGCTCTTCGCCATCCTCGCTCAAGAGGATCCGATAGGCGTATCTGCCTGGCTGCGCGGCATGGATGCGAATTCGCCATTCCGGAGCCCCTGCGGGAACAAGCTTGGTCTTCCCTTCAATCTCCCGTTCCTCGTATGCCTGATAAAAGAATGCCGGCCTGGTCTCGAACCGGGCATCGGGCAGCATCACCTTTGCGTCCAGCTTCACGACCAACGGCTCGAATGGGTTGGAGTACGCACGCGATAACTGCATCACGATTTCAGTCGTCTCGCCGAACATCGCCTGTTGCCGGCGATGAGACACCAGCCGTGTTGGCCCCTCCTGGTGTCCTTCATGCAATTGAATCATCATCGCCTGGGGAGATTCAATTTCGCCCTGCCATCGCTCGGATGAGAATAGAAGTATCTCGGGCTTTCTGATCGCCATGCGGGTGTAAGCATTCCATGGCCGCGAATGACCGGCCGGACGCAACGGGCAGCCGCTGCCCAGATTCAGGTAGAGCCGATTGAAATCGCCCGATCTGAGAAAGCCCTGGAAGATGTGCTGATACCACCAGCCACCGTCGTCCTGCAATTGGATCAACGCCTGCATCCCCTCCGGGGCCTCGGCCGGGAGTTTCAAATCAAATGCAAAACCGTCGAACACGGACCAGTCATTGAAAGCCGGGCCCGAGTATCGGAAGACCTCGTTCCCCTTTGGCGCTTCAGCCAGAAACTCCACTTCCCGAGTCGCGCTGCCGCCAGCGGCCTGCGGATGCAACGAGACGAGCTTGGGCCGATGCGCACCGGACTCTGGAAGATCCTCCCAAAAATCTCCGAGCCGTCTGTGCCAGTCAGCCGCTCCCACCGGCACCGCGAAATCAAAACCAAGTATCACGTGGCTCAAGGATCGGTAATGCCCATACCGGGCGTATACGTACCGCAAAAGACGCTGCGCTGAATAGAGGGTGCTGCTCTCACTGAAAAACAATGACGGCGCATTGACTGGCCCGCCGTTGACTCTGGCGTACGGATTTTCGTCCCATCTGAAAACGTAATCTTCATTGCGGCTGGCCAGATGAAACTCCTCCGTACCGAAGATCCTCAGGGGAAAAGACTCGCCACGAACCTCTGCCCCCTGCAGGGCACGCTCAAGCAGCCAGGCATTCTCAATGTGATAGCGGCCAAGCCCCTCAAACCCTTTCCGCCCGGATGACCATTCCAATGGCGCATGCCAATGCGTAAACGTGGTATTGACGCTCCGCGGCAACTCATCACTTTTAGAATCCGGCTCATCGGCGGAATTCGCATCCGTCTTCTCCCACGGAAGTTCAAACGTCCGCCACTGACCATGCTCATACACGTATGCAGTTGCTGAATGCCTATCCAGTTTGTGCCTGAGAAGAGCACGGTGATCGAAGCTGCTTACCGATTCATTGGTCTCTATAGTGCTCCGTCTCGCATCGTTGGGGGTATCAAGACCCGAATTCTGGCGAATCCGGCTACCGACATTGAAGGAGAAGGGCTCCGACTGAAGGGTGTAGCGTCCGGCCAACTGAATCCTGCAGGAATACCCCCCGGGAACGGCAGGACGAAAACCGGCGCGCCAGTATCCGGCCCCGGTTTGCCGCAGCCGCATCCGGGGACTGGCTGTCAGCCCGCCTTCTACTGCCTGGCTGGCAGCGCTGCCGGCCAGCCCTGCGATGGGCTCGATATCGCAGTCGATACTGAAGAATGCGAGCGATTCGAAATTCCTGCCGCCCGGCCCGTCGATCAAGAGCCGGACATCCGCCTCGGCAGGACTGAACGGATTTCGGTACGGCCGATTTACTCGAAACTTGATCTCTGCGTAGTCGTCGACAGCCAGCCCCTCTTTCGGAGGCGTCAGATCGAAGACTGCGACTTCAGTTTCCAGGTTCCCCCGGGGATGAAGCATCACCCTCCTGATTTCAAATGTCTCACGCTCCGGATTGGCCGCAGAACATTTGAGCTCCAGACTTTCAACTCTCGCCAGGGAATAATCATCGAGAACCCGGCCGTGGCCAAAGGCCATCCAGTCGGTCTGATCCGCCCCGAAACCCCACACTATTTTTTGCCAGGAATCGTCGGAATTCAGCCGCTGAGGCGCTGTTTGAAACCAGAGGTCAGGCCGGATTATAAGAGACCCGTAGACCCAAACTTTCTGCCTGGTCGGGTCGCTGCGACGAATTTGAAATTGAATCATGCCGGCGTCATGCCAGTTACCACGGATCCTGGCTCTTGCGAATGTTTGATCCGATGAAGGCTTGCCACCATCGATCAGCTTGAGAGGGACGGCTTCGTGTGCAGCAAGAGCAACAGCCTGCCATGCGAGGACGTTTACGCAGAGCGCGAGAGTTTTGCGCATGGCGGGCATAGGAAGGGGGGATGGTTGATGAATGACGGAAGCTTCAATTGACCTCGTCCCAGCGGGTAAACCTCTTGCTCGGCCCTCTCACGAATCACTTCAGCGAGAGGGGAATCGAACTTTCAACCGTCACCCAGCCAACACTGATTCAAAATCCTGAAATCCCAATGGGCCTGCCAGCAGGGCCGACGTGGGCAGGCCAATGACGATGGCCGTGAAAGTTACGGTCCTCGGAATTCCCACTCGATGTCTTTGAGATAATAGGTGGCGCCTTGCCTGTTGCCGGAGAAGCCGGCCAGCAGGTAGTCCGAGTTGGAGTAGTTGGCGATGACGATATTCTTGATCTCGCGGTTGCGCTGGAGGTAGGGAGTGAAATCGATGGTGATTTGCTGCCATTCACCATCGAAGATTTCCTCGGGTGCGCTGCCGATGATGGCTATCCTCTGGGGTTCGTATCCGGTCTGCAGTATCGCCGTTGGCTCTGCGGGGCCGGTCAGTCCGAATTTACTTTCCCGGACGAAATTACGTTTGCCTGGGCCGAGCGGAACCTGAGAAACGGCCTCTTCAAAATACAGGTCTACATTGGCCTGAGGGTCGAATTTTGCCTTGAATTTCAGAACGGCACGTTTGCCAGCGGCCAGCTTTTCCGGCTTGAGTTTCACCCCGAAGGTGCCGCCAGAAAGCAGGTTGGTGACCTTGTACTCGCCGGCTTCCATCCGCTCGATACTGGCGCTGAGTTCGCTGCTGACCCAGTTGCTGATGTGTTCGTCTTCAAAGCGTGCATAGGTGCGAAGGGGGACGTGCTGCCCGGGTGCGCTGGCGTCGAGAATCCTGGCGCGACTGATCACGAATCCGTTATTGACCGTCCACATGGCAATGCGGCCCTCGCTGATGGGATTGTCATCTTCGAAGCGGAGGGCCAGCCGATCCTGGTAATAACATTCGATCACGTTGCCCCGCTTCACCATCTGCACGTGAATCCAACGGCGGTGGATCTGTTCCAGGGCTCTCTGGTCGCTGTAATCGGCGGGCAGCAGGAATGACTGCTCGGATGTGCTGGCCACGTTTTCTCCATTTCTGTAGAGACGGGTCCACGAATTGTCATCGCCGGCCAGCACCAGGGTGTAACCGGAATAGAGATTCTTACCGTCGCCGAAAACAGTCATGCCGATGTCTGCGGCACGTTCGAGCGGTGGGGCTTCACGGACCATCATCAGGCCCACGTAGGCATCAAAAATGATGTTTCCCTGAAATTCGTTCTTGTGCCAGAGGGCGGCGACGCCCCTGCTCTTCCCACCGAACCATGACCATCGAGGGTCGCAGATCCATCGGTTCATCGTACCCCAATGACCGCCAGCTATTTCCCAATCGGTCGGAGCATCGGTGAAGGTGTAATCCCAATAGGAGAGAGGCGAGACTTCGACCGCGTCAAGCTTGCTCATCTGGACGCCGACCCGGGTGTGTTTCAACGGATCTCTATCTTCCCAGTCGATGAGCCCCTTCAGGTTCGAAGAGACAATCAGCCGATTGCCCTCTCGGCGGAAGACAAGCGGAAGCACCTGCCCTGCCGGCAGCACTTCGGTGGCCTTCTTCAGTGTGTCTCTGAAGAGAGTGAGCTGCCTCTTCTGTGGCTCTATGTAGAGGATGTAACCGCGGCTGAGGAGAGTGCCATCTCCGGCAATAATCAGCCGGGTGGGGTCTTGAGGCATCGCGTCGAGCTTGATTTGCACGTCGCCGGGAAATTCAAAATCGTGCCAGCGGACGCCCGTGGTGAGCTGAGATATCCAGAGATTGTCCAGGTCCACCCAGGGCGACATGGCGCCGTCAGCGAGCATGGCCTTGGGCAGTTCCGGGCGCGTCTTCTCCACGATATCCTGGTAGTTGCTCGAGACAATGACGTCATCAAAGGACACGCCATCTGTCGAGTATGTGTAGAGACCTGCCGAACCAAACGAAAGGTCATCGAGTTCCGCACGCAACATCTGCTTCCGGTCGATTTTCCCAATGACAAAGTTCGGCCCGACCTCGATGCCGAGTTTGTAATATTGGAACGGTTTCGGGCCCCCCGGCCTGGGCGCGGTAGCAAGCACGGTCTCGACTCCATCCACGACTTTCACAAGCTCGAGCTGATGATGCGGGCCGTTCGGCTTGTTGTCCCCCCACCACCTGAGCACCCGGTAGTTTTGTTTATCGCGCACGTGAAACGCCAGACCCACCGCGCCCTGCAGCCTTGCCTTGACCGAGCATTCGAAATGAAACTGATCCCAGAATGCCGGGCCCGTGGTGATGAGTGAAGTTTCGGTGATTTCGTAAGGCTCGATTTTGATGCGCTTCTCGATTTCTCCCCACTTGAGCTGGCGGCGTTTCAGGACGACCTCACGCGTCTGCCCGCCGCTGAGAAGGGTGAGTGACAGATCTTCACCTTCGTTCCCTTGCAGCTTCGCATAGGTGCGTTGCCAGTGTGTGCCCGGGTCTTCGTTTGGAAGTCTCTGCACGGATTCGCCATTAACTTTGGTAATCTGGTCTTGCACCTTGATGCCGGCCTCGGCAGCGGGAGAGTTGCCGGTCACTCGCACGATGTTCAGGTAAAAAGTCTGAATTGCCGGGACGAGCTGGATTCCGATTCCTACGAATTCCTGCCCGGTGCGGCCCTGGTGAACGTCCTCGACTTCAGGACTGTCCTTGCCGCGGCTGTAGAGGCTGAACGGGTTGGCCCCGTTAGCTGCAAAGGACGTGGAGCTGATCTCCCAGGCACCTGAGCGCGGGGTCCAGACGCCTGCGACCTGGTCGCGCATAAAATCATCCGAAAAGTAAATGTTGCCCATCCGGCGATGAATGGGCGCGGTCAGTTCCACTGTGTCCGGATCGAATGAAACAGACGGGGTGTCATCACTGCCAAGACCGAGGCCGCCGGCTGCAAGCAAAACCTTGTCATCTTTAAGCACAACAATGCGGCCATTACGGCGCATGACGCGCATGGTCGTTCCTTTGGACAGATCAGGAAGAGGGACTTCGGCAAGGAGCCTCTCTGCCTGCGGTGTCACCCATTGCAGAACGAGTTTGTTTTCCCAGAACAGCAGGCGATGGTTCTGGTCTCCCTCTTTGTCGAAATCGATGTAGCCCTTGATCTTGTCGCCCTTCAGATGAAAGCCGAAAAGGTAGCCTACACTGGGCGCCGCGGTGACCACCGGTCGTTTAGGGGCAGCGGGCAGCGCGGGCGAGCCGTGGGTGGAAGGAGGGGAGAGCTTCGGCAGAAGTATTGAAAGAGCGAACGCGGCAACCCCAAAGAGCGTAAGGAAGGGAAGGATGTGATTCTTGAAGACCTTCATAAAGGAGATTCTGCGTTTCGTTTCATGCGTTCTCTCGGCCGCGTCCAAAATCAGTCAGGGGAAATTTCAAGTTGCAGGGCGGCCGAATGATGAACAGAACTTGCGGCTTCCGTGGCACGCTCAATCGGACGGCGGTGCCACAATTTGATCGCCATCTAGCGTTGACGGCTGCCAAGCTCCATGTTGAGGGGAAACTCTTCACCGTTCCTGAACAAGTCCAGCGAAACAGCCTCACCTGGTCTTTTCCCGGCAAGAATCTTTTCCAGTTGAGAGCTGTTTTCCAGGGGAATCTTGTTCAGCCGCATAAGGACGTCATTGGCCTGAATGCCTGCCTTATCCCCCGGCTGGTCCGGTGTGACTTTTACGATCCAGAGCCCGAACTGGTGGGGATATCCGAACCGCTTTGCAACAGCCTTGTCCACCGCCACGGGGGTGATTCCGAGGAAGGCCTTTTGGTCGTTTATGATTACTTTCTCATTGCCGCCAATCTGAATCACCAATTCACCGTCGACCTCCACCCCTTCGATTGGCTTCTTTCTGACCGGGCCGACAATGTCACCCGGCACAGGCGGATCTCTTGGGGCTTCGTTCCGCTTTTCCTTTCTGCCTCTCGTTTTGTCGATCTGATAATGGGACACGGGCTGGGCGGAATTTCTGAGCTGTGCGAGCTCGCGTTCCAGGCTTACGGTCTCTTCTCTAGCCGCCTTGACCTGGGCACTCATCAGATCCAGATTGGTCTGCTGTTCGTTATATGCGTTTTTGAAAGTTTTGAGAGTGCCCCGAGTTTCTTCCAGAAGGTGGTAAATTTCCTGCTGCGTCTGCCTGCTATTGTGGAGGGCCACGCCGGCCACAATGACAGCAATCAAACCTGCAAGTCCACCCAGCCGTTCTGCTAACATAATTCACCGTTGATTGGCAGAAATCGCATACGAAACAGAGCAAAAGGATTTAATCAGTCGGTCGCGAGGGTGTCAACGATGGGGGCCGTATCGCTATTGACTTCACCTGAGCGAGCCTATATTTTTCCCGCCTCGAGGGTTTACGATTAACGGTTCGTGCGCTGACAGATTGTTCCCAAAGAATGGGGATATCTCAAAGACGGTATCACGATACTTAGTATTTACTCACTTCCAGACTTATATGGAGAAATCTCATGGCAAGACCATGCACCTTATTTACCGGCCAGTGGGCTGACCTGCCTCTTGAGGAAGTGTGCAAGAAGGCAAAGAGTTTTGGATATGACGGGCTCGAGCTTGCCTGCTGGGGCGACCACTTTGAAGTGGATCAGGCATCCAAGAGCAAAGCCTACTGCAAAGATAAACTGGCCACGCTCGCAAAGTATGACCTGAAAGTTTTTTCGATCAGCAATCACCTCGTGGGACAGTGCGTCTGCGATAACATCGATTCCAGGCACAAAGATATTCTGTTCTCTGCCGAACATGTCTGGGGCGACGGCGATCCGGAAGGTGTGCGCAAGCGCGCGGCAAAAGAAATGATCGCTACGGCCCGCGGCGCAAGGAATCTCGGTGTCAGTGTGGTCAACGGCTTCACCGGCTCATCCATCTGGCATCTCCTCTACTCATTCCCCCCGGTCAGTCCCAAGATGATCGATGATGGCTACAAGGATTTCGGTAAACGCTGGAAACCGATTCTCAAGGAGTTCAACAAGCTTGGCGTTCGCTTTGGCCTTGAAGTCCATCCGACCGAAATTGCCTTTGACATCGTCACAGCCGAACGGGCCATCGAAGCCGTCGATGGCGACAAGGCATTCGGTTTCAACTACGACCCCAGCCACCTGGGCTACCAGGGCGTGGACTACGTGAAGTTCATCCGCAAATTTGCCGACCGCATCTACCACGTGCACATGAAAGATGTCTACTGGTCAGAAACGCTGACAGAAGCCGGCGTCTTCGGTGGGCATCTAGGCTTCGGTGATGCCCGCCGTTTCTGGGATTTCCGATCCCTCGGACGGGGAAGTGTGGACTTTGAGGAAATCATCCGGGCATTGAACGATATCAAGTACGCCGGCCCGCTTTCCGTGGAGTGGGAAGACAGCGGAATGGACCGTGAACACGGCGCTACCGAAGCGTGCGCCTTCGTCAAGAATGTGGATTTCCCTTCCTCAGACAGGGCTTTCGACGCCGCTTTTGAAGATTAACAAAAGCTGAAGATGAATCTGAAACGCCCGGCCATTGTGCCGGGCGTTTTTTTTGAGCTAAATCGGGATGAAAAGCGGCGGCTCGTTCAGTTGCGATAAATAGAGGATCGCCAGAGTGCAAGAGGCACCTGCAATCGCTTTACGCAGACGGGAAATCGGAGTCGTCGCGCTTGCTTCAGATTCGGCCCGGGGATCGGATGAAGATTCCACGGCGAGCTAAATGAGCTGGTGAATCGGCTCGGCGCCTTCGACGCCAACCAACTTCTGATCGAGACCGTTGAAGAAAAACGAGAGGCGATTCGGATCAAGCCCCATCTGCTGGAGCACGGTGGCGTGAAGGTTCTTGACGTGCAGACGATGTTCAACTGCGTGCGCTCCGAGTTCATCCGTCTTTCCGAGGCTCACGCCTCCTTTGATCCCTCCACCAGCCATCCACATGGTAAAACCGTACGAGTTGTGATCGCGTCCGGTGCCTTTGGCATACTCAGCGGTCGGCTGGCGACCGAATTCGCCGCCCCAGATGACGATGGTTTCGTCAAGCAGCCCGCGCTGTTTGAGATCTTTCAGGAGCGCGGCGATAGGCTTGTCCGTGCGGCCTGCGTGGCGGGTATGGTTGAAAACCATGTCACTGTGCGCGTCCCAGTTATCATCGTTGTGGCCTCCCCCTGAGTAGACCTGTACAAACCGAACGCCGCGCTCAACAAGTCGGCGAGCGAGCAGGCATTTGCGACCGAAATCCTGAGTCGTGTCGTTATTAAGGCCGTACATCTCGCGTGTGGATTCTGCTTCGGCATTCAGGTCGACAGCCTCCGGCGCGTGTTTCTGCATATTGTAAGCGAGTTCGTAGCTGGCAATTCGGGCTTGAAGGTCGCTATTGCCAGGACGCTGCGCTGAATGTTCGCTATTGAACTCGTTCAACTGATCGAGCAGACGGCGCTGCATCTTGCGCGTCACGCCCTGCTGCGGATTAAGGTCAAGAATCGGCGAGCCCTGCGAACGAATCGTGACGCCCTGATATGCCGCCGGCATGTAACCGCTTGTCCAGTTCTTCGCGCCACTGATCGGCCCACCTTTCGGATCAAGCATGACGACGAACCCGGGCAGATTCTGATTCTTGCTGCCAAGTCCATAGTTCACCCATGAGCCGATGCAGGGATGGCCGCTAAGTATCCGGCCTGCATTCATCATCAAGAGCGCCGATCCATGAATCGGCGAATCCGCATACATCGAGTGAATGAACGCAATGTCGTCTACACAGGTGCCAAGATTAGGGAACAGGTCTGAGACCATCTTGCCGCACTCGCCGTATGGTTTGAATTGCCACTTAGGCCCAACGATGCGGCCCTGGCTTTTTCTGCCACCGCGACCGAATGTTTTGACCTGTACGGTCTTGCCATCGAGAGGATAGAGATTCGGCTTGTAGTCGAATGTATCCACCTGGCTCGGCCCCCCGTACATGAATAAAAAGATGACGGCCTTGGCCTTCGGCTGGAAGTGCGGCTCCTTCACGGCGAGAGGGCTGACAAAAGGTGCACCATCCGCAGCAACTGCCTGGTTGGCGAAAAATTCATTGTCGAGCATTCCGGAAAGCGCGAGGCCGGAAAAGCCACCGCCCATCTGCCACAGGAACTCGCGGCGCGTGCGGCCGCAGAATTGGTTTTGGGTCTTAATGTTCATGCATTTCCCTTTCTTGATGATAGACGTGTTTGCTCGCCTGAATGCCAGCAATGTTAACGTTAACGATTACGCTTGCATTGCGGTCAGCAGGCACGATCCAGGCGGTTTAATCCGAACGGTTCAGATACGGTGCGGGTTAAGACCGGCCTTTCTTCTTTGTGCGGGACTTCTTCTTTTTCTTCTGATAAATCGCGCCTGCTTCTTTTACGTGGAAGCCGATTTCCTTGTGCCCCTCTTCGGGCGGCTTCATCATCTCTCGAAGCGCGTGAAAGACGACTTCAAACTTACCGTCGTACTTCTTCTCGAGCTCATCGATCTTTTTTGCCAATCCCTGATTGGAGGCAACAAGCTGTCGTAGATTCACGAACGCACGCATGATAAGGTCTTTGAGGTCACAATTTGTGACCTCAAACAGCATGCTAAGTGATACCAGCTAAAAGTCTTGAGACTTTCAAGGTCATGAATCTGAGATCTCAAAGATTGAGCTTTGATCTCAAAGATCGAGCTTTCGGCCCCAAGCCCCCTCTTCAAGCCACAATTTGTGACCTGAAAATGCACCTGATCTTCCATCCTGCCGCGGAGCGCCAGGGCCACACTCAATCCAGGTACGCGAACTCATTCAGATTCAGTGACATCAGGCAGAACTGCGCGAGCGCTTGATCTGGGCTCAGGCCGTCTTCTGTCTTGAAAGCGTTGAGAAGTGCGATGCTCTTGCTGACCTCGCTGGCTTTGGGCTCACGGGCGAAGGCAAGCTTGAATGCGTGCCTGATCTGGTCTTCCTCTTTTTCGCCGGCCTCTTTCTTGAGACGCTCGGCAAAGACTTTGGCTTGGCTGTTCATGAATTCGCTGTTGAGCATGATGAGCGATTGCGTGGGCACGGTGGTGACGAATCGGACGGCGCAAGGCTGATCGGTATCAGCCGAATCATGCGAAGCGAGGAACGGATCGCTGACAGACCGCTTCACGAAGTTGTAGACCGTCCGACGGGCTTGCTCTTCAGGAGACGACCTGCCCCAGGCAGCGCCGGGGCGCGAGGCTCCCTGGAGGACCTCGGCAGGAATGGCGGAGAAAAAACTCTCACCGCCCATCTTGAAGTTGATCGAGCCATTAACCGCGTAGACTGCGTCGCGCAATTCCTCGGCAGCTAGGCGGCGCATGTCAAAACTCCAGAAGAGATTGTTGCCCGGGTCTTTGTCGTAGCTGGCCGTTGTCATCCCGGAGGACATTCGGTAGGTGCTGGAGAGCATGATGAACTTATGCATCGTCTTAAGTTTCCAGTTGCGTTCCATGAACTCCGCGGCGAGCCAGTTGAGCAGTTCCTCGTGGGTAGGCTGATCGCCGAGTTGGCCGAAGTCGCTCGAGGTTCGCACAATGCCGCGGCCGAAGTGGTGCTGCCAGACGCGGTTCATCATGACCCGTGCAGTGAGAGGATTTTCTTTACTGGTGATCCAACTTGCGAGGATGGTGCGCTTTCCGGAGGTGCCATTCTTAATCGTCTTCGGCAGTTCCGGATCGGGGAATCCAAGCACTGACGGATAGCCGGGCGTGACGATCTCGCCCTCAAGGTGCGGATTGCCGCGCTGCAGCAAGTGGACGGTTGAGTTGCCGCCTGATTCCTGCACGCCCATTACCTTGATGCCGGGCAACTCGAATTTCGTCTTGAGGCTCTTATCCAGGTCAGCCTGCCATTTGAGATACTGTTTCGTTTTGGCCTCACCCATAACGTTCTGACCATGCTGATTGATGAGCGCGGCGATGTTGACTTCGCCACTGGCAGAGACCAGGCCGGCGTCAATGTACTGTCCTCCACCGGTCTGGTGACAGTGGATGGCGATCACGTTTTTGCCAAGTGTAAGTGCGGAGACGGCCGGGCCGCCAAGTTTCAACTGTTCGTAGCCTGTGGTGTAGTTCTGGACGGTCGCCACTTGCACGCCGTTGATGTAGATCTCCGCGTCCTCATCGTGATGGAGGTTGAGATTGAGAGATCCTGGCAGCTTTGTGAGCGTGAAATTGCGGCGAAGCCAGATGTCTTTGCTGAGCCAATCGGTACGCACGATTGAGCCCGGTGTTCCCTTGGAGCCGAAGCCGCCTTGCGACTGTTTCCAATCCGCAGGATTGAAATTGGGCTGCATCCAGTCGCCCGCTGGTTTCTTTTCGGTAGCCCACCAGAGCTCGTCCTGAATCTTTGTTCCATCCTCTTGTTTGCGGGCATCGGTCATGATGTTCGCTGACTTCGATGGGGTTAACTCTTCGGTCAGAAATTTCCGGGGAATGCCCGGGCCGGACCAGGCCACCTTCAGCACCGGCTTCTCATAGGTATTGAAGAACTCAAGCTTGATGGGCAGCAGACCCTTTTTCAGTGTGGCCTTTGCATCACGCTTGTGCGCACCTTTGGCCACCTTCTCATCGATCTGATTGTCGTCAATGATAAGGCGGGAACCTTCGGTTGTTTCAAGGTGAAAGGTGTATTCACCGTCCGCGGGCACACGGAGCTTGCCCTCGAACACGAGCCCTATGGCCTCCTTGCGAGTGGCCGGTTCAAGCGAGAAATAGTTGTTAGCGATCCGGCCTTCGTTTTCGTGCCGCAGGTCCTTAAAGTTCTTGGGCAGCGTCTCGAACGTGTCCCGATAAAACTTGTAGCTCAGGTCGAGCATATCCGACTCGGGAAGTTGCGAGATCGTGATGTCCGCCTTTTCGATGTCTTCAAGTATGGCGGCCTTGAACTCTTCTTGAAACTTATAGATCTGACCGTAGAGGCTTTCTTCGTGGGTCGCCTTGGCTGCCAATTCCTTCTCGCGCTCTTTTGACGCTCCGGCGTCCTGCATTGTGATTAGATTCTGCCTGTCCATGTCCCGGATATCATGGAAGAACGCGACAAGCCGGTAGTAGTCGCTCTGCGGAATCGGGTCTTTCTTATGGTTGTGGCAGCGGGCGCAGCCGACAGTCATACCCAGCATGGTCTGTGCAGTGGTGGAGACGACGCCATCGAGGATGTCGTATTTCTGCAGCTTGCGGTCGACCGGTTCATCATCCCAGATGCCGAGCCGGTAATAGCCTGTGGCGATGACGGCATCGGTGGAGGGATTCTCAATTTCGTCGCCGGCGAGCTGCTCAATGATGAACTGGTCGTATCCTTTGTCTTCGTTGAACGCCTTGATCACGTAATCCCGATAACGCCAGGCAAAGGGCTTCGTTGAATCGCGTTCGTATCCGTGTGTCTCGGCGTAACGAACATTGTCTAGCCAGTGTCTGCCCCACTTCTCGCCGTATTGCGGACGCTGGAGCAAGTCGTCGATAACTTGCTCGAATGCGTTGGGAGACGTGTCTTTGAGGAATGCATCGACCTCGGCCGGTGCTGGCGGCAGACCGATGAGGTCGAAATAAGCGCGACGAATGAGTGCGAGCTTATCCGCGGGGCCGTTGGGCTGGAGGCCGATGGCTTCGAGTTTGGCAAGGATGAAGTTGTCGATCGGGCTGGTAACCCACTCCGCGTTCTTCACCTTTGGCAATTCCGGCCGCACCAGTTTCTTGTAACACCAGTAATTGCGGGTGTGCTCGTTTACCTGCGTGGTCGAAACGGGCGCCCGACTCTCAGGCATCTTATGCTCGAGATCTTTTTTCCAGGGCACGCCCAGTTCAACCCATCTGGCCAGGGTTGCGATCTGGTTGGCCGGTAACTTGCCCGTGGGCGGCATCTGGTGGCCGTCGTCGACGTAATTGATCATCTTCAGAATGTGGCTGCTTGCCGGATTGACAAGATCGACAACAGGCCCGACATCGCCACCCTTGAGTATGCCCTCTCGGCTACCGAGCCAGAGATGCGCCTTGAGGTTTTCGGGATCGTCGCGATGACATTTGAAGCAGTTTTTCTCAATGATCGGGAACACCTGCTTCTCGAAAAAAGCTGTCTTTGCCTCTTCGCTGAGCCCCTCGACCGGGGCGATCAAGGCCCTCGTTGTCGCGGAGAGGGAGAGGGTCGAATCGAGTTCGCTGGTCTTCAGGGTGCCCATTTCAACCGCTGTAACAGGATCGGGCGGTGATTTGATGACTCGCCATTCAAGGACACCGCCGGACATATGGTCCTGGAGTTGCACTTCTATACGCAGCGCATTGGTATTGATGGGCTTGAAGGTCACCCGATGGAATCGGTCAATGCCCGTACCGTAGTCCGCAGCCGTCTCAACAGGAACCCAAGTGTCATCCTTTTTGTATTTCAGTTGCCATTTCTGCGGCACCCGGCATCGGCCACGAGTGGTATCGTCGTACCAGTAGACATCGACCCCTGCGACAGCCTCGGGGGTTGTGAAATCATATTGCACATACTCGGTCGTCCCCAGATTAGGCCACCAGGTGTGACGTTTAATGGAATGATCCATTGACTTCCGGATCTCTGCGCCGTCGTTGAGGGCCGCGTAAGTGTCAGCTTCCCAGACGTGCGAGCCGGAGGGCTTGAGTCCTGAGAGAAAGATGTCTTTGCCCTTGAGGAAGGCGAGAACTGGGGATTGGAGATCGTCGACTTTCTTGAAGTCGAGCTTTGGGTCGAAGCCAACCGGTCCAGCTTCCTTCGCAATCGAAATGCCCGACTTGTTTGCGTCAATGGTTGCTTCCTTGGAACCCGGCAACACCATCGAGTTCGAAAGCGAATTCCCAAAATTCTTGAAGTCCTTGAACGTCCACACCACCTTCTTCTCTCGTGTGACTTCGAGGATCTGCGGATTATCCGGCCCGGCATGGCAGTTGCCGATAATAATGTTTCCGCTGGGCAATTCCTGGAGGGTAGTGACCCAGGCGAGTTGGATACCGGGCAGGTCGTCCTGATGAATCTGCCAGACAATTTCTTTGTCCCTCGAGACTTCAAGGATGCTGTGTCCGTTGCCGCTGCCAACAAGGATGTTGCCGTTCTTCAACTTCAGAATCCCGAAGACGGAATTGCCGAAAGCTTCGACCCCATGCCCGCCCTTGCTCTGTTTGCCGAAGAGCGGCACCTCGAATTCCCAGAACAGCTTGCCGTCCTTGTCATACTCACGCACAAAGCCGTCCCCCTCGTGCGCGACGAGGTAGTGCCCGTCGTCGAGCTTGCGGGCAAGTCGCGTGTCACGATGCGCGTCTGGCCGGTCTAACTTCATCTTGAATTCTTTAACGATCTTGCCGTCATTGTTCACTTCGATGATTCGTCCGCGGCCGGATTCCGCGATCATCGTGTCGCCATTTGCCAGACGCTGAAACGCGTGAATCTCAACCCGTTCACCCTTCAGCGGATTAGCTTGGTACTCCCAGATGATCTTTTCGGTCTTGGGGTCCAACTCCTGCACGCTCTGCATGCCGGCCTGCAGCATGATGTTGCCGTTTGGCAGGAAATCGAGGTCGTGGATGCCGCCTTGAAGCTGGTACTTCCATTCAAGGGTGCCATCGGCCGCAACGATACCAATCAGTCGTTTCGAAGAATCGGCAGCGAGGACACGATGGCCTTCGGCATGAATAAGAATTGGAAGCAAGAACAGAGCTAGTAAGAGCCTCTTCATATTAACCGTGCCCTGAAGGTGGTCGGGATTGTTACCGTCGCCTGACAAACGAACCAAATTGTCATTTGGGTTGTGAAAGGCCATTGATTATTCAATCCATCACCTGTTCCGCTACGAGAAGCGATTGGTCTGTAAATTTCTCTTGTTGTGTCTGCTGACGATCCATTCGCTGGGCTAGTAGGCCGTCAATTTCGATTTTGAGCATCCATATTCTTCGTCGTAGTCTTCGTCTTAGTCTTTGTCTCTTCTGCTTACCCGGAGGCTCTAAACCGACAAAGACTAAGACGAAGACTACGACGAAGAATCGTTACTGGGGCATTCAATCCAATTCGCACAAAATGAAAATTGACGGCCTAGTAGATATAAACATCCCAGTCCATCGTAAATCTTGGCATGCCCAGAAGGCGCATCGCTTGCCCACCAATCACAATGTACCGTATTTGGTTCGAGTTGAACCGCCGAATCACGTCGTCCATTCCAGCCCTCCCGCCGCCACAATTTCCTCTAACAGCCGCTCCTTCCACTCCTGGAATTCTTGGTAGGAGTTGAACTTTCTCGACTCGATCCGCGGCATGTTCTTGATCTTCGGCAACGGATAGACTCTCGGATTGGCAGCCCACATCCTGAGCTTGGCGTCGTAATCGTCGGATTGTTTTGGTGTTTCTTTCAGAGATCCCATGAATCGGATGTTCTCACATCCGTTCGTACGTCTCAAGAGAATGGCAGGCAATCTTACGAGAGGGCAAAACCAGGCGCCACCTACGGCTTCGCATTCTCTTCAAAATCCTTATCCCAAGAGTGATGACCCGCCGGCCGGATGGCCGAAGTCGTGTGCCCGGATTTAACGGCTGATCATCCTCAAAAAGTCTGGCGCAAAAAAGATGACCGCGCTCGACAGAATGCCCGCGAGCCCGGCGCTGATGATCAGGATGATCGCCAGTTCACTCACCTGAAGCCAGAAGATGGTCAAGCGGCTGCAGCCGATCCTGAACATTGTTTCCATCTCGCGCTGACGAATTCGCAGCGAGAGCATCACTACAAGGGCCATGAAGAGAGCGGTGGCAATGGCGACCAGCAGGAAGTTGGCGTCGAAGAACCGCTTCACCCGAAATACCACGCCGAGCAACTCTCTGATCACTTCCAGGGGGACGAGCATCTGAATCGTCTTGGAAGCATTGATCTGGCTCTTGAGAAGGGTGGCTGATTTCACACTTTCCGGCAGCACGATGGCGGCCGTCAGGGGGAAGTCCTTCCAGTCCCCGTGAAAATGAAAATCGCCGATGTTGTCCCTGGTGATTTCGGTGTATTCGAGCACGGCTGCGTTGCCTACGACGTTCTTCTCTTCCTTTTTCAAAATGACTGAACGGTCGGCCCCTGTGGTCAGGTTTGTGTGACCGTGGCCAAGCCCTTCTATGGTCCATGCGGTTTTATAATCCACAAAGGTCGCATCATCGTCAGGGGTATGGGTTTCATCGAATACTCCAACGACCTTCAATTTCAGCGGGTAAACAGAGGCGATGTCGTAGAGGCTTGCCTGATCGGTAAGGAGTGTGTCTCCTACTTTCAGCCCCAGATTCTGGGCAACTCTTGCCCCCAATGTGGTATCCCCAAGAATCATCGGAAGGCTGCCATTCTTTAACCTCAGCCCGCGAAATTCGAAGTATTCCATCGAAGTTCCCACCACCGGCTGCCCTTGCGCGGAATACCGAACGTGCAAAGGAATAGGCGTGCCGCGGCCGCTGGCTCGAACCATTTCTACTTCTGACCACGTAATGGTCTCCGGCTGTTCGGCTGTAAAGTAAAGACTCTTGAGCACCAGGTCGTAACGGTTACCGCGAGCGCCGATGATGAGCGGGGTAGTCTGAGACCGTTCGACGAGATCCCGCTCGTAGTAATCAACCATAAGGTTGACGCACAGGGGCAGAAACATCGAGATGGTCAGGCAGATGACCAGGATGAAGGCAAGGCCGCGATGATAGGTAAGGTATCGCCAGGCAAGAAGCAGCGTGCGCATTACGGCTCACTCCCCGTTGCGAGTTCATACACATCCACCACCTGATCAAAGTCTTTCAGGAGTGAGTGGTCGTGGGACACCATCAGAAACGTGGCTTCCCGCTCCTCGACCTGCCGGAGGATGAGTTGCATGATAATTTCGGTGTTCACCGGATCGAGGTTACCCGTCGGCTCATCGGCAATGATGATGGGAGGCCGGGTGATGAGCGCCCTGCAGATAGCCAGACGCTGTCTCTCCCCCTGGGATAATTCACCGGGCCGCCGCCGCAGCTTGTCGCCCAGGCCGACTGAATGGGCCAGCGACGCCGCCTCGGCTCGGACATCACTGTTCAGCACCAGGGTCCGGTTTACCAGGAAAGGCAAAAGGATGTTTTCGTGTACGCTCAGATATTCGATCAGTTCGAATTCCTGAAAAATGAATCCGATGTTCGAGATGCGGAAATCCCGGCACTGTCCGTCGGAAAGTTCGGAGACAGTGTGCCCGTTGACGGTGATATTCCCTGAAATTGGCCGATAGATGCCGGCGATGAGATTCGCAAGGGTCGTCTTGCCGCAGCCGCTAGAGCCGATGAACGCCACCTTCTCCTTTTTCCGGATGGTCAGCCTGGGAATTCGCAGCGAGAAGCTTTCACGCGGATATTGGAAGTGGAGGTTGTCGAGTTGGACGATGTCCATCTTTGCATTAATAAGCGAAGGCCGAAATCAGTCTTACTGCACTAATTCGCTGGTCCATTTTGGTCTCTGCCTCCTCTGCCATGGCTGATTTCATCAAGAAGAAAAGAAGAACGGCCGCAAGGGCAAGACTATTGAATCTCATTAAGTCAATTTGTAGCTGTAAAGATGAGACCCACTACTGAAGTAGATGCTTCCATCAAGATAATCACCGCCCGGCCCGATGGGTACCGGCGATTCGGTGACCAGGCTGATCTCGAAATTCGAGAGATTGACCCGGGTGATTCCCTTTTCGAACAGGATGAACACCTCGCCATCCGGTCCGTGCACAAAGACCCGCGGCCCCTGCTGGTAGTTCGTCTTGCCGAATGTGTCCATGGTGAATTCTTCATGGACAATTTTGCGCTGCGCGGGATCGAACACGAAAAAGCGCCGACGATTCAGAATGCCGAAAATGAGCCCGTTCGGCCCCTGGCAGAGGTCGGTATATTCCTCTGCATCCTTGTAAACGACCTCGTGCCAATCGATTTTTTTGGTCTCCATGTCGATGATAAACAGCTCGGACACTTCGGCTTTTCGCTCGCCGCCCGTACCGGGAGAAGTGGTGGTGCCGCACAAGAGTTTGCGCTGAGGTAATTCGGCCATGCTCATGACAGAGAGATCGGTAATGAGATCCGTGTTTTTCAGGAGGACGCCGGTCTCGGTTTCACGATCCCAGAAGAAAAGGCCGCCGCCCGTGTACCCGTAGTCCGGCGTACCAGACAGGACGATTGTCTTGCCGTCTGAATGGGCGAGCAGATCGTGCGGCCTGTAGATGTCAGGTTTGCAATCGGCGAGAAAGCGCGGATTGGAATCAGGATTGTCCTTTGCAGTCTTGACCCACGGCCTTGAAGGATCCCACTCCAACAGATAGCCGGCGACGTAACCGCCTTCGTAGAACATTTCGCCCTGCCGCACGACCGTATTCGCCTGGCAATAACCGTCCTCATTGAACCAGGCATCTTTGACCGGATCGTAACTGAAAAAGCGCATGGGGAATGCCGTGCCGCCGCAGATAGTGCCTCCGGGCGCGGCGGCCACTCCCATCAGATGCGCGCCATCGCTGGAGTAATCGAATTCGTGGCGAGTGACTTTGCCTGTCTTCGGGTCTTCGACTTCGAGTATCTTGTTGACGGTGTCACAAACATTCAGCCGGCTGCCATCTGGGAAATTTTGATGAAAGAGCCCCTGGCTGCTGGTGATGATCGGCTTCGCATTTCTTTCACCGGGTTTGCTGATTTTGATTCCTGTGCCTCTATAAAACTCATACCAGTCATCTCCTCCGCGCAGCGCACGGCCATATACTTTTCCATTTAAGTCACGG
The DNA here is from genome assembly GCA_027625095.1 of Planctomycetota bacterium. Taxonomy (GTDB): domain Bacteria; phylum Planctomycetota; class PUPC01; order JACPCR01; family JACPCR01; genus JAQBXN01. Next base: position 20,467 of record JAQBXN010000057.1, on the reverse strand, counting down.
TAAACGTCAGCCGTACCGGTGCCTCTTTCGGAAGCGGGGATGAGCTGAGTGCCGGTACCACTTTCAGGGTCGAATGCAATGATTCCGCTCGCGGTGTTGCCAATAGAAAAGTAAATCCAGCCGGTATCGTCCGCCGCAACGGAGCGCTGATACTGTGGCCAGTTCTCTTTGTGTACGTGGCCGTAGTCTTTGAATTCTCCGCTCTTCGGATTGTAAGAAACGACGCCGCTGTTCGGATAAGTGACTGACCAGATAAGGCCTGCATCATCTTCGGTCATACCCATGGCCATCTGGTTAGCGGTCTTGCAAAAGAAGGTGAATTCTCGCTTCGCTGGATCGAATTCGCAGAAGTGGCTGTTGAAGTGGGTATAGAAGCGATTCTCAGAGGAAAGAATGGAGGAGAACGGACAATCTCTTCCCGATGGGAACGGCACTTCATATTCTTCGCTCCGCCCACTCTCCGCATCGAGCAACAGCAACGCGTAGCAACCACGATGATCGAACAGCCAGACGAGTGCGATGTTACGCCCTTCACCATCGACCGTGGCCACGATGCCCCGATGGTTGCTGATGGGAGTGGCGACACCGTGGTCATAAAAACCGTTTCCAAGGTCGACGGTATTAGTGCTCATAAGATTTCCTCATTTAGAACGAAAGTCCGATCATCAAATATGAAATATCCGGCCTCTTCGGACCAGTGCGCGCCTCCGACGAAAACAAGCCTGCCCTTGAGCTCGCTTGCCGCGGCCCATGCCTGTGGAGAAGGCGCGTCCGGGCCGTTTCGCCAGGATCGCTTATCCGGCGAGTAAATGAAAGTGCCCACCGGGTTCCCCACGTCCTGGCCAGCGGAGATCCAAACTTCCCCCTTATATGCCGCCATGGTGGGCGCTCGTGGCTTTGCTGGTGGCTGCGGCACGTCAAACCACTGCCCGCCATTCACGTCATACGCAAAGAGGCCGTCGCCCCCGTGACAGACATAAAAAACATCGTTGATTACACAGCCGGCGTATTGTCGCATCGGTAATGGAAGGTCCGCTTCTCTCCGCCATTCTGTTTCATCCGGTGAAATACTTTCCATTCGGGTCATGGACTTTTGATCTGAATCTGCGCCACCGATGACGAAGACGCGCCCCTTTCCACTGAAGGCCAACAGCTCGCTTCGCGATGATGTCAGTGCCGGGCCACTCTTCCATTGTTTGGTCTTGAGATTAAAAATTTCGACCGAGTCAATCGGCACTCGAGGTGCATTCCAATTCGTCGGGTCACTGATATTTGCATAGCCGCCGAGCATCCATAGTTCGTCACCGAGACAGACGAGGCCGTTGTAGCAGCGAGGTTGGCTCATCTTGCCAACAACAGCCCACTCATCAACCTCAGGGTCATACATGAAGATTTCAGAAAAGACATGAGTGCCGGCAGGAAGGCCGTAATAAGAGGTGAGTCCCCCGGAGATGAAGAGTTTTCCTTCATGGGTCACACTGACAATGTCGTGATTGCCCGCGGGCAATCTGTCCAGTTCCTTCCAGCGACCGAACTCATTCTCCTCCTCATTGGTGTCAAAAGGCGAATTGCCTCCGGTAGCCAGCCATCCTTTCTGAGGTTTTCGGGGATCGAAACGATACCGACCCTTCTCGCCGGTGATCCAGATGAAACCAAGGTCGTCTTTTTTTAAATCTTCCCACTCCCCGATGGGTGGCCGCTGATCCTCAGGCAATACACGCCAGTAGCCATCACCGTCAGCAGCCAGTACCTGCACATAAGATCCCGATTCGCCCTTTCGACCAAGCCGCCAGTGGTTGCCGTGCTGGTCTCGGATACAAGTTTTAGACATGAAGCGTTCCTCTGTGATGTTTGTCTTAAGCGAACTCAATTACACCTGGATGACTGGTGACACAAGGCGTTTCTTCGAAGATACCTTGATGCTGGCAATCAGCACTCACGTTAAGCTTCGCCCCCGCTTGCGGTGTCTCACAGATACTCTCCCGCGGCATTGTCGGAATATTCAGATATGACGTCGATATCAAACGAAGAGCCTGTTCCTGCCGGAAAGCCGCATGACACTGACACTGAGCCCGAGGGCAGTCTGTTACGGGGCATCTCTACAAAGCAGGCGGCGTTCGGCCTGCTCATTCTGTGTGGGGTTATGTATTTCCCATGGCTTGGCGAACGTGACCTCTGGGCTCCGGACGAGCCGCGCTTCACACTTGTGTCCAGGGAGATGATGGAGACTGGTGATTACGTCGTCCCAAGGCGAAATGGGATGGAATATGTAAAGAAACCGCCGCTGTTGTTCTGGTCAGTGGCCCTGCTCGGGAAGCTGAATGGAGAAGTTACCGAAGGCGTGGCCAGGATACCTTCTGCCGTAGCTGCTACTGGCCTGGTCATGGCCACCTTCGCGTGCGGCGTCTCGCAGCTTGGGAATCGTGCCGGGCTGCTCGCAGCATTGATGGTGATGACAGCTTTCAAGACCTGGTGGAACGCCAGGTATGTGCAGACAGACATGCTCTTCGCCTGTTTTTCAGCCACTTCGGTCATGCTGATTTATCTTGCGTATATGAACCCGAAGAAGGCATGGAATTACGCGATGCCCGGCTTTGTCTGTGTGGGAACCGCCTTCCTGGTAAAAGGGCCGTTAGCATGCGTGCTTGTGTTTTGGGGACTGGGGCCGCTGATGATCTTGCGCCAATTGAAATTAAAAGAATTTCCGGGCCTCCGACGCTGGATGCCGTTTCTTGTGGGTGTGGTCATTTGCCTGGCAATACCTGCGCCCTGGTATTACCTGGTCGGCAAAGAGGTCGGCGGAGTGGAGTTCGCTCAGAAGAATTTTATTTATGAAAACGTGACCCGATTCCTTGCTGCTTACGATCATGCGAATCCCTTTTATCATTACCTGATTCTGCTGCCCGGCGATTTCTTCCCCTGGTTCTTTCTGCTTCCTCCATCTCTCTGCTTCGTATGGCGACAGAGGGCGGAGGACGAAAATCGCTGGTTTGGATGGTTTCTCCTGCTCTGGGTCGGGCTCTCATTTGTTTTCTTTTCTACGTCGCAGTCCAAACAGGGAAAGTATCTGCTTCCCCTGTATCCGGGAATGTGTCTGGCCATCGGCTGGTGGGTGGATTCTGTGATCGAGGTGAAAGAAGGAAGATCCAGAACCGCCCGAGGTGCTTTTGGGATCTGTCATTCAGTTCTGCTTCTGATCTGCCTTACAGTGGTCGCCATTAATTTGCGTCCGGAGCTCACAGGTAAAGCGGCGGAATACAAGAAATTCTTCAGGCTGATTCTCGTTCCGGGAGTCCTCGGAATCATTGGCACGATTCTGGGACTGTTCATCCTCAACAGGAACATCGAAAAGTCTTTGCTCGTTCTCGCTGCTACGGTCGGATTCATTCTGATGCACACGTCCGCGGTACTGCTCCCCGCGCTCGATGAAGTGAAATCTGCAAAGGATATCTGCCTGAGAGCTAAACAGCTTGTGGGGCCGGCCGACCGCGTGGGTTTCGCCGGCTCGTGGTCTTCCAACAACACTTACATCTTTTACATGAACCGCCGACTCGACGAGTTCGAAGGCGGGCCGAAGGAAGTCAGCGACTGGATGACGGATTACGCAGCGGGGGGACGCGCTTTTCTGTTCATTCGCCAAGTGCGCTATGAGACACTGACGGATACAGCAAAACAGCTCTGGCATCTGGTGCACGAAGAGCGGGTAGGAAGCAAGATCATGATGCTCTTGTGCAATGAGGAATTGGCGAAGGATTAGCTTCTGAGAGGTAGCGAGGTCGCTGTGAATCCATCTTCCCAAGGTCGCACGATTATGCCGAGGTACCCTTCTGCACCGTAGAAGAGCCGGTCTCAGGCGGTGGAGCAAGATCCGCCGGGTCGAGTTGCTCTATCTTGTGGCTGAATGAGACGCGGGTTGGCAGAGCGGGACGTCGACCACTTACTGCCTGCAGAGGCTCAAATCCAAACACGCGTATGTCGCTCTCGCCCCAGGTGGATTCAGGGACGAAACGCAAGGCCGAGGTTTCTACCTGCAACGGGATTTCAAGGACACGCTGGTAGTTTTCATCCTCTCTGTAAACAGTCTCCCACTGGCCTGTGGCATTTCGTGATTCGATTCTGAACGCCTTTACGAGCAGCTTGGGAGTCTTCGAGCGGGTGGATATTGGATATGCGCAGGGCATCCGTTTGTTGTTGCTCAGGTCGCTGTCGAAAAGCAGGCGGACGCCGCCTGCTTGAACGGGCTGATCCCACTCCCAGCGGAGCTCGTCACCAGGCACAGCTTCCCAGGCATGAATCTCATCGGGACGATCCCGGTCGATGCCGTCGACCACCCGCTCGACCCCATTGCCAGTGCCAGTAAGCCGCGCTTCTCGAGTAAGGGGGTCCGGCTGGCGATGCAAGCCCGGTAGCCACGCGTCGTCTTCCATCAGGGTCTGCTGAAGTGCTTGAATGAAGTTTGGATAAAGTCCGGAAGGCAAAAGTTTGTGTTGAATGCACAGCCCGGCGGCCGTGCCTGCGGCCTGGCCGATCAACGAACAGGTGGCCATGACACGAGTGGAAGAGAGCGCGGCGTGAGTCACTGAGATGTTGCGGCCGGCGAACATCAGATTCTCGATGTTGCGGGAATACAGACACCGGTAAGGGATGCCGTAGGGCGAAGGCGCCGGATGAAAGACGGTCGGCTTGCCTGGGAACATCAGCCCTGCAGGGTGATGGTCATCCATCGTCCAGCCACCGAACGCCACGACATCGTCGAACTCGCCTCCGGCACGTATGTCGTTCTGGGTGAGGATGTGAGCCCCTTCGAAGCGGCGATTCTCACGTTTGCCTGGTATTGAGCCGATCCACTCGAGGGCCCAGTTTTCCGCTCTGTCTTTTTCGTCTGCTCGATTCTTAATGTAGTCCCATACGCCATAAGCTGTGCACAGGAGGTCATGACGAATCTGCTCGGCATCGCGAATCGTATTTTGCAGCCCACCGAGTTCTATCCACCAGAAATTGGTACCGATCACGCCCTTCATCCGGTGTTCAAAAATGGGCGAATCAAACTCGTAAGCCCAGGGTGGCGGAGTAAACGGCTGAGATTCGTCCGTCTTGCGCATCTGAATCAGGATGCTGTTCCCCATGGTTTTTTTGTCGGCCGACTCCGGCTGGATGTCTTCATCGAATTCGTGATACGATTCGCGACCGGTGCGAAAGGCCGCGCCAGTAGTTGCAGCGAGGATGCTGTCCCCACTGCAATCAATGAATATGCGGGCGTGGACTGTGAACCAGGTCTGCGAGGTGAGCTGCCAGGCGCGAATGGATTCGATGCGACCGTCTCGGACCTGGGCGTCCACACAACTGGTATTGAGCATGATTCGCAGGTTGGGCTGGCAGGCGACCTTTCCATACAGGACATGATCCCACATCGAGTAATTCAGGGTGGGGTTGCGATAGAGGTTTTCGAGCTGAATCTCCTCCAGCAAACCGGTCTCTTTGTTGTTTGCCCCATGCGCTCCACAGATCCACATACGGACTTCAGAAGAGGCATTGCCGCCCAAGACCGGACGATCCTGGATGATCAGGGTTCGTGCCCCGTTACGCGCCGCGGCAATCGAAGCACACATCCCGGCCATTCCCCCACCCACAACGCATACATCGACTTCGACTGTTTCTTTGTTCAGTAGATCATTCATTTTCTTGAATTATGCAGCGATTAGTAAATGTTTGATGATTGAATGAACCAAGGAATGCACAGGACCCAGAACTCTGAACGCTCCTCGCTCGCAAGATCCATAACTGTTTATGATTGTTACGAGATGAATCCATTTCTGCCTCTCAGTAAATTTTCGTCCCATGGTTAATAGAACTGAACTGCTTCCGATCCCTGACAAGCTTGTCGTCCTCACTTTTGACGACGGCAATAAATCCGACCGTTTGTTTGTTGCGGATGTCCTGCTGGGGCATGATTTCGGAGGGACGTTCTACATTACCGAGGGGCTCAATTTCCTTGTTAACAAAGATCACTACGTGACCTGGGAGGAAGTTCGTGAGCTTGATGAACTGGGATTCGAAATCGGCAACCACACCCAGCATCATCGGAATGTTACCAAACTCTCACCCGAGGAACTGACGGCTTCAGTCCGGCACATCGAGAAGCGTTGTACGGAGCATGGGATCACCAAACCCACCACATTCTGTTACCCGGCTTTTAACAACAGCCCAGGGGCCGCTCGTGTACTCGAGGAGATAGGTTACAAATTCGCGCGCCGCGGCGTTGCCCCGGAATTTCCGTATCAGGCAGAGGGCGCTCGCGGCCCTGCCTACGATCCCGAAACTCATCACCCGCTTCTGGTGCCGACGACTGGTTTCTCCGGGCCGAAATGGAATTTCGACGATTTGAAGTGGGCGTTCGCTCAAGCCTTTGACGGGAGGATTGCAGTTCTGTGCTTTCACGGAGTTCCCGGCCTGGAGCATCCGTGGGTAACAACGAAGCAGTCCGACTTTGAAAAATACATGCAATATCTCAAAGAGGAAGGTTGCACCGTCATCGCTATGCGCGATCTGGCGAAATATGTTGGCATCTGAAAGTGGACTCGGCGTACCTATGTTCCACTGCATCCGTCTGTCGTCACCGCTTCAACGCGTTCCCACCCACGCCTTCCGCGTCTTTCACCCGGTCCCAAAGCGCGTCCATCTCCTTCAGTTCCATCTCGGTTAACTCGCGCCCCTCAGCACTCGCCATCTCTTCCACTGATCGGAATCTTCGTTCGAACTTCCTGTTCGCTTTTCGCAGCGCCTCTTCAGCGTCGATATCGAGGAGGCGGCTGACGTTGACGAGGGCGAAGAACAGGTCGCCCATCTCGTCCTCCCTCTCGTTTTGAGGAACGGACTCGTCAAGGTTCTCTTTCAATTCTTCCAACTCTTCAAACACCTTCTCCAAGGCCCCCGCAGGCTCACCCCAATCGAAGCCAACCCTTGAGCACTCCTTCGTCATGTGCTGCGCTTGCGAAAGCGCGGGGAGCGATCGGGGAACGCCATCCAATAGAGACTTCTTCTCTTCATTACCGTCTTCCATCGCCTTCTGGCGTCGCCAGATCGTCATGACTTCGTCAGGCGTGGCCGCGCTCTCTTCACCGAAGACGTGAGGGTGCCGATGTCGAAGTTTTGAGACGATGCGCTCAACGCAATCGCCGATATCAAACTGGCCTTCCTCCGAGGCAATCTGGGCGTGGAAGACCGGCTGCAGGATCAGGTCACCGAGTTCACTGCAGATCCCTTCAACGTTCGACTCATCGATTTCATCAAAAAGCTCATGGGCCTCTTCAAATAGATACTTTTTGAGGGACTCGTGCGTCTGTTTGCGATCCCAGGGGCAACCATCGGCCGAGCGCAGGCGGGCCATGATGTCGACTAGCTCCAGAAAATTCTGGGCGATCTGCTGGCGGGAGTTCATAAGAGTGTTGCCGCTATTGGATCAATGTGAAGGTGATTGGAGATGGAACAAAGGTGAGCAGAAAAATGAGAATGGTGACCCACCCGATGCACAATCTCTTCAGGTCAAGTTTCCGCCGGTCATCCACTGATGGCGGATGGTCAAGCTTTACCAGGAAGAACACAAGGAGGACGAAAAGGATGAAGCTATTCGTGAACAGACACAGGCCAATCAGGACGACAAAGAACAGCCGGGCAATCTTGCGATGGGCAGCCCCGAACATGGAAAAAATCACATGTCCTCCATCGAGCTGGCCAATCGGAACAAGGTTCAATGCTGTGATAAACATCCCAAGCCAGCCGGCCCAGGCAATCGGATTCAGAAAAATATCATGACCGTCAGGAATAGGCCCCTTTGATAACCAGAGGAGCCCTGCGTAGAGAAGAGACTTTCCTTCCTGGGGGATCGACTTCCCCAGCAAGGGCGCCAGCGACCCCACTTCTGAAGTCCATATGCCATAGATGAAAATCGGCAGTGCGACCACAAATCCCGCAAGCGGCCCCGCCACACCGACATCGAATACCATCCGACGATTAAGCAAGGGCGATCTCAGCGCAATGACCGCTCCGAAGGATCCAATACCTATAGGAATGGGCAGATAGAAGGGCAGAGTCGCAAGAACGCGATGGTGCCGAGCGGCGAAGTAGTGGCCAAACTCGTGAAAAGTCAGGATCAACAGAAACGGCACAGCGAAGGACAACCCATCCAGCAGGAAGACTTCGAATGCGGCGGTATGCGCACCCATATTTCCGTCCAACCATTCAATTATGGCGCCGCTGATCTGGCCTTTGTATTCGATGAGCGTGATGTCACCCATGCCGCCGCAACAGACCGTTGTAAACAGAGTCGCCAGAAAGAGCCCCACGTGAAGGTAATACCTCGGCCTTGGATCAGGATAAACCGGAAGCTTGGCGGTGAGGAGAGTTCCTTTTTCGGTCGCCTCGGTGTGACAATAGCCACCCTGCTCGCCCAGACGATCCCCGAGTTCAGAGATCTCACTTGGCAGGGCATCCGCCGTTTCGGCCACGAAGTAGAACTCTCTGGGCGCCAGGTGGACCTGATAGGATGGGACATTAACCATAAACCAATCGTCGACCCATCGATACGCTTCTGATTTTTCTGGAGGCAGTGAAGGCAATTTGTAGAGCTTCTTTTTGAAATCGGCGTCTTGAGGTCTGTCGATGAAGGGATGCCACCGGATCAATCAAGACACGTCTCGCCTCGTAAGGGGAGCAGTAAAATGTCATTACCCGGCGCGGGCAAACATTCCGTCCATTTATATTGCAGGCATTACCCCCTCACCACCCGTTCACAAAATCACATGCATCTTCTGCTCATCGCTTTACTCACTATCGGCCAGGCAGATGAAGCCCGATTGCACAAGATGCCCGGCAGTGATTTTGATCGGGCTCGAATCCTGACCCTGCAGGACGACAGTGTAGTCTCACATGTAAAATTTGAACATCAGCAAGGTGCAGACGTTGATTGTCGATCTCTTTGATGCCAACAAAGAACTCGAAAAGATCGCCAGGGCGAATGACTGCCGGAGTTGGAGTGACGCTTTCAACCGGGTCTTTCCGTGGCAGAATCAGAAATGGTAACTTTTTTCGCCGCTCTGATGAAAAAAGCGGAATCCGCCTGAAGGCGTTATTCCAATCCCGGCTTACCTGCGACTTAGAAGGACTCTTCTTCGAGCATCTTCTCGATAGCTCGGCTGAGCTTCTCATCCACTTTGTAATCACCGCTTTTGATCGCCTGCAGAATCAGATTGGCCCTGACGAATTCGTCGGGGGATTCCGGTAATTCTTCGGTCTCAAACCCCCTGCTGCTGATTAGAGGGAGCGTCGAATCAAGCGGGAATGGTTTTCGTATCCTGTCTGGAGTTGTCATCTCGCACCCCGTCAAAAAGGATGGATGGGGGTAATTTCAAGAAAATTGCGAAAGAGGTCAGGTGGGTAGCTGGGTGCTATACAGTGATTATCGAGCGGGAATGGTTCAAAGTTTAAGAAATTCCTCAATTTCAGTCATGAAAGCACCCAGGCCCTGAGATTCCAACTCTTCGAAAACCTGGATGTCCAGCTCACTGCCCCCCTTGCCCGCCTGCCGGGCGCTGATTTGTGAACTTCCATTCGGATGGCATATCGCGGCGACAAGTTCGAAATCCCCTTCTGAATTCAGAGGTGTGGCCTGAGCCCCAAACGGTATCTGGCAGCTTCCGCCAAGCTTGCCGAGAAGCGCGCGTTCCATGTCCGCGGCCGTATGGGTAGGCGGATGGTCTAAGCGTGAGAGCAGTTCCTTTACCCTTTCATCTGAATCCCTCGCCGTGATGGCCAGGGCCCCCTGACCGGGCGCCGGAAGCATGAGTTCGAAAGGCAAAGCTTCGCCATCATGCTCAATGCCAAGACGATGAAGGCCCGCGGCTGCAAGGATGATCGCATCCACCTGCCCTTCCTTCAGCTTTCGGAGACGGGTATCCACATTTCCGCGGAATTCGATGACATTCAGGTCAGGTCGCCACGCTTTTAGAAAGGCCTGCCGGCGGATGCTGCTCGTGCCAATGGTTGCGTTTCGAGGGAGTTCGCTGAAAGGGCCTTCCCTTGTAATGCCAACATCGTTTGGGCATTCACGCCTTGGAACCGCGGAGATCGTCAGACCCGCGACCAATACGGTTGGAACGTCCTTCATGCTGTGAACGGCGATGTCGACCTCACCATTCACCTGAGCGAGATCGATTTCCTTTGTGAAAATTCCTTTGCCGCCAGCCTGTGCAAATGGGACGTTGTTACGGTTGTCACCGGTCGTCGAAATTTGTTTAAGTTCGACGTTCAGATCCGGCCAGACTTTTCTTAGCTCGCCTGCGACCCAATTTGATTGCACGAGTGCAAGTGCGCTGCCGCGTGTGCCGATGATTAGAGTCTTCAAACCGAAGGTTCCTTAAATGAACCACAGAGGGCACCGAGGAAGAATTCTCATTCCCTCGTAGCTGCGGCGTCCCGAGCAGAACAACGACCAAAGGTCGCACTCCGACTGCGGCGGGACGCCGCAGCTATCTCTGCAGTTACTTGATCTTGTTCATTATCTCGTCCGCGCTTTCATCGATGATTGCATCGAGGCCTTCTGAGATTGCGGCGATAACGGATTCGAATTGTTCGTTGTCGACGACCTTGGTGCGCACTTTCGTTGCTGACCAGAGAACGTTCTCTTCGTTATCCAGCAGCTCAAAATACAGGGCAAGCTCGGAAGACCGAACTTTTTGCTTGACCGCTTCACCAAGGGATACGACGTGGCATCGGAGCGTGAAATCGGGTGCTTTGATACCACGCTCGAGGGTGACGCGATCAAAGAGATTGGTTTCGGTCAGCCGGCGATGCACCAGTTCCCGGATCATGTCGTCCGGCGATACGGCCCATCGGCGCACGGAGTCGAAATAGACTCGATAGGGCGAAGTGCGATAAACGAACTGTGGGCGCGCGTACTCACTGGCCACGGTGAATTCATCTACATACAAAGTCCTGGCTGTCTTCTTCAGCTTTACAGGAGCGCTGCCGGGCGCGAGCAGGTATATCTGCGGCAGGCGAGTGGTACATCCTGTAACCGCCAACGCCAAAATTATGATTATGGGATACCGAAATTTCATGCGGGTAATCATAGGCTTTTCGCCGCGGCATTCGCCATCTTTTCCATCACCGTTGGAAGGCGCAGATAAATCGGTACGAGCGAGTGCGGATCAGAGAACCGGCCGGCAAGACACTCTCGGAAGCCGAGCCGCGCAACCCATTTCGCTTGCGCGTGCCAGGCATTCTCTTCAAGTTTTCGAAAGTCCTCACGCGAGCTGAATACCTCTTCGTGAGCTTTGAGGCCGTCACCCAGCAGCCAGGCGCCATTTGGTAATGTGTCGCAGAGTTCCGCGGGAGAGCATGTCCGGCATTCCCAGGATGCTCTGAGGTCATCGCCGTCTCGTTGAAAGAGGCAGGCACCGACTTCCTTCCGTCGGACATCTGTCATCGGGCAGATGAATTCCGCTTCATCGGGAACGTTACGGGCCATGACATCCAGAGTCGGCACTCCCACCAGCCTGGCCCCGCAGGTCATGGCAAGAGTCTTGGCTGCGGCCAAGCCGACGCGGAGTCCCGTGAATGAGCCCGGGCCCTTGCTTACTGCAATGATCTCCAGATCCGTGGGCGACCAGCCCTGTTCCTTCATGATGTCACGGATCGCCGGGATGAGTTCGCGGCCGTGGATCATGCCGTCGCCGAGATATCTCTCCTGCAGGATTTCCTCCCCATCGGAAAGACAGACATTACCGGCCGCTGAAGACGTTTCGATGGCCAGCGTTTTCATGCTTCGGAACATTTACAGGGGGTCGAATGGCAGTAGGGGCAGCCCTTGGCGTATTTCTGTTTCGCGGCTTCTTCCACACTTATATCCATCATGCTTGCGAGGGTACAGAGCCAGGCGAGGACATCGGCGAACTCTTCCGGCAAGTTCTCCTTGTCTCCTTTGCGAATCGCCTCTGCCAGCTCGCCGACTTCTTCGGCAAACCACAGAAATGATTTTTCGGGGCCGCGCGTGGAGTCTTTAACAAAGTAGATGTCTTCGATAAGCTTCTGAAATTCTGAGATTTTCATGGTGCCCAATACTGAGTGCTTCGAGTGTTGGCCGAGTTTGGAGGCCGATTTCTTTCACGCAACTCAACGTCGCTGAGCATTTCGAGATTCTTTTACTCTTGATGCCTCAGGCACTCTGCCGTATAGCCCAGGTTGCAAGGTATCAGGGAGCCAAATTCTTGAGTCGCGGAAACAATCTCACAGATCGCCCCTTCGAGCGACTGGCATTGAAATGAATACGAAAACACCTTTGCTCGCAGATAATGCAGTCATACAACGCGGCGCGCCGTTGCCCATCGCAGGTCACGCGGAACCGGGCAGCACAATCGAAGTCACCTACCTGGGGAACCGGTGGACAACACGCGCAGACGAGACCGGCGAATGGAAGATCGACGTTGGCCCACTCGAATCCGGAGGGCCGGGAGTGTTCATCACCCGGGCCGATGACAACGAGCTCCAATTCAGTAACGTCATCGTTGGCGACATCTGGGTCTGTTCCGGGCAATCGAACATGGCGATGACACTCGCCGGAGCGGAGGCCGGCGAGGAAGACGCGGCCCGGTCTGCTGATGCAGGGCTCCGGCTGGTAACCATCCCGATCCGCGTTTCACTGGAGCCATTAACGGACATTGGAAAATGCACATGGCATGAGTGCACTCCCGATTCGGTCATCGATTTTTCTGGCCTTGCATACTACACAGCAAGAGAACTGCGTAAGGTTTCAGACGTTCCAATCGGTTTGGTCTTGGCAGCAAGGGGCGAAACGCCTGGTGAAGCCTGGGTGCCGATGGATGTGCTGGAATCGGATGACATTTTTTCTCCCATCCTTGAGAGGTGGCAGCAATGCCTCAAGGATTTTCCTGACCGTGAAGGTGAATACAAAAAGGCATTCACACAGTGGGATCATGACGCGGACCTGGCTGAGCGTGAGGGACGCCCCATACCCGGCCCTCACCCGAAGATGGTTGGGCCCGGTAGCCACTGGACGCCTGCCGGTCTCTTCAACGGTATGATCGCGCCACTTACATTGACGCCCGTGAAAGGAGTCCTCTGGTATCAGGGCGCCGGTGCGCCGGAACGAGCTTTTCAGTACCGCAGCTTGTTCCGCCGCCTGATACAAAGCTGGCGAAATGCGTGGCGACGAAGCAACCTGCCATTCATCTATGGGCAGGAAGCCAATTTCGGACCACGGCGTGACGCGCCGGCAGAGCACTCGTGGGCTGAACTCCGCGAGGCACAGTTCATGGGTCAGGCCGAGCCCAACACGGCCATGGCTGTGGCCATCGATCTCGGCGAAGAGAAGAACATCCATCCGATCAGAAAGGCACCTCTCGGTGAACGCCTGGCCCTCGCCGTCAGAAAGGTCGCTTACGGAGAAGACATTCCCTACTCCGGCCCAACATTCAAATCCATGTCAGTCGAAGGCGACACCATCCGAATCCAGTTCGCTCACGCTTACAATGGACTCAAGACCAGCGACAGCCGGCCGCCGATCGGTTTTGCGGTCTCCGCGGGCAGTGCCGACTTCACCAAAGGCAACCGCGGCTTTGTGTGGGCTGACGCCAGGATTGATGGGAACGATATCATCGTCCGAGCCGATTCTGCAGCGATACCGGTCGCCGTTCGCTACGCATGGGCTCAGAACCCTGATTGCAACCTGATCAATTCGGAAGGGCTTCCAGCGGTCCCTTTTCGTACAGACGACTGGCCGGGAGTGACCGTAGAATGCCGCTGAGTCGAGATACGAAGAGGATGAGCCGCATTACGATCCAGAACTTTGATAGAGGGCAATTAAATTGAGCATTTACAACAAAGAGGTCTCTTCCAGCTCTGCTCCAGCACCTTAATCGTTCGCCTCTCGAATCTGGACATTAATTCTTGACCTGCAACGCATCATCGGGTCAGATCCGGCGAGTCCTTCTTTATTACTTCAAGGAGTTATCCGTGGATATTTACACATCAGTACCACTTGCCGCCAGTATCGGCGAAATCATTGGCGGCCTAATCCCGTTGGCTTTGGTAGCTTTGGCCTTGGTCTCGCTTTGGAAAGTATTCGAAAAAGCAAAACAGCCTGGCTGGGCATGCAATCTACAATATCGTCATCATGTTGAAGATTGCAGGTAAACCGATCTGGTGGATCGTCCTGATGTTTATTCCACTAGCGAATTTCATCGTCGCCGTCCTGGTTGGCATCGCCATCGCTGAAAAATTCGGCAAAGGGGCTGGATTCGGTCTAGGTCTTACATTTTTAGGAATCATATTCTTTCCCATCCTCGCATTTGGTGACGCCGAATACACCGGATAGCGGGACGAGTATGCACCACTTCTGCGTTTTAAAGAATTACTGTGAGTGTTCAGGGGTGGCAGAACCGGGGTTGCCGGGTCCTGGCGAGACGATATCAGAGAAGACCCGGCTGAAGCCGATACTCCAACTCCCGCATCCCGTTGCTGATACCTTTATAGAAACTGGCCACTTTTGCCCCGTCAGCCACTCGCCCGAATGGTGCGAACTTAAGGGAATTTACCGTCAATCACGATCGCCATTCTGAATTTACAATCCTCAATCCGATTTGGCCGCGACTCCTTCAATCTCTAATCGCCATTCCTTCCTTGCCAACTGTGAGACGAACAAAAGGGTGGTCGCAGGACGTGAGTCCTCCAGGAATTTGTCCCGCACGGTGCGGAAAACTGGCAGGTCTTCCGGGTCGGTCATGTAAACGGTCAGCTTCACGAGGTCGTGGCGGCTCATTCCTGCCGATTCCAGAACGGCGTAGAGGTTCGTCCAGACAATCTGGCATTGCAGCTCGAAATCATCGGGAATCCCGCCTTTGTGATCTTGTGCTATCTGCCCCGAAATATGAATCCAGCGCGCCCCCGGCTGCACTTCGATGCCGTGGCTGTAGGAACTGACGGGCGCGGGAATGCTATCGGGGTTGTGTATCTTTGACATGGTCGCTCTGTAGAGGGGTTCCACGAATTAAGGGGAGTGCTGACGCTTCTACTCGAAAATTGTAATTTGCATCACTCAACTGACGCGCGGATCGAGATTATTTCGCTACGACCTGCACTGCGGATTCCGTATACCGGATGGTAAAGCGTGAACCATTTTCAGCGACGGCTTGGTTGCGCTCGTTGGAGAATCTTCCTTGAACTTTATCTGCCGTGAGAATGGTGTATGCATCACTTGATGAAAGTCTGAAATCCTTCGCGATCGAGATGGCAAGGACTCCCCCGAGATTGGCGGACGCTGAATGCCGGCTTACCATCGACGCCGACTGGAAGGGAGAGCGTGCCCTCATTCGCCTGTCGATAGTCCGCGTGGATGTTCAGTTTTGGGTTCTTGGCGCCGGTTACGGCAATCAGGCCGTTGTTGTAAGTGGTTGCGGCGATCGCGCCTGCGCCAGTGAGCGTGGCGCCTGGATGGATATCGATCCAGCGAAGGGAGGACACTGTTCCGTGATCGACGGAAAGAATCGCATGCGTGGACAGGCGGATTTCATTGCGCCCGGTGAGGTTGACTTTTGGACCGAGCATGAGCGACTGTTTTGCTTTTTTCGCTGCGTTCCCTCGGATTTCAAGACCGAGGAATTCCAGGCCGGCATCCGCGCGAACTGTGTTGGGGGTGTCTCCTGAATTCGCTATCAGGGCAGTCCATCAAAGTTGCGGAGCGCCGTCGTCAGTCATGTAAGTGATGCCGGCGTTAGCGTATTTGTAGTCCGACCAGTTGTCTGGGTCGGAAGCGATCGCGCCGTCCTTACCCATCAAGTGGTGATAGGTGTTAGCGAAACCCCTCGGTTCCGCGACACGTTCGCCGAGCAGTAACGTTTCCGATTCCTTGACAAGTTCAGGATTGTCCCTGGCAATATTCTTCCTCTCGGCCGGGTGGCATCTAGATCGTAGGGCTGGAGCGACGCCGTAACCCGGCCCTGTTTCTTTTCTTTTTTAACTCCGGTCATGGAACGAACGAGCTTGTGCCGACCACGAATGTCTGTTTTAAGATCCACCAGGTACGGAGAAGAGACAAAGACCAGGACAAAGACCAGGACGAAGAATATGGATGCCCAAAATTAAAATTGTCGGCTTACTAGTCTTCCTCTTCGGCTTCCTTGCTCTCGTCCACCAACTTTACGCCATGTTTCTCAAGCCAGGCGCGGCAGACATCTTCGATGAGCGAAGCTTCGAGTCCTGTCTTCCAACCGAGCAGTGATTTGATCCCCAGGCCGGTCTGGTCGAAGACCTGTTCGAACAGGCAGCCGACCCAGCCGGCGACCTCCTGCTTCAGTTGTTCGATGTCCGAATCGGCCGCCGTGACAGCCCGGCTCATGGTCTCGTAAAGAAAGAGCGTGTTCTGGGCGTACTCAATCAGTGGCAGATCTTCCTGCATGATCCTTGACTGAATGACCGGCTCCCCGGTTTCCGCCTTCTCCATGAGTTCTCCGAGCTGGTGACTCAGGTCCAGCAAAAGGCACATCGTCTTTTCCACAGAGGGCGGAGCCAGGTCCATGCCGCCGTAGGGCAGATGCTTGGTGATAAAGAGCTTTTTGTCACCATTGTTCAGACATTCGACGAAATCCGTTTTCCACGCAGAAATATTGCTTAGAGCCTGCTCAAGAATCGAATAAAGAAGGGCGGCCTCTTTGTGTGCTACGCCGTAACAGGTACGGAAGTAACGGTTCTTAATCCCGTCGCTTTCCTGTCCGATACGCCATGTCAGGTTTGCGAATTGAAAATGATTCAAGGCCAGAGGCCCCCAGAGGTGGCGCGGAATATGCCTGGAATGAACTTCCCGGACTCCAAGTTTGAAATACCAGGCCAAGTCCTCCGGCATGGTCCGGCTATGGATTACTGGCAGGTCGCGTGACCGGATTCCATTATGGACTTCGCCAATACACATGGATGCGTTTTCGCCGAGCAATTCATGCCATCGTTTCAGGGCTTCGCGAATCGGATGATTGAACTCCTCGCACTCTTCATTGAGCGTGTGCGCGTGGCAGCGATGTTCGATGTGAAGTTCAAAGGTGACCGAATCGATCAGTTCCGCCGAGACCTGTGGGGGAGGCACAAGTGTCTCGTTTTCCAGGATCACACGGAGCCCGATGCTTCGTTTGAGCCGTCCATCCTTTGCCGCAGTATTCAATTCTCGACTGCATCTTTCAGCCAGCCTCAGCATACGTTCGGCAGGCGAACCAAGTGCTTCGCATGCGGCGCACGCACACCACTTTCCTTGGAATTCCGAACGAAGCGAAAAGAAGTCCGCCTGTCGCCAGCGTTGATCGTTCGCCATCCGTTCAACCAGCGAATTCGTGAAATAATCGACTGCTTCGCGATTGCTTGTGCAGAAATTCCATCGGCCTCGAGAGATTTCCAGAATTCGATTTCCATTTTCGTCCATCCCAAACCAATCGGGATGCGAATCTCGAAGTGATGGTGATTTTGTGTCTTCATCAAACTCCGATACTTCCACGGAATCCGGGGACATCAACTGTGAAAATCCACTGGCCCCGGCTGTAAGTTTGAAGCCGTATTGCTTCATCACCCCTGGACTGGCCGCGGCTTCGTCCACATGCCAGAAATTGATCCGATGCCTGGCCATCCATTTGAAAAGCTCATAGTGGCCGCGCTGACCTGACGGTTCGAAAGTAAACGGGTCCGGCCAAAAGCCGCGAATGCGGAACGAAGGTTTTTCATCAACCGTCATCTGCTTGAGTTGCAGTCTGGACAGCCAGGGGATGTCCTCCATTCGATCCCCCAGCCCGGTCCAATGGCAACCCAGCAATTCGAGCAGATAGTAGACCGCGTAAACCGTTCCGGGGGCCGACTCCCCAAGTATATGTATAGACTGCCCATTATCTGACTTGGATGCTTTGATCTGAAAGCCGTCCGTATCCTCGTCGCCACAGTCGAAGACAAACGCATTTTCCATTTCATCGGGCGCTCTCAGCCAGGGAAAATTCTCCGGGCCGCATTCATCCACTTGAATCATTCGACAGAGCGTCTTGCGGAGTTCGACAGCCGCGTGGGCCAGCACACACTGCCGGCCCAGTTCCGGTCTTTCGAACCAGTCGAAGCTATCGAAGGAAGCATCCGCCTCCTCAGGGCTTTCGAAATCCGGTAGATCGACAAAGATGCCGAAAAAGCTCTTGTCTTCTTCTGCGAGCACAAGGTACGGGCTGGGCAGTAGTGTCTTTGCCGGTTGCATGGATATCAGTTCGGTTTCATGTTTCTGACCGCTCGGACTAGAATCCCCGGCCAAGCTTAGAGACTCCAACCTAACCGGGCAACGGAGATAACCATGCAGGATGCCCCATCCAATCCGTCTGATGTTGAAATAATTGATCGCCTGCGAGTCGCCAGGGGGAAGCTCAAGGAACAGATTGCTCGAGTTATCGTGGGACAGGAAGAGGTGGTGGATAAGGTCTTGATCGCTCTGTTCTGCCAGGGACATTCGCTGATGATCGGTGTACCGGGGCTCGCCAAGACGCTACTGGTCAAGACTATCTCAAGAATTCTTCACCTGAAATTCCAGCGCATTCAATTCACTCCCGACCTGATGCCATCGGATATTATCGGAACAGAGGTCATCGAAGACAGCATGCAGACCGGGCGAAGAGAATTCCGCTTCATTCGTGGGCCGATCTTTGCCAATATTATTCTTGCCGACGAAATCAACCGAACCCCGCCCAAGACGCAAGCTGCACTTCTCGAAGCCATGGAAGAGCACGAAGTGACTGCGGGTGGCACTACCTACAAACTGGACGAGCCTTTCTTCGTCCTGGCCACTCAAAATCCTATCGAGCAGGAAGGAACGTATCCTCTACCTGAGGCCCAGCTCGACCGATTCATGTTCAATATCCATCTGACCTATCCGGATCGCGAATCCGAGGAAGAAATCGTCCGCCGAACAACCTCTGGTGCACAATTCGAGCTCGAACCAGTGTTGGATGCAGCAGAAGTCATTGATATTCAAAAGGTTGTACGAAAAATTCCCGCTTCGGACGCCATGATCAGCTATGCGGTGCGTCTAGTAGCCCAGACTCGGCCCTCGGATTCATCGGCCCCGGAATTTGTCCGTAACTGGATTCGATGGGGTGCCGGGCCCCGGGCCTCCCAGTATCTAATTCTTGGTGCAAAAGCCAGGAGTGTCCTCAGGGGAAATTACTTTGTCTCGGCGGAGGACATCCAGGCGGTAGCCCATGAAGTCCTTGGTCACCGGATTGTGACCAATTTCCAGGCGGAATCGGAAGGTGTCGCCTCGCGTGACATCATCAAGCGGCTCCTTGACCAGACGCGGCCCCCTTCTGGCTAATCCCTTGCCGAAAGCATAAGTCAGTAAGTAGTACTACAGCGCTAGATTTTGCTTTAGCAGGGGTGGGTTTGGCCACTTTCTCCGTCGCTACGGGCCGGAGTGTTGGAGTGTTGGAATGTTGGAATACTGCAGAATGGCGGCCTCTCGCAGTAGTTGACGGCCCCCCAACACTCCAGAACTCCACCACTCCCAGACGCCATCGCGGGTCATATGCCTCTCCTTACAGGGTAGTTATGAGAAAAACTAGCGCTGTAGAAGTAGAAGCAGTTTGTGGCGAAACTGCCTTCCCGCCCTGTTTGGACATCAATTAAATCCAAAGCTCACAGGAAACTTAACTTTATCTCTAAAGTTTCCGGTAGGAGTTCGATAATTGAATTAACTCTGAGAAGAGATTCCTGGAAAACCAGGAATCCACAGGGAAGTGTGACGACTTTGTGTGCCAGGTCGAGATTAAGTCGTCAATCCAAGCAGCTCAATTGGCCGTGTGCTCCACATCCTCAGGAGAGATCGGCCTTTAACCATTTGTACCCCCTAAACTTGGGGAAGAGGAGACTCATGGGAATCGGGAAGATCAGCGGGAATTTCACGGTAATTCGGAAGCCAACGCCTCCGATAAAGCCTGAACCACCGGAAAAACCAGAACCAAATCTCGCTAAGCCGAGTCACCCGGCAAAGCCAACACCACCACCCAAGCCGGAGCCCATGCCGAAGCCTGCTCCACCAGACGTGGAGAAGCCAGGGCCGATGCCAAAGCCGGAACCAATGCCGAAGCCGGAGCCCATGCCAAAGCCTGCTCCACCTGATGTGGAAAAGCCGGGGGCAATGCCAAAGCCGGAACCGATGCCGAAGCCAGACCCTATGCCGAAGCCTCCGCCACCTGACGTGGAGAAGCCGGGGCCTATGCCAAAGCCGGAACCGATGCCGAAGCCAGAGCCCATGCCGAAGCCTGCTCCACCTGACGTGGAGAAGCCGGGGCCTATGCCGAAGCCGGAACCAATGCCGAAGCCTGAGCCCATGCCGAAGCCTGCTCCACCAGACGTGGAGAAGCCGGGGCCTATGCCAAAGCCGGAACCGATG
>JAQBXN010000056.1 GCA_027625095.1 Planctomycetota bacterium | reverse complement strand
TAGTAGCCCATCTTCTGGTCTTTCGGATAGACGAACAGCATCCCGTGATTCTGTTCCATGCCGTCCCGATACATAAGACCCTTGGCCTTCTGGGCGTCTGTCTTTGCTATTTCAATATTCACCTTGTGGTCTCCAATGGACATTTCGACCACATCAAGCTTTTGAGGCTTACCGTCGTTCACGTTCTTGGTTTCTGCCTCTTTATCCGAGCAGCCTGTTACTGCTAGCAAGCTTGATATCAGCATGCTATGCCGCAAAATCGTTTTCATTGAAGGATTTTCCATCTGAATGAAGCAGGTCTGTGAATGTTATTTTGGAGAAAGCAATTTCTGAAATCAGGCAAGCGCGTTGAGATAACGCTTTACAGTAAACCTGAATGCCATCTCTGCGATGTCGCAAAGGAGGTATTAGAGTCCAGGCAAGCGTACGTGCCGATGGAAATAAGTGAAATTGATATCAGAGATTCGGAAGACTTGACGGAAGAGTATGGCACGGAAATTCCCGTCGTGTTTGTTGGCGGGCAGAAATGTTTCCGCCACCGCGTACACCCGAAAGGCCTGGAAAGGCGGCTGAAGGAGGAGGCGCTGAGGATGTTGAAGGGGCTATCTTGATTTGGCGTGCGGTAAGTTGTTACTTGCTTCCGTGTTCGTAATTCTTGGAGTTCGCGCTATTGAAAGCAGAGATGACAGAATGATTCGGGACAGAATAAGTGAATCTGAGAAATCATCTGGCTTTGCGGCCAAGGAGGCAGGCGGGCAGGAAAAGTCAGGCTAACTTCGGAAAGTGTCATGAAAGTTTCAATTATTCTGTCTATTTCTTCGCCTTCCCTCCCCCCAAAGTTTTCATTTCGATAACGCATCGGAAAACAAAACCTCCGACAAGCCGGAGCTCTCAAAAGTAACACAGAGAATCTCAATCGTTCAGATCCAAATCCAGATCGCCTTTCTTCGGCGCATCCAACTCCTCAAGCTCGAATTCGCCTGCCTCCGATGCGTAGGCCTCGAACTCCGCCATTCGCACTAGACCGTCCGTCAGTCCAACGAAAGGTCGGCCCGCCCAGAAGTACTGAATCTGGTCCACATCGGTGGCGGGGAAAGTAAAGATGTTTACGAGATTGGTGTTGTTCTGAACGTAGCCGACGCGCCGCCAATTGTTGGTCGAAACCTCGTGGATGTAGACGCCGTAATGCATGGCCGTCATTTCCTGCACGGCTGTGCCGGATGGAATAGGGCCACGGTTGTCTTCGTGGATGGCGATGACATTGAGCGGCTGGGGTTTTTTGAATTTAACGAAGGCGAGGGCACTGTGAACCATGGTGCCGCTGTTGACCTCACGGCTTTCCTGCCATTGGGTTTCCTGATTGCCGAGCAGGCCATCCACCAGCCGCAGCGCGGCTCTCGGCGCGTCCCAGGGCTGCCAGCGGACGGTGCTGTTGCCGCCAGTCCATGGCTTTATGGAACACTTCACATCGCCGCGAGCTTCAGCGCCGCTAATGGTATCAATGCTGCCCTGATTGGAGCTGAAAAGCACATTACGGCTCTGGAATTTCATCGAGGCAACCACGACTTCGCCGACGAATATTGGAGTAGGGTTTTCGGTCGGCTCTGTGTACGAGGCTCTGGCACTTCGGCCCTCGCCTTCCACCTTCGGCGAAATCAGACGGAAACGAATCTCAACCGGCCCCGTCTTGTCCGTACGGAAAGCAAACCGACGCCGAACAAAACGGTGATCTACTGGAAGCCGAACGATTAAGGGCAGGTGCTTACTTTTGAATTTTGAAATGACCGAAACTTCGAGTCGTACGGTCGCGTCTGCCGTCTTTGGACTGAGGCCACCATTCAAGAATTCAACCAGGTACGTGCCTTGTGCTTTGACGGCCAGGTCATACGTTGCCGTACCATTGAGGACAGACAGGTCGGATGGGCGAGACGTGTCATCAATAGCTGCAGGACCAGCCGGCTTCATGCCCTTCTGCAATTTTGCGAGCGGCAAGAGGTTTTCTCCAAACTCGATGGCCTCCTTCTCCTGCGTCTTGAGGTAGGAGGGCTCCGGCAGAGGTACAGGCGCACGAGCTGTGGCGAGAAGGGGCACATCGCCAATGTTGTTCATCTGTTCGACGAATTGCTCCGGGGTGGTGAGGTTGAACCGATTCAGATCCAGCTTCTTGAGAAGCTTGCCACTCGATGCATCCAAAATGAAAAAGAGGCCCACCTTGGAGCCGACACCGACGCGTGAGCCGTCCGGCGAGAAGCGGACGCTCCCTCCTGTGGGAGTTTGTGCCTCCCAGATTTTCTTTCCCTCCAGATCGAAGAGAGCGGCTGTCCCCCGATCCGCGGCTATTGCGATGGATTTATTGTCTGGTGACAAGAGCACATCGGTGACACGACCGGCAATATCAATCGCAATATCCGGCTTGTTACCCGCCGCACGCAGATAGGCATTGCAGGATGGCCCGCCCTTATCGAACTGATTGTTTTCCACGACTATCAGGTAATCGGAACCTGGTATGGGCAGGAGGTAATCAGTGCCACTGACCGACCGAAATTCGCCGACGCTCTTTCCTGTATCTGCATCGAGCAGGTGAAATTGTCCATTATCATCCACGATGATAATGCGGTTATCAGAGACGATGGCTTTGCCTTCGTTGAGGATGAGCCCATGCTTCTCCCAGAGGATTCTGCCCTCAGCGGTGTCGATGCAGAAGACGGAGTTGTTGCGCATCGTGCCGATCCCATAAACGTCTTGCTCGATACCGAACCCGGTGGCCAGGAGCCGTTTTCCGTTCGGTGAAATGCCGCGCAAAAACAGCGAACGTTGATAAAGGAGATCGTCAGTTGACGTCCGCAGCTTTGTGTCGTCGTGCATCCAGTTCACCCCGCCGGCCTTGTCCAGGGCGTAAATTTTCTGGAGACCGCCGAGGTAGACACTGCCGGACTTTGCGTCTCGTAACAGCATCTCGCCCCCGGCCTTCACCTTGATACGGCCGGGCAGACCGTGATGCGGTTTGGCGACTTGATGAATGAATCCCTTGTTGATGTCGAAGAGAAAATCGTTGTTCCACAGGCCAAGGTAGAGTTGTTCGTCACTGATCGGCCGAATCGTTCCGTTGTTTCGCCACCAGATACTGTTACCGCATCGATTGCTGATGGGCTGGCTCTTTTGAATCTCGCCATTGCTGTCGAGCACGAAGAAGGAATCGCCGTACGAATCGAGGCTGAGGAAAATGTTCTTGCCGGACGGAGACCAGGAGAAATCGACGATCTTCCCGCCGAATTTGCCTTCGACGAGATCGGGAAGTTTTGTGGTAGTGGTGCTCCGCGACAGCGTAGTGGTGCTGGCGCTCCGCGATGGCCCTTTGTTCGATACGACAGGCTGGAAGCCTGTCGCACGACCCAGACTTGCCACTGCGGCCTCGGCTCCGGCGGCATCCCGACAGCCGATGTAGAGTCCATCGTTTCCGCCAAGGAATGGACTCCAGACGTAATGCACAAAGTAACGTCCCGGCGACGGGTAGTTCGGTGAAACGCGGCGTCTGAGATACTCATCCAAATCCTTCAGGCAGGTGTTGTCATCCGCCGACCCGAACAGCACGACATCGCCGTCAATCATGGTGCGGGGGCCGTATTCCGGATAACCGCGCGTGGGGCGGTCGAAAGGATTCTCTTCACCCTTCTTAAAATACGGAGCCAGATCGACTCGCCACGCGATGGCGTCGCCGGTATGGACCTTTTCGAGGAGTTCCTTGTCTTCGTCGAGCGGCTTCCAGCGCAGGGGAAGTTCACGAACGTCAGCCGGGTCGACAACCATCAAGCGAGCTTCACGGCCGTTTTTCTTGAGAACGGCGACCATCTCCTCCGCAGCTTTACGATAAGCGTCCTGACCTTCATCGAGGATGACGAGAACCCTGTTCTGCCGAGTGACGAAGGCCACCTGTGGCTGCGCCTCTCCGGGCACAGATCTGCCTTCTGGAGAAGGCCTCCACTTGGGGTTCCCGAGGAAAGCGGCAAGGTGTTCGCTACCGATGATGTCTTCTGAAGGACGTGGCTTGCCTCCAGGTGGGGACGCGTCTTTATTCCCGCCAGGCTCTAAGAGATCCGTCGAGAAGGTATGTCCGGTAATCAGACTGGTTACTTCAAGCTTGAGGGATCCATTCACCTGTAAAGCAGGCAGGGCTAGCGAAAGTTTATCGCTCCCTTTCGCAAGAGATGCGTTTTTCTCAAATACCGACCGCCCGTTCGAATCCTTTAAGCCAACGTTGAAAGGCATCGGGTCTTGAATGGCTTTCCCGGCATCGTCTTCGAGCCAGGCGTTGACGCGGCCATCTATGACTTCCACGCCCATTCTGGCCGGCTGGCGTTTTGTCAGCCAGAAGAGGTTTCCCTCAGCTCTGGTGAAATCGAGCGGTACACGGAACGTTCTGGTCTCATTTGGAGCGGCCGCCGGGCTTGCAATCTGCCGCCCTCTGAGCATGTCATACACATGCCAGCCGTTCTCAACGATGAGATCCGCTTTGCGCGGTAACGCGGCATGTTGTCTCTGTTTACCGCCGACACTGAGCGGAATGTAGGTCTTGTTGATAACAAAACAGCAGATCGATTCTTTGCCGGCGAGCGGTGCAATAACCACCTCTTTATCTGAGGTCGAAACGGGACTCGGCGGCGCCTCTGCGAATGCCTTAACGAGATTCTCCTCGCGGTCTGAGAGGAATTTGCCCCAAAGGTAAGCGAACTCCCATTCGCCGTCAGGGCCTCCGAGCCCCCAGGCGCGGCCGGGCACATGTTTATCGTCGTAAGCAAACCCAAGGGAAGTGCCGGACACCCATTCTGAACAGTATTTGTCTTTCACAATATAGCCGCCATCCGCCTCAAACTTCTTGAACGCAGCCTTGATTTCATCCGGTTCGTTGCCAATAGCGGCGAGGAAAAGGACTTTAAAATTATTCAGTTTGCCGGCGAGGACCTCTTCCTGTGTGAGCAGCACGCCGGGGCGACGCAGCCGGGCGAGGTCGATCAGGATGACGCTCTTCTGATGAGCCCAGGGGCTCGTCTTAGAAAAGTAAACAGCCACGTCCTCCAGTGGCTCAAGCGACGTAAAATATGAACCGAACCTCTCAAAGATTTCCAGCAATGCTTTGTGGTCGTGGCTGAGGAGATCGCTATCTGAATTGATCGCAAAACCATCGATGCCGCGACCGGCCGTACCGAAAGCTGTGATGAAGCGTGCGTGACTGCCGTAGCCCATGAAACCGACCTGCGTCTTTTGGCCATCCAGATTGCCCATGCCGAGGAATGCCGGGGCTCTGAAATCGCCCCACGGTGCACGGCCATAGTCGGTGTAGTCGACCGCATCTCGGTGGGTGAGCGATGCATAGGCTTTCGGTGGATACGACTGTCCGTTGCCGAGCCAGAAATCAGGGATGCCGGTGTGAAAGGTTGCGTCTGGCCGAATCTTTTTTACGTCGGCCATGTATTCTTTGTACGCGTTGGACAAGATGCTGCTGCGTGCTTCGTAGCTGGCATGTTGCCGGATCATTTTGAGCGTTTCCTCGTCTGCGCCTTCCTTCTTCGCCTCTTCGGCACGAGCTGCCACCTGCTCGCCGACCCATTTATTTGACTCGGCGTTGCGGATGCCCTGATGGCCGTCGAGTGGATCCGATTCTTCCCAATAGCCCCCGACCGTTGCATACCAGTTCATACGAATGCCGCCGAAGGATCCCATGTCTGCATGCTTCTGAGCAAACAGAGCGTTGCGACGCCGCAACCGCCGGAGTTCGTCAGGCAAAGTGTGCTTGGGATTCCATTCCTCATGATGCAGCATGCTGGGCATTACCGGCACGGCACGTTTGCCCAACCTTGCAAAAGCCATCAGGCCGACTTCATCCGAACTTGGAGGCAGACACTTTTCCAGAGCCGGCCCAATCAGCGATGTTGAGTACACACCAAAGTTGGCCGGCAGGTTGCCATACGCGTGGTCGGTGAAGGGCGCCAGTCCCGGTTTGTCCGCCCCCAATCCCTGTGCGTAGTAAGCGGTGAGCGGGTTGCCGCCGTAGAGTTCGATCTCGCTGAAAGGGGCCTGCGAGTAGATCTCGAAATCGGTCTTCTGTTCTCTTTGATAAATTTGAAACCTGGCGGGGTAGCTGATGATGTCCTGCTGTTTCAGCGAGACCGTAAATGTACCTGGCACGAGCGATGAAGTGTCAAGCCGAACCATACCTGTATGGAGGGCACCTTTGGGTTCATCCGAAGCAATCTGTATGTTTGTGCCTTCGCCGTCCAGAACAAGATCTATCTTTGCAGGAGTCTGCCCTTCTGCCGAACGAACCGTCCAGAACAAATCCACAGGATCCCCTCGCCGATAGCCGCCGCGGTTTCTGTAGGTGTAGATCGAGACGGCGTTTTCCTGCGGCTGTTTACTCATCACACGAAGTAGCCCCAGAGGAACGCTCTTCAGTTCGCCTTCGGCAGGTGAAATTACCCATGTTTCCGGGGCTTGGGGTAAAGATTCGAGGCTGGAGACAATATGAATCGGGCCTTTTTCGGACGTGAGCGGTTTGAACTCCCACTTGGTTACCGCGCCTTCCATTCCGATGAGAAGCGGCAGAAGCGTCATACGCCATTCCCTTTCACCGGGACTTGCAGTTAATGATTTCATTTGGAACAGCCACAGCTTCGGTTCGTTACCCCGCGCATCACACACCACTGTTTTGAACGGGAGCACATCAAAGGTGTTTGGAAGCTTTACGATACGAGTGATCTTTTGCGCCGGCACCGTGTATGTCAGGTCGTAGCTGCGCAGCTTCAAGGATACTGGCACGCGCATGAGGGAAGCGCCGGACGCATTGGAGGACACGTCGTAAGACAGAGACGCCTCGGGGTCGCCAAGCCAGACTACACCCACCAAGTGCTCCAGAGGCGGCGGGGCCACAGGTATCCGAACTTCGTTCTTCTGCAGTTCATATGTGTCTGACGAAAGCTTGATGTTCCCCTTACTGTCTACGCTCAATGACGCATGGTTCAGCCGATAGGGTTTGTCTTGAGTGGGCGGGAGAAAGACACGCAGACGACGATATTTTTTGGGGCCCGCCTCTTCTCTGGACTTGAGCTTTCGTTGTTCCGGATCTTCGAGAGGTTTGAAGAGGTTTCCCATAATGTTGATCCTGCCGTGTGACAAGATGGCCTCGAATGGCTGGCTGCGACTGCCGTCGAAGCCGCGGATCGTGACCGGCTGGCAGAGTGCCTCGAGAGTATCGTCCGGTTTCAATTCAAGACGGGGATCATCTGTCGAGAGCTTGCCTTTCTCGATCTTGAAGCGAAGGTCGCCGGGCTGGATCAAGTGTTCGCCATCCGCCAGGTTGACCTTGGCTACCGAATCTCTCTTCAGGCCCGGCACCACTTTGGGGCCGTCATCAAACTCGGGGATATCGTCAAGTTCGTCGGCTGCTTTCTCCTGCTCGGGGTTCAGGATATCGAAGCTCTCTAGCGCGGCTTCCAGGAGTGAGTCTTCGTACTCGAAAATTGGTATGCCGCTGACGTTCATTCCAAACGGAAAAAACGTGGCTACCCAACCGCCGTAGGGCGAACGGCGCAGCTCGTGGATCTCTGAAAGGGGTACGCGTTGGCCGTCTTTCAGAGTAACAAGGGAAATGGTGACTTCTAGAGCCTGGGCGGCAGGTACATACAAAATGAAGCTGAGGGCAAACAGGAGCCTGGTGCGACAGACGTTCATAGGTTTTGTGTGAGTGGAGTGGACAGGAATTGGCGAAGTATAGTACCCGAAGCTTTTTAGACAATGCCGGAACTTTACCCCAGGTGTGCCTGCTCGACCTCACTGCCTGGTTGCTATCTGGAGGCAGCCTCTGCGGCTAACCTCCGGGAGATGCCTTTCCTTCTTGGGGTCGGTGCTGCCTCGGTTTACCCAATCTTTGCAGGGCCTTATGCACACCTTCGATGGTGGCATCCGGCGTCGAGGTGCCTGCTGTCAGGCCGACGACTTCATGCTGCAGAAGCGCGTCTTCATCCAGGCCATGCTCATCCTGGACATGATAAAAGGGTACTCCACGCAATTCTGCCTGGTGGCATAGATGCCTGGTGTTATTCGAATTCATGCCACCAACCACCACCAGCGCATCCACTTTTCCGAGGAGCTCTTTCACGGCCGCCTGTCGCTCTCGGGTGGGTGCACAGATGGTGTCGATAACCTTAATCTCTCTATCCGGATTCACCCTCCGAATCTCAGCGCAGATTTCATCGAACAGCAACGGCGGGGTCGTGCTCTGGGAAATGATCCCGATTTTCTGGTGAGCAAAGCCACGGACATCACCGGGCGATTGGATCACCTCGTAATCACGCAGGTCTCCGATGAGTCCCTCGACCTCAACATGACCGTGCCGGCCCGCAATGACGACAAAGAATCCTTCAGCCTGCAGGTGCAGCGCGGCCCGATGGACGCGGCGGACCAGCGGGCAGGTGGTGTCGATGAGCTGCTTTCCTGAATCCGCAAGGCGGGCTCGTTCCGCGTTGCTGACGCCATGCGCGGTGATGAGCACAAATGGCGATTGTGGGAGCTCTGCTCGCGCAGATTCATGCAAAGTGTGAAACCCCTGCTCTTTGAATCGCTCCTGAACACTGGAGTTGTGAACCAGTTCGCCATGAATAGTCACGAGTTCAGGTTCCTTCACTGACTCAGTTATACCGATGGCATCTTTGACGCCAAAACACATTCCCATGTGTGAAGCAAGGATGACTTTCATAAGAGAAGAGTGATTGATGGTTGGTGATTGACGCCCGGATTGCTTTATACGGCAAAGTGTGCGTTTCGTAAGAAGGAATTCCGTGCGAACGAGGGTTGTTTTCATAACCGTCGTTTGGGCTTTCGATTAACAGCGGAATGAGGCGATGGGTTACTACGTGAATCAGGCGGGCGCCAGGTGGGGAGGCAATTCCTTTTGAGGTTCATTTTGGGAGACGCTCGCAACGTCTCTAAGCAGACCTTCAAGCTCCTGAACGTATTTCAGGAATCGTTTACGTCCCTCTTCATTGAGGCGGCAGAGGGTTTGGGGCCGCTTGTTTTGGAATCCTTTCCAGATTTCGACCAAGCCGGCTTCGTTGAGAATTTGAAGGTGGCGGCTCAGGTTACCGTCGGTCAAATCGCAAAATGATTTTATATCTTTGAAGATGAGGCCCTCGGGCTTGCTGAGGAGGCAGGTCATGATTCCGAGTCGAGCCTTTTCATGAAGGATTCGGTCAAGCCCCTCGTATGCGAAGCGGCCCTTTTGTTCTTCAGATGTTTCTGATGATTCTTTAGTTATCACACCCTCGCTCCAGGTTCCAGTAAAAAACGAGAGAGAGAGTCATCAGAACCCGACGTTCATCCCGTCGAATCGGCCGCCAAGGACCGGCAAAACTAATTGTCGTTGACCGGCAATTCTAATTGTCGCTGGACACCCGGCCTCTTCATGAGGAGGATCGCTCCGGCTGCCCCATAGAAGAGGGCCACCCAGCCCACCGTTCTCGGGAGATACGGACGCGCCGAGAACAGCCCCAGGCTGAAGGTGAGCGCCCAAAGTCCAGGCAGAATAGGAAACAAGATCTTTTGTAGCACACGTAAACACCACCGTGACAACTCCGCCCGCAGCCATGGCCGGGAAGAACTGGCCGATGATTCTCCGAATCAGGTTACGTTCTCCACTTTCTGCTCCGAGATATTCCACTGCCATCTGCGTTGAAACAAGGGCAACATTCAACATGGCGAGGGCTACCCAGTAAGTGACGAACGTGGAAGCTGTAGGCGTCGAAAGCACGACAGGCATCATCAGGCTACCCGCGATGGCCACAATACCGGTCATACCAACGGGCACGGAACGAATGGCACGACAAATTTCAGTCTTTGCAAGATGCCGATTAATTTCGGCGATTTGATCTATTGCCTTCTGGATATCCATGACTGGTTATTGGGATTTGATATGAGTAGCTCTTACGATAAGCAGACTATAGCCCAAGCGCTTTGCAATGCAAAGCAAATAGTCAAAGTTTATCGAGGCCGCAAAAAAGCGAGGCCGCTTACTTTGTGACTTGCATCGTTGTCACCATCTGGCCGCTGCCGCCCCACCAAGAGATCGCCGATGCCGCCTTTCCCGTCTTGCCCAGGCAGGCAAACTTTGTAGTCACGTTGTAGGTGCCCGGCGGAAGGACATTCACTGTTGCTTTCGGCTCGTTCTGATGCTCAAAACTCGTGAGTTGAATTTTTAAGGTATGTGACTCGGATGGATTCAGGTACATGCA
Organism: Planctomycetota bacterium; assembly: GCA_027625095.1. Lineage (GTDB taxonomy): Bacteria > Planctomycetota > PUPC01 > JACPCR01 > JACPCR01 > JAQBXN01. The sequence continues at coordinate 39,837 of JAQBXN010000056.1, read as the reverse complement.
GCGGTACACGACGAGCATGTTCTTGCCGGTTTTTGCGTCTTTTTCCTCTTGGTAATGAACAACATCGGGTAGCGCCTCGATGGTCTTCATGGCCTGGTCGGCGTACGGTACTCGGTCGACTTCCCGGTAAGGCAGGAGTTGCGGCTTGGAGACGAATTCCTCCTGCGTCGAAATGTTCGAGAAAGTGAAGGAAACGCTCGTGAAGTTGAACACGTAGGTGTAATTGATCCGCATGGTAAAAGTCATTTCGACTTCAAGCTTGTCCTTCGCGGCGATCTGTTCCGGGACGACTGTTGTCGCGGTGATTCCACTGACTGTGGCGACAGCAGGATTGACCTCCGGCTCTGCGTTGCCCGACGCTGAAATGAAAGCAAGAACAAGAAATATGAGTCGCAGGATGCAGTTCATTTTTTCGGAACAATTCTTTCGTTCTGGAGTGGTTCCAACTCTACCAAAACGTAGCCTGCCGCAAGTCTGAAGACGTTTTTGTACGTTAGCCCGGCCAACTGCTTCTGCCAGTCGTATCCCGGCGTGAACGCAGGAAGCAGCATGTACCTCAGTTGATATCTCTTAACCAGCCTGGGGACCAGGTTGATGTCGTTTGGATATCGCACCGCCGGATGGCCGGAAAACAGATAGATCTCTTCAACCATTTCATCCGCAAGGATCGGTTCGCCCTTTGGTATGACGCCCCGCTTTTGCGCTTCCCGGATCTGGGCGCAGGCTTCATATCTGCGAAATTGTGCATCCTTATAATCCGGGAACTGGTGATTACTGTAGATCTGGTCGTAACCGACGTAGGTGTGAAAGATGCCAAGCAAAGCAGCTATCAGAACTATCGAAACTTTCCATGGTGAGAGCTTTGTTCGGGCAACAAGCCAATCATGAAATGATGCGATGCCAGCCGACGCCGGCACTGCCAGGAGCGGCATGAGCGTCATGACATCCCGGTGCCAGAGATCTTTAGGAATGCTGTGAAAATAGACTCTTGAGATCACCAGCAAGATAAGCAGCAGGCCGAAATCGGTTCGGCGCCACCTCCATGCCTGCCATGCGCCGAACACATATAGCGGAAATTCAAGCACCAGAAAGAGCTGCTTAACGAGATAGCCAATCGGTGGAAATAACTTGAGCAACTTCGTCCATTGAAATGTATCCGCAACGCCTGGCGTGTTGAGGTCGTGCCCGAAGAAGAAAAGAAATTTTGCAGAGATCGGGACGCCCAGGAAGTGCCATGAACAGGCCAACAGTGGAACAATAATCAATGAAAGACCCAGACCTGCCGGAAGCACCAAACGGCGGTTCCGGAGCATCAAGAATGTAAAGAGAGCGACGCACGTTACAGGCAACGATTCGTATTGGAGCAGGCCAAAACCGCCGATCAGAACGCCGGTCGAGAAACCGGTTTTCGAAGCAGGAAAGTTCTCAAGCCGACGGGAGCAGACATCCCAAAAAACAAGGAACAGACAAGCGACCATGGTCTCCTTCATCAAGAGGCCGCTGTGATAGATCGAGTAGGGATGAAAACTTACGATCACCGCTGCCCACAGACCTGCCGTCACGCCAGCCCTTCGCCGCGTGATGATTGCTGCCGCAGGGATCGTTGCCAGGCCGAATAGAAGTGGCAGACATTTCGCGCCGGCGACTGACCCGCCCGTCAAAAACATCGTCATGGCCACAAGAAGCCCGAAAGCAGGCTCGTAGTAATCCTCGTAATGCACAATCTCTGAGAGAGTCAGGTAATGCCAGATGAAGGAAACTTCCGGCCCGTTCCCCTGGAGAATACTGCGACCCATGGTGAAATAGATGGCGGGATCGCCGGGACCGTAAAAATTGGGAAAGGTGTATATGACGAAGACACGAAGCAGGGCGCCAGTCGCAATGATCAGCGTCAGTAGCCGCCAGAATCGTTTGGCTTCATTGGTCAGCAAGGTGGGCTGTCCTGTGTTCGATGCCGCCCGGACTCTCAGTAAGCAAGGCTAAATGGTTCCTTCAAAAGAATCTGTGTGCTGAAAGAAGGGTTTCAGGTTATCAGGAAGGGAGCAGCTTGGTGAGATGCTGAGACTTTGATCTCCCTGCCGAAAGTTCTGCCCTGGGTTTCAAACAAAACAAATGCTTAGCGGAGTCCCCTGTTCCTGGTCCTGTTGAAATCAGATTATAGATACCCAGGATGCTTCAAGAAACGCTATTGAATCGAGGAGAGAAGCACAAGTCTTCCGTTTCCTCAAGTGAGGACATTGTCAGAAGGAGTGGCCAGTACCGTATCGAAGTCGAAACGAGTGGATGCAGGAAGGGTTAGTCAATTTGCAGCCAGAGTGGGCGCCCGGGACGGGTTAATTCCGTTTGAATGCCCAAAAGCCTGAGTATGTTCCCCTTGGTCCTTCTCCGGGTGCTTGTGTTAATCCCTGCGCAGCGCCGATTGAGCGGACTGTGAGGTTGAGTTGAAGGGTCGCAGTACTGATTATGTCGCTAGACCAAAGACGACTCAGGTATTCACTTGATCTTCGATTTGGCCTTTACAATTCAGCCTCGTACACTAGAAGGAACGGAACTTTCATAATCGCTCATCATGTCTGACAAGAACGTTCGTACACTCATCGTTGAGGGCCGCCGGAAAAATTCACAAGCCATTGCCGCGCGTCTTCAAACGTGCCCCGATCTCAAGTGCGAAATCACGATTGTTGAGACGTTCCAGGATTGTATCGATGAACTGGAAAAGGAGACGCCCGACCTCGTCCTCCTGTCCCTCGCGCTTCCGGATGCTAAAGGGGTAAAGAAAACACTTCTAAAGTTGATGGCAAAAGCTCCCCAGATTCCGGTTCTTGTCATTCTCGACGAGGACGACCCTGCACTGACCAGGCGGGCACTGCGCTCCGGAGTCCAGGATGTCATTTCACTCGAGTATCTGGATGCCACGTCATTCGAGAGAACAATCGTGCATGCGATGGCACGACAGGAAGGGCTGGTGGATTTTTCCCGGTTTACAAGGGAGCTTCAGGCCAGCGAAGGCCGCGTCCGCAGCATCATCCGCAACTCACGGGATGGGATTGTTGTGGTCGATAAAAGTGAGACAGTACGCTACTGCAATGCAGCGGCCTGGTCCCTTTTTGGCAAGCAACGGGCAGAGTTGATCGACCACCCATTTCAGTTTGCTTTGGATATGGAGGGCACCCATCAGATACAGTTTGAGCAAGAGGCCGGTAAGAGCATACACGTGGAACTGAGCGTATCTGAATTTGACTGGGAGGGGCAGCCGTCCTACCTGGTACAGATGCGCGATATCACCAAAAGAGTCAATGCTGAAATAGCGCTGAAAGATTCTGAAGCACTCTACCATTCGATGGTGGAGACCCTGCCGATGCAGGTATTTAGAAAGAATCTGACCGGCCGATTTACCTTTGCGAATGACCGCCTGTGTGAATCCCTGGGCCTCCAGCTTGAAGAGATTCTGGGTAAAACCGACCTGGATTTCTCGCCACCGGACCTTGCCGAAAAATACATTCGAGACGACCTGGGCGTCATGCAGACGGGGGAGCATTTCGAGGATATCGAAGAATGGGAACGCCCCGATGGTAAACGAATCGCCATCCAGGTGTTAAAAACTCCAATCTACGACTCGCAGAACCGTATCATCGGCGTTCAGGGTTTTTTCCTGGATGTCACCGAACGCCAGCAAGCCCAGCAAGCGCTCAGGGAAGCCGCACAGAAACTGGCTGAATCGAATCGGATGTTGAAAGAGTTCGCCTTTGTCATCTCCCACGATTTGCAGGAGCCTCTACGCGCGGTCTCCAGCTATCTCGATCTGCTGAAGAACAGATTGGGTGACGACCTGGACGACAAATCTCTGCAATTTATCGATATGGCGACGGAAGGCGCGAATCGGATGCGTACACTCATTCAGGATCTTCTGCGTCTCTCACGGGTCGAAACACAGGGCAAGCCACTTGAACCTGCAGACAGCTCCGAAATCTTGAGGCGTACACAGGTTGCGCTTCGTATTGCTATTGAAGAAAGCGGTGCTCGAATCACCCATGACGAAATGCCCACAGTGGTGGCAGACGTCACTCAATTGCAACAGCTCCTTCAGAATCTCCTGAGCAATGCCATCAAATACCGTGGCGATCGAACTCCCGAGATTCATGTAGGTGCCAAGTCTGACGCGGCCAGCTGGGAATTCTATGTACGCGACAATGGCATTGGCATCGAGGACAGATTCAAGAGCCGTATCTTCGGCATATTTGAACGGCTCCACACCCGCCAGGAATACCCCGGCAACGGGATCGGGCTGGCCATCTGCAAGAAAATTGTTGAACGACACGGCGGCACGGTCTGGCTTGACTCTATTCCCGGTGAGGGCTCAACGTTTCACTTTACACTGCCCAAGCAGCCGGTGTAAGGATAGAGGAATCAGAATTCAGGATTGAGCGCCCTGTCTTCGAATCCTGAATCCTGATTCCTGTCTCTGAATTCTGAATCCTGAATCTTGTCTTTAAATCTTGAATCCTGATCCATCTCTCAATGCCAATCTCGGCGCCGTTTTGACCGCAGCCGGGGAAAGTCGACGCCTGCAACTCGGGCAGCGCAAACCTTACCTCGACCTTGACGGCCGACCGATTCTGTTACGTACCCTCGCTGCTTTTTCGCCGCTCGATTTCGTCCGCGAGATAGTCATCGTCGTCAACAAGAAAGATCGAGACGAGGTCCTGCACAACTGGGGCGATGAACTTGCGGCGATGAAAGTCACTCAAGTCGTCTGTGGCGGCACCGAACGACAGGACTCGGTCCGGAGCGGTGTCGAGGCACTAAGCGAGACTATTGAGTGGGTTGCGATCCACGACGGGGTTCGCCCATTCGTTCGTGCCGACGGGATCCAGGCGACGTTTCGAGCAGCGCTTGCAACTGGAGCCGCCATTCTTGCCACACCTATGAAGGAAACGGTCAAACGATTGAGCCCGGATTCCGGATACCCGATCCCAGAAACCGATCGTCAGGCACAGGGCATCATTGCCGCTACGGTTTCACGTTCCGATCTCTGGTGCGCTCACACCCCCCAAATCTTTCCGCGTGCGAAATACCTCGAAGTCTCTCGCAAGGCCGGCGAAGAAGGCTGGCAGGTGACCGATGACGCGCAGTTATTTGAGATGGCCGGACTCCCCGTCGCACTGGTGGAGGGTACCTATGACAACATCAAGATTACGACAGAGGCGGATTACCGGTTGGCGCAATCGATGTCGAGTTGGTGGTTTCAGGCATCCCACGCCTGATGCTGCAAGCAGCTCTATGTGCCGGTAATGATTAGCCCAGCTTGATGCTCTTGTCGGCGATCACGACCGCGACATCCCCCTCTTTGAACTCATGCTCCGACGGATTCACCTGGGAGGAACCGTCAGTTGATTGAACTGCTATCAGGATGGCGTTCTTCTCTTTTTTCAGGTGGATAAAAAGATCGAAAAAGGACTTGCCAATCCACTCTCGGGTAAGTTCCAGCGTGTAAAACTGATTGCCGCGTTCCTGGGTCAGCAGTTCGGACACCACATGCACCAGGCCATGATTCAAAGCCGCCTGAGCGAGGAGAAAAGCACTTTGCTCGTCCGCGATGACGTAATCATTGACGCGCCCCATCTCGAGGTGTGAACCGAATTCTCTATTGATGAGTTCGGCGCAGGTGTAGATTGCCGGGTTCAGTTTTTCCGCGGTCAGCGCGGCGAGAATTGTCCGCGCATCCGCATCCTGCTCACTTCGATTGTGGCTGCGATCAGAGAGAATGATGCAGGTGCTGGCTTTTCGAATACCTGCCCTTTCCAGGGCCGCAACTTTCGTGAAATCGTCCTGTAGAAACGTGACCCTGCTGGCGATCGACGGATTGGCCATTTGAAGCTTCTCTTCCTCCTCGAGGGTGATCACCACAATGTCCGAATTCTTGTGTGCAGCCTGATACTCTCTGACGATGATTTCAGCTTTACGACTCCACCCGCAGATGATGATGTGATTTTCAAACTTGCTGAGATTCACTATGCGTCCTCCACCCTGGATTCGTTCGATCATATATGCGGAAATCGTTCCGGTAAGCATCGCGAAAAAAATCATCCCCATAAACATCACAAAGATCGAGGCGAACTTGCCTCCTGAGGTTTCCGGCATGCTTGGAACAGGTTCGCCCGCGAGCAGAGGATAGATACTAAACCAGAAGGTCTTGGTAAGAGAATCCAATTGCGGATTCGCATCCCTTTCAAACGCGAGCACGGTTGCGCTGCCGAACAGGACCGCAATCATGATCAGGCCGAGCACGAGGGTGTATTCGAGGGCTCCCCGCCGAAGTACGTAAGGGAAGAAACTTACATAGTGGGTAAAGATGCCCATCAGACGGAACATCCTAAGAAGCCGCAGCAGGCGCAATGCACGGAATATACGAAACATCCTCAGCAGCGGGAGAACTGACAGGATGTCGATCCAATAGCTTCGCAAAAAATCTCTCTTTGATGGTGAAGCGAACCCACGCAGGGTGAGTTCGACTGCAAAAATGAGGGTTAGCAGGTGGTTCACATCTTCCACTGTACTGTAGCCTCTTGCGCCCGGATTCATGGAAATCTCCACAAACGTCAGTGAAACGGAAATCACGATCAGCCCACCTACGCCGAGTTCAACAACTCCGCAATTCATGACCTCGTGAAGTCTTGATTTCCATCCTGTTTGCTGTTCTGATTGCAATTCGCTTTTCATGTAAATTTCCACAAATTCGATTCCACCTTTTGCGACAGACACTATAACGCATGGTTTCTGTCATCCTACCTCATCTGGTCCCCCCGCAGCCATGGCAACAGAAACTGTTTTAACTACCGAAGACCATGAACATTTTATCGAGCATGGTTATGTGATTGTTCGAAATGCTGTTCCTCCTGAAACGATCGAACCGGCGGTGAAATGGCTGGAAGCCGGGAAACCGGAGGGGATTCCCGGGACGCCCGAATTCAAGAGCGTAGGCGGCGAACTGGTGCAGGCTTGCCAGACCGACCGGATGCACGACGCTATCGCAGAACTGTTCGGGCCGGAATATCCACATCGCCGCGGCCGTGGTGGGAGCGAGATGCCGCGTGTGTATCAACCGGACGCGAAGCAACCGGAATTCAGGGCTCACGTGGATGACAGCTACCCCGGTATCATGCCGAATGGATGGGCTGTGGGATCTTTCACATTCCTTACCCGCGTCCGTTCGAACGGCGGAGGGTTCGTATACTTCAAAGGATCTCCGTTGCGGTATAGAGAGGCCCTGGCCAGGCATTGCCAGTGTGCGAAAGGTAACGCCAGCCGCCTCGAATTCTCAGGACCGGGCAAAGAGTTTCTCGCGGAACCTGGGGACGTTCTGCTCTTTCAACAACTGATGGGACACTCCGGCTCAACCAATATTGCTGACCCAACGACGAGGCAGGCGCTCCTGGCCCGTTATCATCCAAACAGGAGAATCGTTCCGGGCCTCAAGCCCTTCGAAGAGATGTCCACCATCGAAAAAGCCTACAGTGCGCGCTACCTGGCGGACAGATTCGGCGTAGATATCAAGATTCCGAAACCCACAGATGTGCCCGGTGCGGACTCGGCTATCGGCGATGGTTTCCCGCTTGCTGAGCGAGTCCTTGCTTACGCCATGCTCCACTTTGATTCACGAGTCAATCTGCTGTTCGTCGATGCGTCCGATCCCTCCAGAATCCGCCACGTTTCTTCAGGAGATTTTGTGACCTGGAATGAAGCGCAACCTGTCGACATTCAAGTTGGCCCAATTCAATCTTTGCAATTCCATCATTACGAACTGACGGTCATCCTCTCCGTTTGCGCTGAATCGAAAACCTTCCTGTTCCGTTCCGATGATTTCAAGAACTGGGAGCAGTTTTCAATTCTTGAAGGCGCTTCGTGTGCAACGCCGTTCTTTGTTTACCCGAAATACCCAAGCAAAGTTGCCGGTGGCCAGACGGTGTATCGGGTCTTGCCGAGCCGCCCTTGGGAAGTGTTATGTAGCTGGGAAGATAAGTGGGAAGATGTCGCAGAAACATCGCCAGGTTCCGTGGCGGTACGCGTACCAGAGGGACGATCTATTCAAGATATTTCCCTGGCCGCGAAATTCGCTGACTCTAGCTGCGCATTTGTAATCGATGTGGAAAAGGAACCGGGTGACGGCAAAACCGAGCCGTGGTTCGTGCTTCCCAAAGATATTGCGGTCGCTGGCGAAGAGGCAGAGCCCTTACCGCACAATTGTCCGACACCACCGCGATATCTGCGCGTGTTGAATCGCAATCGGAATTACTGGCTGGTCACCTTTGTTCGACAGCAAGAAGGGCAGGACTGCGTATTCTGGGGCACGATTGATTGGGAGGAGACGCCAATGCTGCGAGAGGTGCGCACCGCTGAAGGACTGGAACTGGCCCTCTGTGTTGTTGGGTTTATTTGACCCACGAAACGGACTCAAGCCAGAATCCCCTGCACCACTTTCGCCTTCTCGACCACACCAGTCAGGCTCTGATCGAGCCCCAGGTGGCGATGGGTGAAGCGCTCGTGATCAATGCCGAGCTGGTGGAGGATGGTCGCATTGAAGTCACGGATATGGACGCCGTCCTTAAGGATATTGTAGGAGTAGTCGTCCGTTTCCCCGTATTCGATGCCGGCCTTGATGCCGCCCCCGGCCATCCAGGTGTGAAAGCAGCGGCCATGATGATCGCGGCCATGGTCGGTCTCGGTGAGCTTGCCCTGGGAGTAAATGGTGCGGCCAAATTCTCCTCCGCAGATGACAAGGGTGTCTTCCAGCATGCCCCGCTGCTTGAGATCCTGGACAAGAGCAGACGAAGGTTGATCCGTGTCTTCGCACTGCATACGGATATTCTGTGGCAGCGCCCCGTGCTGATCCCAGCCCCGGTGAAACAACTGAATATACCGGACGCCGCGCTCAACAAGTCGGCGGGCAAGGATGCAATTGGCAGCGAAAGTTCCCTTCTTCTTTGAACTCGGCCCGTAAAGCTCAAACGTCTTTTCACTCTCGTCGGCCATGTCCATGAGCTCCGGCACGGATGTCTGCATGCGATAGGCCATTTCGTATTGCGAAATGCGGTCATGGATTTCAGGATCGCCTACCTCCTGAAATTTGGCCTGATTAATCTTGGCGATGCCGTCAAGCATCTTTCGACGAGTCGCTTGATCAATCCCTGCCGGGTTCGAAAGGAAGAGAACCGGGTCGCCCGCGCTTCTGAAATTCACGCCCTGATGCTTTGACGGTAGAAATCCGCTTCCCCAGAGACGCGAGTAGAGGGCCTGGCTCTGCCCTCTTCCTTTGGAAATCATGACCACGTACCCGGGGAGGTTTTGATTCAGACTGCCCAATCCATAGCTGAGCCACGCCCCGAGGCTCGGATGCCCGAGCTGCTGCGTGCCGGTGTTAATGTAAGTAATGGCCGGGTCGTGATTGATGGCCTCCGAGTTCATCGTCTTGATGATGGTGATGTCATCGACAATTTGAGAGGTGTAGGGAAGGAGGTTCTTGTTGACCCACGTCCCGTGTTTGCCGAATCGCTCAAATTCAAACATCGGCGCTACGCAGGGGAACTCTTTCTGACCGGACGTCATCCCGGTGATGCGTTGTCCGTTGCGAATGGAATCGGGCAACTCGGTTCCGTGGATCTTCCGCATCGCCGGCTTGTAATCGAAGGTGTCGATATGCGAAGGGCCGCCTGAAAAGAACAAGTAAATGACCCGTTTCACTTTTGGCGGAAAGTGGGTGCCCCTAAGCGCAAAGCCGGCACTCGATTTTTCTGCAGCCGCATGAAGTCCATCGGCGCCGAGCATTGAGCCAAGCGCGATGCCACCGAGCCCGCGGAGCCCGTTGAAGAGGAGGGCGCGACGGGTCTGGAATTTTGACTGTTCAAGTAAGGGGTTCATATTGGGTATTTCTTCTGTTGGGCAGGTTAACTTGACCGGTCTTCACATTTGATGTCGGGAAGGGCTTCAAAATCGCGTTTAATCCCCGGTGGCCGGGTTTCTGATTGAAACTCCCATGGGTTTTCATTCAAGCCCGGATTTACTCTCGATTCAACGTCTCATCAAGATTCAGAATCATACTCGTCAGCACGGTCCAGGCAGCGTGCTCGTGAGGTTTCAATTTCTCATCTCTCGGCGAATCACCAACGGTCAACAATTTCTTCGCGCGTTCCTGATCCTTCTCATATTCGGCCAATTGGTCTTCATAAATTTCCTTCATCACCTGCCTGCTGGTCTGTCCGGCCTTGTGCGCGGTCGCGAGCATGAATGCCATGTCGAGCCGGGCATCAAAATCCTCACCGCCCCCTTTGATGACACGTTCTGCGAACGCGCGGGCCGTTTCGACGAACTGGATGTCGTTCAGGGTGACCAGGGCTTGAAGGGGCGTGTTGGTTCGCGCACGCTGGACGACACATTTTTCTCGAGTCGGTGCATCAAAGGCGCGCATGCTCGGTGCGGGAGCGGAGCGCTTCCAATAGATATACATACCACGGCGATAGAGATTCTCCCCTTTGTCCACGACAAAGCGGACGTTGCCATCGAGTGATACTTCGTTCCAGAGCCCGGGCGGCTGGTAGGGCCTGGTGCCGGGCCCGCCGATAGTGTCGACCAGCAGGCCGCTGACAGCGAGCGCGTTGTCTCGAATAAACTCCCCTTGCAGCCGAAAACGAGGAGCGCGGGCAAAGAGGCGGTTATCAGGATCCCGCTCCAGGAGATCGGGCGTCACCTTTGATGACTGGCGGTATGTTGCGGACATCACCATCAGTTTGATCATGTGTTTCACGTTCCAGCCGGAGTCACGGAACTCCACGGCGAGCCAGTCGAGCAGGTCAGGATGCGTAGGCGGTTCGCCTTGCGCACCAAAGTCTGACACGGTACCGACCAGACCGTTACCGAAGAGGAGAGTCCAGTATCGATTGACGGTTACGCGGCTGGTAAGCGGGTGATTATCCTGCATGAGCCAGCGCGCCATACCGAGCCGATTCGGGAGTGCATCTTTGGCCGGCGGGGGCAGGAAGGCCGGGGTCGCCGGCAGGATCTCTTCATTCTCAATCGGTGAATCATATTGGCCGCGCATGAGGACGTATGTCTTGCGCGGCTGTTCCATATCATCCATCACCATGCAGGTGACCGAGGAGCTTGCGATCTCTTTCTCTTCTTCCTGAAGACGTTTTATCTCGCCTTGAATGCGCAGGCCTTCGGACCAGACGCTGGTTCGATAATGGTCGAAGAACTTTTTCTTGATATTTGGATCCAGCCCGCCGGGAATCTGAAGTGCGGCCAGCAATTCCGGAGGAATCAACCCCTGGCCGAGGCTGAAGTAAAAGCCGGCGGGGCCGCCGCCGTTACAGATTTTCATGAGGAACTGGTTTTCGCCCTCAAGGAGTGTCAGCACGACTTTCTCCTGATCCGGCGCGACCGCGCGGCCGACATTCTTTGCCAGCACTTTTTCGCCGTTCAGCCAGACGGTAATGCTGTCGTCGCTGCCGAGCGAGACCCCTCTATCGATGGTGTCGTTCACCGTGATGGTGCGGTAAAGATACACGGCCGAATTGTTATCGATTTTTAGCTCGTGGGGTTTGCCATCCTCAAACTTCTGCTCCGTCCAGGCATTCTCTCCGTACTTCTTTTTGAGATCAGGTGCCGGCTCTGGGCCGAATTTCTTTTCGAATGCCTCCTGCAAGCTCTCCGCCTTGAATGGGCCGATCATCTGCCAGTCGCTGACAACAATGGTTGGATCTTCGAGTCTGCGCTGCTTTTCGATCCACTTGTCCACCTCCTTCTCATCAGGTCTCTTTTCTTTCAGCTCGGCCTCGAGTGCCGGCAGGGCCGCTTTGATCACCTTTAGCTTCGATTCCTGTTCTTCGGAGGGAATCGTTACAAGGGGCACCGCATTGCCGCCCCGAGACTGCATGCCCCTGTCCTTCGACTTGTTGAAATAAGCGTAAAAGCCGTAGTAATCCTTCTGGGTCAGCGGATCGTATTTGTGGTCGTGGCACTGGCCGCACTCCAGGGTCAGGCCCATCCAGATCGTGCCGGTGGTCTTGACCCGGTCGACCATGTATTCCACCCGGTACTCTTCGTCGATGGCCCCTCCTTCATCGGTTGTGCCGTGATTACGATTGAATCCTGAAGCGACCTTCTGATGAACAGTCGATTCGGGAAGCAGGTCGCCTGCAAGCTGCTCGATGGTGAATTGATCGAACGGCATGTTGGTGTTGTATGCCTTGATGACCCAGTCCCGCCACGGCCACATGGTGCGGGGGCCGTCCGCATGAAAAACACTGGTGTCGCCATAACGAGCAGCGTCCATCCAGGCCAGGGTCATACGTTCCCCGTAACGATCAGAAGCGAGCAGGCGGTCGACAAGGTGTTCGTAAGCGCCTTCCTCCTTATCCGTGACGAACGCTTCGACTTCGGCAGGCGAGGGCGGCAGGCCGGTAAGATCAAATGAGAGGCGCCGAATGAGCGTGTGGCGCTGTGCTTCCTGCGAAGGTTTCAGTCCTTCCTTTTCAAGACGGCGCGCAACGAACTGATCGATGGGATTGAAGGGCCATTGGTCCTTGGCCGACGGAACAGCAGGCCGCTTCGGCGGGATGAATGACCAGTGAGCTTCCCATTCTGCGCCTTGTTCGATCCATTTGATGATCAGTGCTATCTCATGCTTCTCGAGTTTCATCTTCGATTCGACGGGCGGCATGACGTCGTCGAGGTCGGTAGCGGTAATGCGGTGGAATACCTGGCTCTCCTTCAGGTTTCCGGCCATCAGAGCGAATTTGCCTTTGCCCAGATCTTTGAAGGCGCCTTCCTGTGTGTCGAGCCGCAGGTCGCCCTTGCGAGCATTCTTGGCCGGTCCGTGACACTTGAAGCATTTATTTGAAAGAATGGGCCGGATGTGCCGGTTAAAGCTGACTTTGTCGGGCAGCATGTCCGCGAGGGTGAAGGAAGTCAGAAAGCCCACCAAGCTCAGGGCAGTGAGTGGAATTCGCATAAGGGGATCTTTTGTTTCGGTAACGAAGTTTGGCTGGCATTTTATGCTGTTCATCCCGCCTCGCATTCCTTGAACCAGATGGATGCCCTCCTGAGGATGGCGGATACTCGACCTTTGGAGTTCTGGGATTGTCACCGCTTTCGTTTCCGCACACACTCCATAACCAGAAAAGCTCCGGCAAGCCGGAGCACTTCAAAGTAACGTTGCTCTGGTGAGTCAATTTCAAATTCTTAAAGACTTCGATTGCATCCATGCGGGACGACGGGAACAACTCCGCCTCTACTACCAGAACTCTGCCAAGACAAATTGGCAAGGTGGTGTTGGTTCTGATGGGCCTGCTGGTTGTTCTGGTGCTTGCTCTGAAGGGGTTGATTGACGGCGGCGCCTTTGATGGGCGAATCAAAAGATTCGTGCTCGATCGGTATCGAGTGAAGCTGGATTACGAGGTTTTAAGTTGGTCGATCCCGCTGTCGTTCAAGGTCACGAGGCCAAGGGTCGTAGCAGCAGAGGCTGAAAATGGAGCGGCGCCCATCGAGTGTGAACAGGCGAGTGTCCGTCTGGTCAGAAGTGATCGCAAGTGGGCGATTAGTAACCTCGAGGTCAAAGTCTTGAAACTCTCGCTGGGGCTGGACGACGATTGGCAGGTGAACCGTTTCCCTGGCGATCTGCAGTTAGCGTTTCCGGATTTGATGGAGAAGGAGGGACAGGATGGAAGGAGCGCTGACCTGACAGCTCTGCCGGTTCTGGGCGCGATAGCGGCTCTTCACAAGTTTCAGAAATTGGATGTGGTGGATTCCGAGATCACGATCCTCATGCCAGAAGGAAGGGAGGTCTCTATCGCTGAGATTCGAATCGCTTCGAAAACTGCAAACGAAATACTGATTGGGACAATGACCGCGGATGTCCGTGCGGCGGGGCTCAAGTTCATGGCACGAATTGACCTTCAAGAAGCCGACATCCGGTTCGGTGTTGCCGAAGGCAAAAACCTGAGGCTGGACGGCACCCTTGCTATCGCCCACGGCAAGGCGACCGTCCGTCTGACCGCGAACGAATGTGTGCTTTCGAAGTATCGTTCGCTTGCGCAATTCGCAGGCGTGGACATGCCTGAATCGGACGGCGATTTATTCGGCACCTGCTTGGGCGAATTTAATCTTTTCGAGTTATTGCTGAATCACGGGAGCGTAAGACTGCTTCCGGCAATCAGTGTGGTGAAGGGCTCACTGGAGTTGCCTGATTGGGGGCAGCTTAGGACCGCCGCACTGAACCTGGAGGGAAGCATTGAATACAGCCTTCCAGACAAACGGATTCAGTGGGACGACTTTCGACTCGATACGGCGGCAACCGATTTCATTCAGACGGGCCGGATCATTCACCTGGACAGAACGGACACCCTCTCCAAATCCGGTGAGTTTACCCGCGGATCGTGGAAAGCAGACCTGCAGTCGAAAATCAAAATGGGCGAACTCGATATCTCGTTATCGTGCTCCCCGGCCGCCGAGGGGGAAACGCTCAAAATGCGATCCCTTAAGGCCACCGCCCCAGGGATCGGAAACATCGAAGCCGACCTCACGTTCATCGATTTCAAGCGTCTTACCGAAGGCACGATTTCGTTAACCAAATTCTTTCCACAGGATGCCCTCAAACGAATCGCTAAGACCCTCCCGTTGTCGACCGTCATACCAAAGCTGCCGGATTTTCCGCCGGAAGGTGAACTCAGCATTCATGCTGAACTGAAGAATCTTCCTGTCAGTTCGAGTGACTGGCTGTCCGACCTGAAGCGCCTCTCAAGCAAGGCTGACATCAAGTCCAGCTTTCTGCACACCGAAGGCAGGTATGACGGCAGGGCGAATTTGGACTTCAGCAATGAAGAATTGAAAATCCAGGAGTTCGAGATTCAGACGCCGATCGGCAGCCTGCAGATTGAAGGACGTCTGAGCAGCTCTCTGAACGAAATTAAAGAAGGAACGGTTCGGTTCACGGATATCGCCCCCGGGGACTATGCCACACAGCTCTCTTTGCCGAAAGAACTCGAAAAGATTCTTGTCGAGTCGACCGGCTCAGGTCATCTGAAATTCGTGAATACTTCTTTGCCGCTGGACGTGCTGGTAGCTACTTCGGACCGCCCGTTCCCGTTTGGTGAATTGTTCAGACGCGGCGCCATAGAAGGAAGTCTTGAATTGAAAGGCCCGGAGTCATTGAAGGCCGAGGTCGTCTTTGCGGGCAAGGAGGAAGGACTCACACTGGTGAAACTACTGCTTGATTGGAAAGGACTGGGGCAGTTGTTGCTCACCGGAAGAGTTGCACGGGATCTTGAAACGCTTACCAACGGCCAGGCAAAGTTGTCAGGTGCTTCAGTATCAAGAATTCAGGAACTGTTTGGCTCTCTTGCTCCTGAAATGAGAAAGCTCAAGTTCAAAGGAGGATTGGAAATCGTCGCTGAAGTCCATGATTTCCCACTCCTCAGCAAAGACAAAGAACGAACGGCGGAGGCGACCTTTGAGGTTCAATTCGACAAACCAGATCTCTCATACCCCTTCAAGGATTTTTCGCTTTCTGCATCCAGCAAGCGCTGGATGGCATCAGGAAACGCCTCGACGGTTCTTGGCAAGAACGGATACCGAATTTCCGACCTTCGCACTCGATTAAGTTGTGAAGGCACGGACCTGCTCCTTGGTGAACGTTCCTTCAAAAGTGCCGGAGGAGCCGCGGATCTCTCGATGACTGAAGCCGGAGCGAATCTCTACTCGGTGAAAAGTTCATGGACCCTCGATATAGATCAGGAGCCACTCTCTGGCAGCATCAAACTCGATGCGACTTTCGACCAAATGTTAAACATCGAGGAGGCTGTTTTTCATTGGGACAAAGTCTTGAGGTTCGAGGCCAAGGCTCAAAATGCCGATCTCAGGCTGCTGGCAGAGTCATGGGAAAATGCAGGGAGAGCAGTTCACCAGGCGTCGCTGGACATTCGCCTGCTCGATGTCGGAAAGCTGCAGGCAAAGTTCAATGATTATCTGCCGGAAGAGATGAGGTCCTTGCAGTTGCAAGGAGCGGTGGATCTGTCCCTGCAGTCGATAAATGGCCTTCCCGACGCCATTCCCGTAATTAAGATTTCCGTCTCAACGCCCCGCCTGACAGCCGCCGGAATCATCAAGTCTTTGAAGGCGGTGACAGGCGATTCTCCAGTCACCTTCACGGTGAAAGGCGCGGCAGTTTTATCTTGCGTGCCCGACTGGACCGATCGCGCTTTTAGTAAAATTGAGTACTCGGTGAAAGGGTTTCAGCTTGATTCAGTAATCCCTGTCGAAGATGAAACCATCCAGACTTCCCTCACAGGCGAATTATCAAATGATTCCATCGAGATCCGTGAGGCCGGCATTCGTTGGCCGGGCGAGGTTTCGGCTGTATTCAAAGGAAGTGCAACACGTTTCAACGGGCCCCCGAAGAATCAGCAGACGCCGCCGCCCATGCCCAGCTTTACCTTGGGAAAAGATATCCCGTTGGGTGAATTCATCGGCTTCACCCAACTCCACCCGGTGTCCCTTGAATTACAGAATATCGATGTGAAGCGATTGAGCAGGCTGACGAGGACCTTCGCATCCGGAATGGCCGATCATTACACCCCCAGCGGGAAGTTGAAGCTCAGCTTCAAGACTGGGCCGGGGATGTTGATTGGGAATGACCTCTCAGTCTTGCGGCCGCCTGAGGATGTCACGCTTTTGCTTGAGATGAAGAAAGCGGGATTACTACCGATTGATGAAAACAAGGTTGAAGGTATCGAAAACCTCAACCTTGACCTGAAAGCCATACTTTCCAAATCAAAGGCGCCGGGAGAGACAGCGGTCGACTTTGAGGCAGAAATCAAGGCTGACAGTTTTTCTGTTTACAGAGATCTGTTCTTTCTTGATTTTACCAACCGCGAAGTTGGGCTTGGCCTGAAGGGGCGATTCTTCAATCTTTCCCATTTTGAAATCGAAGAAGGCAAGCTTTCGTTATCAAATGCGTTTCAGATTGGAATTTCAAAACTGGTTGGAAAAAATGTCGAGCGATTGGTGTCACAGGCCTTCCAGCCGGGGATGAGAGACGGCCGGCCGGAATCCGATCAACATGAGGATGTATCCCTTTCAACCAGGCTTTTGATTGATGTTTCCAGCAACGATCAACTTCTGACCGATTTGCGGAAATCGTTTGGTGATTCGGTGCGT
This sequence comes from Planctomycetota bacterium, assembly GCA_027625095.1. Lineage (GTDB taxonomy): Bacteria > Planctomycetota > PUPC01 > JACPCR01 > JACPCR01 > JAQBXN01. The sequence goes on along the minus strand of JAQBXN010000056.1, from coordinate 22,629 downwards.
CTGTTGAACCTGTTGGAACTCACAGGGAAGACGAATCTCGAAGCGGAAATTCAAGCCGGTCATGGCGAGGTTCGTGCCCGGGGAAAATACAGGCTTGAGGAGGCGGACGTTTCTTACGGTGAGACGTACCTCGAAGGAGTGAACGCAAGCGTCCCATTCGACCTTGGCTGGCCGCGCGATCCGCCGAAGAATTCAGTAGGGCTGCCGTTTGGCAAACTCACGGTAAAGACCCTGTCGTCAGGCATCGTTTTCCTTGAAAACCTCGGCCTGTCGCTAAAGCTCGAAGACAACCGGCTCTACACCGCTGCGGTGGATCAACTCTTCTATGGTGGCACTTTGAAAATCAGTCCGATTATGACCAACAGTCTTTTGTCGGACGACATCAGGGCTGAAGTCAGTTTGAAGATCGAGGGCATGCAGATAGCGCGACTGCTGCAATCGTTTCTTTTGCAGGATCTAAAAGGTGTAGCGAATATCGATCTGAACAAAATTCAGCTTGGTGGCAACGACCTGAGCCTCGAGGGAAATGCCAATTTCCATGTATTCGGCGGCAGTATCGAGATGACAAACCTTGCGGTAAAGGATCTGTTTTCCAATCTCTCTCGATTAGAACTCGACCTCGTCGCCAAAGATCTCTCGATTGGAGAGGCAACAAAAGTGATTCAGGTGGGTGAGATGACCGGCATTCTGGAAGGATATATCAAGGGATTGCAGTTCCACCTTTCTACGGGACAGCCCATTCGGTTCGACTCTTCTTTCAAAACGGTAAAGAAACCTGGGGTGACCCAATACATCACAGCCGACGCGGTGCATACCCTCTCTGGCAAAGGGAAACTGGCCGCCGACATATTCGATATCAAGGGAAAGCATCGGTATAAAGCCTTTGGCTTTGATGCTTCCTTAAAGAACGATTTGATCCGAATCAAAGGCCTGGCACAGAAAGACGGCCGAGAGGAAATTCTCTCACCGGCGTTGGTGTCGAGGGTTAAATTTTCCGTTCGATTCCCGGCGGAAATTCGATACCGGGATTTTGAATCAGGGGTCATCCGCGCGTATGAGGGCGTGTTGGAATCGATGGCCGAAGGTGGAAGTAAGCCGAAGGTGGAAGTGAAATGAGGGGTAATACGTAATTCGTAATGAGTGATGGAACGTAACGAGTAATGAGTAATGGGTAACTTTGACAGTCGGGGAGTCTCGGTCTGCTTCCTCTTTCGCTTGAAGGTGGGACAACAGACTGTTCTACGCCGAAGTGCCTCTTGGGGTCGTCGGCGTTTCGCCTGCTTTGCGACCGAAGTTCACTGCATGCAACCGAGCTGCCGCGGAGCGTCAGCACCACGAAGAGGCCGTCAAGACCCCGGCGACCCCAGGGGGCGACAACGATTCAGTCTTCTTCATTACGTATGTATTACGTATTACGCATTCCTCCTCGCGCCTCTCGCTGCCGAGCATGCCTCGCCTATCTGGTCGCTCCAGTTTTCGCCGGACGGTAAGACCCTGGCCGTGGGCCTTCACCAGCGGGTTTTGCTGTTCGATACCAAGAGCTGGAAGGTGCGAGAGTCGCTGCCGGAGTTCATGGATAGTGTCCGGTGTATTCGATACAGCAGGGACGGAAAGCTGATGATGGTTGCTGGTGGCTATCCCAAAGAGATTGGTGAGGTGGTGATTTTTCAGACCAGCAATCTCGAATATCTCGGCGGCAGCGAGCATCACGTGGATGTGGTCGAGGACGTTGCAATGCACCCGGGAGGCAAGCTGTACGTCACCGCAAGTATGGACCACTCAGCGATCATCACGGATCAGACAGAAGGCGGAATCTTGAAAATTCTGAAGCACAAGGACCGAGTCTACGCGGTCGCCTTATCGCCGGACGGAGAACTCGTGATGACTGGGAGCGCGGACAATCAGCTCCGGGTCTGGAATATGAAAGGCGAGCTTGTTACGAGTGTTTCACAGCCGGACCTGGTTGTGCGGAAAGTGACTTTCGTTCCCGGAGGCCCGGAATTCCTGACCTCCCACGCAGATGGCCGTGTAAACAAGTGGAGTCTTCAGCAATCGAATGCCGCAGGATGGGTCCTCAAGCATATACAGTCCGAGGAGGCCCACAGTGGTCTCGAAGTGTACTCACTAGCGTTCCTGGCTGACGGCAAGAGAGCGGTGACCGCAGGCGCCGATGGCCGCTGTGTTTTATGGGATACGGATCGTCTCAAACCGATTCGGGAAATCATCAAAGATGGGGACCAGCTTTATGCTGCGGCAGTAAGTCCGGATGGCGCGTTCGTTGTGGCCGGCGGGAGATCGGGAAGACTGCATCTCTTCTCGTTGAAGGACGGCAAAGCGCTGAAGGTGTTTGTGCCGCCGGCATCAAAGAGGGCGGAGGAAGAGTGAGTACGCAACGATCCGAGCTTGTTGAGTTTCAGACTGTCCAGTCTTCTACTTTAACACCAGGAACATTGAGGAAGTCTCTCGTGTTACGTGTCAATACAGTAAGGTACAAGGTCAGGAATCGCCCTGGTCACGATCACTTTGCCGATATTCACGCCCAAGCTTGACGATCTCATCAAATTCCGGGTCGTCCTTGAATGAGCCGCAGATCTTATCGATCCAACCGGATTTCCGGCCCTCTCCATTGCGTTCTGCTTTAAGTTTTGCAAGTTGCTGCTCCAGGGCTGTCACCCGCTCTTCGATTGTTGCCAAAGAAGACATGTTTGCTCCTGTTTGGTGAGAACGATTAGATGAACTGCGCGAAGGTGTGGGTTCTATAGCATCATGACATGCCATCAACGGCTCTGGCTGACAAATCCTACAGCGTAGTAAACCTGCGTAAGTCCTTCTATCTCCTGCTCCTACCGCAGCCTCCGGCTGCAATCAAATCAGGAGAACTCCAACGGATGGCAAACCGATACAACGGATGGATCTGGAACCTGTTCTTTATCCGTTGTATCGGTTTGCCATCCGTTGGAATAACCGAGAGAACACTCGCTTCGCGCAGAAGTTTCGAAGGAAATCTTCAATCTAACTCAACTGATCTCTGATCCGCTTAAGCCCTTGGGGTCTGAGGGTATGCTCTCTCCGCGTGGAGCGGAGGTCTTTGGTAGCTTTGGCGAGACGCCGCAGCAACGATTGCAGCCGCAAGGCTGCCGTAAGAGAGGGAGTAAGATCATGAGAAAGAACGATGCGACCCTCATCAACAGACCTCGTTTGGGGACAGGTCGAAAAGTACAGATGCAGGACTAATCAAAAGGAATGCCCAGCTTCTCAAATCGCGCCTGAAGCTTGGCTTTCGCTTCTTTGAATGGGCGTTTGAGGAATTCCTTGTGATCGTGCTCGCCGTGGTGGTGGGTGATAGCGCCCTGGTCGTAGTGCCGGGCGGTGTTATCGATGTAGGTGAGGCCCCCGTCGATGAGGGTTTTCATGTAGGTGGCACTTTCCAGGTCGAAGAGCTCATATTCGCCTCCGACTGCGACGTAGATCGGGCTGGTGTGCGCGAAGATGCCGCGGCGCCAACCGTCGTAGTGCGGGATTGTTGTGTAACCCGGACCTCCACATCGTGCGGCGAGCCAGGTAGTATTCTCGACCTTGATTCTGGCTTTGAGGTGCATCTTTTGAGCTCCGTTCTCACGTTCAACGGACGCGACCACCTTGCCGTGCTGGACAATCTGTAAAGTGTGCATCGGAAATATGGAATGGGCGCGGGCCTCGACATCCAAGGTACCTCCGTTGCCGGTCAGCTTGAGGGTGCTGCCGATGGGCTCGCCATTAACTGAGAACCAGACCATCGGGCCGCTGGTCTGAAAGGTGTTGCCGCCGCGCAGGGCCTTGAGCCAGTTTTCGTAGGTGAATTCTTCGTCTTCAGGGATGTGAACGTATGTGCGGCTGAGCCCGACCGGCACGTCGCTGGTCATTTTATCCGTGCCTCCGCAGATGGGCAGGCGGTAACCGTTGTTCAGATACTTGTACCATTCGCCGTGGTTGTACTGGGAGTGGATCAGGAACTCGACCGCGTCAAGACGATGGGTGGCGATGAGTGTGGCGGGTTCGCAGTTTGGGGTCGGGATATGTGGCAGGACGACCAGCCCGCCCTGTTCGTGGCATTGATCCGCCCAGTGCGAAAGTGTCGTCTCGATATTGCCGCCCATCTCCGCCTCACTCGGGCCATCGGAGCACCACGGCATTATCTGTTTCTTGATACCGAGGAGTGTGAGGTGTCCGAGGATGTGCTGCCGGTTTTCGGAGCAGGCGTAAACAATGCTGTTGCCATCCTGGGTGACGTTTGGCCTGCCGGTGAACTCCTGCGTGTCGGTGAATAGATGCCCCCACTGGGATTGCAGCAGGTTGACCACATTCAAGCCCTCCGCCTGGCCCTCCCGATGAGCGCCAACTGTACTCAGGAAGTGGACGTGCGTGTCGCCGCTGAAGTAACGATGGTCGTTCATATCCACGATGCGTTTCACGCGGACTTCGATCTCACGCTGGCCGGGTTTGATGCGGACACGTTTCCGCAGCGGGGTGTATTCAAAGCCGCGGGCCACATCCACGTAGACGTCGCCACGGGGCAGCCATCCCTGGCATGTGCCGTCGATGTACGCATACGAAACCTGGCCGAGGCGAACATCGCTGCCGTTGTCCATGTGCCAGCTTCCCATGTCGGACATTACGTGAGAGTGGTGTCCGTGCGGCTGATACGGGATTCCTTCAGGCGAACGAAAAGCCACACGACAATGAACAGGTTTACCGGTGTCGTCATCAACCACCTTGGTGTGCACCCAGTTGAGACCACGGCTTACGACCTCGAGCTGAACACGGTCGCCTGCCTGCAGTTTTCCCTTTTTCTGAAGCTCGCCCCAGTTGGCCTTGCCAAGTGTCTTGCCAGAACTCTTAACCTCAACGGTCGCGCTCGGCGTCGCGGCGATTTCGACGTAGCTCTTTCTGTTTTGATTTGCCTTGGGTTCACCCCAGCCGATCCGATCGCCCTTTAGATTGGTCACGACTCCGTCGCCTGGCAACGGGTAAGGAAAGGTGCTTACGCCGCGATCTACTTCCACTTCGAGATCGAACGCCCTGGACGCGTCGGGCTCTTTGGTAACCGTGATCTGCACTTCCTTTTTGCCCTCTCTGTTGAAGGGATATTCGTCAACGTGCGACAGTGTGATTCCAGCGACGATGAAGCGTGGGCCTTCCGGAACGATTTCGATGGATTCGAGGACCACGCCGGGATGCGGATTGCTCCAGCAGAAGAGAATGTAATCTCTCGGCCATGCCTGGTTTACTTCGGTCTGGCGATTCCCTGCGGCGCCCCACGGCCCGGAGTGACGATCCGGTTTGCTGTCCGCTCGATCCGGAACGGAGTTGAAGGGGAGTTGGCCCCACGACGTCGGGACAAGGCTGATCTCGAATCGCTCGCGAATCGGAACGACTATTTTTTTGCCATTGGAAAGATTGAAGACGTACCGAGCGCAGGGAACGCCGATGGGGCCATTCTCAAAGAGCTTGGAATCAATCAGCCTGTGGGCGAACAAAACACTTTTCGCCTTCTTCTTGACTGGGATAACGACCGTTTCGTTCTTGCAGCCCTTGCCTTTACCGAGACCGACAAAAATCTTCTTTGACTTGCCGTCTTTACCGCCAATCTGGAACGGCAGCCCACGCAGTGACTGATTGCCTGTTCCTGGCTTTGCGGCCTTACCAAGGAGCGTCGCAGAGGCGTTACAGAGGCGGGCCAGGCTGATGACTTCGTAATCCTTCATGGCAAACTTCCTCGAGCAGGCAGGGAGGGCAGGGGATGGAAGTCTGTTTAGGACGTTAAGGATTTCGCGTCAAGGATAATATTTTCTAATGGATCCAGGATTGGTGCGGGGGCAGGATTCAGGATTCGGGATTCAGGACTCTTTGGAGTGCACCGGCTTGTCGAAGTTTTCGTTTGTCTTGAGCTGTTCTGCTCTTGAGAGAGAGAAGGCGTACGCAAGAGAAAGCCGCGATAAATCACCGCATTCCAAAGGCTGCCGGCGAGTTGGTGCCACTTGAAGCTTGAATCCTGAAACCTCTTGAATCCTCATGGCAGTTCGTTTGCCACGCCAAGATAGAAACCGAGGATCCGCTTTCGGAATTGTGCCGGTGTTTCCCCGGCCAGGGCCTGTTCCAAATCCCACCAGCCGATCTCATTCAGGTGGTCGGTTTCCTCCAGAGTCCCCTTAAAGAATTCCTCGCGCCATTTGGCGGATTCCACTGAGACCAGCCCGTCGTTGTCGCCTTCTGCATTTTGGATGATGTACGCGGAAGGCTTGAGCAAAGTGAGCACCTTCCAAAAGGGTTGCGTGCCCGCGTAGGTGCGGACCTCCATCTGCTCGAAACAGGATTCCTCAAATTCGCAGACTTCGGGGTCGTCATTAAATTCAGAGCAGAATTCTGTCGTGAGACAATCAAGGCCTGCCAGGTCTACCCCGATTGATTTTGCCCAGGGCTTGAGAAAGCCCAGATTCTTGTTGCCCCAGTCGGCGAAGGATGAACCGTTATGAGGGGTGCTGATGGTGGTAAGAGAGGCCACCTTCTCATGAATTCGGCCTTCATTTCGATCTTCAAACAGCATATGCCGGCTGTCGAGTCCGCCCATGCTGTGGGCGATGATGTTCACCTTTTCGTGGCCTGCGGCGAGAATGGTTTCGATGTTGGAGCGCAGAGCCTCGGCTCGGTCTTTTACCCCCGCAGACCAGGGCACGTTTGTATGGTAGACCGTAAAACCGTTCTCCATCAGGTAAGAACGGATGCCACGAAAGTAGTGATATTGATCCGAGCGCGGCCCGTCTCGGTTATCCAGTTCGAAAGCTTTGTTCCAGGGCTCATCGAAGCGGGCGAATCCGTGGGCAAGAATGATTGGATAACTCATGCGATGTGTTGAGTGAATTCAGCGGAAGTCATGAGTGGCCGGAAACTTGAATATGAGGAACTCGCCAGCCGGTGGAGATTGATCGTCTTAGTCTGATTTGTAGTCTAACGAGCCTCCTGAATGTTTTCCGCCTGCCCGGGCTCCTCAAGCAGGCCTTGCCACAGATTCCCTGTCTCAGATTATTCTGTCTTCTTCGTTGATTGATTGGACCACTAAACAGTTACAAGAAATGAGCGAATGAAGATCCCTGCTTTCATTCTGGTGATGGTGACAGCCCCGGTGATTGCTGAGGAATTCAATCTCAGCGATCCGGAGGGTACCGCACTCGCCATCATTTCACTGCCCGAAGCAGATCGCTTACAGGCACTGAATGACCTGGCCTTGAGAGGGCGTGCTGGGACGGGTGGTGTCTTCGCTGAGGTGCTCACTCTCACTGAAGAGGACTTTTTTGAGAATTCGGATGCCGAGACCATTCTGCTTTCGATGTTTGAAATTCAGGCGACAGAGAAGCAGTTCCCTCAGGCCAGAGCCGCAGCGAAATCCAGCCACAAAACCACCAGGAAACTGGCTGCCCGCCTCCTCGGGTTTTGCGGCCATCCGGACGCAACATCGGATCTGGAAAAACTGCTTGCAGAAGAAGACGATTTCGTCCGCAGATCAGCCATCGAAGGGCTTCGAGATATTGCTACGGAAACAGCGGCTGCGGCTCTGGCCTCCTTTGCTGCAAATTCAAAATTCAAGGAGGAGATCGATGCAGCCCAGTCTGCTGCTGAGCGAATTAGAGCAAACCTGAAGCGTGCCAGGAATCCTGGAGTTCCATACGTCCCCGATTTCTCCGTTGAAACAGCACATGTGAAATGGGCTAATCCTTTGGCAAGGAAGCCGCGGGTTCTCTTTCTAATGGAACGGGCTGTACTGCGCGATCTCGTCGAGCTCTGTCAGCGGATGGACATCGATTGGGAGTACGTTGATTTGGTTTCACGCCCAACCGGGGACAAGCAAGGCGAATTTCACTTGCTGGAGATCCACGATGAAATTCGAGAGACCATCCTCGACCGCCTTGAGAAGTCCTGGGATGTAATAGCCGTCACGACCATCCTGGGCGGAAGCCGGAGTATAAACGGGTCTACGACAAAGAAGGAGGGAAGGATCGGCTGGGACAGCCTGCCGTCAGAAATTCGCAGGGGTATCCTCAAGAAAGCAGGGGAAGGTACCGGACTCGTCCTGATGAATGATGGCAGAAATGTGTCCACCACAGCCTTTGCCCTGGGTATGCCTGTGCCTCTTCCCAAGGACGATGGTTTTCAGGCATGGCCCAAAGAGGTAGCTCTGCGGGAATTCGGGCAGGGCCATGTGGCCCTCTTTCCACGCATGCTGGAAGGCCGGCTCTGGAGCGGTGGGGGGGGAGTGGTGCGGGAGTTTCGCAGTGTATTTCCGCTTGGAGATGCGTTTCAAGTGCCCGCGCTGCCATCGCAGACCCGTCAGGTTTATCCCAGCGAAGACTTCTTTTACGCCTCCTATTGTCGGACTATCCTCTGGGCTGCGAGACATGATTTCCGTGCTCGTTTCCTTGACGCGAGACTCGACGCAAAACAAGGGGAGCCTGCTACCCTGGCTCTTGAGCTTGAAGGGGAACTTCCCGCAGGATCGAAACTGTGCATCGAAATCGCAGATGCATACAACCAGACGGTCGCGAACTGGGACGGAATGGCGAGGAACAATCTGAGTATTCCCCTGAAGCCTCTCCCGGCAGGAGGCGTGATGGTTCGCGCCCAACTGCTCGGAGAAGACTCGAAGGTCATAAATTGGGCTGCCTATCCCGCAAAGGTGTCAGGCGAAGCGCGCATCGCTGAAATCGTCGCGCCGGCTATGCCCGTAAGTCCATCTATCCCGCTCAACGCCGAAGTTCGGCTGGAAGGCGGATTCCCTGGCGATTCGATCCTGAGGGCTGAATTGACCGATACCTGGAATCGCCGTTTGGGCACGCAGGTAATACCGGCTCAAGGCAGGCAGACCATCCCCGTCAAATTCATCCACGGGAGGCTGCTTTCGAGGCTTGTCACATTGTCCGTCACTCTTGAGCGCGCAGACGGTCATCCACTGCATTCAGTTCGACAGCCCATCGTGGTTGCCAGTCAGGATGATTTCCAGGATGTACCCTGGCTCAATTGGGGTGCTGACGGGTACATCGAGACCTGGAAGAAACTGAGTCCTGTTTATGTTGCCCATCCCAGGCTCGAGACACTCGAAGCAGGAGTCGATATCGAAGGCCTGCAGCCGCTGCCAAGTCACTCGGCAGGAACTTACTCCGAGGATGGAATCCGGCGGCCCTGTCTGACCAGCGCGAAGTGGGAGCTTCAACTCGAAGAGGTCACCGGCAACGCCGGCCGGACACTCGCACCTCTCGACTGCAAAATCTTTTTGCTCTCAGATGAAACCGACCTCGGCGGCGAATACTGCTTCTCTCCAACCTGCCTTGATGCGTTTCGGCGGTACCTCAAGACTGAATACGGCTCGATCATCGGCCTGAATGCTTCATGGAACACTCAGTACAAGGACTGGGGCGAGGTCATGCCGCGCCGAATGAAGGACATGAAGAATTGGAGTCATCCCGGCCCGTGGATGGATCACAAAATCTTCCAAGACAGCGTCTACACCGGCATGTACGACCGAGTTCAGACAATCCTGCGGACCTATATCCCCGATGCGCGCGCAGGTTCGTCCACAACCGGGGCCCTCGACCAGTGGCTTTTTGCCCGTCGACAAGGATTCGCTGCGTTATTCGTCGGGATTCGTTACCGGCATGAGGAGCTGTCCTTTCGGCCAGCAGATCAGTTGCTCGGTGGCTGGTTCAGGCCCGGTTACCTTTTCGGGTCTCTCGAAGATGAAGCAGGCACATGGTACTGGGGGTGGGATCAGATCCTGCATGGAGCAACGATGATTCTCACATGGATTGGGGAATACGGATTCAACTATCCGATGATGCGCGGCGATCTTGCACCAGACCGCATCCTGCTTAACACGCGCAAGATGGTGGACGACATCCAGAGCGGGTATGGCCGACTGCTCCTCGGAGCCAAGCGCAGGGCAGGGGACTACGGTGTCTACTACTCGCCGAGATCCACACTCACGGCAACAGCCCTTGAACAGACTGGCCAGGCTCGAACTGTTGGAGTTTTCAATGTTCAATACGATGCAGACATGATGTTTCGCTTTCCGCGCAGGATATCTTACGCGGAAGTGGAGATGGGATTCCTGAAAAAAGCGGCCCCGAAAATCTTGTACCTGCCGAACATCTTCTCTCTCTCGTCGGTCGAAATCGCAGAGATCAAAAACTACGTCCAGCAAGGCGGCATTCTCCTGGCGAACTCGGAACCAGGTATCTGCGATGAACATGGCGTACGGCGAAAGGAATGGCCGTTTGAAGATCTGTTCGGGCTGAAATTGAAGACACCTTCACCGATATCGAAATCTACAGCAGAGCCATTGAGAATCACGGGCGTCATTCACGGGATCGACCTGACTGACTTGAAGCTGAAGTTTTCACCTGAGGGGATTGGTCAGACGGTTGAGGCGCTCGAAGCCAAGCCGCTATTTCAAGTCGGGGAAGTCCCCGCCGGGTTCGTCCATTCTTACGGCAAAGGCTTGGCGATATATTTTGACTTCGACCCAACCAGACCCGAATGGATCGGCGAGGCAATCGGCACATCCAACCCTCATCAGGCCATTCTGAATCAGTTATTCAAAGCTCGCGACATCCGTAGAGGTTACGAAGTCGAGTGGGATGTGAAGCCTGAGATGATAGTAGGACGCCCGGCATACACGCTTGCCGAATTCACTGACAGCACCAGCCGTTACCTCTGCTTCCACCACAATGGCAAGGGAAGTCTGAAAGAACAGTCGAGTGAAAAAGTTGGACTGAAACTTGACCGGCCTGCGTTTGTGTACGATCCACGGAGGGCGGTATTCCTGGGGAATAGCGACAAGTTCCAGTTCGAATTCCAACGCGGGAAGCCACACCTTATTTCGCTGCTTCCCTACAGCGTCACGGGCATTCAAGTGCGGGCCGAGCCTGCAATTGCCGGTCAGACAGTGTTAGTAGTGGCGAAAATTTCTGTTGATGGCAATCAGGCAGGCCGACACGTCTTCGCGCTTCGAGTGCATCAGCCGGATGGGACGGAAGCTCAGTGGTTCAGAGTGAATGTTGATACGGCAGATGGTTTGTTTGAACGCCGTCTGCCACTCTCCCTGAACGCGCCACCAGGAGAGTGGAAAGTGAGCGTTCGTGACGTGGCCACGGGCTGGGCCGCCGAATCAGTCTTTGTGGTGGAAAAGCCGAAATGATAATCCCCATGCCCCTCCGTTCTTCATCATTCTGTCCAAAATTATTCTGTCTATTTCTTCTTATCGTTCTCCACTCCCTCCCTGCGGAAGAACTAACCGAAGAAAAGATGATGGAACTCGAATTAGCGGTAGTCGATGCCCCCGTGGCCGAAGCCTTCAAGATGCTTGAGCCCTATTTATCTTTCCCATCCAAGAACCTGATGGATGTGATCGGGGAACTGATGTCGAAAAGCGACAATCTGAAACTTGAGGATCGGAACATCCTCTTCACCGCACTCATGGAAATTGCCGATCAGAAGGCGTTTCGATACGCATGTGGGCTTCTCGCCAGCAACGATGTGGATTTGCAATTGAAAGGCGTCCTGCTGATGGCCCGAACGAGGCACGGGCAGGCTGGGCGAGTCCTGCAAGCTCAGTACGGGAGAATTACCGACAAGACCTACCACCAGGAAGTCCTGATCGCAATGCAGGAGCTCGGAGACCGTTCAGTGCTCCCATTCATAGAGACGACCATCAGGAGGTCGAAGGAGGCAGAAATCAGGGAAGAGGCACGCATTACTACCATCCGGCTCGGTGCAATTGAATTACTTCCGGAGGTGCTCGAGCACTACATCAATCTGAGTGAGAAGATTTACGAGATAGTCGGGGTTCTGGACTGGCAGCGCCATGCTGAGCCGAAACAGTACAAGATCAGCATCAGGGATATCGGCATCATGAAGAAGGCTGTGGGCCGCATCGAAGCCGCATGTCATGTTGCCTGCAGCGAACATCCAATCGACATCTTGAAGCTGCTGCGCGAAGCGAAAAGACCTGAAGTCATGGACATTTTCCATGACTACATCCATCTGCTGGTCAAGGCAGTCAGCGTCGAGGATGCCGCTATTCTAGCGGAGCTTCGCAGTACAGTTCTTGCAACGAAGGCAATGCGCGCTCTTGCCGAAAGAGGTCTGGAAGGCAACAAAACGGTAAACCGTCTGGCCGTCGACATGACGGAATCCGTCTCTCCGTACTTGAGAGAGCGTGGCATCCTCCTGGCCGAACTCCTCTCAGAGGAAAACCGCCAGAATGTCATTCGTTCAGGCCTCGAAGATAAAGTATTCCGCTGTCGCCTCGCGGCACTCAAGGCCTCGATTTATCTGCCACCGGCAGCAAGAAGACCGATTCTGATTTCTTTTCTTAAGACCGAATCCAGTATCCGCCTCAGGGACACCGCGGAGTGGCTGCTGAATCGACCTGATGCCAAGTCCGCGCTTCCCTGATTTGTCGGCCGACAAGGTCACGCGATGACTTCATGAATGACATCCCCGGCGACATCGGTGAGCCGAAAGCGTCTTCCGTTATGGCGATACGTCAGCTTCAGGTGGTTCATGCCGAGCAGGTGCAGGATGGTGGCGTGGAGGTCATTGATGCTGACGCGGTCGACCACCGCCTTGTACCCGATCTCATCCGTCTCGCCGTATTTGACGCCACCTTTGGCGCCGCCGCCGGCGAGCCAGACGGTATTCGCATGCGGATTATGATCCCGGCCTGAGCCACCAGTCTGAATGATGGGCAGGCGGCCAAATTCTCCGCCCCAGATAATCAGGGTATCGTCCAACAGCCCACGCTGTTCGAGATCCATCAGCAGGCCAGCGATTGGCTGATCCGTTTCTTTCGCAAATCCGCCGTGGTTTTTGACTATATCCGAATGCCCGTCCCAGCTTAGATCGTTGGACATGCCCCCGGAGTAGATCTGAATATAACGGACTCCCCTTTCGACGAGCCGCCGGGCCGTCAGGCACTGACGGGCGAACTGCATGCACTCCGGATTCCGCGTCCCGTAGAGCTGGTGAGTCAGTTCCGGTTCACTGTCGATGTTGAAGGCGTCAGGGGCAGCCGTCTGCATCCGGTAGGCGAGCTCAAAGCTTTGAATGCGTGCCGCCAGCTCAAGATCCTCCTGGCTCTCTTTGAAATGGCGGGTGTTCAACTGCTTCAGCAGGTCGAGCTGCGCCCGCTGGTGGCCATCCTTCATTTCATTCGGCCGATGCAGATTATCTATCGGATCACCCTGGGGTCGAAGGTAAGTCCCCTGGAACACGCTTGGCAGAAATCCGGCGCCCCAGTTGCCCGCATGGCCCTTGGGTAGCCCACGACCTTTCGGGTCGGCCATGACCACAAACGCCGGGAGATTCTGATTCACCGTTCCAAGCCCGTATGTCACCCACGAGCCCACGCAGGGGAAACCCATTCGGGTCATTCCCGTGTTCATCATGAAGAGGGCCGGGCTGTGATTATTGGATTCGGTATGAACTGAGTGAATGAAGGCCATTTTATCCACGTGCTTCGACATGTGTGGGAACAGGCTGGAGGCCCAGGCCCCGGATTCCCCATACTGTTTGAAGGTGAATGGCGACTTCATGATCGGCCCCACGTTATTCGTGAAGAAGCCCGTGTTGGGGTCAAAGCCTTCAATCTTCTTGCCGTCCCGCTTTTCCAATTCCGGCCTGTAGTTCCAGGTATCGACCTGACTTGGCCCACCATTCATAAACAACCAGATGACCGATTTGGCTTTGCCCTCAAAATGCGGACGGTCCGGGGCCAGTGGGTTTACCGAGCGGTTATCGATTCCACTGCTATCCGCATGCAGGTTTTCGCCGTCCAGCAGCGAACGCAACGCCAGCATCCCCATACCGCAGCCGGCGCGTCTGAAAAGGTCTCGTCTTGTTAGTGATGTTTTGTTCATAAGAATTTCCAATCTCTCGGTCGCTTTACTTAATCGACTCTCAGAGGTTCAGCAACACTTGGAAGGATGTGGCACCTCAGCAATTCACATCCTTCCTTGTAAACCCGAGGACCGTCAGCACAAAAAACGTTATAGAGAAAGTCAGCACCATCGTGATGGAGCGCGTCAATTTGCCCCACGGTACGGGGTCGGCCATCAGCAGTTTCCATGCTTCCATGTGGGTGGTGAAGAGGAGATGACGAAATTCCTCGAGCGGCGGCAGCGATCCGAGAATGTTGAAGACGAAATAGATGACAATAGTCGTAATGACTGCTGCGGCTGAACTCTCGCAGTAGAGGCTCACCAGCATCCCCATCGACCCGAGCAGTAATCCTGAAAAAGCGACGTAAAGGTAAACTGAGCCCAGTTTTTTCAAGGCCACGTCCGCATCATAAACGTACAGTCCCGAACCGAGTTTGAAGAACTGTCTCGGAACCAGCAGGTCGCCCGGGCTACCGAAACAGAGCATTCCCGTCAGCAGGCTGATGAGGGCCAGGAAGGAGCAAAGAACCAGCAAGTAAATTTGCAGGACAGCGATTTTGGCCAGGATGATCTTCCAGCGGTCCACGGGTCGGATTAGCATCGTGCGCAGGGTGCCCTGCTGACTTTCCGCGGCCAACAGGTCCCCAGCCATCAGACTGACGAAGACAGGAAAAAGCAGATTCACCGTTGGCAACAAAGCCATCGAGACAAAGAAAGTGCCGTTCATGAAATCCGACAGATTGAGCCCGGCCTCGCTGGTGATGCGTGTGAGAAACGGCTTCTTTGAGTAAGTCATACCCAGGTACATCAGAAACATCAGGACGCAATACCCTCCAAACCCTATGTATGTCCGGCGGCGATAAAAGGCCTTGATGAGTTCAATGTAGAAGGTGAGCATCAGCTTATTTTCTTCAACCCCCTGATCCTTCTCCGGTAAGATGAAGGAAGTATTCCTCCAGAGTGCGTTTCACGGGCCGCAGCTCAGAGACTTCAATACCCGCATTTACAAGACGTCTGTTGAGCTCCGCCGCACTGATTGATTTGAGATTCAGACGCAGCCGATTATTGGGAAATTCCGAGACGCTGGATTCGCAGACGGATTGAATAATCTCAACTGCACGCGTCACGGATCCGACCTGAAGTTCGACCTCGTTCTCCTCTTTCAGCATCTCGCTGATAGGGCCCTTAACCATGACTTCGCCCATATCAATGACTGCAAGAGACGTACAGATTTGTTCGACCTCCGAGAGCAGGTGGCTACTCAGAAAGACCGTCACGTCGCCCTGTTCGGCAAATTCACGAATGAATTGCCGCACTTCTCGGATGCCCTGGGGATCAAGCCCGTTGGTCGGCTCATCGAGTACGACCAACCGCGAATCCGGGAGCATGCTCAGCACGATGCCCAGCTTCTGCCGCATGCCCTGCGAGTAGGTGCTGACTTTGTCTCCAAGCCGGTTGAGGATGCCCAGGCGCTCGGCCAGTTCATCGGACTTTCGGTCGAGGTCGCTTCCAAAGTTTCTGGCAAGAACTTGAAGATTCTTACGGCCAGTGAGGTATTCGTAAAAAGAGGGCCGCTCGACCAGCGCGCCCACGCGCTCCAGTGCCCGGTTGTGCTCCTGCGCCAGGTCGCGGCCCATTAATCGAATGTTTCCTTTGTCCGGAGCAATCAGGCCGAGCATCATCTTGATGGTCGTACTCTTCCCGGCGCCGTTTCGGCCCAGCAGGCCAAAAACTTCACCTTGCTCCACCTGGAGATTGAACTCCTTCACCGCCACTCGATCGCGGAAGCTTTTACTGACGCCGTTCAATTCGATCACATTCATGGGCTACTGCTTGAATTGAGTGACCACACTGCCGTCCGCATAGAGAAAGTTTTTGCCCGGTTTAGAAGCGCCGGTGTGGAATGCCTCATAATCCGCCAGCAGCGGCACCTCCAATGTTATTCCCACGATGTTCAGGTTTTCCTGTCCAATCGCCTTCCCATTGAGAAGGGAATTCCATTCATAGCTCATGCCGTCCGCCCCGTAATAGGTGCCTGGCTCCGCAGGACATTTCATCACTTTGGGATTGCCGAGATAGGGCTTCAAAGTCTCCCCCAGTCCAGGCATGCCTTCTTCCCCGGCTGGGGGCTGGCTGGGTCGCCTGGTACAGTGGGGAAGGTGGTATGTGTTGAGGGCAATGTACTCTCGCAGGGACATCCATATCTGGCGCACGTTTCCGGAACAGCTTGCCTGGAGTGCCCTCGCCCCCGCTTTCTGAATCATCGGAACGATGATCCCCGCGAGCAGCGCTATCACTGCCACGACTACCAGCATTTCAATCAGTGTAAATGCACCGCCCGACCGCCTGGCAATCATCAAAGCGACTCCAGTTGTTCCAGGATTTCCTTCACCAGGGGCGTTAGCCGAGTGCGCTCGTCAGGCGTCAGCTTTTCGTTGAATCTCTTCATCCCATTCTTGACGAATTGCTGGCCTTCAGGGCTTTGCAGACGTTCCTTCATCCGCTCCCTTTCTTCGTGACTGATAGTCTCACGGCGCTGGCGAAGGGCTTCCAGTCGCTTCTGAATCTGTTCGGTCTGCTGCTCGGGTGTCATGTGCTCCCACTGCTTGCGCATTTTCTCAAGGCGGATGTCAGAGATCCTTTCTCGCACCCCCTCCCTCTCCTTCTCTGGTAGTTTTTCCACCAGTCGCCGGATGTGTCTGAATACATCGGGCCGCTGTTCTTGGGGCACCGTCTCGAAATTCAGATTGCTGACTGTGATGACGATTTCATCCCCGGTCAGATCGTCCCTGTCCAGGAGCTGGTCTGCCGAGAGCGGCTCATCTTTGACCACCGAGAATATCGCCGCGGCACCCACCCAGCAGGCGGCAATGGCAAGGACAGCAATGATGACTGACTTCCGTGTTCGCATAGCGGGTAGTTTGTTATTGCACCGGCGCTTGGCCACTTGAAGGGGGGACGATACTAGAGGCGCTTTCGAAATCCATCTATGTAAACTGGGCAACCAGGTATGGGAAAAGGCCGCGCCGGGAGGGGTCGATACCCCGGGAAACAATCGTATCAGGAATGCCCCTCAGGTCGCTCTGCTGATGTTTCCCAAAGACCTGGCTGATTGCGAGCTTTTTGCCGATCCGAATCTCAGACGCACGTATCCGTGGGGCCCTCGCAGAGAGAGGATGCCCTCAGTTCGGAACTCCTCAGCCTGCATCCCGTAGTACTTCGACAATCTCTACGATGTGCAGAAGTTCCAGTTCCCGGATGGGGACGCGACGGTGACCAGGCTGCAGGCACTGAAAAGCCTGCCCGAAAACGGCACACGCAGTTCAAGCGCATTCTTCGAGACCGCATGGGCGCTCAAAGACGTTGTCTCATTCGGTGCGAACTGGCAAGACACATTTACAAGCTGAACGCATTCGTTGAAGCGGTGCTCAATCGCACGACTGAATTTGAGTTGGATTCCGCCACCGGCCGTCACGAGTCGCTGAATACCATCAGCTTCATGCTGAACTTCACGAGGAAGTTTCAGGCTGGGGCTCTCACGAATCCCACTGCATGAACTCTACCACTGCCTTGTCCTGGTAAATGAAAACGACGTGGAGTCCCGCCATGGCCTCGAACGGGCCAAGAAGAACCTCCTTACCTTCGATTTCTCTCTGAAGATCATCCACTTTGAAAGCGATGTGTGGCTGGTCTCGAACCGGGCCGGTCACCGGGCTGTCAGCCTCGAAGCGGAGGTACTCGACGCGGTAAGGGTGGTCGTCAGGATTGGTAACCCAGACTTTCGTGTCGCTTACGTAGACTTCGCCGGGCTGCTTGTCGTCGGTAGGCAAACCGATGTGGTGGAATTCTTTCATTTCAATGGCTCCGGTTTAAAGTTACAACCCGGCCAGTGGCTGCGGATTTCTCGGCGGCAAGACAGGCCTCGACGGCGGCCATCGACTCTTCGGCGGTGATGATTGCCGGCTTTTTGCCTTCTAATATGCAGTAAGTGAAATACGAAAGTTCGTCTCGTAGAGCCCCGGCGCACACGCCGTGCAGATCAGGCCAATAGGTCGTGTCTGGGTTGCGCCAACCGCTTTTGTCACTCACAGAAAAATTCGGATGCGTCTCCTGAATGTGGATGGATCCTTCTGTTCCGATGATCTCCATTCGCTCGTCGATCTGCATCGGAGTGCCGTCGGGCAACGCCCAGACGTTTTCGAGGACGCCGGTCGCTCCACTGTCCAGCCGGTACATCGTCCAGCCAATATCAGGATATTTTTTGCCACGGATATCGACCGTCTGGGCGTATGCGCTGGTGACCTTTGCACCGGTGTACCACAGCATCAAATCCGTGTCATGGACCCCATCGCCGATGATGGGGCCGATCTTGTCAAGGATGCCAGTCGTAACGGAAGCGGGAATATTCCGGCGTGCGTAGAAGGAAACGATCTTGCCGATGCTGGCTATTTCGTCCTTCGCCTTGGCGTAGCGGGGATTGAAGCGGCAGATGTGCCCCACCATAAAGGAGCCTTTGGCCGAATTGGCCGCTTTGACGATGGCCCGGCAGTCCTTCATGGTCGATGCCATTGGCTTTTCCAGGAAGACATGCTTGCCGGATTTAAGTGAAGCGAGCGCGGGCGCGGCGTGCTGATCCCACATGGTGACGACGCTCACTGCGTCAATATCCGGATTTGCCAGCAGTTCGTTGTAATCCGTGTACGTGTGCTGGACACCAAACTTCTTACCGAGCTTTTTGAGCCTCGATTTCGTTCTGGTGCAGAGCGCGTAAAGCTCGACATGCGGTATGGCCGATAGCGCCTCGCAGTGCTTTTCGCCGAACCACCCCAATCCGATGACACCGATCTTGAGCTTTTCCATTGTCAATGTCCGTCTGTTGGAAATTTTTATTTCACCGAGGTGTGAGAGTAGGCAGGAGGGAAAGACAAGTCAAGGCTCAGATCTGGTCCATGAAATTCCGTCCGGACGGGCATTCCCCCAGGCTCGAATGGGTCGCCGTTCCAGCAATCCTGAATCTGCCTTCACGGAGGATAATCCTTGGCCCTACCGCTGCCTTGTAGCCGCAACCAGAGAATTTTGCAGGAGAAAAGGAAGGGAACAGAGACAGATACAACGGATGGATTCAGAAGCAAATCTCTACTCATCAGGCAACGATTCTACTCGCCGGGCGGCTCGGAAGAGGAGGAAACCGAAAGCCAGCACAAGAATGCCGACAAGAGTTCCCATAAGGATGGGGTTGTTCAAGAGCTTTTGGAGGGTGAAGGCCGGGGCCGGCGGGGGCGTCGAAAGCACGACTTCTTGCCCCAGACTGGCCTCCTTTACCTGGTAGCCTGACTTGAGGTGAGCCAGTACCGCGGCGACATCGTAATCGGGCTGCGGCGCAGATTCGGAACCGTAACGTAACCGGTACTTGGATCCCTTCGAGGCCACGAAAACTGCCCGGTACACGTTCCCTGCAGCTTTGATGCTCCCGATACTGATCGTAGGATTGTCATGGTTGTCGATGACAATGCGGAACCGTTCTCCTCGAATTTCGGGAAAAGATATCTGCAGTTGCTTCCGGTCTTCGCTGATCAGATCGAGTTTGTAGAGGGTTGCGATGCCTGCCGTGTCCCACTTGGTCGATGTTCCCGTTGATGAAGGGGCCTGGACTTCTACGCGGCGGCTGAAATTCCGGCTGGTAGTTTCAACTCGAAACGATGTAAGCGGCTCACGTTTCACCTGGACCTCAACAATCGTCTGACGGGACTCCGGGTTCTCTTCGGTCTTGAAACCGGCAATAGGATAAGAGGACTCGCGGTTTCCAGAGGAGCGATGCTGCCGGCTGAGGTGCCAGAGCTCGAGCCGTTCTATCCGTAACGTCTGCCGCTCCAGTTGAGTCTTTTCGATCCGCTCGATCTCATTCCCCGTCTGGAATCTCTTCGTCACCTCCTTCAACGCTCCTTCCTGTTCTTTGGATACTTCCTTGACGGTGATCTTGAAGTGCCGGAACTGGTTGGCGGGAAGCTGTACTTCCCAATTCTTCAGGTCCAGATATCGGGAGTAATCAAAAATCAGTGCGCCATTTACCAGTGGCTGCCATTGCCCCCCGTCTGCACTTCCTGTGACGTCAACGCTTCTCTGGAAATCTTTCACCTTCGTGTTAATGGTGAATCCTCCGGGTGAGGGAGCCCCATCCCGGATTTGCACGTGGATGTCCACGTGGCTTTCTTCTTCCTTGAGCGAGACCGTCTCAAAAGGAACGATTTCCCGGGTCGTTTCCTCTCGGGTCTCGGTCGCCCTTTCCAATAGGAATGGGGTTTCCGCTCCGTCCTCGCGGGTCACTCGCAGATCGGGAAACTGATCGCGTACGACAGCATAGACCTCGCTGTCGAGTGGCACAGCGACGATGTCATCGGCCTCGACCGCTTCGAAGAGAATGGTCTTCTCAAAATGAAAGGTGCTTGCTGGCTCCGCATGCCCACCGGACCAGAAGAATGCCAAGAGCAGTGCAAGGATAAGACTGGCCTGCATGGTCATGCGATTTCATCCTCTGAGTCTGGTGAGTTGCCGTTTCCGCTTTGGGCTTCGCTTTGATTTTCGGCCGGTTCTGTCTCCGAACCTTCAGTGGTGAAAGTTTGGCGATACTTCATGTAGATGAATGATCCGCTCAGAGCAAGGATCCCAAGCGCGACAAAGGCGACGATGCGGTAAATCTGGTCCAGGCCGCTGAGGTCGATGAAGAAAGCCTTCCCGACCACGATGGTGAAGAGGACAAGGCCGACGATTCGCAGTGGCCGAACACCTCTCCAAATCCCCCTGAGCAACAGACCAAGGGCGAATAGGGACCACAGGATCGAGAGGCCACCGGGCCGGAACCCTGGCAGATACACGTGCAGGAAAGTGTTCGTCTCGAGTGTTAGATAGACGAACAGGAGGATTAGGCCGGTGATGGAGAAAATGTCGGACAGCCGCCGTTCGTCCGTCTGGCGGGAAAGAAAGTGAAAGGCGAGCATCGAACAGCCGATGATGGCCCCGAAGTCGACCAGTCGCATGGCCGCTTCGATGAATGAGTAGGGCTGCCTGTACAGGAATGTACTCGACAGTCGCCAGGAAGAGAGATCGACAAACATGAGCTTCAGCAGCAGCCCCCCACAGAACAAGAACAGGAGTACCCCAATTGCAGCGCTCCCACGGTCCAGATATTCCTTCAAGAGGAAAGCGCACATGACCAGCCAGACCAGGCTGAGTGCGGGCAATCTGAACGGCGGGAGAAGGTCGCCAAGAGTGCGATTCAATTCCAGATTGATGTAGAGGAACAGCATGCCAACGGCCGCGGCAAGAACCACGCGAATGGCCAAACGTTCATGGATCCATTCGCCGATGTCATTGCCCCGGTCGACTGACAGAGAGGCCAATTCCGCGGGACGCTTAAGCAGTCCAACCGAGCCGGCTATCGAGGCGATGGGAATACCGAAGGCGATGATCCGTTCAATCAGGTGAAGCAGGTAAGGAAGAAATGGAGCGCCCTGGATATCTTTTGCGGCAGCAAACTGGCGGTAAAGGTCCACCACGCAGAATCGATAGAGTACGATCACGTAAAGGAGGTACGACACATGCCGCAGGAACGCGCTGTTCAGCTTTCCGGCAATCCAAAGCATGATGAAAGCCTGGATGGCCCAGCAGACGGTAACCCATACCGGAGAGAGGACGAGAGGAATGGTTACCGCCAGGAAAAAAGCAGACAATCCTGTGAAGGTGAAGAGCAGTTCGCGGTCGGCCAGCTTCCACATGAGGAACGCGTAGACATGGACTACGTAGAATGCCCCCAGGCCAAGCGTCACGGCCCCGACCCATGCCGAGCTATAGGCACCGGAGACGATGCCGTGGCTGAGGACGAAGAAGATACCCGCATTCGCCAGCAGCGCGAGGAGTTCCAGCATTGTCGACTTTACTCGATGTACCAGGTTGAAGATGAATACCATGGTGGAGTACAGGCAGAAGAAGGCGACCAGGAACGGCATCACCTGCCAGAAATACGCGGGGGAATAGTGCTTATGGAGGGCTCCCAATACCAGCGCAAAGTTGCAGGTGAAACTGAGCAGATTGAGGACGTGCCACTGCCTCCTGTAGCTGATGCCGAAGACTCCGCACCCGAGCACCATCATATAGCTGAACAGTCCAACAAAGTTGACCTGCCCCGTGCTCAACATCGCTGGCGTACCATAGCCGCCGAGTATTCCAAGCACGGCCATCAGGACAGAATTGAAACGAACTGAAATCCCGCCGGCGCAGACAGTCACAAGAACCATCAGGCCGAAAGCGGGGTAGACCCCGACCAGCTTGTACAAGTTGGCCGCGGCGAACACGGCGAAATAGAGAGTCGCAATTCCACCGCCCATGAGGCCCTGGCCAAGCAGGTGGTATTTCCTGCCCAGCATTTGGGTACCGGAAATGAGCATGGCCAGACCGACAATAAGTGAAAGAGCGACTCTTCCAGCCGGGCCGATGAAGCCCCGTTCAACTGAATACTTCAGAAAGAATCCAACGCCCATCACCAGAATGATGACCCCGGCACGAAGCAGCCAGGTAGTGGCGACAGCGTACTCCATGGAAACCCCTGCTGGCCGGTGATCTTCACCGATGGTGATCCAGTTCCAGCATTTGTGCAGAATCTGTCTTG
>JAQBXN010000055.1 GCA_027625095.1 Planctomycetota bacterium | reverse complement strand
CACCGTCACCATCTCCGTCTCCGTCGGCTCCATCTCCATCTCCATCACCGTCACCGTCAGCTCCATCTCCGTCACCGTCACCATCTCCGTCACCATCTCCGTCACCATCTCCGTCACCATCTCCGTCTCCGTCACCATCTCCGTCTCCGTCGGCTCCATCTCCGTCACCATCTCCGTCTCCGTCGGCTCCATCTCCATCTCCGTCTCCGTCACCATCTCCGTCTCCGTCGGCTCCATCACCGTCTCCGTCTCCGTCGGCTCCATCACCGTCTCCGTCTCCGTCGGCTCCATCACCATCTCCGTCTCCATCTGCGCCGTCACCGTCGGATCCATCGCCTCCGCCGCTTTCTCCACCTCCTTCGCCTTGCTCATTGTTTTCATCCGAGTTTGACTCGCCGAAGACTGAGCAGAGACGCTCCCAGTGACTATCGTCGAGATAGACGATATTCATGCAGAAATCATAGTGGTTGGTGTAGTCTCGATCATAGACAGCGCCATAGGTGTATTTGTCCTTCCAGACACGTCCAGGGTCGGCTGGATCGAATGCCTCTGTGGAATCGCCCAGGGTCTTGGAACTGAGACCCTTTCGTTTGAGGTCTGTACGTTTTCCGAAGTATCTATAAGACGTTCTATCATTGAGATCTTGAAGATCCTTTACATCAACGTCAGTGCTTGGGCATTCGAAAAGGTCGTTTTCCTGAATGAAGCCTGCGAGTGGGCGAAAGTCACCCAGCGGCTCCTGCGGGTAACGCAGAAAGGCTGACTTATACATATTAAGGCCCACAGTAATTTGCTGGAGATTCCCGATGCAGGTGAGAACACGTGCCTTTTCACGCACCACTGAAATCGCGGGCAGCAACACTGCGATGAGCAGAGCAATAATGCCCATACCTACCGTCATCTCCATAAGCGAGAAGCCGCTTTCTTGGGCACGGGAAGATCGTTTTGAGGCCGATTGAGTGGCGATGAATGTTCTCATTTTTAAGAGCAACTCGAGAGGTATGAACTCAATGAAACTTGATTAAGGTCTGGCTTGTTCAAGAATCTCCGTGTGAAGTTTGAACAAGAAACCCCTGTCTTTCAATTCCAAAGAAAGACTTCCAAGGCATCGCAGAGTGCAAACTGAAGACCAAAGTATTCAAACGAAAATTTATGTGCTAGAAGGGGTTACGGTGTGCAGAAGGCGTAAAGAAATCGCACAGATGCTTTCGAATCTCATACAGAAGCTCACCGGATACTGGAGTTTTTGGGGAAGTTTCCAAATCTGACTGGGTATCAGGACCGCGAACTGTGGAGTTGATTCAACAGTTTCCTGGGGAAAAAACGCGAATAACGCTAAAGTGAATCGGGCCTGCAAAGTTGTCTGAGTTAGTTAGTTGTGTGAAGTTTACCTCTAACTTGAAGCGATGGTAGCGGTGATTTTGAAATTATCGGGCCGAAGCCCACACCGTCACTGGTATGCGGTTTGATTTCCACAGCCCTTTCCGGTGCCAGAGGCCCAGATTCAGCGGTAAATCCGTTCTGGCAGTGATTTGCCTCAATTGACTCATACGGCCGATGCAGATTGCTGAACGTTTTGTCTCAAAAAATAACAATCTGGTGGATACATCTGAAAAAAAACCGAAGGCTTTCGAGGTATCGTGGTCTGATTTCAAACGACCAGCGAGATATTCTGGTGGCGTTGCCGAACTGGCGGCCGCACTGTCGGAAAACGGGGTTCTGCTGAAACGCGCCAGACTAACGTGGCGGAAGTCAACGTTGCAGACGGCCATCCTGGCTCGCGCCCTGGCCGAATCTGCACCCGAGGAAAGCTCAAGATACCTCAATCGTGCTCTCAGATGTTTCCGAACATTGATTCTCCGAAAGGGGGGCCAGCCCCCCCGAAAGCTCCTGGACGATTGTTACTGGGGTTTTCTTCTCCTGGCTGAGGCCGCTTCGCTTACTGGAGACTCGGCGCGTGGGCATGACCTGGCCCTGGCGGCCTTCGAATGCGCCATGTTGGGCTTCACGCGCGATGAGAGAGAAGATCTGATCCAGGACATTCTTATCCGAAGCTCGAGTTCCGTTGAGCTGATCCCACGGGCGGAGGCCATCAAGACCGTCGAGGCTTTAGTAGATACAACCGAAGACCCAGACCGAAGCAGATTCCTGAAGTCGCTTCTGCCTGCAGAAAGTGAGCAGCCTGTGGAAGCGGGAGACCCGGCGGATACCGGAATCCAGGAGAACGAAAACTCATCCCTGGCCACTGATGATTCCGCCGATCCGGTATTACCTGCGAATCCGCCAGAGACCGCACCCAGATTATCCTGGTTCAACCGACATCCTTGTCACCTTCCTATCCCACGACTTCTGGGGGAAGCTGAGAAGACTTGGATACACCGGACACTCGGCCGAGGAATATTTCGCGCCGGCATTCTCGGGATTATCGCCTTGCTTGTGTTTTCTCTGGGAGAGGTGCTCTGTCATGTCCTGGCCGAAAATGCCCTGGAAGAGCTGATTGAGCGGGCCACGCTGGGCTTTCTGCCGGCACCTGGGGACGGACTCTTCTCCTCACCATTCAGGGCTGTCATCTGGGCTCATCTACTTCTCATAGGTTTGGTATTTTCAGTACCACTCTGGTGGACTCAAAAGTCCATTCGCATCGCATTAGCTTGTATGACATTCAACAGCCAGGCCGCCAGGCAAAAACTCCTGTCCAATCTGGTGGCGTTCATCAGTAGCGTTTCACTCATTGTTTCGGTGGTCCTCACGAGCAAGTTGACGCACACATTCGTCACCGCCTCTGCACTTATCAGGCTGCTGCCCACTGATGTGCCGAAGGAACCAGTAGAACAAATAGCCACGCTTTCGAATGCAGCCCTGAGCGTGCCAGTGAAGGCGCGCAATCAATTCGACAACTTCATCCACACATTGCTTGCTCTTCATTTTGAAAGACTGGGTGCGTATGAGTCATCCATTGCTCAGTGGGGGTTGACGAGCCGCCGGGCCTACTTCCCAATGCCGTCGAGGGAATTCATCAACTATGAAGTGCAGGTGAGGAGAAGGCTGGAAAAAACCAGTGAGTTCGAGCAAGCGTTAAAAGCGAGTCCAGGCGACCCGAAGGTTCTCAGCGATTACGGGACTTATCTGCTCTGCCATCAACGTCTGAGGAGTGCTATCAAATACCTCTTACTCTCTCTTGGTAAATCGCCTGAACTGGGCGGCCTGTTCACCCATGACACTTCAGTGCCGGAGGCCGTAAGTATCCTGGAAAAGAACACTCGACATATCATATCCAGCGATGACCGAGGTGTTGATATTGCTGCGAACTTCCTTCGAGGCGTACAGGACACGACTGTCATTCATCGGTTGGGATGGGCCGCACACCGGATCGATGAAGACCTCCCGGTCTGGGCCTTGGAGGAACTTGAGGTAGACAAGGAAAACCTGCTTCTCGCAGTGGAGAAGCTTTGCGGGAAGTTCCAGGACAATATCGTCGCACAGCTCAATCTGGCCGAATTCTTCAGCATGGTGGAACGTCACGAGCAAGCAGACGAGGTCTTTGAGAAGGTCGAAGCGCTCGGCGGCCTGGACGCTCAAGGCTATTCGACGTGGGGCATCACCCTTTACTCCCTCAATAAATACTCGAGCGCTATTACCCGATTTGAAAAAGCACGGGAACGTTTCGGACAAAAGAGCTTTGTAGGCAACGTCCTCTACCGCTGGGGTTGGTCGCTGGCTCGGTGCAATCGCTGGGAAGAAGCCGACCAGAAATTTCAGACGGCCATCACCATCGAAAACGGCGAACCAAAATATCACTACCAGTATGGCCGTGCCCTGAACTTCATGCAGGAGTATGAGAAGGCCATTGGCCAGTTCCAGAAAGCCACAGAACCTCCATTCCCATATCGTTCGTCTTATACCCACTGGGTATATTCACTCAACAGGCTTGGACGCCCGGCAGAGGCCGTAAAGCAACTGTCCCTTGCCATTCGGAACAGGACGAGCAGCAGTTCAACTTACAGTGCTGTCGAGGAGACCCTGGGGGGCCTCGAGGACTCCGTTTACCTGCAGGTGCTGGATTCCATACTGCACATGGTGAAAGAACTTCGCACCGACATTTCATCCTCCTGGCTACCCGACATCTATCTGGCGAAAACACTTTCCAGACTGGGCGAAGAAGACAGGGCCAGACGTCTTCTCTACCGGCTCGAATTCTTTGTCCCCTGGCAGGATCGGTTTGGCTGGATAACCAGGTTATCCACAGATTACAACAAATGGGGAGAAGCGTATCTCTCAGTCAACTTACCAAAATTTGCGAGGCTCAAGTTTGAGGCCGCAATAGAGGCAAAAAAGCTGAATCCCGACGCCTACCAGGGCCTCGTAAGAGCATACCTGCAGAGCGGAAGTCTGGAGAAGGCTCTTGATGCATTCGAGGCAATGCAGGCTGCCTTGCCCGAACGGCCGGAAAATCACTATGCCTACGCAGAGGCTCTTGACGAATTTGGAAAAACAGGGCCGGCAGTGGAGCACTATCTGAAAGCGCTGGAGCTGGGCAGCAAATCGAAAGCTCTCGCCCTCGCTGCTTCCCTTGCGATCATCAGGTCGGGATCACCCCAAAATGCTATCGAACTCATTAGTGATCTGAATTCCAGGAAGGCGACGAATGGCCAGTATTACAGGGAAGTCTGCATGGTTTACATGGCTGCCGGCGACTGGGCCAAAGCCGAGCCTGAAGTCAACACCATGCTTCAACGCAATAGCGGCAGTTCGACGAATCAAATGCTGGCGGGTTATTTCTATCTGGGTCGGGGCGATTTCGAGACCGCACACGGCCATTTCCACCAGGCTTCCCGCTTGGGAAATCAGGATCTGAGCCTGCACGTTCTGGCTACATTATGCTCAAACGCTCGACAGGAACGGCAACAGGACAGGCTCAGGAAGTTCGTGCCCTGGCCTGATATCGGATCAGAATACTTGAAAGAAACGGTTACGGAGGCAGACCTCCTCTCCCGCACTGGTTCGCGGGTGGGCAGGGAAGAACGGTCGGCGCGGTTGCTGCTGACAAACTATCTTATTGCAGAAAAATCACTTAAAGAAGGCCAGCAGGAAAAGGCGAGGAAACACTTCACCGAATGCTTGATCAAGCAACCTTCACCATTGACTTGGGTTGCCGCCCAAAGGCTGAAGACGGAATTCGAAAAGGAAGGAACTGCGGCAGTGCATTTGCTGAAGCGCATTAATTCGACTGACACGGCCGATTCACCAGCACCTTCACAGGAATAACCATGGAAACACCGTCTGAACAATCTGGTCCTCTCCAGCGGAAACAGGTCTGGATGAATACATCTCTCCAGAAGAACTTGACCAAGACAGTTCTCGGTAGTGCTTCTTTCACGGCCATCTTTGGAACCGTTTCCGGCTTCGTAGTCGGAGCATTGGGCGCGGCCAGAGCTGCGGGCATCCAGGACTCATCTCTCGTTTTTTCGTGGATGATCCAATCGCATGCTTTGTTTTTGTTGTTACCGGTCATCTTCATGGGTCTCTTGTTAACCGTCATTACCTGGGTCGCCGTGCGTTCCACTCATAAATTCGCCGGGCCAATGATACCCATCGGCAGGGCACTGGAACGGGTGACTGAAGGAGATTACTCCACCACGCATTCATCTGCGTAAGGACGACTGGTTGCACGACCTCGCGGACCAGATGAATGAATCGTTCCAGGCCATCCAAGCTCGGAATCATGCTATGGAGAGACGAATTGAAGAACTCAAAGATGCAGTATGGCGGCAGGAGCAGCCATATTCACAGGTGGAAGGCATACCTGAACCTGTGACAACAGACGCCTGAAATTTTCGATTCATCCAACACCAAGCCCTGGCACCGGCAGCCAGGGCTTTTTTTATTTTAAAGACATTCCAAATGCTCTTTCTCCGCCTTGGGACAATGTTGTAAGATGGCGGTCAAAACACTTCTGGCCTCCATTCCTCCGTCCCTCCATTCTTCCCCCGCCATGTCTTCAGCACGTGCCCACAACTTTCTGCCCTGGACCGTTCAAAATACTCAAGATAATGTCGTCGACATCGCCGGCGGTGAAGGCATCGTCTTCTGGAATTCAAAAGGAGAAAAGTATCTAGATTTCGTGTCCCAGATTTTTAATGTCAATCTGGGACACGGAAATCGCCGCATCATTGAAGCCATCAAAGAACAGGCAGACCGCTTTTCAGTCGCAAATCCAAGCTTCATGCACGCGGGCCGAGCGTTGCTCGGAGAACGGCTGAAGGATGTGACACCGGGGAACCTCTCGAAATCCTTCTTTACTAACAGCGGCAGCGAAGCCAATGAGATCGCGTTTGAAATAGCGCGCCTCTATACCGGCCGCCAGAAGATATTTGCGAAGTACCGCTCTTATCATGGCACAACCCTCAGCACGCTGACCACATGCGGCGATCCGCGGCGAATAACGCTCGACCGCGGCCAGTCGGGCTCGGTTCGGTTCTTTGGGCCGTACTGCTACAGGTGTGATTTCAAACTCAAGTTTCCGTCTTGCGAACTCCACTGCGCCAGTGCCCTGGAACAACAGATCATTATGGAAGGCCCGGAGACGATAGCGGCTATCGTACTCGAGCCGTTCACCGCGGCAGCGGCCGGCTACCCGGCCCCACCTGGTTATCTCAAAAAGGTCAGGGAGATCTGTGACAAATACGGAATCGTGATGATTGCCGATGAGGTCATCTGCGGATTTGGCCGGACGGGCGAGTGGTTTGCCATCAATCACGAACCGGTCGTACCGGACATCCTGACCGTAGCCAAAGGTATCACCAGCGGTTACGTCCCCATGGGCGCGGCCATCGTTAACGAAACCATCGCCGAACACTTTGAGGACAAACTCCTCCCGATCGGCTGCACCTATACCGGCCACCCTCTCGCCTGCGCCGCAGCCCTTGCCTGCCTGGATGAATACGAAGCGGGCGCCATCGAGAACGGCAGGAAGATGGGCGATATCTTTTCAACAGAGCTCAATGCCATGAAGGAGCGCCACTCTTGTATCGGTGACGTTCGTTGTCAGGGCCTGTTCGCCTGTCTGGAACTCGTCAAAGATCAGCAGACCCGCGAGCGGCTCGTTGAGTTCAACACATCTCCCCCACTCGTCAACGATTTCAAGGTCGAGTGCTTCCGCCGGGGACTCTATGTCTACATGAGATGGAATCTGGTGCTGATGGCGCCACCGCTCATCATCAATGAAGCGGAACTACGTGATGGGCTCAGCCGGCTGGACGAGGTTTTCGACTGGCTGGAACGAAAAGTGAGGGGATAGACGAATCCTGATTCCTGGATGGCCTCCACCACTCCTCCCTCACTCCATTCCTCCACTACGGTCTAACGAACCCACCTCTTTTGAAGATTGTTCGGTCATACATCACATCGTCTTCCCAGGTCATCTTGCCGAGGTTGGGGAGCTTCTCACCGGGCGGATCGAACGGGTTGTAGTGAGTGGCCTCAAGGTGAAGCATGTAGATGCGGAACTTTCGGATCTGATCTTCGGACAGGAATGGACTGTCTTTAGCACGCCTCGCTCTTGCTGCGTTGCGCGTCTTCGAACGAACCATGTCAATGCTAAGCGGGATCGGTTCTCCGGCAGGCAGGCCAGGAATACGGTTGAAGGATTCATAGGCAGCATCCCAGTTGCCGGCCATCATGTCCTTCAGACCCTGGAGCAGCATCTGGCGAATTTCGGCGGTGTTCGTCGGCTTCTCGGGATTGGCCTCCAGCCACTGTTCCAGCTTCTTCTTGGCGTCGGGATTGCCCGGCTGATACGTGAGGATTCGCTTGTAGTAGCGCACCGGGTCGCCGCGCTTCTGCATTTCTTCGTATTTGGCCAGCTCGATAAGAGCTGGAACGTAGAGATCCTTTTCCAGCCTGGAGGCCAGATGCAGAAGTTGAATACCTATATTTCTCACTCCCTCTTCTTCACTCTGGACCAACCGCGAGCCGTGCTCTATGTATTCTTGCGCATTTGCTGGCTTCAGTTCTTCGAGTGCCTCACGATCGTAGCCCCATTCGATGCGTTCGATATCGCTCTTCTTGAGCGTCGCTTTCTTGCCGGTACCGATGTCGAGAATGACCTCGTCATCCGACTCGGTAACGATTTTACCTTTTATAATCCGGCCGTTCTTGAGGAATACTTCCTCCGCTCGAAGCGGCGCGATCGGCAACGTCAGCAGTAGCAGGCATTGAAGATATCGGGTCATTTTTTTCTCTCTAACAACATGGTCAGCAGTTGCAGCTCGGTGATCAGTCCGGCCCTGAACTGACCGAGCGGGGTGACAGCATTGTCGCTGTTGGCTTCCATGGTGTTCACTTTGATTTCCAGATCGCGTGCCAGACGCGGGTCATTGAGCTTCATGTTCATGACCAGCCACTCGACTGCGCTGAACTGTTTGTTACAGGTGCGCTGCATATAGGTAGTGGTAAGGAATTTGTCGAGAACATATTCCTTGTTTTTCAGGGCATCGACTGCCGCCTGAAAATCCTGCTGAGCGCGGCCGCGAAGTGTCTGGAATTTAGGATTGGCGGCCAGCAGGTCAGCATAAGCTTTGGCCGCGGTCTTGATCTGATCGTAGAGTTGCCGGTCCATCAGATTATCCTGTTCGAGCAGCGTTTCGTGGAAAACCGGCCTGGCCATGTCGGGCTCGTCAGCCCAGGAGAAGCCCTTGAGCATCATGCCAACGGAATAGTTCGCGTAGTTTGTGCGGCGCATCACTTTCAGAATACGGTCTTCGTCATCTGGCTCAGCCACGGAATCGTTACCGGGCTTGATGGCCAGAATGGAACGCTCCAGGTCTCGGGTCAGAGTGGTTTTCTTGGCTTTGTCGAGCCAGTGCGAAGCTTCTACGTTATGGCCGGTCCAGACGGCAACTCCCAGTGCGCGGGCAAAACTGAGCACGCAGATGTCCAGTGCCATTTCAGCATTCTTCTGCCGTTCCGAGCCCTGCTTCTCAAGGGCCTTGCCGATGAATTCCAACGCCGCGGCGGGGCTGATTTGGGGCCCGGTTTGAACCTCTACTTTCGGCATCTCTTT
Organism: Planctomycetota bacterium; assembly: GCA_027625095.1. Classification (GTDB taxonomy): domain Bacteria; phylum Planctomycetota; class PUPC01; order JACPCR01; family JACPCR01; genus JAQBXN01. The sequence continues at coordinate 41,441 of JAQBXN010000055.1, read as the reverse complement.
TGTGCCTTCACCACCCTCGCCCGAATTGCCGTCCACACCGGTCTCGGGATTCAATGGAGTGGTACTGCCACCGTCTGCATCCCCACCTGTCGGCCCCACGGGTTCGGCCGGCACGGAGGTACTGGCTACGGAACTCGTCGTCGTTTCCGGAGGAGGCTGATTGACTGGGCCTTTGCCGGCAAAAATCAAAATGCCGGCCGCCAGCAGCGCGCCCATCCCGAAGAGGCCGAATCCGATGCCTACAAACATACCGGTATTCGAACGCGGACGAGGTGCCGGGACGGGGACCGGTGCAGGCCGTGGCTTTCTTTTCGTTACCGGACTGGATTTGCCTGCCCCTGATATTTTCTTCTTTTTCTTTCTCTTCGGTCTCGGCTTTTCTATTGCCTGTTCCGGCTCATCGTCGTTTCCACTGCCGATGATTTCGTATTCGTCTCCTTCATCATCGTCTGGGGCCGCAGCAGCTTTTTTTTCCGAGGATTCCTTTTCAATGAATGTCTTTTCGTCGTCTTCGAGGGATTCCTGTTCGGGTGTGCCCGAAGTTTTGGCTTTAAGCGCTTTGGGCAGTCGGAGCGAATCGAACAGATCATGCACGACGGCGCGCCACTCGCGTTCCTCAGCTCCCGAAGTTTGACCCAACCGCATCAATACCCGTTCGGCCGCGTCTGTGTTGCCGAGCGACTTTATCCTGCTGACCGCTTCCTTGCGGAACGCGGCACCTTCATCCGAGAGTTTGGGCATTCGCGCCGCACCGTGCTTTTCAAGGCTTCTTCCAATGATTCCTTTTGCCTGTTGAGGTGGAATACCCTCTTCTTCGCAAAGCTCCCGGATTTTCTTCTCCGTCACTCTGCCTAGAATGCCGTCATGAGTGTTCTGCCGGACCAGAGAGTCGACCATCCCAAAGTAACGCTCCTCCTGCGCGTCCTTCACAATCTCGCCGATGTTTTCCGGACTCAGACCAACTTTTCGGCCAACCTTGCAAGCCTCGACAAAATTCTTTGACGAGAGTTTGCCTTCTTCGAACACCTTCTCCCTCACCCTTTGTTCGAATGTTTCTTTTCGCTCCTCCTCCTTTTGCTTTGCCTGTTCTTCCAGTTCTTGTTGCCTGAGCGCACCTCTCGAGGGCCGGCCGGGTTCGGGGGCCTTGTCAGGCTTCTTCCCTGAGGGTGTTTCAGCGACAGTGTTGGCCTCGCTGTCCCCAACCTCGACCGGGTCGTATTCTTCCTTTTCGGTGGGCTCCTCTCCCTCGTTATCAAGGAGTGCGTCCCTGGCTTCCTGGAGCATAGCTTCGCACTGCGGCACATAACGGGCGAATTGCGGGACAGCCATCATGCGGCCCAGGACAGCGACTCGCTCCTTGTAAGCCTCGACCACTTTGTCGGGATCGGATTCGCCATTGCTGAGCCCGAGGAGCTCGTGTGGCGGCAGCTCTTCGCCGGAGAGGAGCTGCTCCATCAATACATCGGCATCGATCATCGGTTATTTTCGATAACAGGCAGAACCACGTTCGGGAAGCAATGCGGTGGGAAAGCTCTGCATTGTATTCGTCATGCAGAAAGATTCGAGAGAATTGGCTGCAGAGACGCCCGCAACCATCGTTGTCACGGCGGTCCGCGACGGGCTAGACCTGATCGGGAATCACCGGGAGCTTGATGGAAGATGGATGCAGGGCCTCGTGATAAATCGTGTTATCTGCGGGCCTTTGCCCACGATTCTTGCCGATGGGTTCCCCGGTATTCGGATTCACGTCAAATCGTGGAAAGCTGGAACTCGAAATGTCGAGACGAATGCGATGTCCCGCTGCAAACAGATTGCTCGTGGGGTAGAGAGTGATGACCACCTTGTCGATATCGCCCGGAGTCAGAAATTCCTGTCTCTCCGCGCCATTGCGATACCGCAGACGCATGATGCTGTCGGTAATGTTGAGCGCGTAGCCGAACGGATACCATTTGCTCGGAGGATAGGCATCAATGAGCTTGGCCGTGAAATCGGTGTCCGGGGCACTGGAAGAGACCCAGAGCGTCACCTCAATCGGGCCGGTAACTTCCACGTCGTTTTCAAGGGGCTCGGTTTCGAATACCAGGACATCCCCACGAGAACCGATGGGAAGATACGGTGGCTCGCAGCCGTAGAAATCAGGGCCCTCCACCTGGTTGTACCCTCCCGCTTTCATTATTTCATGGATACGTGTGCCTCGGGAGACCAAAGCCGGATCGGCAATCGATGGCGGCAGCGCGCCCAGATCGACCAATGATGAGACATTGCCGCCGATGGAGGGAACCGGATTGGACGGATCGAATCGGTAAGTTGTGTTCGAAGACTCGCGGTCCGGCGGGGATGTGCTCAGTGAGCCATCTTCGTGCAGAAAGAAATCGGTGAACTGAGTTCGTGCGAGCGGCCATTCGTATTCATCACGCCACCTGCCGCCGTGAAACAGTCTGCCGCTGCCGGCCCGATCTCCACCGCCGCCGCCCATGACAAATATTCGAATCGGGGCCGCGGATTCGATCCCGTTGGCCATCCCTTTCATCCAGCAATCGTACCAGCGCAGGTGAAGCTGGCGGAAGCTGTTCAACGCCGCGGCTTCTCCAAATTCTACGTCTCCGGCATATGTCAGATCCGGTTTATTCCCGCCATGAGTCCAGGGCCCGACAAGGGCTCTTACTGCGGACTTCTTGAGTGAAGACAGACGAAGGAAATTTTCAAATGTCGAACGCGTATACGAGTCGTACCACCCCCCGACAAAGAGGACCGGTATGTCTGGAAAATCCTCCATGTATTCAATTGGCGCAAGACTCGGGTGTTTCCAGTATTCGTCGTAATCAGATCGGGTAAGGATTTCGAGGGCGAATTTTTCGTAGGGCGGAACAAGCTTGAGTTGGGTCTGGCCTTTTCGGATCGGCAAACGTGTAAGCCAATCGCCGAAGGGGGTTGCTCCGAGATTGAGTGCAGGGTCGATACTCGGATCGGATTTGAGTTTTTTCTGACTGTTTGTCGCGGAATGCCAGAAGGCCCAGGCGATGAAACGCAGCTCCATGGCTCCTCCCTGTCTGACGCTGCTGGTATGGCCATTGGCGCCACTCTGATTGGGAATCATGGTGGCCAGATTTTTCGGTCCAAGCGCGGCCGGGGCGGTCTGAGTCCACCCGGCCCATGAGGTGCCCCAGGTCCCGATCTTTCCATTGCACCACTCCTGTTCCCCAATCCATTCGAGGGTATCGTAGCCATCCTCCGCCTCGGGTATCAGAAAGTTGACGTCACCTTCGGAAAGGTAACAGCCTCGGCAATCCTGCATCACGGCCACATATCCCCTGCATGCGAACCAGCGGGCGTCACCAGAGGAACGTTCCACCTCAGTCTTATTGTAGGGGGTACGTTGCAGAAGGACGGGAAGCGGGCCTGGAAGGATCGCGCCGTCGCGTGCAGGAAAGTAAATATCGGTCGCCTGCAGGATGCCGTCCCGCATGGGTACCATGACGTTTTCTTTGCGGATGTACCCAAATTCAGGGGCAGATTCGGTGGCTGACATGTGGGGGAAATTTCAAGGTTTGCAGAGAACGTGAAACTAGCTTTTTCGCCGATCCTTATGCCCGTCAATCCAGGATTGGACAAGCACGGCCTGCTCTTCCTCACTTAGATCGCCTGGCTGCCCGAGATACCTTCGCCGGGAAGTGGATGAGATATGAAGGGATATTGCCGCGGCGACCGAAACGTTGAAGCTCTGTGAAAATCCGTGCATCTGCACATGAAAACACTGGTCGGCCATCTCGAGAGTTTCGGGCGAAAGACCAAAGTGTTCGGCACCCAGTATCAGAGCGGTAGGGCCATCAAATTCGATCTCTTCAAGGTTTCTGGAATCGGGATTCGGATCCGCCGCAAGCAGCATATATCCGGCGTCTTTCACCGTCTCGAGGCAGGTACGGATATCCGCATGCTGCCGGATATTGAGCCAACGATTGCAACCGCGGGTCACTCCACGATGCATCTTCACTGGCCCATCGGGATGAGTGATATGAACATTCTGGATGCCGAAGATATCGCACGAGCGCATGCAGGCGCTGATGTTGTGCGGGTCGTGAAGATTATCGAGAACCAGGGATAAAGACTTCAACCGCCTGCCGGCTACCTCACGCATCCGTGCGATTCGCTGCGGGAGTAAGGTTGTCTCTATTTCCAACTCCGACGCATCGTCAACGAATTCAATCAGTGACATTCGTGTTCCTTATCCAACCTTGCTCCCATTTGCCATCGATGTTTACCCGGACGCCGATCCAGGTTCCATTCGTGCTGAGAACCTGAATTTCCTGATTCTGTTCCAACCGGGCCACCACCTTTTTGTTGCTGTAGAGTTCGGCGCCTTGCCTGGTTACTTTTAGCCAATTGCCCTTCTCAAAGCCGCTGTTGTCTCTGGTCGCCTCTGGAACGGGCGTCTGAGTTGCCGGTTGGGTCTCTACGACGGTGTTCGTTGCTGCCTCCTGAGGTTTGGAAATGCTCTGAGGAGGTGCAACCTTCTGGGCTTTCGGGCTCTCACTGCCGGGGCTCTTCAATTTCTTCTGAGCCGATGCTTTCGCCTTTTCGATCTCTTGGGGAATCGAAGTCACAGCCTTGACGGAGCCATCGCCGTAGAGCACGTGATACTTGCCCGCATGGGGAGGTGTCGGCTCGGCTGAAAGCGCATTCATCTCAATCATGAGCCATTCCCTGGAAACCGAAAAGGGACCCTGGCCGTTCACCGCGTCATTCCAGAGGAAGGTCAGCCCTTTGTCACGAAATTCGGGCGGAGCGGTCGGGCACATGAACATGCTCTCTGTAAGGCCTGCTTTCTTCCCGATAACAAGGAGACTCTTCGGGTCAGACTTAGGATCGCCCGAAGGATAAAAGGCCGCATTCGGCAGGGTGCCCATCGTCTTGAGTACCACTCCCATCTGGCGCAAATTGTTCTGGCATTGCAGGGCCTTAGCCCGGTCCATGACGTGGCTATATCCTCCCGAAGAAACGCTGGCGGCAATGGTCATCGCAGTCATCACCTCGATAAGAGTAAAACCAAATCTGAACTTGGCGCGTAATTTGGGCGACATGACAATTCCTCTATAGTTTCCTGCCGCTTCCTCAACAGCCGGCAACGATATCAATGTGGCAAGGGTTTTCAATGCTGCCTACAAGCTGAATTGAGACGACGACGCCTTTACCAGCGGGTAAGATACCCACGCAACATGTTCATCAAACAGGGGTAGCCTGGATTGAAAAGCCTACGGACCGCGCCGTATTCCTGGAGAGTATCAATGATTAACAAAATTAAACTGATTGCGTTCACCGCCGTCTTCGGACTCCTCTCAACTCACGCAGAGGAGAAAGGGGTATTCGATTACGCCAGGCAGATTGCCGGGGGCAAGGAGGTAAAGAAAATTGTCTTCATCTCAGATGCCGGTACACACGGCGGCCGCGGCAATCACGAGTTTATGGCCGGGGCCCTCATCATCGCACGCGCACTCAATGCACATTACCCCAATGTACACGCTGTCACTCACTCGACAAAAGGCTGGCCCAAAGACCTGAGCCACGCGGATGCCATCATTGTGGGGTTGAACCACGGCGGAAGAGCCGCGAAAGACGAGCAAATCGCGGAGGCGGTAAAACGTGGTGCTGGTTACATGGCCATTCATTACGGGGTCGAAGTAAATAAGGGTGATCAAGGGAATAATTATTTGCAGTGGATGGGCGGATACTTCGAGACACTCTGGTCGGTAAATCCGTGGTGGACGCCAGACTTCAAAGAGTTCCCTGTGCACCCGGTAACCAGAGGCATCAAGCCGTTCAGCCTCCGGGACGAATGGTATTACCATATGCGATTTGTAGACGGTATGGAGGGCGTTACGCCTATCCTTTCCGAACTGCCGCCAACAAATACAATTGGAGGCGACGGCCCCCGTAGTGGCAATCCCACCATACGCAAGGCTGTTGCCGATGGAGAAAAACAGCATCTGGCCTGGGCATACGTGAGGCCGGACGGTGGCCGGGGCTTCGGTTTCACCGGAATGCACGCTCACAATAACATGGGCAATGACAGCTTCAGAACCATCCTGATAAACGCTGCTGCCTGGGTGAGTAAACTCGAAATACCAGAAGGGGGCATTCCCTCTCCTGCCATGGACGCGAATGCCCTGGATGCAGTGATTACCGATGCTAAGACTGCGATCCAGGAAGGGAAGTAAAGGAACACCATTACCTTCTGTCTCAATTACAACAACAGTTTTATAAGGTCGGCTTCCTTCTGATAAGGGAGAAGCGTTGCGGCGCAGCGCCCCTGCTCGTTCAGCCTGATTCTTAAAACCCCCAATGAGCGAAACCCTCTTCGAAGTCAGAAACCTTTACAAGAGGTACAAGAATAAGTGCGTCGTCGATGATGTCTCGTACTTCGTGAACAGAGGCGAGCTGGTGGGACTCCTGGGCACAAACGGCGCTGGCAAGACGACTTCCTTCCGCATTGCTGTTGGCCTGGTTCGGCCTGATACCGGCCAGGTTTTTCTGGATGGCCAGGACATCACCAATGACCCCATCCACATCAGGGCACGCAAAGGCCTCGGATACCTGGCACAGGAACCGACCGTCTTTCGCGAACTTACCGTCTACGAAAACCTTGTCGCCATTCTTGAGATGCTGAATGTGCCCAAGAAGGAGCGGATCGAATCAACGGAAGCCATGATCGAGGAAATCGGCCTCAAGGAGCACACTGCCAAATCCGCCAAGAATCTCTCCGGCGGACTCCGCCGGAGACTCGAAATCGCACGCACACTTCTGCTCAAACCAAAAATACTCCTCCTTGATGAACCCTTTGCCGGCCTCGATCCAAAAGTCGTCGGCGATTTGCAGGAGCTGATCAGTAAACTCACCACGCGCGATATTGGGATCCTGATCACTGACCACAAAGTGCGTGAGACTCTCCAAGTCACCCACCGCGCCTACATCATGCATGACGGCATCATTCTGAAACACGGCGATCCTACATCTCTCATCCATGACGAACGGGTCATTCAAGTCTACCTTGGCAACAGCTTCGAAGACCAATATAGAAAGAACAGGACATCCCCACAGATCAATCGGCTGGGTAAGAAGGGCGAGAATGAATTCTTCGCCACCCATTACTCAGACCGCGTTCTTGCAAATCTGCCCTGGGAAGATGCCGAGTTCGGTTGCGTGCTTTTTTGCTCCTCGGAAGAATTTGACCCCAGAATATTTGGCGCCGCCGCCGGCGAGGTAGCCAGTGCAAATACATCATGGCTGAGGATCGCCGGCCGGCATGGCGACTTCATACACAGTCTGGTCAGCGTTACATGCCAGGCACGAAAGAGCGACACTCTGCTGGAATTACTCGAAGGCAGGGAAAGCCTCGAAGACCTCCCGGACCTGATCTCCACTTCAGAGGCAGGAAGGGTTCTCCTCATCTTTATGGGTGACGATGAAAATTATCAGAACGCCCTTGACATTCTGGCAGGTTCGTTTTCCAGCGATTGAAATGTTTTCAAACAAGTTGCCTGGACTGAGAGGCTCGCATTCTGCCAAGCATCCACACATCAAAAAACTTATAACTTTCCACTTGACGAATTGGCTCATGGGAATTGGAATGCCCGGCCTGCGACCTCATCCCCTTCCCCTGCTGACATGATCAAATCGTGACGTTCAAGCTGTGTGCGGCTGCACGTCATTACTTCACCTCAAAACTACGGGTATTGCCATGGAGTCCCTTGAGGGACAGGTCTTTGCAAATTGTCGCCTGGGCGAGCAGATAGGGGGCGGTGGTCTCACCTCAACTTATCGAGCTGTCGATGAGTCCACGGAGCAGAATGTCTTCGTGATTCTTTCCGGCGGGCCGGAACTTCCTGAAGAACATCCTGGCCGGGTTCGGTTTCGGCAGATCGCCACTATCGCCGCCAATTTGAGCCATCCTAATTTACCAGCAGTCCCCGGACATGGCCTTGAAGGCGATTACGATTTCTTCATCAAAGAAGAGATCACCGGACGACCATACTCCCACATCATCAGCGAAGAGGGGCCACTCTCTGTAAAGGACGCCGTACAGGTGATAGAGGCGGTGGCAAATGCACTGAAGGACATCATCAAGGCCAAAGTGGCAGATACCGTGGTCAATGCTGACTCCATCTGCTTGTATCCTGATGATCGCATCATGCTGGCCGGAATTTATAACAGGGAGTCTACTCCCCCAAAGAGGTGGGAGGCCCGGTTTCGGGATCACCATTCCGTCCTCCCATCTGAACGCGATCACGTCCTGTCACTTGGAGCGCTGCTTTATCATCTGGTCTCCGGCAAGGAGCGTAAGAAACATAAGTGGGTCGTTGACCCGGTGCGGTCAATTGAAAGCGACCCTGCAATTCGCGATTTGCCCGAAGACTTCAAGCACCTTCTGTCCATCCTTCTTAGAACCGACCAAAACGGGTATTCCAAGATCGACGAAGTCTTAGTCGCGCTGCAAGCAATTAGCCACTCCGCGTATCCTGCCCCCATCCTTCAGGACAAATTGCCACCAGAACCGGCCCCGCCGGAACCTCCTGAGGCCAGGCCGGAACGATTGACACCTCCCGGCTCAAAGGCAGCCAGTCGAAGCGAAACGGCGCCGATACCCGAGCCGTCCCCAAGCCCAGCCAAGGCACCTCAGCCTCAAGAGGCGGGCATGACCTGGGCACTGGTTGCCATGATTCTCTTCATGGCAGCACTGGCTTCAGTAATTTATGTATTCCAGCACTTGAGGACCAACTCCGACTTGGGCGGCGAAGCGGATCCGGCAAGCCTCGAATACTCCATGTTGGTTAAGAAGCAAGAAAGCCTGCTTGGCGATCAGCGTTTCAGTGAAGCACTCAAATTGGTAGATTCCTTCACCAGGAAATATCCAGACTCCCAATGGATTAAATACGCTAACAACGAACAGGAACTCATCCAGAAATCGGCACGTAATCGCTTCAAAGAAATCCAGGAGGAGGTCGAACGACTGAAAATCCTCGACAAAAACGGAGACGCGATAGAACTTCTCGATCATGTCATCCTGCACTTTGGCCTGCAGGAAATTATCGAAGAAGCTGAAGCGATGAAGGCAAATCTCGTCAAGAGGGATTAGACACCTCACTTCAACGCGGCGGACAGACTTTAGCGAACCCTGAGACACTCTTGTATCTTTGCCGCGTCTCATCAACGCTAAAGTCATTTTCCCAGGCAACTCTTAACTTGAATCTGGCAGTCCTTTACATACTGCTGACCGCAGCCCCAGGCCATGGCGAAGAGCCCACCATCATTCTTGGCGATGATGACCTCAAGCAGATGGTGCGGGATCTCGGAGCCGAGACCTTCCAAGAAAGAGAAAAAGCCAGCGACGAGCTGCGAAAAGCTGGCGCCGCCTCAAGCCCATTTCTAATCGAAGCTACCAGGTCAAAAGATCCTGAAGTCCGCGCACGGGCGGAGTCTCTGCTTCGCAGTCTGGCCCAGATCCTGATGGCAGACCTCATCTCGGCTCAGCCCGATCAGGCATACAGTCAGCTCAAGAAAATGGGGCCGATTGCCTTCCCAATTCTCGAAGGGTTTGCAGAGTTTGATGAACCGCGCGTTCACTACATGGTTGCTCGACTGTTCGCTGCACACGACACTACTGCCAGTCTGGATTATCTGGTCCGTGTCGTTCGTTTTTCCGACGGGCTCGCACGGCAATTTGCCCTCGAAGAACTCGCCCATCGCAAAGCCATTGAACACCTCCTCCTCTGCGTTGAAGACGGTGGCACGGAAGACATACAGGAAAAGGCGGCCGCGCACCTCATTGAAATTGCGGACAAAAGTATCCTTCCCAGACTCTGGAAACACCTGGACAACAGAGAAAATGAAGGCCGGGCACTTGTCCTCCGGATCATCATCGCTCTCGATCCTCAGACCAGCGAGGATAAACTTCTGCCATTCCTTGAAGCAGGGGATGAATCCCTCTCTGTCAGTAACGAAGTCATCACCCACCTCGGTTTCATCGGAGGTGAAAAAACCGAAAAGCAACTCATCCGGATGCTGAATGAGATGAACCCCTTGACTATCGCAACGACTTCCCTCGCGCTTCGCCGGTTCGGATACGCCGAGCTGGACGCCATCTTGAGCAAAAAACTCTTTTCCAACGAGTCCCGTGAACGACGGGCGGCACTCTCAGCCATGTCTGCCCTGAGGTTGACCAGCGCCATCGATGCCATCAGCGAATTGCTGTACGACCCCGACCGTAACACCCGCTTCGGCGCTATATCTGCCCTGGCAGGGATGCGCACGACAGTAGTGATCCCGACACTCGTGCCTCTCCTTGCCGATGCAGACCCTGACATCCGTACCGAGACGGTAATGGCAATTCGCAGGATTGGAGGCACGAGCCCCATAGCCCAGCTCGCACTCGTACCGGGCATCCCTCGTCTCATAAAAAATCAGACCGCCCTGCCGTGGTGCATTCATCTCGTTCGGACGTTTCTAAAAGAGAAAACGGAGCAGGCCGTTGCAGATGAGGCCGTCGCACTCATTTACAAGCACAACCTTATTAAACACTCAGACCCCGCCTACCGTGATCTTGCAGCCATTGTCCTGTATCGTAATGGGCAGGGCGTCGCCGAAAAATACCTGATAAAAGCGCTTGAGAATGACGACGAATTCATCCGGTTAGCTGTGGCCAAGCATCTAGGCCCCATGGGCGATCCGGATGCGATCCCAGCCCTGATCGAAGCCATCGATGACGAAATCATGTTAGTCCAGCGAGCAGTTATTTACGCACTGGGCTCACTCGACGCCAAGCAAGCATGCCCCAAGATACGGAGGCTGATGCTCGACGAAACCGCCTGGCCGGAAGTTCGAAAAATCGCAGCCACCTCTTTGGCTACCATGCTCTACGAGCCCGCGTTCACAGACTTTGGGCATCTCTCCCGCGACAAAGATTTGGAAGTCCGCATCGGCGCCGGTTCGGCCCTCGCCACCCTTGGAAACATCACTTGTATTCCGACCTTTATCAGCATCATGAAAGAAGGCAACGCGCATCAACGCAGGGTCGCCCAGATGTTGCTCCAGCAATACACCCACCGCTCATTCGGATTCAATGCCACAGACGACAAAGTAAGCCGCGATGCCGCCATGGAGAGGTGGGATGCCTGGTGGGAGAAGTACGCGAATGAGTGAGAAAGAATGGAGTGATGGAATGGTGGAGTGGTAGTGCTTCAGTCCGAGCCGAGCCATTCACCAGATTTGTTTCTTCTTCTCCTCGTCTTTCCGAATCCCTGGGCGTTTCTTCTTCTTCTCCTCGTCTTTCCGAATCCTTGGGCGTTTCTTCTTCTCCTCGTCTTTCCGAATCCTTGGGCGTTTCTTCTTCTCCTCGTCTTTCCGAATCCCTGGGCGTTTCTTCTTCTCCTCGTCTTTCCGAATCCCTGGGCGTTTCTTCTTCTTCTCCTCGTCTTTCCGAATCCTTGGGCGTTTCTTCTTCTTCTTCTTCTCCTCGTCTTTCCGAATCCTTGGGAACTCCCCTCACCAGACGCGGCAAATCAAACACTTCAAATACTGCGATTCCGGACATGAGATCAGAAACGGATGATCCTCCGCCTGGAAATGCACCTCGAGAATCTGGAGATCCCTCCCTGCGTCATGTGCCGCGCCGAGAAGGATGCTCTGAAAACTGTACAAGTCCATGGCACCCGAACAGGAGCATGTGTATAGCAGCGCCCCCTCTGCTGCGACTTGCATGGCGCGAAGATTCAACTCGTGATAGCCCTTTGCAGCCTTCTCTAATTCGCGCTTGGAGTGCGCAAATTTTGGTGGATCTAAAATGATCGTTTCAAACTTCTCATTCGCCTCGGCAAGGCTGCGCAGCTCTGTCGCGGCCGGTGAAAGCCTCTTTGAATACCGGCCTTCCAGACCATTATTGATCGCATTCTGCTTCGCCAGTTCCAGAGCCTGGCGGGCCTGATCTATCGCAATCACCTTCGCTCCCGCAGCGGCCGCATGGATTCCGAACGAGCCTGTGTAGCAGCACACATCCAGAACCCGTCCCGGCCGCGCCAGTGCGGAAGCCCTTGCTCGGTTCCGCCGCTGATCCAGGTAATAACCAGTCTTGTGGCCTTCTTGCAGGTCTACCAGCAGTTCCAAATCGTTCTCTTTGATTGTGTGCATCTTCGGGGGCTCATCCCCCAGGAGGACACCGCTTCGTTCCGGCAGACCCTCATACTTGCAAATAGAGCCGTCGCTCCGTTCGAAGAGATGTTCGATGCCCGTTGCTTCCTGGATCAGGCGCAGCAGCACTTCGCGCCGCGCATCCAACGCGAGCGACATGAACTGCACCACTCCAAACGGCGGATACCAGTCCAGCACCAAGCCAGACAAGCCATCGCCTTCGCTGTTAATCAGCCGGCAAGCCTGTCCACTCTCAAATATCGATTTCCGATGCTCGATTGCCTGTCGAATCCGGCCTCTCCAGAAATCCTCCTCCAGCGCGGCTTCCTCCGCCCACGAATACAGCCGCACAGCGATTTGGGATTTCGAGTTATACACACCCCGTGCAATAAACTTCTTCTTGGTATCTACCACAACGACTTCGTCGCCGTCTGCAGGGGTTCCGTCAATTTTTCCAATTGCCCCACTGAAAATCCACGGATGCCGGAATCGAAATGGGCGATCCCGTTTTTCCTTTAAGATAATCGTCGTTGTAGTCACTCCACCTTCGTTACTCATTACTCTTTACTCATTATTTATTACGATTTACATCACGCGCCCAGCCTTGCGTCTGAGCAGGTATTCGGCAGAAGCAAACAGGAGAATCAATCCCAGCGGCCACCAACCCTCCCAGAGCGCCCAAGTTTCAACTTTCGATTTCTGCACCGAATCGAGTCCCATCCCCTCCAGCAATTCCGGCAAGCCGACAAGATCAGTAAAAGAGCCGTTTCCCAGCTTCGCCATCTCCTGCAGAGGTGCGGCCCGGGCGGCCAACCTGAAATCAGAAACGTTTCGCATACCGTCACTGACCAAGGCCCCCAGTGTATCGAGCCGTTTTGGCAAAGTCGCCCCACTCCCCTGCACATTCCACGGCATCACGGCAAATTCAATAACGCCTCGAACCAATCGATTGACTACTCTCTCCGATCCGCCCTGTCGGAGCTCTGCCAGCGGATTGATCCCGCAGTACAAAACCCCTCCTTTCCCCATCGGCAGCAGTTTGAGTGGGGAGGCGGCTTCTGAGTCGCCCTCAAGCAGGGGCACTCCGCCATCCACGGAGGAAGTATGCGAAGCCTCAGGTAGAGAACTCCATGCATTCATGGATGCCTGCAAATCCATCCCAAGAGAATAAAAGGACAGCCAGGCCCCTTTGACTGTTGCCAGTCGCCGGGCAGCCTCTTTCGGCTTCAGCCCGAATACTCCTCTCCAACCACCGATTTGCTTATCTTTCTCCTCATCTATCCGATCCCCCATCTCCTCGGAAGACCCAATCATCAACACTTGCAGGCCATTATTGACCGCAGCCCGCAACGCCTCCCTGGCAACCTCATCCAAACCACTCGGAAGCCCCCCCATCAGGATCAGAAGCCTTATGCGCTCCCATTGCTTCGGTGTCTTTGGAAACTGTCCCTTTCCTTCCCCAAATTCCAGTTCGCCAATCTGGGACACTGCCGCAACAGACTCAGTCTCCAGGTGAGGTATGGACTGGGCAATTTGCCGCACCATCACAAATTCGCGCGACAACCTGTCCGAGACGACCATCACAGTCGGCCGTGTCTCGTGAACATGAATCACTCGCTCCATATCTTCATTGCCTGTGAAGCTATCCCTTGCTTCAGACACCAATTCCACGACCACGTTGTGCCGTCCAATTTTGTCTGTCGCCACTTCAAACTCTACCACGCCGGCAGACGCTCTGGGCGCTTCGACCTTCCCGAGCACGGCTTCGCCGCTCCTGATGATCAAATTTGATTTTGCATCCTCCGGCGTCTTCACTTTGACCAACGCTCGTCCCTTGAAACGTACCCCACTTTCCACATTCAACGGTAGCTCCACTGCCATCAGCCCGACATCTATCGGCTCGGCGCCATCTTCCCCAATCAGGACTGTGTAGATAGAAACCTGACCTTCACTCAACGTAATAAGGATCTCCCTGGCTGACTCCGTGTTCTCACGAGTCCCATCATCCAGAATGAAAATAGAGGAGAGCTGGCCCTTAAGCTGTTCAGACGCTGCCGACTGCAATCCCTCAGCAAGGTCCCCATTGGGCACACGGAGCACCTCCGCACGATTGCCAATTCTGTCCGTTACTAACTGGGCGGCCTGTTGCGCCAGGTCTTTCCGCAGCCTTGCACTTCTTTCAATCTCTGAAAGCGTGGACGCCTCAATAAGTTGCTGGTCCAATCCAGCCTGGATGCCGCCAGCCTGTTGGATCAAGGCATCAGAATCAGACAAAGTTTTCTGGAGGTTCTTGACAAATTCCTCAAGCAGATCGGGGTGTTGGGAAGCCTCCTTCACTACCACCCCAATCTCTGCGGTCAGTTTCTCGATAGCCGCCCTGTTCAAACTCAACTCTCTGGTAAACACTGAAAGTTCCGTCTGGAACGCCAGGTTCGTAGACCCATCCGGCAATAGGTTGCGCGCTGCAGAAACACGTCCACCCGCCTCCTTCAATTCATGAACAAAATTCTCAACAGCAGCCTCGAAGCCCGGCGTCGGGGGTAATCCGCTGGTCAGATTTGAGAGATCCTTACTGAACCGCTTCTGCGCTTCTGCAAGTACCTGCCGCTGGAGTTCAAGCTTTCTCCTAATTCTCGAAGCCGCTGGGTTCCGCTCTTTCAGGTCAATCTGCCCTAACGAGGCCAGCACATCCATCTTCCGGTGAAGCGAACCAAATTCCTCGCGAGTGTTCATCGTGCCACTCTGACTCTCCAGGACAAGCACACGCGGCTTTTCGCGCCAAGTCGATCTGGTGATCAGCATCGGCTGGCACAACAGCCAGATCGTGGCCAACACAATGCCCATCCGCAGACCAAATAGGATCCGAACCGTTGCAGGTTCTTTCGATTTACGCCCCAGTTCACGGCTCAGATGGAAACAGACCCAGCCCCCGGCAAGCAGCAGCAGGCATGCGCCTCCCAATCCGGAAAGAAATCCGGTGGCCAGAAGTTCATGAGTCCGTTGCAAAGAAGACAAAGCAGATCGGGTGGTGGTTAGAGTTATCCGCCATTAAGGAACGAATCAGACTCTGTAATGGCACCTCTACCCTTTCGCAAGCAGTCGGGGGGAAGGGATGAGGAATACGGAATACTTCGCCATCCGACGCACCTGATTTCCAAAATTCACTCACCCTCCGTTTTGCTTGCCCGTCAATTAGTTTGCCAATTCCTTTGCCTATTCATACCGCCTCAGGAAATCACGAGCCGTTTCAATTGCTTCCCGCTGTTCCTCCTGCGGCGCCTTGGCGATGAGAAGGAATCTCTCGTATTCGATCTCATTCAAAGCGTCGATCACATCATCAAACGGCACATCGCCTTCGCCCAAGGAAAGCTCTTCCGCTGAGCCGTCCAGATATTTCCTCGCGTCACGCGCGCGAAAGCAGACCATGTGTGCACCAAGAGTCGCTACCGCGTCCGCCGGAGCGTGCCCGAACACGATCATGTTTGCCGGATCGAAATTCACTTTCAGGCCATCGTTGTCGAGCCCATTCAAGAACTCGTTAAGGGACTCCGGCGATTCCATCCCAGCCGAAAGCGCAATGGCCAGGCCACGGTTTGCCGCGTCATGACCCAACTCTTGCATCACCGTAGAGATCAATTCATACCGGTCTGATCCTTTATCCTCAGGCAATCCACCAATCGCCATGGTGATGAACGGCGACTGCAAATCCAGAGCGAGGTCGAGCGCCTGTTGCGATTTCTCGACAAACTCGTCAATCCGCGATTCATCCTCAAACCGAAATCCAGTATCCGCACCCAGCGAGACCAGTTCGAGCTGCAAATCCTCGAGGAAATGCACCACTGCCTTGCGAGCCTGCCGGTCCAATCCGGCCGGCGTGAACTCTCCTTGCATACAATTTATCTCGACACCCTCCATCTCCAGTTCTGCGGCCAGGGCGAGCACCTCCCTGGGCCGCCCGCGAAGACTATCGAGCCGAATTCCGATTTTTCTTTGAGACATAGTGAAAATTTCTAATTACTTGAGGCCGCCTCACGCAGCCAATATCAAAAATACGACAGCAGACTCTAACCCAGCAGTTTCAGAATGTTCTCCCTGGTCAGAATTTCCAAATCCTCCTGCCTTTCCAGAAAGACGCGCACATCCGCGAGGGCCTTGCCCCAATCCATTGAGGACAGACGTTTAGCAAGCGATTCCCGCCAGTCTTCTACCCTCATATTGGTATCGAACTGCTGCAACGCATTATTCAGGTATTCCAGATTCGGCTCAGGCCACTCCGGCTGGCTGAGATACCACATCAGGTCATAGATGTCGCGGCCCTTCGTATGACCACGAGTCAACAGGGCATTGAGCTTCCCGGCAAGGAGAGTACTTCGGTCGTGATAATGGAGGTTCAAGGTTACGTACCGAGTCACAAGAGTGGTATCGAATACCGCACCCGATGGCGGGTTGGTATCTGCCTGAATTTTGATCGAGAGGATCTCGTCCTGGTGGGGTGAAAGCTCCAAGTGGTGGAGAAGGCCAGGGAATTTGATGGAGGCGACATCGACGGCCTGAAGTTTCAGATTCTTTAAGATGCGAGGGCGCTCCCCTGGCGTGCGGCTCGAATTGCACGAAAGGTTGCCAACGAGAATCTCATTCTTTTCGATCGGGTCATGACGAATCAACCCCTCAAACATGGCCTTTGCACCATGCCGAACGCGGTACGCCACATCCTTGGTGGCATCCCAATTGGCGATTCTGAAATGAGCGCTCCATCCAGGAAGCTGCACCGGCTCCTTTGCAATCTCTAACCACTCTCCGTCACGCTTCACCTCCAGTCGTGCCTCCAGCAACTCATCGGGCATCAGCGGATAAAGCTGCCCCGTCAGCTTGAGTACCTCATCGTCATGGGTGTAAAGCGCGAACGCTACCACCTTGTCCCGTTCAACATTGAGATTGACGATCGGCTTGGGGTTCTTCTCATTCTTGTTCTTCAACTCCTCCGGCGAGGGATTACGCTTCCACCATTCGCCGGTAGCCGCGTTATCAAGAGCTTTGAATTGTTCGCCAAAGACGAATTCTTCGGCGAAATTTTCTACGGTAAACAGGCTGAATGCGGCGAGCAGAATCAAGACAGTCAGGTATTTCATATTCATAAAATTCTTCGAACAAAGTCGGGTGCTCGAGCCGTTCATCGAGCCCTTCCTTAGCTCCCCCGAGCCCGAATTGCTCGTGGTTCAGCACTTTCTGGGGCTTACGGGCTAACTTGTCCCCCATTCCAACTGACTGAGCTTCGTGGGACATCCGATAGGTCATCAAATCAAATCAAAAGGAATTGAACTCCTCGACCATTTCGTGCTGTTTGCATATTCAACAACAAACCTGTCGAAAATGCCGTTAGGTGTCTGCAAGACAGGCGCGTCCTTCCGGCACGTGGTCGTAAATCCATCTGCGAACTCTGGGCTCGAGCATCACTCTCCTCACAAGACATCAATCTCGGCCTCGTCAACGACCGCGTCCTGAGTTGTGAAGACGAGGGTACGATCCTCCATGCTTGCGCCGTCTTTGCCAGGGACGAGCTTCATTGGTCGATCCAGAGTGATTCTTATCTCGCGTTCGGGTGACCTGTTCGTTGCGGTGCAGGAGGACTCGATGCCGATGTATGGATCGGTGATGTCCATGAACAGTCTGCCGTCCTCTGCCCGCTGCATGATGGTGAGCCGTCGGTTGACCGATTTTTCGTGGTCGCCACCGCTTTCAAAGAAGACGCAACTGACAGTCTCGTCGATGCGATCACCGGCTCCATATCTACATCTGCTAGCGCGTCGCCGCGGCAGTGCGGACGGCCTCGCTCCAGTCAGCCCAAAGCCCGGGCCCCTCAGCACGCGGCGCCGGCGGCGGGAGGGCGGGCCCGAGTTCGAGTCCGTACCGACCCCGGATGGATGGCGGCGGCGACGCCCGCGGCCCCTTGACGTAGCGCCCGGTGAAGACGCGATCGTACACGGACTTCTTATACACGTCATACAGGGCCAGTTGCCGGATCTGTGGGGGATCGGTGCAATAGTTCGGCGTGGCCGCGTGGTACATCCGGCCATGCCACAAAAGCAGGTCTCCTTCATCACCGTAGAACTCAAACGGCTCGATGTCGGCAAGTTTGTCCTTGAGGTCCGATGGCTGGGGCAGCACGAATTCGGCGGCGCCACTCTCCGGATGCGGTGGGTGCAGGATCGAATACCGTCCCAGGTCCGCGGATTCCGGGACGGCCTCATAAAGCAGGCGATGGCTGCCCGGAAACAGTGAGATCCCACCCCCGCCCTTCGGTACCGTATCGATATAGCCGCTGACCACGAAGTGCATCGGCTCCGGATCAATATGTGCGCCGGCACGTGCGACGTCCGCCAGCGCTGGCGAAGCGTCCGTCTTTTCCTGCGGCAATACGCAATAGACGCCGCGCAGCTCCTTGCCACCCCACATCGGCCAACCACGCAGTCGGGTGCCGCGCGGATCGGGGTCGGCAGGAGAGGACGTCACCTGCGGCTCCACCACTTCGCCTTCGCCAAGCAATTGCTCAAGCCATGGGAACACGCGGCGCGGCAGCAAGTCGATCATGGCCTGGTCGCCCGCAAGCTCGCGCAGCCGCCAGCCGTATTCAGACGTGCGGTCATTGAGGCCATCGATCGTGCTCTCACGATCCGCCTCCGGAAGACCGGTCGTCCAGGTCTGTGGATCATCCCGGCGAAGGTGGCTCGAGGTGTTTCCTGCCCACAGCCGGTCGCGCGCCATCGCGCAGAGGCTGCGACTGAGGACATTGCGCTTGACGACAAAACCGTATTCGACAAAGTGGCGGATGTCTTCAGCGGTAAGAGGTGGAAGTGGTGTAGCCATGGCAACAAGAGTCTAACCGATAGGAAATTGCATGTCAGCCAAGGCCCATCTAGGGTCCCTATCAAGGCTGGGGTAAATTAAAAGACGTCCTTTTCCTGGTCTGGAGGGCGATGAGGCCAGACCTTCTTTTGACACTTGCTTCTGGGTCGGGAAAGAACTGCGAAGTCAAAGTGATTCAGAGGAGGATACTTGCTTGAGGCAATCCCGAAGTGCTTGAGAGAAGTCCCCCGAAGATTGCGGAAGAGATCAAGACTCTAGATTGCGTGAGTTTGAACCGTAATTTGACTGACTCAACTCTTTGTCTGACAAAAGAAAGCCGTTCGACTTTTTAGCCGAACTGCTTTTTTTAAGAATGGTCGGGGCGACAAGACGGCTATTGAACTTTTTCTGACCGGTGTCGGGAGTTGGGAAGCAGGGCTTCACCGACAAATGAATGACGGTAAGTCCAATTCTGACTGACGGTTGCGATATTTGCACCGAAACATGTCCGGTTGGGTGGCCCAAAGCGCACCGATAACAAGGCCTAAAAATTCCGCCGATTCGGGCTTACTGTGCATGGCACTCCGATTGCTTTTATGAACCCCGCCGCTAGTCCTACTGATCCCTCTGGCGGGCGCCGCTGGATTCTCGCCTCTGGCAGCAACGGTGTTCGTGTCGCGGCAGAGATGCGACCCCTGAGAGATCATTTGGCGAGCGTTGTGAACATTGCATCCGGCCCGAACGTTGTGCCGTCTTCGTTCACGCCAACGAGTCGATAATGATATGTTTTGCCGGGCTTCAATCCGGTCAGAACGGCCGAGGCAAGCCGAGGGGTGATCTGGATGCCACCGTACTGTTCAGCAGACTTCGACCCGTACCTGGCGTCGATACCATATTCGAAGAAGAACTGCGTCTTCTTTCCCATTGGCGTCAATCGGCCTGTCACGGTCGCGGCGTCGGACTTGATCCGCTTTGATTCACCAGTCGCAACATACGGCTTTCCGTCCACTGGGACAGTGAATGACATATCCGGCCCCGCCACCTTTCCTGCTGAGTTTTCTGCCACCAATTGATAATGATAGTTCTGGCCGGGCTTAAGTTCCTGGAGATCCAGGTTCACATGGTACCAGTCGTCGTCAGTGGAGTGGACACCGCCGTCGCCGAAGAATTCGATTTCGCCCAGGCCCCAATGCTCCTCGTGGTAACCTGACGTGATCCTGACTCTCGCCGACGTGGCCTTGCGGCTCAGATTCTGTTCCAGGAGAAAGGCAAAATTCTGCTCACCCGGAGAGTTTTTCGGCACTGTCTTGGTCAGCAACGGGGTCCAGGGCCGGCCGTCTTCCGAAGTTGCGATTTCGACCTCAATGCTGGGCCATTCAGCATGCTGATGCACTTGAACCGTCTTGATTGTCACGGGGTTCGCGAACTGGTAAACGAACTCCTGGGGCGACGCTGGGGCTTTCACGCTCCGCCAAGAACGATCCTTACCGAATCGCCAGCCGTCGGTAAGTTTCGCCGGGTCATCAAGGCCGTCCTCCGGAGCCGCAATCAACTTGCCTCCGTTCGCGGGATGAATCAGCGAATAATTGCGATAAGCAACCGTGAACTCATCGAGATCAATTGAGCCAGTTGGCCGGTGCTCGGGATTGACGAACGCCAAGAGATGGAAAAAGTCGCAATTGAGATGCGCCAGCGAATTGTTGATGGAATCGTAGACATAATTCGGCCTGTTTTGAAGCAGATTATGCCCCCCGTAAGTCCAGTCGTGTGAATTGTTGTTCAGCCGATAACTCACCCGTTCCCATTTCCCGGAGAGGAGCGCATCAGTCAGGCTGAAGCCGGTGTAAGCCCAGTTGGCCCGCCGCCAGTTGGAGGTGAGTTGTTGGGCGATGTCTTTATCGCTTTGCGTCCACCAGACGAATTCCGTGCCATTGGGAACGAACCGGTTGCCGCGGACGGAAATGGTCACCTTGGCGTCCCGCAGATCGGGATCTCCGCCACCCCACCAGCCTTGCAGTCCGACGTCGCTGGGATGCGATCCAGGGTAGAAAAACGACGTGAGATGCAGGGTGCCGATGCCGTCCACGTGATTGGGATCGTCACCGCTCGGTTCACTGAATCGCATGAATCCGCCGGGCGCACCCCCTTTCCTATGATGAACCAGATCCTTGCCCGACATGCCGCCCAACCACCCGCCTGACCCATGGTCCCAACTCTCGTGATAATACGCCGCAAGCTTCGGCCCCAAGGGTTGCGGCGATGTCTGCTGCCCGTAACTCTTCGATGGCCCGTATTCAAACCAGCAAATTGTCGGCAACCCGTGCGGTTGAATGCGGCCGTTCGCCGTGAGTGCCGTATTGCCGAGTGGCGACGCGGGCCGGGTTTCGACTTCGGCCCTCACCAGTTCTGCAGCGAGGACCGTTTGACCGTAGCCCGTCAGAAGCATGTAGCCAACCAAAACCGATGACCACAGACAGGCGTTGGCTTTCATGGGAATGACTTCGCAGTCAGAGAACGTGGAAATCAAGCAAAAAAGAACACAAAACAAATCGAGGGATCAATTCGGGATTCCTCTGTCGAGCTTGAGATCCTGAATACGGTGTCCATGGCCGCCTCACTGCTATCGGAATATGGTTAAGCCAACTGAGGTTGGATCCTTTCGGCCATACGTTTCTCTGCATAAGTTCAAATCCCGCCAACAGCCGCTTTCGCAACCGCCGACGGGATTTGAGTTTACTAATCAGTCGGGGCGACTGGATTCGAACCAGCGACTTCCTGGTCCCAAACCAGGCGCGCTACCATGCTGCGCCACGCCCCGAATTATCATTCTTCGCCGATGGAGACTTTTGAACCCTCTTCGGCAGAGATATATGCACCTTCGAGAAGGGCCATGGTGCCGAGGTTGTTCAGACCGCTGTGCATCGGTTCCCGATCTTCATCGATGGCATCGAGGAGTTCGAGTAGCGATTTGGCGAAAGTGGGCCCGATATCGGCATCCACGGGTTGTTCTAGTAGAGATTTGCGGTCGCTGCCAACTGCTTTAAGAATTCCGTCCCGTAAAATCACACTTCCTTCAGTACAGTCCATCTGAAAGTAGTTGGCACCGCCCCTTCCGTGAGAGTTCCACTGCTCTGTAAGGTTTGCCATACAACCGCTGGAGAATTCGACTGTAACGTTCGCCAGGTCTTCACCCTCTGATTCGAGGAGACCGCTGTAGAAAGTGTTGGCATAAATGGAATGAGCCTCCTGCCCCACCAGCCAACGGAAGCGGTCAAGCCAATGGATGCCCATGACGGCAATAGCGAGACGTTCGGATGTGTTTCGCCAGCCGTCTTCTTCGTTGCGCCAGCAGGAATGGAGCTGAGAGATAAAGAACGGAGTACCGAGCTTGTCTTCATCGAGGAGGGCCTTGATGTGCCGGCTCTCTTCGAGAAAGCGAAAATTCTGATTCACCGCCAACTTCACTTCCTGCTCGCCGGCAAATGCGACCATGAGTTCCGCTTCGGCAATAGAGTTAGCGAACGGCTTTTCTACGAGCAGGTGCTTGCCGGATTCAAGTAAAGGCCGGACGACTTCCAGCCGGACATCCGGCGGAGTGGCCACGATGACAACGTCGATGGATCTGTCATCCGCGAGTTGCTGGGCCGAATTGTAGACCTTTATGCCCTCTCGATTGGCGGCCTTGGATCTTGCAGCGCCCTCAATCTTATCGCAGAGGGCAACGAGTTCGGCCCGCTCACTGGAATTGCACGCCTGGATATGGCGGTTGCTGACGCCCCCGCAGCCTATAATGGCAATCTTGTGTTTCTTGCTCATGGTATCTTCTCACGCAAAGAGGCGGGGAGTATAGAAGATGAGATAAGCCTTCACGAGCCAGATATGACGATTACTCTTACCGCAGCCTTCGGCCAGAACCAAATCAGGAAAGCTCCAACGGATGGATTTTAGATCCAGTTCTTCATCCGTTGTATCGGTTTGCCATCCGTTGGCCTAACCAGGAGTACATGTGCTACGCGCAGAATTTCCGAAGTAAATCTTTACTTTGCCTTTTCAATCAGGGCCTGCAGGCGTTTCTCTTCTTTATCCAGGAGGACCATTTTGCGATTGCCCTTGAGCTTTGTCCTGGCCTTCTGAATGAACTGCAAGGCTCGCTCAAGATGGCCTGCCGAAGACAGCTTTCTGGACAGCATGTAGGCACCAATCGGGGCTCGATGTCCATCGGGGAACTTGTTGATGAGCGCTTCGGTAATCGCTTCTGCCTTCGCCCAATCTTCCAGGGAATATGCAATGCTTATCAGGCTGTTAAGAGCTCTTTCATCGAGCTCGGCTGTCCTCTGGGACTCCTGGGTAAGGGCTAGAGAAAGGACCCTCTGAGCATCATCTTTCTTCGCCGGATCCTGGAGGTATCGCTGGGCAAGCCGCCACCGATCTTCCTGCTCCAGGGCTTCATAGCCATAGTTGGCATGGATGGCTTCAATGATGAAATCGTGCGTTGTGTTTCTTTGTGTGGTCTTTGCCTTCCGGGCGGCTTCTTTAAGATGTTTTGGGGTATCTCCTGGATACTGGCGCAGAATCATGCTCAGCCAAGCTTTCAGAGAGTCCTCGGCCAGCCTGGCATCGGGCTCAAGATTCAGTGGGCGTTCATTGTTCGACTGTTCTTTGCTGAAACTTCTGCTGAGAAACAGTCCCGCCAGTTGGTACAACTCTTCGATGGATTCAGAGGAAGGGATTGCGGTGAGTTCCTTCAGGTGTTTTCTTCCGACCTCGCAGGCAAGTTGGATTTGTTGAGAGCGGAGTAACTTTACAATTTCCGCCCGAAGGTCTTCTTCCTCAACAGATGAACCAAACCTGGTGGCAATATCGGCGCGGCTGTCCCACTGCCGGGCAAAAGCCCGCAAGAGGGCGGCCTCATCGCCATCGCCCTTCACCAATGCCTCGGAATCACGGAGCGACCGATAGCAAGACAGAGCGTCAGGCGCTTCCGAAGCCTTTACAACTCTTTCAAAGACCGGAAGCAGTGCGTTATCCTTCGGCCGAACCGGTGGGCGAATCTTGTCCCAGAAGATGCCGCACAGCACCGCGCTTGGGCTCAGGCCGCGCTCGAATTCTACCTGGAGCTTGAGAGGGCCTTTCACCATGAATCGTGTGTAAAGACCGTGCAGGAGGTCTGTTGCATCGGATGAGGCCAGCAGATCGCCTTTCTTAAAGTCCTTGTTTTCTTTGAAGTCCCAGGATCGGCGACGCAACGTCACACGTTGCTGCCGGTGCTGAATCCAATCGCAATCATAGGAGTAATGAGAGAGGACGAACAGCCCATCGGGGACATCCAGGTCAACGCAATGGTTCGCTTCCTCGCCGATCGGTTTGCGCCAGCCGCCGTCGTTCCAGTTGGCGGCGTGTCGCCGTCGGGTACCGGGGTTCCAGAGCACCCTCAGATCGTCTTCAATGCCTCCAGTCCACATGTAAACGCGTCCATCCGCTGTTCCCGGATAGTAATGAAACGATGGGCCGCCCAGCCCGAACCCACTCCCCCCGGTGACTGCTCTGTTCAGGGTGTCCATCGCACAGAGGAGGTATCCGTGGCTGCCGTATTCCTTGTGCCAGTCTCCGGCAGTCTTCCGGTCATCGGTCAGGGGAACACACGCTGGGGTCGCCACGCGCGATTGTTTTACCATTTCGGCCTGGCCGGCATGTTTGTTGAGCTTCAGTTCGAAGCTGACATTCAATTTTTCACCTGGAGCAAACATTTTCCCATTGGCGTCCAGGTGGTTGGCCAGGATGCGATAATTGGCGATGTTCCAAGTGCGGAGATCGTCGACCAGAAATGGCACTTTCTTTGGCAGGACGACCCGCATCTCCCAATCCGTGCCTCCAGCAAGGGTAAGATTCTGACCGCTCGCCCAGAGCAGGCTTCCTTTAAGAATCGCCTCCGGCAGAGGCCGAGACTGATGGGCGTCCACGGACACGGTCTTGCCTGCGTAGAGCTGTGCCGGCAGATAGATGTAGGCACCCATCGCCTGGGTATCCACCTGCTGCTGCGCGGTGATTTGATAATCCAACGCCAGGCCATCAGATAACACACGAACCGTCTGCTCGAATCGGAACGCTCCGGTGGCAAGGGTCTGCCCGTTACGGGTGTCAATGACAGACTCGTAAACCAGCGTCTTCGCTTCCGGGTCAGCCGAGCGACGAACTTCCCTGGGCAGACACTTGAGCTGGTAACCGGTCTCCTTCCATCCGCGCTTGTAATATGCAATGCCTCCGTCTGCCAGCGCGCGCCAGTGTCCGCCCTCCCAGGCGTCGACCAGCCTGCCCTGCTCAGCGCTCTCTCCGGCAAGGCGGACTTCAGTTTGGGTGAGTATGTACTTCTCGACGATGAAATTGCCCGTCTGGCCAAAAGTGATCCGCCACTTCCCGGGCAGCTCTTCCTCATCGAATGTAACCGTCCAGAGTGAATCTTGGTCTGTCTGGAGAACAGGGCCGGCGAAGATGCTTGAGGTGAGGAAGAGGAAAAAGGTGCATCGCATGAACAGTGACTCCTTGGGGTTTGCAACAGTTGGCGGTAAGCCTTTGCAAGAAATCCTGGACTCCCGTTGCGAAGAGATCCGTTCGCCCATGCGGGCTTCGTGCTAAGTCTTGGTAACTCCGAGCTTTCCCAAAAACTCCTGAAATTCTCCGGCATGGCGATTCCTGAGCAGCTCCGCCTTGTTAAGCGCGACAACGGCCTTGGCATAGTCCAATTCTTTCCCATACGCATGTCGAAAGACATGCCGGAACGCACGCATTTCATCCAGTAATTCATAGGACTCCTCGGACAACACCGCAGGACGGACGCCCTGTATCTCGGCCTTCATCCTTTTCAAGAATTCTGCATACCAATGCGACGCCTCTTCCACCTGGTTTTCAAACCGCTCCGCAATGATCTTGAATGCATCCTCGAATGCACAGAAGAGGTTGTGCAGTTGATAGCACATCGCTTCAAGCCGTATGGGGTCATGCTCCGTCCCATTTTTGCGATCATCCAGTTTTGAGTAAATGTCCCGGATGAGCTGCAGTTGGCTGCCCAGATCGGCCTTCAGGATGGCTAATGCGCTTTCTTCCATTCTGTTCCCTCTTCTTTGATACGGTCTGCAAACCGGCATTCTTCCAATTGCTGTAGATCTACTTCACGTCCCACAAAGCTGGAAAGCCTTGCTGCCATGGCCAGAAACTGGTCTGATGGAAGCCCTTCCACCGCTATGTCCACGTCAGAATCGGGCCTCAACTTGAATTCTTTTGTAATCGAGCCAAACAGCCAGGCGCGCTCGAAGTCGAATTTCCCATGCAATTCTTCCAGCCCTTTTAGAACCTTTTCCAGCAGTTCTTTCCTCTGGTTTTCGTTTTCCAGCCGCCGGGCGATGACCTTCCGGTCATGCACAGATGTATCAAACTTTGCAGGCATGATTCACCCTGAAATTGGTATGACTGCATTCTACTGATGCCGATCCCTGGGGCAAAGGCCTGAGCTTTACCCACATTTTTTACACCGAAGGTGTTGCGCTTTCCAGCCCAGGGTTGGGAGGCTTTGCGAGCTACCCTGGGTCATTGGGCTCCGAGTACCGTTTACCCCGAAGGGGTTACGCCCATATGAAGGTTTGTATGCGTCCACAGATTATATGGACGCAACCCCTTCGGGGTAGAAGAGGTCTTTGCCTGCAAACACCCAGGGTAGCTCCCAAAGCCTCGCAACCCTGGGCTATAGGACGTAATGCCTTCGGCATAAAGAATGATCTAAAATGTGGGTAAAGAGCAGGGCAAAGGCCTGAGGGCGGCCTGCTTTTACTTAACCCTTATCCGAAGGGCTTTGTCGATGGCTCGGCCGACGGGGATGCGGAGTGACACCCAGCCGTCGCTGGCAACCACTTCTTCTCTTGCCCAGCCCTCACCGGGGACCGCGGTCTCGATACTCGAGCCACGCAATGAGATGGTGGCGCCGGCGTCCGATCTGAACTCGTAATCTCCAGGTTCGATTCGGACGAGCGAGGCCGATGTCGATTGCCGGACTTTGTCTCCAACACCGTATTCCCAGAGGCGGAGGGCGCCCTCCTTGCCGAATGCTTCTTTGTTCACTTCGGGGCCGCTGAGTTTGAACTGTCGCTTATCAAGAAATTCGGCGCGCCAGAATCTGGTTTGGGATTCGTTGGAGGCTACCCAGCCATTCCTGTTGCCCGGTGCATACATCATCATCGGGTCGAGGACGCAGGTGACGGTGTCGCCCTCAATGCTGGTGACCTCTGAACGGTAGTAGTCGCTGCCCCGCTGGAACACGATGCGGGTACCGTTTTCTTCAGGTATCGATTTGATCGCGGTGTAGGCCGTCAGGTGTTCGGGATTGGTCAGGCCGATTTCAAGAATGGAAGAGCTCGTGCGGCCCGGCCACTGCTGATCTATCCAGATCGTTTTTTCCAGGTAGTCGACTTTGGA
The DNA here is from genome assembly GCA_027625095.1 of Planctomycetota bacterium. Lineage (GTDB taxonomy): Bacteria > Planctomycetota > PUPC01 > JACPCR01 > JACPCR01 > JAQBXN01. The sequence goes on along the minus strand of JAQBXN010000055.1, from coordinate 13,961 downwards.
CACGGTGGCGGTTCGCTCGCCGGTGACGACCTCAATCTTCGCTTCGGGTGCGAAGAGTTTCGTGCCACCGGTAAGTGTGGCGATACGAAGCCCTGCCGCGTCCGTACTGTAGAAGGCATGTTCCGCGGCCACTGTGAGTTTATTGGCGTCAAGCATCACGGTGCGCGTCCGGTCGGGCCGGCCGTCTGCGAAATTGATATCAGTATGGCCGTTGACGGTTTTGACCTCGACCGCTACTCCGCGAAGCGCGTCCGGCTCGTTGCCTGCGATTGGCAGCAGGCGCTTTGAAGTAATGAAAGGTTGGCCGATATACGGTTCGATGATGGCAGTGAAAGCGGATTCGAGGCCGTCATTCTCTGACTGTCTGCTGAGAAACGCGCAGGTGTAGTGGTAGTTCCATTTATTGCAGACAGCTTCGGCCTGCATGGCCGTTTCGCCTTTTGTATTGAGCAGGTGGAGTCGCATGAATCGTCTTGAGGTATTGAGCTGGGTTTCATCGGGAATACCCGCGTCTGTGAGATACCGAAAGTTGTTGCCCATCATGAAAGCCTCGGTGCCGGCGAACGGAATGCCCCCTTGAGCCGCTTCGTCTTTGTACCTTCGCTGCCTCCAGGTAACTTCCAGAGTGTCTGGCGCGAGACCAGCTCTGTTCTGCTCTGGCAATTTGTTGAACGCAGACAGATACCCGGCCGGTGAAAAACCGGGCGTGCTGCCCTCAGCAACCTGTGGGACTCCACCCAATGCTTTTACGTCTGCCGCGTTCCACTGAATATCATCATTGATCGGCCCGTGGAAGTTATAGGTATGCGCCTTCCCGCCAGCGGCTCTGAATACGTCAAAGACATACGAATTGGCGGGGGTAACTCCCTCGGGCAGTTTCGAGAATGGATACTGCTGTGAAGGAGGCAGCGGCTGCGAACCGATTCCTTCATCCACATCGACCAGTGAAATCTGTCTTCGCAGCAGTTTTCCGGCGCCGGTAGGCAGGGCGGATGCGGCGAGGTAGCTAGCGCCGGGAGTGTCCGTGAGCGCGGTCGCATGGGAGTTCAGGAAGTTCTGTTCGTAATCAATTTGAACCGTGTTATGGACTCGTGTGTCGCGGTCGCCCGGTGAGGAGTAACCGGGACGCTGCCCGCCATCGATAGTCATGGGGATTCCATGGGCCGAGACCTGCAGGTCGAGCCCGTCGTTGTGGTGGTGTCCATAACCGTAGCCGATGCGGACGTAAGCGGCACGGCGGAATCGTGGGTCATCGTGCTGAAGGCCCGTCTCGAGAAATCCAGCCCATTGGGGTAACACTCGTGAACGCCGGTCGAGCCACGGGGCTCTGGCCTGGTTGGCGGCGGCAGCTTCGATCAAATCCCAATCCTTTGAAGTCATGTTCGCCAGGATGGACTTCGCCTCGCCGAGGGTCTTGCCAGCGCTGCCGACGTAGTGTTTGAGAATGAAGGCGAACTGCGGGTCTTTCGTCCACCGCCAGCCGTAAACGGCGAAATCAAGCGCTCTCAGCGTATGGCCCGGCAGCTTGTCCGGCCCACACACATCGCCAATGCGAGGAAAATCCCAACCAGCAACAATTTGATTCAGCCTGAAGTAACAATGCACGAGCCCTTTCGGATACTTCCTGGCGTCCGATAGATCGTAACTGCGGTCGCCGCCCGCCTCGATATATTGCTGGAGTGATGTCGCAACACGAAGGGCGTTCTCTCCCTGTACATAGTAGGACGAGCCGATGTATTCCCCGCCGTCGCGGCAGGTACCGGTGATCATGGTGTCTGCGATACCGGATACGGGGAGCGGATAGATGAAGGTTCTGCTGAGCAGCCAATCCATCCAGGGCTTGGTGAATTCATTGTCGCCGGCGACAGAGGCAAGATTGGCAATATCGACCGGATCGGTGTGGTAGTGATAACGCATGATTCGCTTGGCGACGGTCTGGACGAGGTAGACATCGAGGAGCCGGATCACGTCCTGAGAGGTCTTCACCCACGGCACGAAACGTCCGATGGATTTGGCCAGTTGCTCGTTCCCCTTGATAAAATCAAACAGTTGGTCGTACTGATACATGATGGGGTTCACGTACATCGGATAATGCGGCATGAAGAACGCCGCGGTGCCGCGACGACGAGAACGCAGGTCACGCCCGAAAGCGCCCCTTGTGTGGACCAGACAATCAATCCAGTCTGAAAAATTGAGCGTAGGGAGCGCATAGGCGTAACGCACCAGTTGAATAACCGCGTCATGGGCGAAATCCGGCTCACCGGTGGCCATGTATTGAGGAAGCCCGCCAGCGCCGTAGTAATCGCGAATCACGCGGGCAACCCTCTCGGCGACGGGGCTCCAGACTTTGCCTTCCGCCGGGTTATCCGGGTTGGGATAGTAAAGGCCCGCACCGTCATCTTTGAACGGATATGGGTCGGGCAGCGGGCGATTATTGCGGAGGTCGTCCATCGAATAGACGAGCCCGAGCTTGTCGTTGAAAAGAAAACAATCCTCCAGGATCGCATTTGCCGGAAATCTGTCTGGTTTCTTGTTCCCGCTCACTGGCGCCCACTGGCCGTATTCCTCTTCAATCTCCTTCGCATTCATCTTCTCCGTACCGGAAACGACCCCAGCGACCGTGCCATATCCAGTCCCCATCCGGCTGTGGGGCTGCGCGTTTGGAGGAGGGAAGGCATTCCAGATTCTGGCGTCTCTTGTAAGGCGGTCTTCATTAGAAAGCGGTTCACGAATCGTGTGGCCGGCTTTCCTGCGAGCCTCGAGCTTTGCGGCGGCATCAGGGACCGCGCTGCGAATGGTTGTCCTCTTTTTCAGAACACGATTCTCCGTACCTGCCAGCACGTCATCGAGAGAAACATTGTGAACGAGCAAGTCGACCTGGCTGCCACTGTCAAGGGCAAGCCTGGACTGATAGGGGCGTTTGGCTGGGGCGTAGAAATAGAATTCAGCAACGCTGTAAAACTCTTCGCAGTAGCCTATACGAAGCCGGTAGTTGGAAGTCTCGCCCAGGAGACCATCGTTCACGGACATTCTCAAAAACGCTGGCAGCCGAAAGTCCTTTACCTGTTCCGGCGCGACCGCGGCTATCACGCGAATGGTGTAAAGACCGATATTGAGTTCGCCCAGGTCGAGTTCGAATTCGGGTGTACCCACTTTGCAACGAATAACCGGCTCGGGCTTGAGTTTGAGTCCGGTATCTCTGACGGCGCTGTGCCTCGGCACCCAGAATAGGGAGGACGCATACTGTTCTGAATGTTGCTCCTGCGCGCCGGGTATGTTGGGTGCCACCCAGTTTTTGAGTTGGCTCTGCACATCAAAGAAGCTCCGAATGGGCATGTACTTGAACATGTAAGCCCGGTAGTGTTCGACCGAACCGGGATAAAGCTGCATCTCAGGATAAAGATCTTCAGTGGTGAACTGAAGCTCACCTTCTGTCTGTCCCGTGGCCCCCGGATGGCCGTCAGGTTCGCCGTGTTGGGTCGGAAATTTGGGTACTTCAACTCCGGCGAGCGGGCCACCGACCAGGTACCTGGTTTCTGCAGTTAGAGGCTGAACACTGGAGTAATAGAGAGAGAAGAAAAGAACAAGAAAGAGAGGAACACGCATTTCAGTAATCTTGGCGGAATGGAATACAAGACCCAGTTATAATGCGATTTTCAGCAGGGGAACACAAAACATCTTCAGGCACAGTTGAAAGAGAGTCTGGGCAGGCCATTAGACGGCCGCTCTGGCAGCACCGAAGGAAATGGACGGTGATTCTTCCCCCACTGCCAGCGCTTCCGGCAAGCCTGCTGTTCATACCTGCTCGGATATCGATGAAAAGTTCTGCACTGGATACAACCAATGTCAATCTCCAACCCATCTGCCGTTGCGTTTTCAGAGGAAAAGACTTCATCCATCCTGGACGAGTTCAATCGTGAAGGCTGGGTTCACATTCCAGGAGTTTTGACGCCGGAGGAGGTCTCAGAACTCAGGAAGGGGATCGACAGAATGTGTACCGATCCCACCGCCAGGATGATGCATCACTGTGACAGCGACTGGTCTTTTGTCCGATTGTTCGAACGTGAACGCATTTTTCGGGACATGCTTGTCCGCGAGCCCATGATCAGCCTTGGAGAAGCTATCGTAGGGGCGAACTGCCACCTCATCGCGGATGGCGCGGTTTACAACCAGCCCGGCAAGGCCATCTCAGGCTGGCACGTGGATGACGGGCTGTATTTCCCGTTGCCGAATGATATGAGTCGCCACGATCCGAGAATCAGTATCCCGAATTTCATCGTAAATTTTCAAATGATGTTGACGGACGTGCCTTCCGTGGAATATGGCCCAACCCAGGTTGTACCCCGGAGCCATTACTCCGGGCGCCAGCCGATCAGCCAGGACAACCCAACCTTCGAAGGACGGGGGCCGGTCTCGATCCTTTGCAAGGCGGGCGATCTCTATTTGCAGCACAACCAGCTATGGCATCGGGGTGCTCCAAACAGTTCCAATCGCCGGCGTTGTCTTTACCAATTTGCCTATGGGGATCGCCGTATTGCCCAGCGTTTTTATCCGTTCCTGAATTACCAGGTGCCGGCTCATGTCCTCGAAGGTGCAGACGAACGTCTGCTCAGGCTGTTTGGCAAACATCCCAAGGGCGCTTATGGCTGAGGCCGCGACTCAGCCCAGCACCTCCCCCTGCTTCATGCTGGCCTCGGCCGCATACTGCTTGTTGATTTTCCCGATGAGTTCGATGTTGGTGGCGACGGCGACCATCTGGCGGAAGTGAGCCCAAATGGTGAGCAGGCCGCCAAAACTGGCGAGCCAGCCGTGGATGCTGAGTGAGATATATGCATTTTGAGCGGCACCGCCGAGTGCGGCGACGAAGATGATGATGATGAGCCCGGAAGTGGCCCAGAAGGTAGCGATGGCGCGTGTGGCCTGCGATTCTGAAATCAATTCTTCGATCCCTTCGCCCAGTTGGGCAATCACTTCCCGCATGGGCTTAGTGACCCCAATGAAATAAAAGACGACCATCGAGTGAAGAAAGGTTGCAAGGACAATGCCCGAGAGAGCTGGGACCATGTGGCGGGCGATGAATTCCGGATCTGTGGCGGGGGGCGCGATCAGCGACACCAAAACAGTGCCGACCAGTATCAGAGCATCAACAAGACAAAGGGTGACGTAAAGGCGGAAAAACATTTATTTGAACACAAGGGTTTTATGTGGCAGACGTCCCAGCCGCTGTAAAACGTGGTTCGCCGATCCTTGCCGGAAATAGACGCCCCTCAGCGGAACGGCAAGCCAGGGTCTCTTGCTCCATGGAAAGCAGTCGGCCGCTTTATTCCATTTCTTCCCACACGGTGTGGTAGGCGCCGATATTATCGAAGTGATCGAGCAGCCGTTTGTAAAACTCATGCGAAGAGATGGTGGCACTGTCGCCGATGACGATAAGCTTGCGTCGGGCGCGGGTCATGGCGACGTTCATGCGGCGGATGTCGCCAAGAAATCCGATCTCTCCGGTGATGTTAGATCTTACCATCGAGATCACGATGGCTTCCTTTTCTCTGCCCTGAAATCCGTCGACGCTGTCAATCTCGACTTCAAGCTCGCCCATCTGCTGGCGCAGGTGCCGGACTTGGGCCGCATAAGGTGAGATGACTCCAATGTCAGCAGGCCGCACACCCGAATCGAGAAGAGCTTGAACATTCTTTTGCACCAGTTCCGCTTCAGAAGTGTTTTGCCGGCTTTGGCCGTCCGGCTCCAGCTCTTCGTCGTAGCCAGCCCCTGCGGTGTCAATGAAGGTGACAGGAGTGGTCGTCAGCTCATTGACTTCTATGCCGTCAAGATCCTGGAGCAAATGTGAACGTACCGAGTCGTCAGGCAGGAGCTCGCATTCGTAGAATTCGAGAGACGAGAATTCCATGATCGACTCGTGCATTCGGTATTGGACAGTCAGACGGCGTGAGATGTCCTTTCCATACACTTCCATCAGTCTTTCAAACAGGCTGATTCCAAAGCCTTCACGTGCCGCATCGGTGCTGACCACAGTCGGAGGCAGTTGACAATGATCTCCAGCAAGTACGAGGCGGCGGGTCCGGAGAATGGGTATCCAGGATTCTGGTTCGGTGCACTGGCAGGCTTCGTCTATGACGGCAAGGTCGAATTGACGTTGGCCAAGGATATCGCTGTCGACGCCGGTAGTGGTAGAGCAAATGATGTCGGCAGAGGTAAGTACGCTCTCAACAGTCTGTGTTTCCAGCCGTCGGGCGTCATTCAGCATGCTACGGAACTCTTTGAAGAGTTCAGCCGCTGACGGATCTCTGTTCTCTTTGGCCTTCTGTGCTCTCTGACGCATTCGGTACGCCTCTTTCGTGAGCTTTCGCACCTGCTTGAGGTTGTCGTGGCTTTCGACCATGTAGTCCAGGCTGTGCACACGCAGGTGTTCCATAATTCGTGCCGGATGGCCTAGACGAAGCGCCTTTTCGCCTGCGGCGACGAGTCGTTCGAGCACATTATCAACTGCGAGGTTGCTGGGTGCGCAGACCAGCACTTTATCACCACGACTTACGGCCTGCCGGATGAGCTCGACAACGGTGGTTGTCTTACCAGTTCCGGGGGGGCCGTGAATCAGGGCAACATCGTTCGCAGAGAGTGCAAACCTGACCGCGTCGAGCTGCGGTTCATTTAACTTTTTGCTGAAAGGCGCTAATTCTTCCGATGTCTCAGTGAAGCTGGGCTGAACGCCTTCAACAAGGGTCCGCCGCATCTCAGCCAGGCGATCACCACGAGCGGCCTGAGCGCGTTCCAACGCGGCGAGCTGGCGTTGTCGGCCGATCTCATCAGTTGCGTTGTCGATCCGCCAGGTCAGGTCGCCTTCATCCTCAGGCCAAACGTTTATTGCAACTTTGATGAATTTGCGTGAGCGATCACAAACTACGCCTCGGTAATTTAAATCGACTTTGGAGTCTTCTGCAGTGAGCAGAATCGGCCGGCCGATTCGATGCTTTGTCCACGGCAGATCGAGTTCGCGGTTGCGTTTTCTAAGGGAGAGGATTAAGCGCCCACCAAGCCCCGGCTGCTGCTCATCAATGACCAGATTAATGATTGCTTCACCACTTCTTTCAGCGTCCGCAGGTGCAAGGCTCTGGATGTTTTCCATCATCCGCTCCACTTCAGCCTCGGCTTCCATTTCAAGGAGACGTGCAAGTTTTTGAAAGGGCCCTTCTTCGCCATTTGAGCTCACAAGGCTGCCTCCTGCCCAGGCTCTAATGCGTTTGTGCTTGAAAACAATACCGTCCAGATGCCGGGCGAGCCGGGATTCCCACCCTTCAGGAACTTCGACGCTCGCATGCGCCCCGTGCAGATCGATCTGGCCGAGCCGCCGTTGCTGGATACCGCCGTCGCCGACCAGCAGGTGGATCACATCTGCTTTTCGCATTCCCGATGGCAGGGACTCGAGGTGGAGGATCGGCATGGTTGAGGAGAGGGGCAAAGAAGAATTGAAAGCGGAGAATGCTGGCTATTCTGAACCAGTTGGCAACCTGAACATCTCAAGGCCACAGGTCTGTGGAGCATGGGAACCTGCCTCAACTCTGGGGATTGCCGAGATCGGATGATGCGGGGCGGCCCTGGGCTAGAGATCTCTGGCCGTTCTGAAACCGACGTAATCGAATCGTTCGGTCACGTCGAAGCTGCCGATGGAGCTCGCCTGGCACTGGCTCCGACTGCCTTTATATGAGCCCCCGCACATCGTGGCCTGATTGCGTTGATTACGCATGCGGAGGGGCTCGCTCGTCCACTCTCTTACGTTGCCGGCCATATGGAGGCACCCGTAAGGGCTCGCACCCTGGGCAAGGCTCTTGACGGGCGCGAGGCCGGCGAAGCCGTCATTGCTGCCGTCCATCAGGGCGCTGTCGTTGGCGTTCACTCGTTCGGGCTGCCATTCCTCGCCCCAGGGGAACATGCGGCCATCTTGGCCGCGGCAGGCTTTCTCCCACTCGCTTGCGGTGGGCAAGCGGCGTCCCAGCCAATTGGCATAAGCATACGCATCGAAGAAATCGACACCGACAACAGGCAGATCCGGCTGGTTGTATTTGGGATCATCCCAGAATTCGGGGCGGTAATCCTTACCTTTGGGTTCCTCTTCATGACCAATCTTTTTTGTCGGGTTCTGCTTTCTCCAATCGAGGAAGCGGGCGTACTGGCGATTGCTGACTTCCCAGCGGTCTATGGCGAAGCCGTTAACGTATGCCTCCGTTCCAATGTCGTTTCTGTAATTGCCGGCCTTGATGATCACTTCGCCCTCTTCCCGTTCGTAACGCTGCTCCATTTTGTCCAACTGGACCAGGAGATTCTGTTCCTGGCTGATAAATGCCTTTGTATCGCTGAAGTGATCCTTAAGCTCCATCAGGGCCTCTCTGGCCTTCTTCCAATCATCCTTCTTTAGAAGATCCGGGATGAGGGCGACGAGATCTGCGGCGTCAGATTCATGTTTGCGTGTTTTGATTTCGCTCTGGAGCACGTCCCAGACCATGGCCACCTGATTGGGATCCGCGCCACTGGATTTTGCCTGGCCCAATTCCTTCTCCGCTTTGGAGAGACTGCCCTGGCAATAGGCAAAAATGGCTTTCTGACGATAGCCTTCACCAGTGCGAGGGCCGATATCTTTCAGGCCGAGGTTGACCATCTGTTCCCATTCGAGCTCTTTGAGCGTGATGTTGAATTGGGCAGCGCCGACCACGGTGAGTACGCCGCCTTCAACTTTCGCTACTGTTCCCGTTCGACCAAAGGAAACTACCTGTTTGTCCTTCAGACTTGGGAGATTACGTTCGGCGGAATCGAAGACGTTGCGTGCCATTTGCAAAAAGAGCTGATGCTTCTCGTAAAGTGCCTTCTGAAGGCCAGCAGCGGGGTCATTCAAACGAGCCTGACACAATGCAATGGCCGGGGCGAAATCACAGTCCACCGATGAAGCCTGCATATTTGAGATGAATTCGCGATAGAGCTCTTTTGATCGTTTGGCGCGGGTGTCTGAGAGCATCTTTTCCCGGGCATTGATTTCCTCTTTAGCCTCTTCAAGAAACTTTTCGACGTAGGCCAATGCCTTTTTGGCTTCGTTTGCCTGAGCATCTTCGCTGAATGTGGCCACTGCCTGGAGCAGTTCGACAACCTGCGCGAGCTCGGCACGGGTCGGAAGCTTCTTTTTCATCATGCTCATCTTTTCCATGCCTTCGCCGGTAAGCTCGGCGATCTTGAGCCGCGCACCCAGGTATTCCTGGTTCACTCCTTCGCGATAGTTTCGGATGGTTTTTTGCCAATCGGGCATGACACTGACGACTCTTAATTCTTCAGGCAGACTTTCCAGTTTCAAGATCGCGCTTCTGTATTTTTTCTGTGCGTAGAGGGCATCCGCTTCGGATTTCAGCTTTTCGTAAGCGCTGGCTGTGTTCTGTATCAATTGTTCCTTAATCGCTTTCAATTTTACTTCAATCTCGCTGCGCTTCTTCTGGTCGTCTGTGAGCTCGAGGAGCTTCTGGTATGCGGCAGCGAGCTCTATGTGAGGCGTCTCACTCAATGTCTCCAGCGCCTGGACTCGTTTGTCGGCTGCCTCCAGGGCCTTCTTGTGGGCCTGCTCATTCGCCTTTGCTGTTTTTTCTTCAAGATGCTGCTTACGAGCTTCCTCGACTTCTTCTTTTGTCCAGCCCTGCTTCTTCTGTACTGGCAGCTTCGCCGGCTGTTTCTGCTTGTCGGGCTTGATCATGAAAATTGCGACAGCAACTGTGGCGGCCAGAAGGACACATGCCGCGAGAATCATCGGGACGGCGGATTTTTTTCGGCGAACAGCTTGTGTGCGGCTGGTCTTCGGTGAGGCAGCGCGACTTCTTTCCGTGGTTCGGAGGCCAGTCTTTGGAGACTTGACAATGTGTGCAGATCGGGAGCTGCCTTGGCTGGTCTCCCTGGCGGTCGGTGCGCTTGCGTCCGTGAGGTCCGAATCGGAGAGTTCCTGGGTCTGAGCCTGCTCCCGCTCGCGGTTGGCATCGACAAGTTTCTTCAGACTCTTTTTCGTCTCTTCGCTTACAACCACGGTCTCTGCATCTTCGAGTGGCGCGTTATCCGGCATCGGTGACACCGCTTTTTGCGCTCTTGTTTCAGCCTTACTGGAAGGTGCATCGGGATCATTCGGCGGAGGCCGGCGATCAGTGAATTTCTTTGTTTTGTCGTCTCTTTTCTTTGGCGGCTTACTGACCACCTGTTTGGTGGGTGCGAATGCGATGTTGGGATCGTCAGCCAAACTTACGGAATGTTTGCCAAGAGATTTCTTAACCGTCGGGCTCTTCCTCTCCGTACCGCCAAATTCGCTCAGCCTCTGGGCCACATCAGCAAGGGACGCAGGCCGATTTTCTGGCTGGGCGGACATCATCTGGAGGATGTAATCAGAGAGTTCCTGCGGAATACTTTCATCAAGCGCAGACGGCGATGGCGGGGTAGGGTCCAGTCTGCCCTCTTTGACGGCTTTTACAGTCTCTTCATCAAAAGGTGAGTGACCAGTCAGCAGAAAGAACAGGCAGGCCCCCAGTGAGTAAACCCAGCTTGCCGCATTACATTCCTTGCCAGCCAACTCTTCCATCGACGCAAAAGGATGGTTCAGGTCCGCATTGACCCATCCGAAATAAAGGATTTTCAATTTGCGCCCCTGTTCGAGCACCAGATTGGCCGGCTGGAGATCCAACTTCAGCCGATTCCCAGGCTCAACACTTGCCAGGGCATCTGCAAGCCCCACAACAGCCTGGCTCGCAGCCTCTACAGTCAATACCCCATTGCTCTTAACAAAATCCTGAACCGAGGGCTGCTCGATCCACTCCAGGCTGACGAAAGTCCTGCCATTGATTTCCCCCACTCCATACATCTTGGAGAAGGCGTCATTCTTAATGCTCTTAGCCGCGTTGAGACTGTTCAGGAGCCGTTGCAGGTAGTCTTGGTTTTCCGACAGGCGGGGACTGAGGACGCGCAGGCGGACCTCACAATCACCTTCGGAATCACGTGCGTGATATTCGTTACCCCAAGGCCCCTGCTCCAGTTTTTCAAGTACCTCGAAGCCGCCAAAATCGCGGCTTGGAAGCTGTGGAGCAGGCACCAGAGTGGCCATGAGTTCATCAAGAACGGCCTTATCAAGACCACCTCTTCGGACGAGACAGTCAACAAATGTTGCCTTAGAGCCCATCTGCTCCGCCTTAAGGTGCGCGGAGAGCCAATCGTTGACATCTTCGAGGCTCGCAAGCTCTTTTCTAATCACAAGCTCCGCCAGCTTGTAGTCTTCTTTCTTTGGCATGCGTAGGTTCGGCTCCTCTGAAATCTCAGGTTAAAGATATTATCTGTGGACTAACGGAAATGCTACGGCGATAGGTTCGGAATCAGGTAGCGATCCTGCCTGAGCGGTCAGCGTCGCTTCAGCAGATTCTGGATGGCACTCATATAGCTCTTCTCGACCTCCAGACTGGCAGGCCCTGCGGTTTCGGGTGTAACGTAGGTAAGGAGTCCGTCTTTGATCTCGGATAGAAATCGCGAGGGCTTTGTTTGTACCGTCTTCCCAAATTGCTTACGAACATCGGCCATAGTCATCACGAGTTCATACTGGGCCCGGGTAATACCCACGTAAAACAGACGTCGCTCTTCTTCAAGGCTGTCAAGACTGTCTTCGCTGATTGAGCGCTGATGCGGCAGGATGCCTTCTTCCACGCCTGCGAGAAATACATAAGGAAACTCGAGGCCTTTCGCACTGTGAAGAGTGATCATGTAGACCGCGTCTTTATTTTCGTCGTTGCCGGTATCACGATCGTCGATAGCCAGGTCTTGGAGCAAAGTCGCAAATGTCGCATTCGGCTTATTGCGTTCAAACTCGGCCGCAGCGTTGATCATCTCCTGGACAATGCTCATGCGCGCTTTCTGGTCAAGGGGATCGGGAAAGTGGCGCGCGACTTCTTCGTCATAATCGATCTCATCGATGAGCGCTGTGAGTGTGGAGGCCAAAGCGCCGGTCTCGGCCTGACGACGATATCTGGCAAGGAAATCGTAGAAGTCGCCAACTTGTGTGGCTGGCCCGGTTTTGATCTTTTCTATTTCATGAACCTTTCCGAGAGCCTCGTAAAAAGAGATTCCTTTCTGCATACTGTAGGCATTGATTCTCTCGATGGTCGTCTTGCCGATACCACGAGGGGGGCAGTTGATCACACGGAAAAGCGCGACCTCATCGTCAGGGTTGGCCAATGCGGACATGTAGGCGAGGAGGTCTTTTACTTCCTTACGATCAAAGAAGGAAGGCCCTCCAATCAGAACGTAAGGAATTTTGGATGCTCTGAGAGCGGTTTCAAATACTCGCGACTGACTGTTGGTACGGAAGAGAATGGCGTAATCCTTCCAACGCCTCTGGTTCATGCCACGATGAGTAGAGATGCGGGCGATCACGCTCTCGGCCACCGTACGCTCGTCTTCTGCGCTGAAGACTTCTACCGGCGTGCCCGGACCGAGATTGGAGCGGAGTACCTTGTCTTTGCGTATGAGATTCTGCTTGATCACAGAATTGGCCACGTCCAGGATGGCTTTCGTTGATCGATAGTTTTCTTCCAGCTTGACGACTTTTGCGCCAGCGAAGTCTTTTTCGAATCGAGCGATGTTGGACGACTGCGCTCCACGCCATCCATAAATACTCTGGTCATCATCTCCCACAATACAGAGATTGCGATGCCCCTTGCAGAGCTCGTGAACGATCTGGTATTGCACCTCGTTGGTATCCTGAAATTCGTCGATGAGCACGTATTGAAATCGATTCGCGTGCTTTTCCAGGACCTGTGGCACATTCTGAAAGAGCCATAGGGTATGCATCAGGAGATCATCAAAGTCGACCGCATTACACGCTTTGAGTTCGTCCTGGTATTTCTGATAGATGTGAGCGATTGCCTCCTCTCTGAATTCACCGGCCATTCTGGACAAGGTTTCTGGATTGAGGGCGCGATTCTTTGCACTGCCAATGGCATTTAAGACGAAATGAGCGTCAAGATCTTCGCCTGCAATTTTCGTGGAGCGCAAACACTTGCGAACCAAACTCATCTGGTCACCGGTATCAAAAATGGAATAGTTTGGCCGGAACCCCAGGAGTGAGAGATCCTCACGAAGAACTCGCACACAGTAAGAATGAAATGTGCAAAGAAGAAGTTCTTTGGCCGGTGGGCCGACGAGCTTCGCCGCTCGTTCTTTCATTTCGCGAGCGGCTTTGTTGGTGAAGGTAACCGCCAGGATATTTTGCGGGAGAACACCCTTATTCAGCAGATGCGCTATTCGGTAGGTGATGACTCGTGTCTTACCTGTACCTGCACCAGCGAGCACAAGAACCGGTCCTTCGGTCTGTCTGACCGCGCTTGATTGCGCAGGATTAAGTCCGTTTAAGTCCAGCATTCAGAAATCGTTTCTTTGTGGGTAGAAGAGGTGAAGACGTCTTTATACCCGTCGAGAGGCAAATTCTGAACATGAGTAGAAGAGTCGTTGGTTCGCCGATTGCTTCGTCAGAAGAACGGTTACAAGCTTGAAGGTATTTCTTCTGGAATGATATGAATATCGCGCTGCGGAAACGGAATACGGATGTCATTTTCGCTCAATATTCTCTCAATCGCGAAATTCAGGTCGCTGGAGATATCGTATTGCCTTACTGGATCACCAATCCAAGCGAGCAAATCGAAATTAAGAGAAGAGTCGCCAAAGTTCAGGAACCGCACCGTCGGTACAGGATCCTCGAGGACTTCAGGATGCTCGGCCGCTACCTTCAACAGGCACGACTTTACCTTCTGCGCGTCTGAGCCGTATGCAACGCCAATCGGAATATGAAGCCGGATCTTGGGATCGTTCGTTGAGAGATTGATAACTGTGGAAGTAAGCAGTTCCGAATTGGGAACCAGGTAAGAGATGTTGTCCGGCGTAAGGACCACCGT
>JAQBXN010000200.1 GCA_027625095.1 Planctomycetota bacterium | reverse complement strand
CGTCATTACGTCATTACGTCATTACGTCATTACGTCATTGCGACGCTGCTATGGTAGTACACGTACAGCGCGCAGAAGTTCAGAGGTGAATCTTTACTGCCTGTATTTGCTCACCACCATCGAGAAGAATTCAAAGCAGATTGGCAGCGTATCCATGTCAAGTGCGGAAATGCCCTCTCGCTCAAGCGCTTTTTTGATCACCGCGATGACGTCCCCGCCATGCGGCTCTAATGCTATAAAGCTCTGAACGATTCCCCTGAGCTGAAGCGATACGACGGTTGCCGACACCGTATCGGCCGTCTTGCATGTTCGAAAGATAATGCCCAGACGGTTGGCAAATGAAACGATGTCTGCTTGCTCGAGAGAAAGTTCCCCTGTCGCCCCGCCGACCGGATCCTGCCCAGCGGCCCTCTTCTCCGCAGGTGGACCTGACCTGGCTCTGAATTCACCGGAATCGAACTCCTGCTTGGCTTTCCTGATTCCAGACTGGATGCGATGTCGCTGAATGGCGTCCTTTACCGCTCGCACAATGGATTCGGTGCTGAGCCGTGATTTGACCAGATAGTCCTGTGCTCCCTCCTGAACGCACTGGATTGCGGTATCTTCGTCCTGAAGACCCGACATTACGACGACAGGTACATCCTCTACCTGCTCCCTGAAACTTGGTCACCGTCTCCATGCCGGAGCTGTCAGGGAGGGAGAGATCCAGTAAGGCAACGTCAAATGTAGTGTGGGCAATCATTTCGATGCCACTGCTCAAGCGATCGGCACGTTGCAGTTCGAAAAGGGTGTTAATCGAGCGGCTGATGTACTCCGTAATAAGTACATAATCCGCTTCCGAATCTTCTATAAGGAGGGCTCTAATGCGTTCTTCCGGCATGGATGATGGTAAGGGATGTCAAATTGAGGCTTTAAATCTACCCAATTTATTAAAACAGCGTATGTCAGAAAAGCCCCCAAATCCTGGTAGTGGAAGTTCCTGGCTTGACATAGCACCCACTGACTGTTGAAAGTAACCGGTTGCAGGGCTCTCGGGATAGGAGCCGGCCCTCCGTCCGGACTCAATTTTTCTACTGTCCTATTATTCTGAATTCCCAACCGGCCCAAAACCTGAGGAAACCGACCATATCCGACAGCGACCTGTTCGCCGGTTATTGTGTCCCCGCAGACGGGAACTTTGTGCTGGATTCCAATCCCTCCGAAGCCAAGCATATGCCGGGAAAAGAGGAATCCAGGCAGTATCTCAAAAAAGAGCAGCATCGGTTGGCCGAATTACAGGAGATTTTATATGCGCAGGGAAAGCGTGCCCTGCTGATTGTTTTTCAGGCCACGGACACAGGCGGTAAGGACGGCACCATCAAAAACGTGATGGGGCCGCTCAATCCCCAGGGGGTGGTAGTGCGGAGTTTCAAGAAACCAACGGAAGACGAAATCGCACACGATTACCTATGGCGTATCCACAAGACTGTGCCGAAGAAGGGTGAGATCGGAATCTTCAATCGTTCACATTATGAAGACGTCATCGTCCCAAAAGTTCACGGCCTGGTCAGCAATAAGGTTATCAAGCAACGTTACCGTGAAATAAACGCATACGAAAAATATCTCACCCACAACGGGACGACCGTCATCAAGTTTTTCCTGCATATATCCAAGAACGAACAGAAAGAACGTCTGCAGGAACGCCTGGACAACCCGGACAAGCATTGGAAATTCAATATCAGCGATCTGGACGAGCGTAAGCTCTGGGACAAATACCAGGTTGCGTTTGAATCCGCTCTGAGGGAATGCAGCACAAAGGAGGCGCCCTGGTTCATCATCCCGGCCAATCGAAAGTGGTACCGCAATTATCTCGTGGCCAGAATCATTCGTATCACCCTGGAAGGGATGGACTTGCGGTACCCACCTCCACCTCCCGGGTTGGTGGGGGCGGTGATCAAAGATTGAAATCAGGAATGAGGCAGATTTGTTAAACAGAAAAATTACGCGCATCGAAAAATCTCAACTACATGGGTCTCGCCCGCGGGCCATTGGCCACAACTCGCGTATTGGCAATCATGGCTCGGGGATGGGGGATGCGGTCATCCGAGTGCAAACGGAGGATGGCGCGGTCGGGCTTGGTTGGGCGAACATCAAGGAGGAGGAAGCGCAATGTCTCGCCGGCAGAAGTGTTGAGGAGCTATTCGACCTGGAAGGCATGAGCACTACCGGAGACGGTGCAGTGATCGATCTGCCGCTGTGGGATCTGGTCTCCAAGCTTCATGGCCAGCCGCTGTATCAATTCCTTGGTGCACGCGGCTCTCAAGAGGTCGAGACTTACGACGGCTCCATTTACATCGACGATCTCGAAGCGAATGACAGGGAGGCGGTTGAGATCTTTCAGGACGAGGTACAGACCGGAAAGGATTACGGCTACACCAATTTCAAAATCAAGATCGGACGCGGAGCCCGTTGGATGCCCATGTATGAGGGCCTGGCACGCGACATCCTGGTCATTCATTCCATTCGTGAAGCAGCGGGACTGGACGCGAAGATTTTGATCGATGCCAACATGGGTAACACTTTGAACTCGGCCAAACATATTCTCGAGGAATGCAGGGATGCGAACATCTTCTGGTTTGAAGAGCCGTTCGCAGAAGACCCGGCTCTAAATAAGGCACTGAGCGAGTTCATCGAAGAGAAGGGCTTTGACACCATGGTGGCCGATGGCGAGTTTGCTCCACCGCCGAGTTTCTTTCAGATGGTGGAACAGGGCTGGATCGACTTGGTACAGCACGATTTTCGGTTCAAAGGTCTGAGCTGGTGGCGCAAGACTGCCGAACTGATCGAGCCGTGGGGAGCGCTCTGCGCACCGCATACCTGGGGCAGTTTCGTGGAAAAATTCCCGCACGCCCACTTTGCGGCGTCCGTGCCTCATTACTCATTGCTCGAGGCGTGCCCCGCAGGTATGCCCGGCCTGATTACCGATGCCTGGAAGATGGAAAACGGCAAACTTATCGTCCCTGACGAGCCCGGCTGCGGGTTTGATGTGGACGAAGAACTCTATCAGAAGGGGCTGCAGCACAAGGAATGTTTTGTGGTGAAGGCGTAGCTCTTCAGGATGAGCCGCGAGGTGACAGGCAACCAGACGCTTTCATAAAAAGTCGATTGCATCATCGTTCCGCCCCGGAGGGGCCCAAACATAGTAGCCCGGGGCACCGCCCTGCTCTTTGCTCACATTTTCTTCAACCCCGAAGGCGGTTGTTTCTTATATCCCAGGGTTGGGAGGCTTTGCGACCAACCCTGGGATTCGAACCGTGTCTATATCAACGCCGAAGGTGTTGTTTCCATTCCTAAATGGTGGCCATTCATCATTTTATAGAAACAACCCCGTTGGGGTTGGAACCGTGTTGTACTTGGGTCCCAGGGTTGCTCGAAGACTCGCGAACCCTGGGCTGGAAGAAAGAACACCTTTGGCGTTCAAGAATTGAAAATGTGGCTAAAGAGCAGGGCACCGCCCTGGGTCCGGAGAAACGGTCGCATTCAAGCGGAAGCCGAAACGGCTACTTTTTACCCATCTTGCTCCGCAAATAAGCTTCGATGAACATATCGAGATCGCCATCGAGCACGGCCTCCACGCGCCCGGTCTCGGTATCTGTACGGTGGTCTTTGATCATCTGATAAGGCTGTAAGACATAGGATCGAATCTGGCTACCGAAAGCGATCTCACCCTTCTCGCTGTAAAGCTTGGCGATTTCTGTCTCGCGTTTTTGCTCCTCAAGGCGTGAGAGCCGTGCCTGCAACAGTTTCATGGCTGCGCGCCGATTGGCGTGCTGAGAACGTTCGGACTGGCATTGCACCACGATGCCGGTCGGCAGGTGTGTCATGCGGACCGCAGAATCGGTTTTGTTCACATGCTGACCGCCAGCCCCGCCGGCCTTGTACGTGTCAATCTTCAAGTCGTTATCCAGAATTTCAATACCACCGCCCTCCTCGAATTCAGGGATAACGTCGACTGAAGCAAAGGATGTGTGCCTGCGGTTACCTGAATCAAAGGGCGAGATACGAACCAGCCGGTGGACACCGAGCTCGGCCTGCAGATATCCGTAGGAAAGACGCCCCTTGATGTTAAGGGTCACACTTCGAATGCCGGCCTGTTCGCCATCCTGCCAGTCCAGTACTTCCGTCTTGAATTTATGTTCTTCCGCCCAGCGTGAATACATGCGGTAGAGCATCAATGCCCAGTCACACGATTCTGTTCCGCCTGCGCCGGCGTGGATGCTGAGATACGCGTTCTTTGAATCGTTCTTTCCGCCCAGCATGGCCTGGAATTCGAGCTTGCCGATTTGTTTTTCTACATCGAGCAGTTCGTTGCATACCTCTGCCATGGAATCCTCATCGGATTCTTCCTGGGCGAGTTCGAAGAGAAGGCTTAATTCTTCGAGATTTCCGGTCGCCGCTTTCAATGGCTTGATAACGCCACGGAGATCGCTCAGCTCCTGGACGAGATCCTGCGCTACTTCCCCCATGTCCCAGAAGTTGGGTTTGGCCATCCGTGCTTCAATTTCTGTGATTCGATCTTGTTTTTTGGAGAAGTCAAAGGGACCCCCTCAGGTGGTCGAGATCCACCTGTAGTTGCTGCAGTCTCTGCTCGATTTCAGCGGATGTGAGTTCCATGGAAAGCTATAAGTAAGGAGTAATGAGTAAGTTGCGTTCGAGAGCTTGTGTGAGGAATTCAAGATTCAAGATTCAGGATTCAGGATTCAGGATTCAGGATTCAGGATGTCTCCAGGTTGGTTAGGTAATGTCGGCAGGCCAGGCTTTCTAGATTGAAAGCGGTGACAAGTCACCGCACTCGAAAGCTCGCGCCCTGAACCCTCTGAATCCTGAATCCTGAATCCTCTGAATCCTCTGAATCCTGAACCCTCTGAATCCTGTTCTCACTCCAACCGGTATTGTTTCAGCAGTTCCCAGCTATCCAGTGCCTGGACGGCCCGCATCATGCCCTGAATGGCGTGCTGGGTGTTGTCTATTCGAATGATCGTGCTCATCACGTCTCCTCGAACGCCGCCACGGGTGCGGAAAACATCTTTCACAAAAAAGAGATTATCATCTCGGAACTGCAGTTGCATCAGGGAACGGCATGCCAGGATGATGCTGATGCGGTATCTCTCGGTGCGTTTTTCTTCCCCTAGAGATTTGGCGAGCTTGTATGCGTCCACAAGCCCCTCAAGGTAAACGCCTGTGGATGCGGCGAACGGCGGCCCGTAGGTCTTCCTCCACTTGGGCGCGGAAAAGCGGCCGTAGTGGTCCGGGGGAGACTGGTCCATGTTCTGAATGGAGAGAATAAAGTCACTCATTTCGAAGACAAAGTCCGCGTATTCCTTATTCGGCTTTATGGAATGGGCGCGCACATATGCCTGGGTGAGCCACGGGATGGAGGCCGGATGCCCGTCCTCCTTGTAGTAATCACGGTGGTAGGCAAACGCCTTCTCAACAGCCTCGTAGGCCTCCCGGTCGCCTTTGCGGGTGAAGATCTCCATCAAAGCGACCAGACCCTCGCCGGAGTAGTAACGCTGCAGAAAATCATCTGACTCGGAAAACTTGTCTTTTCGATCCGGATAGTAAATCGAGCGAAACGAGCCATCGTCGCGAAACATGAAAAACAGGAATTTGCGAAGTGCCTGAAGCTGGTGGTCGTACTCTTTCTTGTGATCGATATGCAGCAGTGAGCGTACGGCAAACGCAGCAGACCCGAGCTTGCACTTCTCCCTGAAATATATGAACCCAAGGCCAGATTCAGGATCCTCGCGAAAATACTGCTGCATGTTAAATGCGAGGTTGCGACGTGATGCCTCGTGATACTTATCTTCCACAAAAAAGCGGCCGAGCTCGTTGAGGCATAGGGTAGCCATCCATTGGCGAATCATGTTGTTAGCTGAAGTTGAGTATCTGGCGGTGTTCACAAACCACATGTATTCCTGTGAACCATCCCATCGTTGCGCGTTCAAAAACCATTCCCCACCCAGGCGAACGGATTCTGTAACCGATTTAGCATGGACCTCCTGCGGGCGAACGAGTGTGTTGCAGCGGTAGAGTTCAACGACTTTCTTCGGGGCTGACGTTTCAAGCAGGTGAACGGTCGGCACGAGAAAAATCTCTGAATCGGGATGAGCGAGGACGGCCCTGGCAATAACCCCTGATTGAAGGCTGGGCAGGCTCCGGATTTGTCGTTCGGCAGAATGTCGTGCCGCGATCTCCAGGAGCGCTTTCGATGAGGGAAGGCCTTCAGGCTTTTTGTCTTTGGTTGCTTTGATGATCATCAAGAGCGCTTTAGCGGCCTCGCTGCGAACTTCGGTGGAACTGTCTTTCTCGGCGATCACCACGAGGTCTGCCATTGCTCCCCCAGCATGTGGGCCAAGAAGTTTCAGGCCCGTAGCTGCATCCAGCCTGGTGGATACGTCCGGATTCTTCAGCGCGGCCTTCAGGGCAGGTAACGCGGATGCCAGTAGCACCTTCGTCATATTCGTTCTCTCGTTTTTGATCGCATCCTCGATGAGGTGCAGAAGGGCGAGGCCGCCGAGTTCGCGTTTGGATTTCTCGGGTGAAACGAATAATTCGAGTGCAGCCGGTAATTCATCCTTCTCTCTGGAACCTACTTCGGTCAGAGCCACGTATGCCTGCCACTCGCCATTTTTTGAACGTCTGATTACGTCCTGCAAATACGGGATGGCAAGACCCCGGATACCCGCTTTGGATGCGAGCCGATCAAGCATCCGGCCGGTCGAATAGCCACTCGTTATTGGGACGTAATTTAAAAACGTCGCATCCTGTTTTCGTGTACCCACCTTGCCACTGAGCCGAATGCTGTCCACGCCCAGGTTGACCCTGGCATCAATGGCAGCCCAATCCTTTTCAAGCTTTAGTTCCGGTTGGAGAATGAACAGCTCGATCCGTGCGAAGGCGAGTTCGTGCTTTTGCAGGCCGCCACCGTATCGATCATCCTTCAAAGTGTTTCGCATCGCCGAGGACAAACGTTGCGGCAGGTTAGCGCCTCCGCCGGAATAGCATCCACGGCTCTTGCCCTGGTTGCGGATAAGCACGAACACCTTGTGCTTGTGATGCTCAAGACGTTTCAGAACATCATCCGCCAGAGGGGAGCTCCCTGCTTCAAAATGATCGAGAAGCAGGGAGCGCGCATGCTGCATCAAGGCGACCTTCTCCTCCTGAGTAAACTTTGTCTGTTCAGCCTGCAGGCAGGGCAGAAGTGCGAGGATCGTGAGGGCGCCTGAAATCAAATTCATAGGATACGGTTCTGCTGTGGATGGATAAGGCCGACGATTCTATAGCCGCGCCGGATCCGATGCATCGGAGGCCGGCCACCCTTTTCCCCCGGGTAATGATTCAGGCTGTCTGCCCCCCGCTCCACACGAGGAAGTGACGGGATGAAGCTGTCACGGAATCATTCCCAGTTCTTCCGGGTAACCGTAAGACGTTCCCAGGCGGTTTGCTGGAAGTGGCCAGCTCTGGCCCCCGAGATTCTGAAAGTGATCTCCTTTGCCGCACAGCCAGGTAAAGAGCTCCGCGACCCGGTTGCATGCTCGGAACTGGTCACCCATCTGGTCTGCCGGGGTTGTGTAATTTGCCGTCGCGGGATCGAATCCCGGTTCAATAATCCAGTCGCGTTTGGGTGGTTGTGTCCGCCAGTAAAAATACTTGAGCAGATTACGGATACCTTTGGCCGTGCTCTTGGACCGGCGATGCCAAATCTGGTAGGCTGTCAAAAAGATCGAGCCAGCCGGAGCCTCGGTGGCCCGGGAGTGTCTTATCCGATCATAATGCTGCATCCCGCGCGCAACATTCTTAATCAGGTGCGACCCCGGTACGATTTCCGTCGGGCCAAACTCCAGGGGTGTCTCCTGTGGGTAGTAAAAGACCTGGAGATAAGGAAGCCTTGCCCCAAAATCAAAATTGCCATCGACATGCCAGCCCTGGTTTCCTGCCGGGCACTCCACCCGATGATTGCTCATGAGAATGGGGAGATGAAAATCTCTGCCCAGCAGCGACCTCACCGCACCGGCGGCTGAGGGATTGATGATGACGTTTTCGTGAAACCAGTCTTCTTTAAGGATTTCGGTCGGCTCCATGTGTGGCTGAGCGGCCACGTATTCAATCGCCCGGCGATTGACCTCCTCGGGGACGACGCCGGGGAGCATGAGGTAACCGTTTTTGCAAAACTCCAGGACTTCGTTGTCCCTCAGCGTTGGAGCGCAATCGTAAGTGTTCATTCTCCCCTCCGGCGTTCGAGAATAAATTCACAACCCAGGCCCTGCGGGTTTTCTTCATTCATGAGAAGCGCCAAGTTGGGAAACTGAATCACTCGCCAGCCGTCATTGATGGCGGCGAGAGGCGAATGATACGGCCACTCCTTTGGATTACCTGAGAGCTCCTGCTTCTTCCCGTTTACCCACATTGAAATCCCCAGAATACCCGACCCCAGGGAAGAGTTTTCAGCCTGCATGTAGAGGATGTCCTGTAAAGCGCCGGTCTTCTGTTTCGCCCAGCCGTCCTCCTCGCCATACAGATAACGGTGCTTCTCCTCGGGCAGATTGGCCGCCTCGTTTGCGAACACGTTGTGGCCATGCATTTCGTAGAACATGGATTTCGCACAAAAGCATTGCACCAGCAGCCGGCGATGCTTGAGATGTGTTGGCAGCACACCATGCCAGCTTTGCGCCCTGAAAAGGATAGCGCTGCCGGCCTCGACAGGTACAGGACGCAGTTCGCAATTGTCGAGCAGCAAGGCGCGGTCGGGATAGTAGGGCTTGTCGCCCCTTGTCCCGAACGAAAAGTGTAAGTGATGGCTGCCTACTGCGGTGATGAACGCGCCATTGTGAGCATAGGTTGGATCGAGATAGAGCAGAGCGGTGACAGAGGTCGTCGAGAAAACATCGCGAACGCCTTTCAGGACGGTCCCGTCGTCATGCCAGCCGGCCCGATTTCTGAGGTCATCGGCCGAAAAACCGGTCATCCTGGCTTCTTCGGCTTCATCGTAACTCTCACGCACCCCGGCATCGCGAGCCCCGTTATGGCAGCACAAGATCGCTTCCTGATCGTAATAACTCTCAAAGGCGTCAATAACTGCCATCAGTTTCGGGTGACAGGTCCCATAAACCATCGACTCTTCTGAACGCAATTGAACCCACGAGAGCCCGTGGGCTTTGTGCTCTTTCACTTTGCGTTCAAAAGCTTCCCGCGCCTCAACGATCTCATCGGCATCGAGGACGTCAGGGATAACGACATAACCATCAATCAAGAGACGGACAAGAAGTTGGTCGCTGTTCATGAATCGGGTGCGAGGGTGCACGTCGGTATTGGGGGAGAGATGATTTCGTCAGAAAGTCTTTTGAAAGAGCTGGAAGAAGCATTGCTCATGCTTCTGTTTGCTCGGCCTTCCTGAGAAATCTGACAAGTTTGGATAAATTTATCTGTTTTTGCCCTGCATGCGGCGTCCTTTTAGCGATTCCGCCCTGTTGAATCCACAGACCAAATCACAGGAAATCAATCGGCATCACACGACCCTCGCTGAGGCCGGCGAGCCATAGCGATCAATTTAAGACAAAAAACGTATTCTCTTAATCCTCATCGTAATCTTGCTCTTAGTCGAATTCTTCAGACTAAAGGCTTCGAAGAGGATAAAGGCTCAGATGACGACAAGTATTAAGAGCCTGAGCTACGGCCACTTACCTCTTAAGTTTACGGCTATGGGCGAGACGCCTGTCCCACTGAAGAGGAGGCTGCCAGATTCGTTCGTAAAAAGTCGCGGTCAGCCGATTTCCGGCCTGTAAGGCCAAAACATGCCAGCCCAGGGCAACGCCCTGGGAAGAGATCAAGAAGGCAATCCTAGCC
>JAQBXN010000199.1 GCA_027625095.1 Planctomycetota bacterium | reverse complement strand
GGATGCCGGCCAATTCAGCCACGCCTCCCGGGGTGCTCATGCGCTGACTGTCGCCGGCGATGATGAGGAATTTGTTGCCAAGCGTCTTGTTCAGCTCAACAGTCCGGGCGAGGTTGTCTCCCTGCAGCGCCTGCGTAGCTATATGCATCCCGCAGCATCTGAGGCCCGCATCGTCAAACAGTTGGCGCAGTTCGTTCGCGCCGTGTCCCATCCATTCAACTGCTTCGCCGCGGTAACCCCACGGCTCAGCACCGACATAGCCGATTTCGGCTACGGATTTGAGTGTAGAGGCAACGTCGTTCTGACATTCTCCACGAACAGAGAAAAGTTGAAGGGCGACAGGAATATTCGACATAATGGACTCCTTTATTTCTTGGGATTTAAATTCATTGCGAGGCGCGGATATTTTTCGTGGGACGGGTGTCCCGCCATTCCTGACAGCCGAGACTGTCCCACATCTGGCGGCGGTCATTCCGGCCGGATGCGGATGCGAAGACGATAACTATCCTTGCGTGCCCTAACTACGACCCAATCCTATCGAAATCAAGCAGAGACCATGCAGCGAATGAATAGAAGGCAGCCCACCAAGGCTCGCAGAGCTACGCTTGTATACGACGGAGGTGTTGCCCGAATCGTAAAGTAGAGACAAATGAGACATCTCCCAAAATACTAATGGTGTCTCAAGTTGGGAAAGCAACCATGATTCTTAATACAGCAATATCTTTTCCTTCAACCAAAACATGTCAGAAACCAAAATTGAAAAATTGAATCTTGTGCTCGGCATCGCGCTGAGCCTCTTTTGTCTGATTGAGTTAAACCTGCGAAAAATGCAGGAAATGTCGGTTCTGGCGATTTTCTCAATGTTTGGAATCGCACTTTGCTTCTTGAATAAGCCGATTCACGAACGGCTCAAGGAAAACAAATACTGCAGGATTGTTGATTTCATTCTGGCCGCTCTCACGGCTGCCACTTTTTTATATGTGGTGGCGCAATCCGAAGAGATATTCAAGGGCTGCTGGCTGGATGGAATGCAACTCGGCGACCGCGCGGGGATTGAAAGACCTCTCGATTACTTCTTTGCCGGACTCGCTCTGATTCTGATTCTTGAAGCCACACGGCGGGCAATTGGTTATTCGCTGCCGATCCTGTCATTCGTATTCGTAGGGTATGCCTACTATGGCAGCGAAGAGTGGTTTCCGGACTGGGCGTTTCCTCACCGGGGATATAGCTTCGACAGCATTGTGGCTAAATCTTATTCGTCGGTCGGAGTATTCGGCCCGGCAACCAGCGTCATGTTTAATTATGTGTTTCCATTTGTTCTGTTTGGCGCATTCCTTCAGGCGACAGGGGCCACTCAATTCATCATAGACTTCGCGCACCGGCTGTTTGGCCATACGCCGGGCGGGCCGGCAAAGGTAGCGGTCGTCAGCAGTGGACTGATGGGATCACTCTCCGGCAGTGCGGTAGCCAATACTGCCACGACCGGAACCTTCACGATCCCGTTAATGATAAGCACAGGTTTCAAAGGTGACATAGCTGCCGGCATCGAAGCAGCCGCGAGTTCGGGAGGTGCGCTTGTTCCTCCCGTGATGGGTGCAGGCGCATACATGATGCTTGAAATTCTTTCGCAGGTTCAGAGTGAAGGCCCTCCTATCGAATTGCTGGACATTCTCAAGGCGGCCGTGATACCGGCCCTCCTCTACTACTTCTCGCTGTTTATGATTGTTCACTTTTATTCGCGAAGTATCGGTAGCGGCACGGAAGTGAAACAGGAACAAACAGGCCCCCTCCTGCCCTTTGAGGGGATTATCTTTTTCTCAGCCTTTGCCATCCTTGTGTCTGTACTTCTGCTTGGGAAAACGGTGATGATGGCTGTTTCTGTTTCCCTTGCAGGAACGATTGTTCTCAGCACCTTCAACCATCGCACTCGCCTCTCAAAAAAAGCTGTCTTCGACGCGATGAAAAAGGCAGCCATCGATTCCATACCCTTGATCTCAGCCGCTGCATGCGTGGGAATCATTCTAGGAGTTGTGCTGCAGACCGGCGTCGGGCCCAAACTACCGATGAAGCTGCTGCCACTCGCTGAGAACAACCTTCCTGCCGCACTGGCCCTCATTATGGCGTCGTCGATTCTGCTGGGCATGGGTCTCCCCTCTTCGGTCTGTTATCTCTTGCTTGTAACGATCATCGGCGACGTGCTTGGAAAGCTCGGCGTCCCGTTGTTATGTGCTCATTTTTTCATTTTCTATTTCGGCATGATGTCGATGGTGACCCCACCCGTAGCATTGGCTGCGTACACCGCCGCCTCGATTGCAGGCACGAACGTCATAAAGACAAGTTTTGTGGCCTTCCGATTCGCACTGGTCGGGTTCACACTGCCTTACATGTTTGTGTTTGATCCGGCGCTGCTGATGATCGACGCACAAGGCGGCCCTGCCAGTATTGGGCAGATGGTTCTGGCGACCATTTACAGTGTGTTTGGGATCCTCCCGTTCGCCGCGGGTATCGCGGGCTATCTTTTCAAGCCGCTGGGGTGGCCGTTGCGTACGGTTTTGTTTGCGGCCAGCGCTCTGCTCCTGATCCCGAATTCGTTCGCCCTCACTGATGGCCTGAATTTTACGTGGCTCGATGTGGGAGGCATCGTAGTGTTCGGAGTCGTGTGCTTTGTGAATCGGAGAGGCAGTAAGGCAAGTTAATAGGGAAAGAAATCTTCAGCGTCCTTCGGAGATTCGTTAATCGGACGTGCACGGATTCTGGACCTACTTGTCCTTTTCAGCCATGAATCGCGTCAACTGTTTTTGATAGTAATCACCGGCCGGCTCTAGCTGGACTGCGCGCCTGATTGTTTTGATGGCTTCATCCGTGTTGCCCTGGACGAATTGAACTTCTGCAAGTGTATCGATGTAGGCGGCGGAACTGGGTCGCAGTTTTACGGCGTGCGTTGCATCCGCCAGGGCGGCATCAAGCTCTCGATTGCACTTGGCGGCCATCCAGGCTGCCTGGTTTCGTAATTGCGGACTATCAGGGTAACTCTTGATGACACTTCGCAGACGATCAAACATCGGCTTGAAAATCCGATCCGCATCATTTTTTCTGCCCGCAGATTCCAACAATGGCACCAGATGTATGGCCAGGTCAATTCCGCCGGGGTGAAACTTGGAGCACAGCTCCGCACGCTCCATTGCCTCCTCGAATTTGCCCTCTTTCGCCAGATGACAGGCCCGGTAGGTCTGTACGTAATGGGGCACGAGAAGGTAGCCACTGGTTTCTACATAGGATTGCTGTGACTTTATTGGACCCACCATTGCGCGTTCCCAATATCGAGCGGCAGTCTTGTAGTCGCCCTTATCAATTGCCTCTTCCGAGCATGACCGCAGGACCTGGCCCACGTAATGCGACATAAACTGGCCGGTGCCAAGAGTGATATTCTCCTGACTGCGTGCTTCGTTCTCAAGGCCGAAGCGACGGAGTTCGGTAATAAACAGGCCGCGTTTGAAATCGTCTCCGAACAGAATCAGTTTTGTTTTTTCCATCAGCTTGAGGCCCTCCTCAGCTTTTCCAGATTGCGACAGCGAGTAGCCGTAGAGGTAATCCAGATGTGGGGCGGTGTTTCTTTGAACCCTCGAAAGATGGCCGGCCATCGCGGCCCAATCTTTTTCCCGTGATGCCTCCTGTGCGAGATACAAAAGGGCGTCATTCTGGTTCGGGTAAAGCTTGATTGCCGTCTCCATATATTTTCTGGCCTCGGCTGGCATATCATGATCGGCGAACGCTCTACCAATGACGTAGTGCTGGACTGCCTGCCGGCTGCTGTTCTGGTCCCTCACCTTCTCGAAGCTGACGGGAAACTCCCTGATATCCATCGAAGGATCTTTTGACACTGAACCGGCCACCAGCAGGTGATCCATCCTGGTCAGCAAAAGAATCGGCTCCTCCGTTGGATAAATCTTATTCAGCATGTTCCACCATTCTTCCGCCTCCATTTGCCGGCCATTCCACAGTTGTATGAATACTGCACTTCGCTGGTGTGGCGATTTCATGGCGGCCAGGGCTTTGGCCGTATGCGACAGGGCAAGTGATCGCAAACCGACTTTGCTTTCAGCAGCAATAATCTCATACATCATTGAGAAGGGGCTCTTCTGCTCGTCAGCCAGAGCATTGAATATCTCTTCAGCTTTTTCTTGTTCCCCGGCGGCGGCATACATGCGTGCCCCGGCTAAACGATGGCGAAACAGATAGGGAGGCTTGGCTTCAAGCCCTTTCTCGTAGAGTTCAAATGCGCCATTCAGGTCGAGTGCGGCAAACTGGAGTTCCATGGCGCGGAGGTAGTTCTTTTTGGTCCTGAGCAATTTATCAGCACGCGCAATCTGGCTGGTGACCAGATATGTTTCTACTGCGTTCCAGACTTTATTATCCATGTCCGGCAGCCCCTTGACCTGTTCCTCCAGCCATTCGCAATCTTTTGCAAAGGCATCACTTTTGCCCGCCATCCAATTGAAAACCATCTGCATCAAGCGGTCGTCATTGATCGAGTCGGGAACCTTCATGACATCGTTCAAATCGGCAAGAGAGTTCCAGTCGTTCATTTCAAACAGGATGTCGCGAAGCAAGCGATTGTCCCCCGACTCTTTCGCCGCGTCCCTGGCCTTTTCGGCGTCACCCGCGGCACGGTAAAGAAGAGCCAGTCCCTTCTTGCTATTTGAAGAATCAGAGTTTTGCAGTTCAGCGATCTTTGCGCTCAATTCATCCTTCAGGGCGTAGTAGGCCACAGCATGCTGCGCTACCGGAGGATGACCGCTCTTGAGGCAGAGATTCAGGAGATTGCGGGTTTGCTCGTCTTTGTCTTGTGTGATGAAAAGACGCGCTGACTCAAGTGCAATCTGTCCGAAAATTCCGAGCAAACTTGCTCGTTCGTTGTCCGGGCTTACGGCATCTATCCATTCGGGGATCTTGTCCTGGCTCTTCGCCCCCTTCTGGATTAACTCCCGGACAATCTGCCCCCTTTGATGGGAGTTGCCGTAGAGAAATTGCTGTACGTACGCAGTTTCTTCTGGTGTGGAATCCGGGCGAAGCCCAAGTTTGAGCCGCTCGATAATAAACTGGGCACGCACTCGGATTTCAGGATCTTCGTTCTTGAGTGCTTTATTGAGGGCCTCCTGGGCAGCCTGGCCGACAGTCCAGAGAGACTGGGTCGCTGACTCTCTTTCGGCGTAGCTTTTTGATCCGAGCCGCTGAATCGCCGATTCAATATCTACGGATTCCGCAGAGGCGCCCACCAGAATGCATATGCAAGCCATACCAAGCTTGAACTTCAGATGTAACGAATACGAATGCATCGACGGTCTCAGCGATTCATTTCGAAGACAACACCGAGCAATTCATCCGGCGAATCCAGTAGCCCGTCAGTCTTCTCTTCAGCCTCTTCGATAGGCACACGATGGGTGGTAAGGCAATCGACATTCAGTCTGCCTTCCGAGATCAGCCTCATGCACAACTCAAGGTTGGTGCGGGTCGTCCAACGCATGAAGACGGGCGGGTAAGGTTCGCCGTATTCCCATTGATCGTCGTGGTACCCCGGGCCGGTGCGTGCGGCGCGCCTGAAATCGAGATTGGTCGTGACAGCCTTGAAGTCGAAACTCATTCCGCCAACGATCACCAGGGTGCCCATGCGATGCGTGTCCGGGGAGAGCTTCATGCATTGGGTGATGCTGTTCACCGCTTCAGTGCCGTCACCGCCGAATGCAAAAACGGCGGAATCCAGGCCCATGCCACCAGTAAATTTCTTGGTCCGCTGATTCTGGTCTCCATCGACGTTTGTCGTGGCGTGAATTCCCCATTCGGAGGCGATGTTTCTGCGTGTTTCGATCATGTCCCAACCGATAACAAAATTCCCTGCGAGTTGGAACAGTTGGGCGGTCAACTGCCCCACCAGGCCAAGTCCGACAATCGCTGCATATTCTCCAAACTGGGGTTCGCATCGTCGCATTGTGTGAAGGCCGGTAGCGGCCAGCATCGCATAGGCGCCCTGATCGTGGCTCACATTATCCGGAAGCCGCACGCAGAGATGATGCGGCACCACGGCCCAGGTGGCATGCTGGGCGAAACCCGCTCCGATGCACCCGACTCGATCCCCAGGCTGAAACTCTTCCACCCCCTCCCCCAGTGCTGCAACGACCCCTGAATTGGCATATCCGAACTTGCGGGGAGGTGAATCATTCGGCGCCTGTCGCCTGCGGGCAAGGCCGTGCCAACTCCCCAGCTCTGTTCCAGGGCTTATGAGCGAACTTTTTACTTCAACGAGTACTGCCCCGGGCTTGAGCTCTGGGGTGAGCTCTTCAATCGGGCGAATTTTCCCATCACCACAAACCGTGGCTATAAGTCGTAGCTCAGACATGAGAGAGGCTCCTGAACACAAAAAAACCACGTCCCGGAGGACGTGGTCGAGATTTTCTTCTTCTGAAAATCATTAAACGAATTCAGCCAGCGCATCTGCCATTTCGCGGCAGTCCGCGAATCGCAAATCAGGATCTTTTGCCATGGCCTTCTCGATTACCCTCACGAACTGTACCGTCAGCTTCGGATTGAATTGTGTCGGCGGGGCAGGCTCTTCAGAAAGCGATTTTCTCAAGATGTCCAAAGGTGATTTACCCGTGAACGGCGGGCGCCCTGTAACTGTGTGATACAAGGTGGCTCCCAGGGCGTAGATGTCGACACGATGATCGATATCGTTGGCTTTAGTTGCCTGTTCGGGGGCCATGTAACCGGGCGTGCCGACTGCCATTCCCATGGCGGTGACTTGCACCGTCGGATCTACCAGGCTCTTGGCCAGGCCGAGGTCTGTGAGCTTGGACATACCGTACCTGGTGACCATGATGTTGGCCGGCTTCAAGTCACGGTGCACGATATTGAAGGCGTGAGCGTGAAAGAGAGCGTCCGCAACAGGTGCAAGCAACTGCGCCGCGCGCGCCTGACTCAAGCCCCCTTCACGAACGACCAGGTCATGCAGGCTCTCCCCTTCCACAAATTCCATTGAAATGAATGGCTTGCCTTGCATGGTGCCCTGTTCATAGATCAAGGTGATATTCGGATGCTGGAGTTGCGCGCCGGTTCGACCTTCACGCTGGAATCGCTTTAC
This sequence comes from Planctomycetota bacterium, assembly GCA_027625095.1. Lineage (GTDB taxonomy): Bacteria > Planctomycetota > PUPC01 > JACPCR01 > JACPCR01 > JAQBXN01. Next base: position 2,774 of record JAQBXN010000199.1, on the reverse strand, counting down.
CGCCGTATCTCCCTGAGCCACATCCGGATGTAATACTTTGAGGGCGACGAATCGCCCGGTGGAAATTTGCTCAGCCTTGTACACCGCTCCAACACCTCCCCTGCCAATCAATTTCAAAATCTTGTACCCTCCCATTGCCAGACCAGCCAGGCCAACTTTTCTGGTGCAGGCCGGGCAGAGGAATTTGCCTTCGACTTCCCGGCACTTGTCGCTCAGTGAATCCTCTTTGGAAATGTGTTCACCACATCCTTCATTCTCGCACTGGAGGGCGATGCGTTTGGGGCCCTCCGCGACCTCCAGGCTCTGATCTTCCACGACATCCACTTCAGGGTCTTCGATTTCTGTTGGCGGCTTGCACCGGATTGCTGTCAATTTCTTGGTCATATCGGCGCCGTCGGTAGTCTCAAGAATTTCAAACAGAAAATGCACCGGTCCAACCTCAACTACATCGCCACCTTTCAGGACCGCTCTTCTCAGGATTTCGCCGTTGACCGTGATCCCATTGGCTGAACCATGATCTTCAATGACGTAAGCATCGCCTTCCTTGAAAAATGAACAATGCCGGCGTGAGATGTGAGGTCTACCACAACGATATGGTTTTCCGAAACCCTGCCCATGGTGAGGGCGCCAGACTGTGGGATGACAAACTCTTGGTCCTTGATTCGGCCTTCAATGGCCGTCAATTTTCCTTTCATAGAAGCTTACCTGTCCTTATTTGTAGCGTGGCAGTGCATGTTACTGATGCGATACCCGGGTGACGAGGCCCCTCTGCTGTTACCGGGGGGAGCGACCCATGGCAGGGAACGTCGTTAGTTGCACAGGATTATAGAAGTGACGTCCTGTTGATCAATACCAGAATAGACGGCTTCAAAACAAACAGGCAAAATTGCTGAATCTGCATGCACACTTCATTACCCGAATTGGAGACATCCCTGAATGAACGCGAAAGAACACTTTGATTGTATTGTGCTCGGGTTGGGCGGTATGGGCAGCGCATCCCTGTACCACCTTGCAAAACGAGGATTGAGAGTGCTCGGCCTGGAACGCTTCGGCCGGGCGCACAGCCTCGGCGCCAGCCACGGTCGTTCACGGGTCATAAGGCAGGCGTATATGGAGCACTCGGATTACGTGCCTCTCGTGATGCGGGCGTATGAAAACTGGCGTGCCCTCGAGGAACGAACCGGACTCGAATTGTTGAAGATCGTTGGTGGATTGATGATCGGCGGCCCCGACAGCATCCCAGTAGCTGGCAGTATCAGGAGTGCTCAGGAGCATGGACTGCCGCACGAAGTTCTGGACGCCGGACAGATTCGCTCGCGTTTTCCACCGCTGACCCCGCCGGATGACTTTACCGCTTTGTTTGAAGAGAAGGCCGGCGTTCTCGTGCCTGAACAATGCGTGGAGACTCACCTGAGAGTTGCGACAGAAGAAGGAGCGACCGCACTCTTTGAGACAAAGGTCCTGCATTGGAAACAGGAAGGCTCAGGTGTGAGAGTGGAGACAGATAAGGGGGATTTCTCTTGCGACCAGCTTGTTATTTCAGCCGGCCCTTGGGCGTCCAACTGGATAGATGCATCACTCGTCCCCCTCGTGGTTGAACGCTATGTCATGTTCTGGTTCGAACCAGTCGATGGGTCTGTATTCGCTCCGGAAGTTTTTCCAATTCATATATGGGAGGCGGAGGATGGCGTATTGTTCTATGGCTTTCCATCCCAGGCAGGCGTGCCGGGGGTGAAAGTTGCATTCCACACTGTCTGCACCGTATGCACACCTGACGAAATCAAGAGAGAAGTGTCGGAAGATGAGATCGAGCAGATGCGAAGCTACCTCCGCCGCTACGTTCCTTCCCTCGCCGGCAGATGCCTTGAAACGCGCACTTGCATGTATACATCCCCTCCTGACAAGCATTTTGTTATTGGGCGGCATCCGGGATGTGACAACGTGGTGCTGCTGGCAGGGTTCTCCGGGCACGGCTTCAAGTTTTCCAGCGTCATCGGTGAAGTGGCCGCCGAGCTGGTCTGCGATGGTGAAACCAGGCAGAAGATAGGTTTATTTTCGCCGGACAGATTCTTAAGGGCGTAGAGCGCGTGGCGATAGTTCTGTGTTTGCTTGCCAACGATTGAGATAAGAGGCTTGCACGAGCATTACCCCATGTGAATCAAAAGTCCCGGGTTTCGAGGATGGGGGCCGTTAACAGCCGCTCAAATGGCAAAATGGAGGCCTGAGCCTATGGCTTGCCCCCGTCAGCAACCTGCCACCCGACTAAAGCCATCCAAGGCCGAACGCTTCCCGAAGTAATGCCCTGAGTAAATCCCGCGCAAGCTCGAAACATCGGGCTACTCGAACCAGTGGCTTAAAGCATGGCTGCGCATGCACTAAGCCTTAGTTGTTCGGATTCTATTCTTACAACACTTCCTGCATCGGCCTTACCCTGGGGCTGGGAAGCGAACGGCCTTCGGCCTCAAAATGGGCTATCACGTCCTCAATGACTTGACACAAATCTGCATAGACTTGCTTTGGGTCATCCCCATTTATCCCCGTGACGAGATCGGGACATTTGCCAAGGTATGCTTGGTCTTCTTCGCTCCATTCGACCCATTTGTGGTAACTGTCGCTCAGTTTCATTCTTGAACCTCCTCAATCGCTTTCCGAACCTGCTTCTCCTGGTACGGCTTGGCGTCATCGCCAGACCTCCCGCTAAACTCACGGTGCGATCCCTTCCCTCCTGGAATTTCGCAAAAACCCGTTGCGGTCAGGTCTGCGATCAATTCTCG
>JAQBXN010000054.1 GCA_027625095.1 Planctomycetota bacterium | reverse complement strand
CTCGCCTGGGTCCCTCCGGGACAGTTAAAAGGGATATCATTCGGCCGAAGTTGGAAACTTAATTTCGATCAAAGTCCTAAGGTCGGAACAGATTCAGTTCGCTGGCTGCAAGTCCAGTAGACACCACACGAGCCGCAATTCGCATCTTTCCAGCGTTCGAATTTTGTGTTTGCTATTCCCGCGATCACTTCAATCAAGCGAGCTTCTGAAGCATCGGCAAGTTGTTCTACCTGAAGTTCGACGTGTTTACCGGAGTCCATGAAGTAAAGATAAACAGCTTCCGGCAGCATGCCTCTCCACGCCTTTATCGCAAGACTGTAGATGCCAAGCTGGAATTCATATGGCTCCGACCGGGCTTGCCCTGTTTTGAAATCCACTAATTTCGTACGACCATTACTGTCTATCAATAACGCATCCACAGTGCCCTCAACTACAGAAGCGCCATCAATCTGCCGATCCGCACTTGGAAGGCCGAACGAAAATGGCGCTTCAATATAAAGCTCCTCTGCAGCCTGAAATTGAGGCCACAGTTCGGAATCTCGGAATCTCTCCAACATTGAAGTGATTGAAGAATATGCCTCCGGTAGATCATCCAAACCATACCCGGCCTCCCGAAGGGCCACTTTAACAAGCTCGTCAATGTTGCGGCCCCGGGTGGTAAGCAACTTTTGCATAGCGCTGTGCGCAAGAGTTCCCCTGTCCGCTGCAGACAACTCCTTAGGTAGAGTAGCTCCGGTCGGATGATATTCGGCGATATCCTTGACTCTCTTCAGATAGAATTTATGTGGACAGGCATCATATTCCTCCAACTCCGTTACGGTAAACCGAAGTCTGCCGGCTGTGTCCGGGTCAATCACTTCGAGAGAACGAGGATCGAATGATTCATTCCCTGTGTCCGCTCCCACTCTTGCTTCCTGAACAGGTGGAGGGTTGGATTCTTCTGCTGAGATAGTACGGCCTAGTCGCCAGCTTTGATTCAGGGATTCAAATCCATCCTCCTGCACGTTTGCAACCTTGGGATAAGCGCTCAACAGCCATGACAGCCAGGTATTCTCGGGTGCTTCCTGGCTTTGCAGGACTCCACAGAGGACGAGGTGGTCTCTTGCACGCGTCATTGCGACGTACAGTAATCTGCGACGTTCTGCCGTGTCTTTCTCGTTGTCTTGACTTTTCAGTATTTGTCCCACCGATGACCAGACTCTTTCACCATTGTCTTCTTCCCCTCTGACAATGGGGCCGAACTGAGGACTCATGATGAACTTTCCGGAATAGGCGACCGGGCGGCGTTCCAGGTCCGGGACGACAACGATTGGCCATTCCAGCCCCTTTGATTTGTGAATGGTCAAGATTTTTACCACATTGCTCTCTTCCTCATTCGTTGATGCCTCACCCTCTCTTGCTTCACGTACCGTGAGGTCTGCGATGACTTGAATAAAGTCATCGAGAGCAAGCGTTCCGCCACCTTCGGTGCTCCTGGCAAGGTCAGCGATCTTTCTGACATTTGAAACCTTCTGTTCGCCACCTGGGCCTGCCAGAAGGGCAGAGCTGAAACCAGTTTCATTAACAATGGAGTCGATCAGCTGTCCCAGCGGCAGACGATCTTTAATCCGCCGGTACCTACGCAACGTTGCATCGGCACTTTTCAGCTTCTTAACTTCCTCGCTAGCTATTTCGGCCATTCCTCTCGAATCAATCTTTCTAGTTAACCTCCCTCCAATAACCGCTAGTGAAGCGGTTAAATTACCCTCGTTACACAGCCAGAAAAGAGTCTCATCATTAATTCCAACGAAGGGTGAGCGAAGTACAGAAGCAAGAGCAACCTCGTTCTGTGAATTTTCAATGGCCCGCAGGAAACTCAGCAAATCTTTGACTTCCTGTCTGCCGTACAATCCTCTACCTGCGACCAGATAGTAAGGAATGCCCCACTGGCGGAATGCTCTTTCAAAGCCGGCGACATCCGTCATGGCACGAAGCAGAACCGAAATATCTTTCCATTGGATGGGGCGGGCTGAATCTGCCTCTTCAATTTGGAACGGTTGCTTATCGATTAGATATCTCAACTTCCAGGCAACTGCTTCCGCCTGCCTCAGTCGAAGCTGCTCCAAAGGTTCACCCTCTTTTCCAGAAGTTATTACAAGATCTGCACATTCAATTTTTTCGGACTTTCGATGCGCGGACAGCCTGTTGTACTTCGCTTCAAACAAGTCCAATTTATCTTGAATGCCCATGACGTCCTCTTCGGAGAAGACATCATTCACGAACTCCATGAGGGGGTGAATCGTCCGAAAGTTTCTACTCAGTTGCAGTACATGTGTGCGACTGCGTTCTTGCATCTCAAGTTCAGTTTCGTTGAAAACACTGACATCCGCGCCCCTGAAACGATATATGGACTGCTTGGCATCCCCGACAATAAACACGTTAGAAGCAGTTCCAACACTCTCTGAATGCAGACCCGACAATCGCCACAAGATTTCCTTCTGAACCTGATCCGTGTCCTGGAATTCATCGATTAAAAAGGCCTTGAAACGCTGCCGATAATGCAAACAAACCGCCGGCTGGTTTCTTAAGAGATGCAACGCCTGCCATTGGAGGTCATCAAAATCAAGGGCGGAGGCGGCAAATTTTGCCTGGCGATAACTGCGTGCCAGGATCGGCCATTCAGAAGTCAACGCGTTCGAGAGCTCAGCCGCGGACTGTTCAACTTGGGCGGAGGCGGCCTGCAGTGCCGCAGTTGGCCTCAGCATGTCCCTGAGCGAAACGATGGATTCCTTGACTAAGTCCGGATTCTGCCATTTCGATTTCGACATGTGTTGGAGAGAGCAGTGTCCCAGGATTGCCTGGCCTGCCTGCAGTCGCTCAACAGGAGGCAGCGACTCATTCATCAACTCTTTGATCCCGGCCAGAATTTGGACCCGGCGTAATGCAACTTTACATCCGGCTCCGATTGGCTCATTTGTTTCCAGGGCAGCGACAGCTTGAGTCCAGTTCGGCATCCGGGCCAGGTGCTGTAGCTCCTTAGTCAGAGATCCGAGACGGAATTCCTCCCAGGCTTTCAACAGTTCTTCAGTAGAACGTCCATTCGTCAGTTCTGGAAAGGAACAGAAGAGAAGCCCTTCGCATATGCTGATGACCTCTGGGATGCCCAGGTACTCGGCAAGTAAAGCAAGGGCATTGGATTCCATTCTTCGGAGGCGTCCGAGAACGTGCTCCCGTGCGATTTCCTGTCGTCGACGTTCTGATCCTCTTTCATCCAAAACCTGAAAGCGGGGATCTATGCCAAGGGCGAACGCATTCTCGCGTAAAAGTCGCGCACAGAATCCATGGATGGTATTAATCGGTGCATTTTCCAGCGCTCTCTTGTGATGGATCCATTTGCTCTCCGAATCAGGGCTTTGCATGGCAGCCCTTTCACATTCGGCGCGTATGCGCGCTTTGAGCTCACCCGCTGCTTTTTCGGTGAATGTGACACAAACAATTTCAGGCACGGTGGCCGCTCCCGTACTCAGAAAGCTCAGGTAACGATGAACCAGCACGTGTGTCTTCCCTGTGCCCGCTCCAGCCGAAAGAAAGATGTGGTGGGACAGTTCGTTAATTGCGAGCTCTCTGACCTGCTCGTCCGCTAGCCCGGTGCCTTGGTAATTAGTGGGAGACATGCTCTCTAAATACAGGTGATACTATGGACGTGCCACTCATCGGACGGGGCCGGCACGCCGCATAGGCACCATATATGGGGTGTTTAGGGTGTAAGTTACGGCAAACCTTGACTCTCAGACTTAAATTCTGCCTAAAGTCTCGGCCCGGATATCGATAATCAGGATGGAGATCCTCTTCAATGGGGCGCTCCTCCTATCTCGTCCGCATCGCTAGCTTGTTCTTTTTTTGTCAGAACTATCAATCTGACATCCCGGCTCTGTCTGACATTTCCGGCCGCTAACTAGCCTCCAGATAGCGGTTGCCAGGCAGGTGAACATGGAGGACGGGAGGACCAGACTATGACTGTTTCACCATTCGTTAGAGTCAGCGGCATCTATGCCAACAACGGGCAGTCAAATAGCCCATCCCAATTAAATGACCAATCTGCCAGCGCCTCAGGCGGCGGTTGGTGGTGGTCCGGGGGTCAGGCGAACAATGGGGCCTGGCAGAATACCGACAACCAGCAGTCCGGTAACGCTACCAATAACCTCAATATTGAGAACGCACGTCCCCCCCGAAGGTATTCGCCCAATTCCGGGGCTGTACGAGTGAGTAACGTAAATGCCCTGAACGTGCAGGAAAATGCGCCAAGCCAGTCGAGTTGGCAATCGGCATCCACCAGCGGTGGGGGGGGTGGATGGGGCCCTTGGTATGGTTGGGGCGGCGGTGGAACAGCGTCGAACACAGTTGACCAGGTTTCAACCAGCAATCAGGACGGCAACGCTACCAATAATATCAATCTGTACAATTGGCCGGATGTCAAAGTGAAGGACATCTCTGCTACAAACGTCCAATCGAATTCCGGATCGCAATCAAATGCTCAATCCGCCAGCGCTGGTCCTGGTACCGCCTCAAACAGTGCATGGCAAAGCCAATCGAATTACCAGAGCGGGCAAGCGGTGAACAACATTAATATCTGGATATAGGATCCCACGCGTGGATATCTCTTAGCTGCCGTCGGAGCCCTCAAGGGTTCGGCGGCAGTCTTGGTTCTGAGCCCAGGTAAGGAGTCTTCCTGCTGATTCGAAACGGATTTACGCGGCATAGATCCCTGTAGTTACAGTGACTGCACGCGGCGTAATCGGCCGGCATGACGGCAAACTCACCACCCGTCACTTGTTCAACCAGTCTTGGAATTCTACTGTCAGCTTCTTCCAGAATTTCGTTTACGGCCACTTGGCTCCTCGGAGGCTCTTCGTAAGCAACGCCTGACGGTTTTGCCGGCTTCTGGATCGCGAGGTACCCGCATCGCTCACAATTTAGGACGTTCAGGCTGCTGGCAGCAGCTTTGATATAAACCGGCAGTTGAAAATCGGTGCCCTTCAAAGTGTTTGAAGGGTGACTTGAACGACCGAGTTTGTAATCCCAAACCCGAAATTTGCGGTCCGCTGCTGAGATATCGACACGGTCAATCATTCCTCGCATTCGTAGACGCCGGGCTCCGAAGTTTATGAAGGCGGGATCGCCCTCATCCCAGCCAAACGGTAATTCGAATTCTGCAGGTATGAAATTACGACCGGCAGACATGTCCTCGTTATTTGTTGATACCTCATATTCGAGAAAGCTTTGCAAGTGACGTTTTATGTAGCTTTCTTCGTATCTGGAGAGCGCTCTATCCCACACCAATCCCTGCGAGTTTTGCTCTGCGAAAAAGCGTCCCGTCATCTGGTCCATAAGTTTCGAAGCCTGCGGTAGATTTTCATTCGTGATCTGAGTTGTCCCGAGATGCTCGGGGTCACCAGCGGCTCTGAAGAATCTGGAAAGGATGCTATGGATAGCTCCGCCTCGATCTAATGGTGTGGCCTCTTCACCCGGATCCTCCGGGGGGATCAACGCTAGCACATAATTGGCGAAATACTGGAACTGACACGTTCCCATCGTGCTCAACTGATTCGCGCTGTATGGGTAGTTTTCATTAAACCTGAGACCCAGTTCCTGCCGAACCGCATCAGACACCATTATTCCGTCGAATTCATTAAATTCGGAAGATTCACGTTTGGACTCAGCCTCGGCCCCCCAAATTGCATTCTGCCAGGCGGAGGACTCCTCTTCATGAGTACTGCCTATCCGGCCATCCAGAAAATTTCGGTCTCGGAATTCATGCGCGCTGAATACCTCCGCTCTTTCGGCGACGACCTCTGACAACCGAACTCTACGTGTTGACAGCGTTCCCTCGAAGCAATGCCTTACTTCGTCGACGTAATAGGAGGTGAGTATTTCCCGTCCCTCTGCGTTCGTTACGGGATAGGACAGAGTGAGCGACTCATCTGCGGCACAGGCGGCGCCATAGAAAAGCATGGCTTCATCCCTTTGTTGGGGCAGGCGTTCCTCGAGCATAAGCCCTGAGGCCATCAGTTTTCGTCTCTCTGCATCACTAAAAAAGATGTCCTCTTCACGTGGGCGAGGAAACCCTTTTTCAACAAGGCCGCACAAGAAAACGTGCCCGAAAGTCATCTGCCTGGCTTGATGCGCCTCCATCACAACAACCCTTCCCTGGCGGTTGCCTTCCGCCTGGAAAACGCTGTTGCCTAACGCGATTCGGAGATCGCGAACAAAATCGTCAAGAGTGAGCTTGACCGGTTCTCCTGATGCTACTCTGAGCTGTACGCCAACCTGCCTTAATTCCAGCAGGCACTGACTGAATTGATGAAATGCTCTTACATTAGCTGAACTTGCCAGGGGCACCAGCGGGTCTACAAGATGATTGGCAATCTTGAATCGGTTCACTAAATCAATAATTCCGACCACATATTCGTGGTGAGTGCCCTGAACCGGCAGCAGTGCGAACTCGTCTATGAATGCTTCGATGTATTGCAGGCCAAGGCGTGCCATTCTCGTTCTTTTCTCCAGGGACGGAGACATGTCGTCCTGACCGGCGTTTCGCCCGATGATGGCCTGGTCTCGATTGAATAAGGCTGTCAGTTTGTTTCTCCATTCATCGGCGCCCCCGACGATGCGTGCACTCCTCGCAATTTGTGCCAGATAGTCAGGAGTAAATGTTTCGCCTTCGGTCAGTTCTGATTCCAGTGGATCAAACCGGACATAATTTGAATTCAGAAACTGAATGACCTCACTGAACCGGAAATCGTTCTGAACAATTCGGAGCATACAGAGGATAGTGCGGCAGACGGTTTGAGTGTCTGCGGTCATCCATTGCCCGGCACGCACTGGTACTCCTGCCTGTGCGAAGACTTCCCTTACTATGTCCCCGTAGTCGGAGAGGCTCCTGAAGAGAACACCAATACTTTCAGGCTTCTCACCTCCGAGCAAAAGTTTCTTGATTCGCCTTGCGACGGATTCAATCTCTCTGCGCCTTCCGGGCGTTTCTATGAGTTGAATCTGTTCTGTTGGATTAACTTGTATTGGGCGATCTTTAAACAACTGGCTTGCAAGATGGCCCAACATGTTTGGGCGAGGTAATGCAGATCGGTGTTCGAGCTCCAATGGTTCAAAACGTTCCTGAATCTGAGTAAACGTGCGTTGCGTTGTTTCGAACAATTTTTTGCGTGAATCGGTTTTATCGAAGGTCAACGTAATTTTTGTCTGCTGGGCATGCGCCGCGATTGCCTGGATCATGTCCAACTGTGTGGTTGTAAAATTTTCAAAGCCGTCTACAAAAAAGTGGTCCGGAAAACTGAACGATTCCTTTGTCTGCAGGATTTCCCGAGCCATCCAGAAACGGCCTTCAATGTCATATAGGTCGGAGGCATGGAGGAGCGACTGATAGTCATTGTAAATGCGTGACAATTCTTTGGCCCTGGTATCGTAAGCATCTGCAGCCTTAAGCTTGTATTCGAATTCGGGTGGTTCGACGCCAGCGCGTTTGAGTTCGCCGACGAAATCACAAAGGCTGTCCACGAATCCCGGGTATTGGCTTACCGGAGCGAAGAAAACGAGCCAACCTTGGAGCCTTTGTAAGACCAGTCTCATCAAGGCGCGTTCACATACGGTTGAGATCAATGGGGCGGTATGCTCTGCTGAATCCAATATCTCCGTTGCCACTTCAGGGAAGGTCAGGATGCGAGGCCGCCACAGTGCTTTTTGTCTCTTGCGTACGATTTCTATTCGCGTCTGTTCCACCTGATTCGCAGTGGGCAGGATCAGTAACGATTCCTGACCTGTACTGCCTGCGCATTCTGAAAACTGTTGGATGATTTCCGCTGATTTGCCAGTGCGAATCGCTCCGCAGATAAGTATTACCCTGCCCATCTGTGCCCGTTGCCCGTATTTGAATGAAGTGAGAATAAGATAGCCGTTTTCGAGCTACACAGTCTCAGGAGTTTGTCATCGAGCGTCAACCCCGGTTGGCATCTACTGCGGTCATCTCGTCGAGGAGTCTCAACGACCACAAAAAGAAAAAGCTCCGGAGGACATGAGTCCTCCGGAGCTTTGTTATTGATAACTCAAATGGCTTACCTGATGTTGTAAGCTTCCATGCCGTGCTCACTGATGTCGAGCCCGACTTCCTGTTCTTCATCGCTGACTCTAAGACCCATGGTGGCTTTGAGAATACTGCCAACGATTCCTGCGAAGAGGACGGTGAAGATACCGATAGAAACGATACCGACAATCTGGGAGGTAAGTTGTGCCACGCCTTTTGAAGCACCAAAGATGCCTACTGCCAGAGTGCCCCATATTCCACAGACCAGGTGGACACTGATTGCCCCGACCGGATCGTCAATCTTGAGGACGTTATCGACAAAAAGGACTGAGAAATACACCAGGACACCGGCAATAACGCCGATCATGATAGCGTCCCAACCATTCATCTGGTCAGCACCGGCAGTGATGCCGACGAGGCCGGCAAGCATCCCATTGAGACACATGCTGAGGTCTGGCTTACCACTGTGAAACCAGGAACTCATCGCTCCGGCGATTCCACCGGCCGCGGCGGCCAGGGACGTGGTGACCAGAACTAGTGAGACAAGACCTGGATCTGCACTTAGGACAGACCCACCATTGAATCCGAACCAGCCGAACCAGAGCAGGAAGACGCCGATAGTTGCGAGCGGCAGATTACTGGCCGGTATAACCTGCACCTTCCCGTCAACAAATTTTCCCTTTCTGGGGCCCAGCAGGAATGCCATTACCAGCGCTCCCCAACCACCAACGGAGTGAACAAGAGTAGAGCCGGCGAAATCATAAAAAGGTGTTTCTCGAACGTGAAGCCAGCCCTGGCCCCACTTCCAGGAGCCGGTGATGGGATAGCAGAAGCTTACAAAGATGGTGGCAAACACGAGGAATGTGGCCAGTTTGATACGTCCGGCGACTGCTCCTGAGATGATGGTGCAGCAAGTGGCTGCGAACATGCCCTGGAAGAAGAAGTCTGTGAAGAGGGTGTAACCTGCGTTGTAGGTTGTGTACACCTGACTGGCGTCTTTGAGGACATTCGTGCCATTGGAAAGAAATCCAAATCCAGCAAACTTCAGGAACTTCTGGCCGTTCTCTTCAAATCCTGGATACATCAGGTTGAAGCCCAGGATGCCATAGGTAATAAAACCGATGCAGATGATCATGCAGTTCTTAAACAGGATGTTTACGGTGTTCTTTGAACGCGTAAATCCGCTCTCAACCGTAGCAAATCCGAGGTGCATGATGAACACGAGCATCCCGGCAACCATGACCCACAGATTGTGAACAATAAATTTAGCGTCGTACTCCCATTCTGGCGCGGGCGCCGATGCCACATCTATCGCAGTCTGAACTGCAGCAGCCCCGGGATCCGTTGGTGCTGCATCTTCCGAAAACCCCGGTTGGACGGTGGCAAATACTGCCAGAAAGGCAAATAAAGCCAGCAATTTATGGCGTGAAAGAAAATCTGTAAAAACCCTCATTTTACCCCCTCGAGATATGGATAAGGAATGAATTCATGCGCACAAGCACCTTACTTGCGCGCATGTTATGGAAAAAAATCGCCTGAACTTAATGATGGCAAAGTGGGTGCCTCGAACACTTTGGTCGGCGACGAATTTTTCTTAGAATCGCTAACACAATCTGTATAAACACCTTAACGATCCACAGAACGCAAGGTCAAATGATGGAACATCATTCATGTCGCGCAACATGAGCGCATGTGTCATGCATTAAGGCGCGATACGGGTTTGATGTCTGCGCGTTCCCGTATTTTTTCCTGTGATTGAACTCATTGATTGTTCTTGCTCATGGCACCAGGGGGGCGCACAAAAGCGACGACTGGGCGATGGCTGACAGCCAGGCTTATCCTTCCAGGAACGGAAGGCTGGCAGGCGTCACAATGAAAAAAGGCTGTCCGGTTCGCGGACAGCCTTCTTCTTTTCGAATTGCTTATTACTGGCCGAGCAGGACATCTATGACGCCCTGACTACGCTCCTGCGCATTAAGCACTTCCATCTTACCGACGAAGATCATGACCTTTCCACCATCAGGGCAGACCTTGGTAGTGAGTTCGCCGGCCTGACGGCCTGCGGAGTAATTGTCCGTGCCGAGATAGAAAAGCCGGTCGGTGTTCGGCGCATCTGAGTCTTGCGTGATCACCTTCATCTTGGCGCAGGTAGCGTTAATCATCTCTGCCTGATTAGCCGGATCGATTGGGCTAATGGCGAGACCTTGGGTACCGAGGGTGATTTGCTCTTCCATCATACGCTTCTGCTCTTCCACCTGGCCCGTGGGCGGCATCAACACCTTTACTTCGGCATTGAAGAACGGGGCGGCCCGTTCGCAGCCGCGCTGAGCCAATTCCCAAAACGGATCGATGGAGTTGGTCAGGAAACCAACCTTCGCCTTATTCTCGGTATTGTACTCGCCATGCTCGAGTTCCGGCCCCTTGCCATCGCGCATGGCCTGCACTTCGTCTTTGAAGGCTTCAACGTTTTCCTTGGTGATCACCCTGGTTGGGATAAACATGATCTGATTGGCCGGAACTTTCACTTCCTGCCCACGGGCCAGAGCGGCCAGATATTCGACCGATCTGAAGCCGAAGGCATAGGGATTCTGAACGATCGTCCCTTCGCAAGTTCCGTCTTCAATGGCCCGGAGTGTATCACTGTCTTCATCGAAACCGATAACTTTGATTTCTCCGAGTTTGTTGGCATCCGATACAGCCTGAAGAATCTTGGGTGGGTTGTAAGCCCACAGGCCAACCATGGCGACCAAGTCGGGATGGTTGGTCAGAGTATCTTCGGCATTGGCCTTAGCCTTGTCGAAGTTATGACCATCGGTCATAATGCCCAGAATCTCCCACTCTTTACCCGTCTTCGGGTTCTTTCTCCGCACGGGAAAGTCGCCCGCTACTGTGCTCAATATCTTCTTGGAAGTTTGGGGCTCAGTCTGTTCAGGAAGGTCCGTTTCCTGATCCGTTGAGGGCTCAGGAGAGTTCTTTGTTATGGCTGGCCCTGGCTGCCCGGTCTTTTTAGCTGGTTGAGGCGGCTTTTCCCCTCCGCAGCCAATAAACAGCAAAACCGAAAATAGCGACAGTGCTGCCGATGTATTCCTGATCATGATGATGCCCTTTGTTAGAGGAAGGTGCCTGCCGGACCGTTAGGCCCGGATAAATGGGATAAGCTTTGGGAGACCACGCTCCAGCCTTTCCCGAAGCCAAAATTACAACAACGGTACTGGATAGACAACCCGGCGGCAGGGGGAAGCGCCGGCATCACCCAGGATCAAAAAAGGACAGGCCTGTAGCCTGTCCTTTAGATGGTTGTTGGTCTGGTTTACAAATTCCCATCGATAGCGGAAGAGTAAATGCTTTTGGCCTGGACGCCTACAAGGTTTGCGACCACCTCGCCTTTCTTGAAAACCAGGACTGCCGGAATCGAAGAGATACCGTATCGCGCGGCAATATCACGGCTGTCATCCACATTCAATTTGCCGATGACGGCACGGCCATCATAGTCGCCAGCAAGTTCTTCAATGGTTGGGCCGAGCATACGGCACGGACCACACCAAGGCGCCCAGAAATCTACGACTGCTGGTTTGTCTGTTTTCAGAACAGAATCGTCAAAGTTTTCAGTAGTTAACTCTAATACACCTTTTGCCATTTTCTCCTCCTGTAAATAATTGTGGCTGGAATCCGTCGCATCAGCCTAAAATTTATGACAACAATTCGGTGCCTGCCCCAAAGCACGGGGCCCCCAAAAGAGCCCCGTAAAAAGATCAGGCTCAAATCCCTTCAGGCGGAGCTTTAAACGATATTTGCGTAAATCTGGCCTTAACGCAGGCATTCAAAGTGCCTAAAACGTAACTGAAAGGCACCTCCGGGCCGCCATCAATAACTACGGGTATGCTCGAGAGCTCCTGGCCTAGTCGAACCAGCTTGTCCTCTAGGTCTTGAATGTCTTTGCAACTGTACTGCTCAAAATAAATATCTACCACGACATTCTCGTCTGTTGATGCAACCTTGTTCTTTTCGAGCCGAATTTTCACTTCCGGAGGGGTTATATCAGGATTGTCCTGGTCTTGAGGCATCCCCACGCCGCGGTCTTTGGGAAGGTAGGAATTCAGAATCCCTTCAGGAATCTTGATCTGCATTCCTACCATAAAGAAAATCAGCAGTTGAAAGGTGACATCAATCATTGGTGTCATCTGCATTTCGGGCAGTTTATCATTTGCCCCACCAAGACTTGCTTTATCGGCCATGGGATCTCCTATGGGTCTTTCTTTGCCGCGCCGAATGACAACTTCCAGATCCTCTCTCTCATAAGCAAATTCATCAATTGTTGAATATGTCTGTAGGAAACATTCCGGTCTGCACGTATCAGCACCGGGCGGCTGGAGAAATCATCCTTCCCCCTTGAAAGTTTGGACTCGCGATAGATGAGCTGGGTGAGAGCATCCAAGTCCCGTTCATCTCCCCCAACGATGAATTTAACTCCGTCTTTATCCTCTAGCCTGGGAAGAACATTGATAACCAGACGATCCGGAGGTGGACTCTCATCGGGAGTAGCCTTGTCGGCCTTGGGGAGCTGGAGCTCTTTGATGTTATCGAGCTTGGCCATCTCAGAGGTGACCATGAAAAAGATGAGGAGCTGGAACGTGACGTCGATCATCGGCGTCAGATTAATTTCCTGTGCTTCTTCTGGAAGCTTGCGCTTCTTCATTCTGGAACTCCTTAGCTTGCCTTGAATCGTTCCATAAGTTCAGAGGCAACAGCTTCAGCCTCAAGAACTATCTTCACAACCCTGTTCTTCAAAAACATGTGGAACGCGAGCATTGGAATGGCAACACAAAGCCCGAGGAGAGTAGTGACAAGGGCCAGTGAAATGTCTCCCGCGAGTTCAGCTGGTTTGGGAGCACCTGCCTGCCTTTTCATGGTATCAAAGGCAGCGATCATACCCTGGACGGTTCCGATCAATCCCAACATAGGTGCAATGTTCCCGATAAGACCAAGGTAATTCACCTTTTGGTGCAGTCCTGTGGCCCCTTCCTCGAGAGCGGAATCCATCGCGGCAGTGATAGCTCCGTAACCACCTGCGATCTTGGAAAGACCTGCTCCAATCATATTAGTCAGCAGATTCTGCTCAGCATCACAGATCTCGAGGGCTTCTTCATATGCCTCTTCCTGAAAATACCTCTCCAATTCTTCAATGATCTCAGGTGGCATAAGTTGAGAACGTCGGAGGGAGAAGAAATTTTCAAAAACAAGGCCAAGCCCGATTACTGATAAAGCAAGAATCAGATATCCAACCGCACCACCTGCGGTAAGGAGATCAAGGAGGGTCATGCCACCCTTAACGACCTCACCCCCACCACCGGCGGGGGCGGGGGCCGCGGCAATGCCTCCATCAGTAGCGGCACCTCCATCAGTAGCGGCACCTCCATCAGTAGCGGCACCTCCATCAGTAGCGGCACCTCCATCAGTAGCGGCACCTCCATCAGTAGCGGCACCTCCATCGACGGCACCTCCATCAGTAGCGGCACCTCCATCGACGGCAACTCCGCCATCGTCCTCTGCAAACACTGCTGAAGGAATCCATCCACCAATCAACAACAATCCTAACGACAGGGATGCTAACTTGAATTTCACCGTAGATGCTCCTCAAAGTCTGCGAATCTTATGCCCACTACCTGTTTTGTAAAAAAGGGAAGGGCCGAAGTTTAACGAACACGTGCCAGATTTCAATTGCCTGAAAATATGCTACTGCACCTGTTGCAAATTGATCCAGCCACTAACAGTTTTCCCATCGGCTATCACCTGGATTCCATACCAGCCAGCGGCCTTCTGGGATTCATCCACTATCTGATACTTGTCGCCCTTTTTGGCCGTATGAAATACTTTCTGATTCCCGTCATAGATCTGCGCTCCGTCTACGATGACGGTAACCATTTTCACAACTGGCTCTTCCTTCTTTGGCTCTTCTTCCTTTTCGGTTTCAGGTTTCCCAATCTGTACCATGTCCTTATGCACCCAGCCACTCTGATTCTCCGGGCCAATAATGTTTACCCAGTTTGCACTGATTTTGATGAAACCATAAGACTGTCCCTTGGTGAGAGTCCCTGC
Source organism: Planctomycetota bacterium (assembly GCA_027625095.1). Classification (GTDB taxonomy): domain Bacteria; phylum Planctomycetota; class PUPC01; order JACPCR01; family JACPCR01; genus JAQBXN01. The sequence continues at coordinate 36,909 of JAQBXN010000054.1, read as the reverse complement.
TTCTTTCTGATCAACGTAGAAAGGTGCATCGCCTAAGGCGACAACTAGTTCCTTTGGGGTCTCAAGGACGGGCTCAACTTCTTCAGGCTCTTCGGCTATTTGCTGAACCGTTTTTTTTTCGCCATACGAGTTTTCCAGCAGGGCGGCGTATCTTTTGGCGTTGGCCTCATCTCCAGCAAGAGGAAAAACGTCGACACACTTTCTAATGGCATATTTATGCTGATCTCTGTTAGAAAAATAAACAGTCGCTACGCGCTGGTAATCCCATAGGGCTCGGAGGTACTGCTCTGTCAGCAGCAAAGCATCGCCTCTTGCATTGAAAACTTCGGCTTCGCCATATTTCTCTTCCCTGGCCGAACCAATAATTCCCTCATACCAACTCTCGGCCTCTGTCTGCTTTTTCAGACTTACTAATGCACGCCCCTTTCCGAGACGGCTTTCCAAAAGGATCTCCCTGTACCGGGAATCACTCAGTTTTCCACTAAGTTCTTCTGTTTGAAATTGGGATAGCAAACTTTCAAAATCCTTGAGAGCTTCTCCCTGTCCATCCCCATCGAATTGACGCGATATGGCTTTTCCCAATGCCCCCTTGAGTTTATAAATCGGGGAATAATCACTCTGAATTAGCCGGAGAAATGATTTGGAAGCCTCTGCTCCTTTCGCCTGTTTGAGGTAGCACTCCCCCATCTGTGAAATTGCAATGGGCGTGATGCGCGCTTTGGGGTCCAAATTAGCGACCTGCTCATACAACGGGATCGCCATGTCATATCGACCAAGCTTATGATTACACACAGCTTTGTTGAAGGCGATCTCTATTTTGAACCACGAGCGGGATACTGGTTTGGTTTCGGAAGCAACGAGCTTCTGCAGGGCCACGTCATACCGTTCCGCCTCCATCAGGTTTCTTGCAGCCTGAAATTCGACGGGGGCATCTCCATATTGGATATCAAAGACAGTGTCGGCAGGATACTCGGAGTCCAAAGACTTGTTATCCGGCCCCTGCATGGAAAACGACACTTTGTCATAGTGATCGGATTTAATAGTAATCCGGTCCTGGCTGTTCCCGTCACGCCTGATAATGGTATCCGTTTTCGTCTGAGCCCATAGATTAAGTGTCGACAGGCACAGGGCGATGGTCAGAGCTTTGTTAAACATATGATTGTTACAGGAATTATTTGCGTACATCCATTTTTGTCAAATTCTCTAGCAGTTCCTTCGCCTTATTCAGCTTGGCATTATCATTAGTAAAGATCTTAATGAGTTGTTCCACCAGCCAGATGAATTTTTTCTTTAGTACTTCCCCACCCATACCCGGATACATCTGGTTTGTAATTGACATGTGCTTCAGGCAATTGTCATAGTCACCCTGCAGGTAATACAGTTCAGCGATTTCATACATAGGCATCCACCACTCTGGCGACTCAGCTTTATAGCTATTCTTCAGGATGGCCCAGCCACTTATAGCATCCTTAAAATGTGCAATGGCGTCTTCTGTTTTCTGTTCCGCCCTCAGTGATTTTCCTCTTTCTTTGTAACTGTCTGACAGCAAGGGCAGGACCAGATATCGTTTTGGATCTTTTGCATTCTTGTATGAATCAGCGGCAATTTTCAGGTGAGCGAGGGCAAGCGCGTACTCCTTCTGATGGAAGTAACATTCTCCAGCCCTGAATTTTATGTCCAGAATCTTATCTTTGAACTGAGGATCGTTGGCGTAAGACTTGAGGAAAACCCCATAGAGGTAAGCAGCACGTTCATATTTTTGGTTTATGAAATAGGTGTCTGCTGCAAACAGAAAAACTGAAGGTTCTTTTCCTTTTGCCTTTGTCAGGAACTCGTAATATTTATCCGCTGCCTTAACGCGAAGCTCACCGATTTCCCTATCGGCGGCTGCTATCTGTTTTTCCAGCGTATCGGCGCCTGCATCGCTATTAGCTCTGAGTTCTTCGAGTTTCTTCCTACTCTCCACGAGCGGTGCATCTTTCAGATCCGCCTCCTTCATGAGAACGCTGGCCACATATTTATAGGCGTTCCCTAGATCTGTTGAATTCGGATAAGCCAGGAGATTTTCAAGTTCTTTATTGGCACCGGTCAGATCATTCTTAAGGACATATGCCTTCAGGCGGCTAAAAATTGCTTGGGGATAAAGCGAAGCCTGGTCTTCCTGTGAAAGGTATTCACTATATTTACCTTCGAATCCTGTGAGAAGTTCGATCACCTTATCCGGGTTCTCATTTACTGGGAACAGGAAAAGATTTGACTGACTGAAAACAGCTCTGGCCTGGGTTTGCTTCCTAGGCCCCAGCACATCCCTGCTGGTCTGTTCAGCATCAACCCAAGCGATGAATCTACCTAACGCTTCATCGGCCTTATCGAGCGCAGTCTTCGCTTCTGGCGTATCGGCTTTGCTGTCCCTGTAGAGCTTATAAAACTCATTTAAGAAACAGACACCGATGAGATATTTGGCCTTGTCATAGTACTTTGAGGCCGGCTTTACATCGGCGTAGATTTCGGCCGCTTTGAGATTTGACTCTCGTGCCCTCACGATCTCCCCAAGGATAAACTGTGAATCTGCGGCTTTAGGGGTAGCAGGAAACAATTGAATAAAGTCATTAAGGATTTCCTCATAAAAATAGCTAACCGTCGGCTTCTTGGCCTTCGGGGTATCTTTGTACATCTTGGCCATAATGGACGTACTCAGGGAGCCTGCCTTTTCGCCGTTGGCCTCAGTGGGGAAATTCCTTGCGCAAGCATTCCATGACAGGGCGGCCTCAGGCAGCCTCTGGGACATATAAAATGATGCACCAATTTTGAACCACGCATCTACCACCTTCTCGGTAGAAAAAGCTTTTGTCTCTCCCATGCTTTCATAGATGGAGATCACTTTCTGCATCCTATCAATGCAACCGTTGTACATGGTTGTTCTCTTGACAACATCCTTTTCAGTGCCTGCACTGGTGAATAGGGAGTTTGCCTGCGAATAAAGTTGCACCGGAGATTCATACTGAATTTCTTTCATCAGCCCATCCCAATCTGCCAGCAGGAGGCTGGCCTTGTAACTCCAGGCATCCTTACCTTGAGCAACTTTTTCCGCATAGTTGAAACCGCGCAGGGCTTTGCCTGCCCATTCCTTTTGCGGTTTATTCTGGCCTCGCAATGATTTGGACAGGCTGACATAGGCTTCTGCCAGGAGGAGCGTTGACGCTTTTCCTATGTCTTCATCCTCTTCGATTCCCTTGTAACGGTCAAAGAGACCGTTGTAGAGAATGATTACCTCTCCTCGCTTGACGGTGTAAGCATCTTTATTGTTTAACTTCATCAGATCGTGCGGTTCAACCCCATAATCTTTGCTGATTTCTTTTAATCCTATTTTTTCCTGCGCCTGCTCTGGTGTAATTTTAATTTTCAGACCCTCGATAAGGTAGATAACCATGAGGTCTTTGGCCGGATACTTGTTGGAGGGATAAGACTTTGGATTGGAATCGTTGACAGATGAAGCCCAGCGATAGTAGGTCTTTTTTATTACATCATCTATCGCTTCGTTATTTGCCTCCTTCGTGTTTTCTTTGAACTTGCTAAACGCGGCCTCATAGCTTTCAAGCATCGAATGGCCGTGTCCCTCAAGCATGAGTGCATATTTTCCAATGACCCACATGCTGTATTTACCAGATAGTCCGTTCAGATTTTTTACTGCGTCCTCTATCGCCTTTTTTCCTTTGGGCGTCTTTGGACCTTCAATCTCGCCCAGATAAATCTGGATCGAATACCATTCGTACTGGGCCAAGACCATTTCGACTTCAACTTTTTTCGCCTCCTCGTCCATTGCTGCCTGCCGCTGCGAGTCTTTGGACGCCTGTATCTTATCTCTTAATTCCTTATGGAGTTTTGCTCTTAGAGTAGCGAGAGACTCAAAAAACGTTACTGCAGTATTCAGCAGCTTCACAGCGCTTACCTTTTCCATAGGCACCGCTTGCTCAATTTCCGCTTTCCTAGCCAATTTCTTCTGTTCATCTTCGGTAAGATTGTTTTTTTTAGGATCGACGGTTATCCGGGCCAATTCATACTCCATCGTTTCCCAGTTTTTCTTCTTGGTCAACGCTCGTTCTTTTTGAATTCGACCAATTCGAAATATCGCCGGTGCCGCCCGCTCGTTGTTTGGATCTAACTTGATTCCTGCATCCAGATTTTCAAGAGATTTTCTCAGATACGATTCCTTTAACTCGAGCTTTTCGATCTTTGACAAGTTCCCTCTTCGCAAGACCTGCTCTGCCATCTGGTCACAGAATTCGGCATAGGCGAAATGAATCGCTGCCCTGTCTTTGCTGGTGATGCCTTTTAATGCAATCAGAGAGTCCATTTGTCTTTCGGCCAAGTCCAGATAGCCCCTGCCCAACAATCCATCAGCAAACAGAAGCTCCACTTTTACCTCCACCGCCTGTGCACTCAATGATGTAAGACAGGCGAATGGGATGCTGAACAGAAGTAAACCTGAAGTCATTTTGTTATTTCTTGATAGCTTCATCGTAATTTCAGTTGGGTTCAGGTGGGACCGCGCTGGCAGGGCTGAGGTCGTTCACTCCCACACTAGGGCAAATTATCTCTCTTTGCCTCAGGAAAGGCAAGTACAAGTTCAGGAAGGTATAAAAAAGAGCCCCTCTCCTTCCGGAGAGAGGCTCACATTTTATTGTCTGATGCATGAGCACTGGAACTCTAACCTCTATCGGGCGGCTCCATTTCATCTCTGATTAGGATATCTGCCTTAACGAGAATCAGCAGATAGCGTTTTGCCCGAGACTTATTCCTTTGACCGATTAATGCACTGATGATGGGAATTCGGTCTAGGAACGGGACCGTAGCTTTATCAAAACGGTCTTCTGTATCAATTAACCCACCGATCAGGAGCGTACCTCCGTCCGGTACGGCTACAGACGTCTGAATGAGTTTGACGCTCTGTACCGGTAACTGAATTGGGGCAATAATTGGGGTTCCAGTATTGGCGTCTACACCCACAGTAAGGTTGAGCGTTCCAAAGGAAATGATGTCGTTAACTTGTGGTTGGAGATCAAGGGTGACATACCTTTTGTCCGAACTTACAGTTGGCCTGACAAGAAAGTTAATACCTTCCTCGATCGTTCCAATTTCGGGATCGACGGTGGAGAAACCGGCACTTCCACCCGTTCCCTGAACCGTATTCACTTCGGCATCTTCCAGATATCTCTGCTCAGTCACGACAGCAATTCTTGCCTGCTGACCGTTGAAACAGGTAAGTTCCGGAGCGAGAAGAGTGTTGACTTCATTGCTCTCTTTACCGAGTTGGAAGTTAATCGTGGCTGCAACATCCGTCCGATAGAAAATGGTGCCCGCCAATCCGGCAACCCCTGCCCCAAAGAGGCCACTGGGGGCACCTAAAGAGCTTGTGATGGTGGTGGCAAGATCTGTGTCGTCCGAAACTGCGGGGTTAGGATCGAAACGGCTGCTTATGTTGTTGAAATCCAACTGTGACCAGTTCATTCCAATTCCACGGATAAATCCTTCGCTGACTTCAATAAATCTTGCACTGATGTGGACCTGCACTCTCGCTGATTCCCTGAAGAGGGACAGAAGATCTTCAACCTGTCGGTGGTTCCCTGGTGTTTGTGTAATCACCAATTGGCCTGACCTATAAGCGATTGTTCCGGAAGCCCCTGCTCCCTCTTCCTCGCCACCGGCGAAATCATCTCCCGCCTCACCCCAACTGGATGGTGAAACGGTCTGGCTGATAAATTCGACAAGGTCTTCACCGGTAAATCGCTCCCCATCTCCACCTTCACCGCCGAAAAGCTCTCCCCCCCCGTCTCCCCCGCCTCCACCGCCTCCACCGATTGATGGCAGGCCGGTGCCGGAATAATCGGGAATAACAGCAAGAAGGTCGCGGACATCGTAGAGACGGAGAACTGGTTTGTCAGCAACTCTATCCGCAGTGGAAATGAAGATGGCTTCGTTCTTGAAGGCGTAGGTTAGATTCACAAGGCGCAGAACCCATTCAAGGGCGGCCTCAAGCTTCATGTCGCTGACTTTGAGGGTGACAGGAACGTCATTGCCCTCAACAGCAGCCGGGTCTAGTACCATATTTGTGTTGGTTAGGTTTGTAAGGAAGGCGACCACATCAGCGAGGGGCGTATCGACAAAGTCGAAGGAAATCCGCTTTTCCATCTGCGCCTTCATTTCCTTTTGCCACTCTGGAATGTCATTAGAGATGGAACTGCCAATCCGGCGTTTGGCAATAATCTCCTGCCAGTTATTGGGATACTCGAAAAGTGAGGTGATAGGGGTAGCGACCTCCTCTGTGTGAATGAGCAATTCATCCAAACTATCAGCAGTCTTCCTGGTTGCCGTGAGTGAACGGTCATATCTTCTGGCTCTCTCTAACTGAGACAACAGACCTCTTGCTTCAGCATTAAGAGGGTCGATATTCAGCAGATTTTTCACAAAATCTTCGGCCAGTCCGTAGTTTTCTTCTTCTATCTGCGCCCGCGCCCTGGCAAGGAGTTCCTCCCTCTGTCTTTTCTGCACATTGCTCTGGGCTACTCTCTGCTGCTGGATAAGCGTGCTGGCCTGACGTTTTTGAAGCTCATCAACGCGCTGTTCCTCTGCAGCTTTTTCCTGCCGCGCCAGCGCCAGCTTCTGCTCTGACTCTGTACGATAGACTTTCAACCGATCGATTTCCGGAAGTGCCCGGAGAATGGCGCGTGCGTCTTCAAAGCGCTCAATGGACTCATCGAATTGCTTAAGGGCCAGGAATTTGTTCCCGGAGTCGAAGAGCTTCTCCATTTCTGCGATGTTCATTTCGATTCTCACCTTCCGCTCTTCCACTTTCTCTGAGAGCAAGTCAGAGGGCTCCACGCTCTTCGTTCCGGTAAGGATTCTCAACTTGGCACGCAGAGCCCTGACGCGTTCAACATCCTTATCCCATTTTGCAGCCTCCTCCAGGAGGCTGCCTGCCTTTGGGAAATTGCCAATTTCAAGGGCCTTTTCTGCCTCGTCGCAGAGGCTGTTTACCTTGAAATCCGTTTCTTGTTTTTTGATGAGTTCCGCCTCACCAATCTTAGCCAACAGTTCCTGAGCCTTTTGCCACTCTACCGGGTCTACACCTGCTGGAGGAGCGATTGGGGGAAGCGCTTTTCCTGGGATGACAACGACAGGCCCTCCTCCCGGCTCCAAGGTCTTGCCAGGGTGTTTGGGCTCAACGGAAGGAGTGATGGCCAAGCCGCTTCTAACGCGAACGGCTTGCGCAAGCAGGAAGTCAGTATCTGCGGACCTACCGTGCAGAGCAATGGCTCTGTTGATCAGAATCTGCGCTTTATCCGGCTGGTTGTCTTTCAAGTACTGGCGGGCGGAGTTCAGCCAGTTGGTGACGAGGCGTTGGCGCTCATCTGTCTGAGCCTGGGTAGCCACTCTCATTGCCTCTACGCGCCTCTGCTTAAGAGCGAGCAACCTGTTTCGCTCACGCCTTGCTTCAGCATCTTTGGGGTTTACTTCCAGGATTCCTTCAAGATCATTAATGGCGCCTGCCAGATCTCCGAGTTCTTCCTTTTGCTTATAGGATTCCCGGAACACAATCGCCTGCTTCTCCTTCTGGGTCTGGGTAACAATATTGGCCTGCTCCTCCCTTATCTTGGTCATATTCTTCTGAATTTCTGCCAAGCGGCGTAGCGCTATCTCATTCTGTGGCTCCCATACGAGTACAGCTTCATAGGCGGCCTTGGAGGTGTCTGCGTCGTTGTCAGCAAGTGCCTGATCTCCGGCCTTCAAAAGTTCTGACACTTTGTTTGCGTAGAGAGTCTTAGGCTCGACAGACGGTATGATTGCCGGATCCGGGGTTTCGGTTGCCACCTGGCCCTCGGCCTTTTCCGCCATTTTTCGCAACCGACGTACCTCTTTAAGAAAGAAGCCGTCTTTTTCGAGTTTATCGAGTAGGGCAACGCAGGCTTTGTGCTCACCGGCCTTATAAAGTGCTTCGGCCTGGGCTAACTCTGCGGCGCGGGCTTTTCGTTCTCCATCCGATGCACTATCGTTAATTTCCTGCTTGAGCTTCTCAACATCTCTGGCCACTGAAGGATGGATTTCACCTGCCTCGTCGGCAAGTTTTCTGGCATCAATCATCTGGCCTGCCACGAGGGCTTTGCGTGCATCCTCGAGTTTGGCACGAGCGGCTAGAACGACGGCCTGGTCTCTGGCGATAACAATATCCTCCTGCAACTTCGTGGTTTTCCGAGCAATTTCACGTGATGCAGTCTGATCTACCTGACTAAGGAGGCGTAAAGCATCGTCGATACGATTCTGTTTGATGAGGACTGAAGCTTCGTCGAGTTGTTCTTCGGCTTTCTTGCTAGCAGCCTGCTTTATCCTTTCCTCCCTTGAAGCAGCGATGGCTCGTGCGAGATTATCAACATCCTTGGCAACATCTTCCGAAACGGTCTTATCGATCTGGTTCAGGATATTTGCGGCGTCCTCCGGCTTATCTTCTTTGGCGAGAGCCCTCGCATCCGCCAGTTGCTGCTCTGCCTTGCGCAAAGCGATACGCTGGGCCATGCCCTCCCGGAGCTTTGGAATACTGCCATCGAGGCGGGCGGCCCTCTTCTCGATATCACGAGAAACGGTACGGTCAATCTGCTTGAGAAGGGCTTCGGCCTGATCGAGCTGATCGTTTTCAACCAGTTTTTCAGCCTCACCAATCTGCTGCTGAGCCTTAGCCTGGGCCGCGTTTGAAACCTGTGCTTCCAGAAGGGAAGGAATGCGTGTGAGCAACCGCTCGGTTTTCTTCTGAATATCTGGCGAAACAGTGGTATCAAGCTGCTTCAAGATGGATTCAGCCTTACTAATTTCACCACTGGCGATGAGGGCTTCGGCTTCTTTGAGCTGTGAATTTGCTTTCTCCTCGGCAGCACGAGCGAATGAACGTTGCTTTATCTCTGGAATCTGAGCGTTCAGCTTTCGCAGGTCGACGCTGGCAGCATGTTCCGGCTTTCCAAGCAATTCTTCGGAGAGTTTGAGGGCTTCATCATACTTCTGCTGGTCGACGAGGCCCTGGACCTGGGCAAGACCTTCCTTCTGGACTGCGGCATACTTCTCCTTACTGGCGGCATCAATTGCCTTGCGGAGGTTTACGATTTGGCGCGCGTAAGCGGGATGGACCTTTTCGAATTCGTCGAGTTGCCTCGTGGCCTGCAGGAAATCTTCCTTTTCAACGAGCTCCTGTATCGCCGCGAGTTTCTGCCCGGCGGCTTCTTCACGTCTTTCGTCCCTGGCCATGGCAATCCGCTTTTGAACCTTGAGGGCTCGGAGGGCCGCCTCGCGTGGAATGCTAGAGTCGGAAAGGATGTTTTCGAGGGACTGTTCAGCTTCGTCAAGTTTATTTTCGGCTACCAGTTGCTCCGCTTTGATCAGGGCGTCTTCGAGCTGTTTAGTCTTTGCTTCATCCTGTTGGTCTTTCTTTAATTCAGGTATTCTGGCCGCTAGTTTGCGAACATTCTGAGCCTGGTCGTCATCAGCACCTTCAAGATATTCAGCGAGCAACTTGTCCACGCCTTCAAAATCACTCTGGGCGACAAGTGCTGCGGCTGACTTTTCTACTGCGTCATCCGCTTTTTCAACGAACTTATCCGCATCCTTGCCAACTTCTGCGGGGTAGGAGGCCTTGACTCCACGAGCTATATTACGGGCGGCCGCAAATCTGTTATCGGCGAGAAGGCCCTCAGCTTTCTGCAGTTGCTGTTGACCTTCTGCGATCCTGATTCCTCGGACTTTCCTGGGGATCTCAAAGTTGAGCAGGCGATCTATCTGTGAGGCAACCTTCTTCGATGGTGCGGTGATTTCTTGAAGTATTCGCTGAGCTCCGCTGATGTCGCCTTTGTCTAGCAGGTCCGTGGCTCTTGCCAATTCCGCATCGGCATACTTATCACCAATCTTCGCTTTAACTGCAGTCAGGGATTCGTTACCTGCAAGAGGACCAGCAAGAAAAAGGTCAATAAGTTTCTCGGCTTCCTTCACGCGGTTTGCCTTCAGTAACTCATCTACTCGAGCCATGACCTCGCGCTCCTGCTCTCTTTGCTGTTCACGGAGAAGGCGAGACATCCGTGACAAGAGTTTGTCTACATCTCGATCAAGCTCCGGATACTGTGCCTTTACTGCTTCCGCAAGACTCTTTGCGGCATCCAATCCACCGGCCTTCGCGAGTTCTTCTGCTCGGTTGAGGTCTTCCTGTCCCTTCTCAAGTTCTGCGGAGCGCCTCTTTGCCGGGATGTCTTTTTCAATCGCCCTGGCTACCCTAGCATCAATCGGCGAGCCCGTCAGCTCTATTGCTTTGAGGGTTTTTTCCGCAACATCCAGCTTTCCTTCAGCGATAAGTGCCATGGCCGCATCAAGCCCCTCTTGTGCTTTCTTGACCTTCGCCTCAGCAGCCAGCTTTTCCTTCTCCTCTTTCTCCTTCTGATCTCTTGCCAAGCGAGCCGCTTCCTCCCGTTTTATTTTTTCCGCTGCTTCCTTAGCGGCTTCGGCTTCTGCATCTGCCATTTTTCCCGCCAGCCCACGGAGCACCCGGTTGTCTTTAAGATCTGCATCTGCAAGTGCCTGATCTAAGAAATTCTTTGCATCAACAAACTTCTTTTCGTCGAGCAAGAGTTGAGCTTTCGCCACGGCGGCGTTTGCCTTGGCCTGCTGCCTCCGTTCGACAGCCTGCACCTTTGCCCGGGGGAGGTCATTCTCAATAGCTTCGGCTACCCGCGAGGCGATGCTCTTGGACACGGATGTGTCAATCTTGCCGAACAACTGTTCGGCCTGCTGTATTTCTCCGGCGTCCATTAACTCCTTAGCGGCATTGAGCTGACTTTCTGCCACCGCAATTTTCTGCTCTTGTTCGGCCCTTGCTTGTTCTGTCGCAATTTCAGCTTTCTTCTTGCCGATAGAGGCCAGTCGGGAGGCAACCGCATCTCCAATCTCAGGGTATTTCTGGCCAGCAGCCTGGTATTTCCCCTGCGCTTCATCAAACTTACCCGCATCAAGGAGGGCGTCGCCCTGCGCCAGCTCAGCATCTGCTTCTGCTTCACGTAAGGCAGCCCTGCGCGCCGGGATATCTGTTTCCAGCTTTCTAAGGCGGCGCGCGCCGGAACCGGAGAGATCATCCCGAGGAATACCTTTGAGGATGGCTTCTGCCTTCGCGAGGTCTCCGCCCTCGAAGGCGCCTTCGGCATCGGCCAGTGCGGCTTCTGACTGCTTCTGCCGAGCGGCTTTTTCGGCATCTTCGCGAGAGTTGGCGATGTTTACAGCGAGGGCCTTAAGAGCCTTGCTGTCCTGAAACTGGGGGTCGCTGAGTTTTTCTTTGAGCAGTGCCGTAGCTTCAGGCCATTTCCCCTCGGCGAGCAGGGCCTGGGCTTGGCTGGCGGCTGCATCTTCCGCGTCTTGCCTTGCTCTTGCCTTAGCCGCCATTTGCTCTTTGAAGGCGGCCCGGAGTTCGTCGCCCTTTTTTGATGCCGTTCCATGCTCAGCCTTTAGACCTGTCTCTCTGGCGATGGCTGCGGCTTCATCAAACTTATCGAGGGCAGCTTCAAATTTGCCGCTTTTCTCGGCAGCTTCCGCGGCAGCCAAAGTCTGATTGAATTGCTTCATGGCGGCCTCTTTTGCGAAATTCTTTTCAATGGAGGCTGCTAGCTTCACCGCCTTGGAATTGTCCGGATCTACCGCGAGCACTTCATCTTTGAGTTTTTTGAGGGCTTCCTGATTCTTTCCTTCGTTGGCAAATTGCTCTGCTTCGGCGAGTGCGACCTGGACTTTCTCTCTGGCCAGAGCCTGTTCGTGGTCTTTTTGCTCGGAATCTATTTTCAGGCTTAACTTCTTGGCGTCCCGACTCTGGGGATCGAGGGAAAGCATTTTGTCGGCGGACTGACGTGCGGCTTCAAAATCACTCTCCTTCAGGCTTTTCAGTGCTTGCGCTTCTAACTGATTGAGCTGGGCCTGCACCGCTTCCAATTTGGCTTCGCGATCAGCCTCGATTTTCTTGCCTTTCCAAAGCTCAAGGCGATCTTTGGCTTTGGTGAACTCTGGGACTTCCTTGAGAATCTCGTCCGCTAGTTTGATCGCCTCGTCATACTCTTTATTCCTGGCCAGCTTTTCCGCATCGGCGAGCTTGTCGCTGACGGCTTTTTCTTTTGCTTTAAGGTCTTCTTCCGCCTTCAACCTGGCGAGCTTGGCCTTCACGTCTACCAATTTGTCCTTGAGCTTAAGAGCCTCTTTGTTATCCGGATCCTCCTTGAAAACACGCTGAAGAATATCTTCAACATCGTCGACCATACCCTGCGAGAGCCTTTTATAGGCTTCGTCAACCTGGTCGCGCAGCTTGCGTTGTTTGTTCTCTTCTAATGCGGCACGGTCCTTTTTCCTTCTCTCAGGATCTATGGGCCGAGCGGCGACGATTTCCTGGCCGACAACGGGCCGCAGAAGTGTTGCTTCTCGAACGGCTGGCCCTCTGAGCGCGTAAAGGAAAAGCCCTCCAGTCACAATGGAAATAACAACGAACAGTTGCTGTGTGAATTTCCTGGACATCAAAGTTCCTCAGGGGAAAAAATCGCACGCCCTGTCTTGCAGGCGACCGATTTCAAAATGAAAATCATTTACGGGAAAGGATACGGAGCGCTGCGCCGACCCGCGAAAGGCGGTGAAGGTAACAGAAGCTTAGCCAGAATCAATTCATAAACTGCGTCAGATTAACGGCTTCGAAGACGATATCGAAGCTTGTTTGGACAGCCGAAATCAAGCTTCATTGGGGTTCGAGACTTGTTCTCCAGTTGCCCGTGTCTTATTCTCTAAGTTCTAGTGCAGTTGAGCCTGAATTCGCTCAAATTTCTCCGCTCATTTCTTCTGAAACTCACGAATCCGGCCTTTTGTATCCAGCACGACGATTTTGGTGTACTCGTTAACTACGGCTACGGAGATTTCCTTTCTTGTCATCCGGCCATTCTTAAATACGATCTGGCCATCCTTGTCTTTTACGGGTATGAGCCTCTTTTCGATGGTGGTATCCCTCACGTGCTCCTGTATATCGACAAGAAGCGCACCAGTGGAGAAATCAACCTGCTGGAGCTCGCCGTCCACCTTCATCCTGCGGTTCGTCCCAATGGTATCCCCAACAGAGACGTTAAATAGTTTCTTCTCGAATTTGGTGTCGTTAAAGTACTTCATTACATAAATGCTGGCGGCATTATTGAAAGTACCCGACAGTTGCATTTCAAGATTGGATTTAGAGACGATCTCTTTCGAAATACAATTGTTCTTATCCGTTTCCACAATCTCATCCATCAACTTCTCCTCGCCTTGCATTGGATGGGAAACCGTTGAAGCAGCATAGATGTAAGTGGTATCCGGTTTAACTTCAGCGTCGACATAGACCAGCCAATCTTCATTTTTCTCTTGCTCTTTCGGTTCCCCTGCTTCGTCGGGCACAGCCTCATCCTTGCCGAGAACTGGTCCATCCTTTTTCTTTATGAAGCCGGTTTCCAGTGGTGCATCCCCTGCCCCAGGTAGACCCGGCAAAGAGGGAATACTGGCTTCTTCACCAACGCCCTCAACGGGTTTCTCATTGCCTGAGTCCTTTTTTTGATCATCCTTCTTAAAGTAAATCTCAGTCCACTCACCATCGGAACCAACTTTTCTGTAAATTTTGTATCCAACCAATGGTAGGGCGCGTTTCGATTTTTGGTTCTCTGGGTTAGCCAGCACGAAGACTTTGATGGCGCCCCTTTCGACCACAGGGTTGATCTTAATCGGGGGATAGGCGAGACGATTCTCCGGCCCTCTCTGTGTTACCTTAGGCCTTACCTCGATTACCCAAGTCTCTTTCGTTCCACTGTTCGAGTGGATAATGACAATGGCCTTTCCCGGAGCTAGGGCCTTGGCCAATAAAGATGGAACAGCGGATGGGGAGACTTTAACTTCTACAATTTCCTTCCCTTCCCTTATTTCAACCTTGCTGATATCTTTGACAAAGATCAGCCGCAGTTCTCTTTCATCCCCTTCTTTTATCGAAAAAGTATTCGTCACTTCTGGGATCTTGTACCACATCCATGAGCTGGCTGTCTCTATGGCAGGCACCCTCATAAATGGCGCCCTCATCTGGTCAAAGTACCTTGGCACGTCCACGATAGGGGGTACCGAACTCGCGTGCTTGGCTTTGATCTGCTTGACCAGATTCTCGATCTCTGCTTTTTTGCTGGACTGGTCCGTAGGCCTTAATGTTGTAAACATATGAATGCCGCCTCCGCCGATGAAAATCAGCAATACCAGTTTTTCAACGTGGCTAATGAACAAATCCTTGACCTTATTCACGCATGACTCCTGTCGGTTTCAGGGCTTAAAGTCCGCAGAGTAATCCTTCGGCTAGAGCAGGTTCCGGCCGGTAAAGGTTGACCTTTTCCTCTCCGTCCTTTTCTGCTGCTGGATCGGGTTTGTGGAACAGAAAGATCCTTCCTTTTATGGTAAGAGAAACATTCGGCTCTCTCAGTGGTTTGCCTGTAAAAAGAGTAGGCAATTCGGACCCTTTGGATATTTTTAACCCATCAACGTAGCAAAGGAACTTGTTATCCCGGCTCAGGAGCGACTGAATGAAACTGGGTATGTCAGCATAAACGATACTGACAGTAACTTGATAATCGACGCTCTGATAGGTTCCTTCATCCCCTTCCCCTCGCATCCGAGTTGGCAGTTTCAGGGAATCAAGTTGGCTTGCTTTGCCCTTGACAATGACATCCAGAAACTCACTTTGAACCCAGAAAAAACGATGAATGTTGATGGCCATTTCTTCCTCCAGATTCTGACTCGCATCAGGCCAGTTGAAAGGATTGCCACTCAAGGAGATGAGAGCACCGGCACGTTGCAGGAATTTCTTCATTTCTGTCTCGTAAATGGCCTTGAAGACGTCTGGATCGAATTCGGCCCTATCTACCTCCTTGAGCGGCTTGTCCCAGAAGGTCTTATACTTTTCGAGGTAGTTCACACATTTTTCTTCTTCTAATCTCATCTCCTCTACATGCGCCCTGGCAGCATCATGCCACTTGCTATTGGGCAGAATCTTCTGCAGATATTTCTCTAAAGACTTCTTGTCCTTATCAATGTCAGCGGCAATTTTTGCTGAGGCTAAATTTTTCGGCAGGACAAAGACGAAATAAGATCCAGCAATTCCAAGCATCGCTACCGAAAGGATGACCCAGAATAAATAGACCTGAAGGATGTCTTTCATAACTCGCTAATCTCCTTAAATGGACAGCTTCGAGCTCTTGATCCTCAGCCGAGACATCTTTCTCACTTTTCCCGGGCTGTTATTCCTGTTTCGATCTCGGCCTAGGGGCTCGTTTCCTTCTCCCAGGGCTCTGCTAATCTTTTTCGACTTCCCAGCCAGGCCTGATTCTATCCAGGATTGCTTTGCACATAGGCTGATCTTCTACTTTCAGCTTTGCATACAACTCTTTCAACTGTTTGCCAGCCTGGTCTTTCAATTCATCCTTGCGTTCCTTGTTGCCGAAATCCGAGCTTGTCTGGTAGAAGCCCCAAAACTGCTCAAAGGCGGTCTGGTAGTCTCCCTTTTCGACATTCTCCTTCGTCATCCTGACAATTGCGCCCCACCATTCTTCTGAACCATTGAGATCTTCCGGTTTCTTTATTACGAAACTGTACTTGAAACGCATCACGCGAATCTCTTTCCTGGAAATCACTTCAACATCGTCCTGGCTTCCTTTTTCAGCACTGCTAGAGGCAGAACCGAATCCACCCTTCTTAGGTGCAGGGCCAAACCCACCCTTCCTGGGAGCGGGGCCGAAGCCGCCCCTCTTGGGACCAGGGCCGAATCCACCTGTGGTGGGTGCTGGATCTCCAGTAGCCGCAGGGTCTGTTTCCCCTTCAGGCTTCGGCAGTTCAGATGGGTCCTTCTTTCTTTGCAGACCAACGACAATCTGCATCGCACTCTTTGATATTCTTGTGGGATTGTGGAAGAAAGGGTTCTCCTTCAATTCGAATTCAATGCCTCCTGGTTCGTTTACAGAGGCGATAATTTGAAATTCCTCAACATTTTCAGGCCACTCCAGATCAAGCTCCACATTACACGTAATGCCTTGAACAGTCTCTCCTTTTTCTTCGGCCTGCTCAGAGGTCTTCGAACCCGTCTCCATGGCATCGAGGCTTACCAACAGGTATTTAGGAGGGATGACCCGCTGCAACTCATTGATAACCAACGGCCAGTAATCACGAAAATTGCCCACTCCCACGATCCCATTAATAATTCCCTCAGCCGTGCCTGCAGCGCCCTTGATGGTGTTGTATTCCTTGTCATCTTTATCAGCCAAGCTGACAATTGGCTTGGCAATCCCCGTGGATGATTCGAGTTGCTTGAGTTGGCGACTGCTCGACAGCCAGGAAGTACACACACAAAGGCCCAAAATGGCCGCCGCGGCAATGCCGAATGGTTTTTTCTTCCCGATAATCTTCTTGAGGCGCTCCTCTCTGGGGAGCATGTTGATTTTGATGGGGCCCTCGCCCATAGCCTGCAACGCCAGCCCCAGCGCTACGCCATAACTGCTCAGTTCCTCTGCGATGGTGCCTTCATCAATGCCCGGGCCGTAGGTGATGTTTTCCAGGCGATCCAAAAGGCCGACGCTGTAATCCAGATGCTGGGCAAAAAATTCTTTCATGCCCTGCAATTTGAATGCTTCACCGAGGAGAACCATTCGGTCGAATTTCACATTGCGAGTTTGTGACTTGTAGTAACCGATAGAACGGTGAATCTCAGACACCATATCACCCAGCACGGGCCTCATAACATTGAAAAGCTTCTCTGCCTGCTTTGAAGTGGCGGCGTTCAGTTTTAATTCTTCGGCTTCTTCAAAATCAATCTGAAACCTCTCTTGCAGGGCTTTGGTGATATCGTCACCAGAGTAAGGTAGCGGGCGATTCCAGAATCGATCCCCATCCAGAAGAACCAAGTCTGCATTTCCCGCCCCGATATCAACGACAATCGTGCTGCCCTGAGGTTTCTGATCGAACTGGACACAGTTATAAAGGGAAAGGGGAGCCACTTGAATAATGTCAGCATGTATTTGGGCAGCTTTGAGACTGGACAAGAACCCGTAAATTATCTGCGTCTTGACCGCGAAAAGCGTCACCTCCAGCTCATCGGCCAGCTCATCCTCACCAAGTCTCTGGTAATCCCAGATCACTTCATCGATGGGAAACGGAATCAGCTGTTGGGCTTCATACTTGACAATATCCGGGATTCTCTTCGCCTCGACCGGAGGCAAAGGGATGGTCCTGTTGAACGCGGAACGCCCGGGAATGGCGATACCGATACGATCATTTTTTTTTGGCTTGGCCAACTCCATGAACGCGACCAGCGCAGTCCTGATATGACGCGTTCTCTCCACCGAATCCGGGTCCGGCTCCATCCCTTCATAAGGGATTTTTTCAACGCGATCTAAACTAACTGTTCCACCGGCACGGCTGATCTTTACGGCCTTCAGGCTCTGATGGCCCAAATCTATACCCCATGCAACATTAGACCCCTTAAACATCCAGAACCCTCGACAGGTTGTTTACGAGAGACACCATGCGAATCATGATGTGCCTGAGCTATTAGGTAATATGCGAGCGACACAGACAGTCACGCATTTTGGTTCAAAACAGAATCAGGTTTTCTTTCAGAGAAAACTATTTGCCCGAACCCACCGCACAAAACTACTTAGCGCACTTTTGTTTTGAGCCGGGCGATTGTACGGAGGCTCATGATTGTGTCAAGAGTATGATTGCACACTATTACAACCCCTTGGATTGGCAGTTCTTAAGCCGAAGAATAGCCTCTTTTCATGATGTTTGACTGAGGATCTGCTCGCAGTATAATCCCGCCCGATTTTGTGGATCAGCCAGAAACCACTCACACCGCTTGACACCTGCGGACACCTATCATGAGACACGAAAGATGAGTAAGAAGGCGACCAAAAAGACAAGAACCGGCAAAGCACCTGCGAAGAAAGCATCTGCGAAGAAAGCATCTGCGAAGAAAGCACCTGCGAAGAAAGCACCTGCGAAGAAAGCACCTGCGAAGAAAGCATCTGCGAAGAAAGCACCTGCACGGAACAAGACTGCAAAAAAAACCGCTCTAGCTGCCGACAAGGCCCCAAAGAAATCAACCAAGAAAAGTGCGCCCGCCAAGCCCGTATTAAAGTCCACCGCCAAGAGCCCTGGAAGACCTGCAAGAACGACCACGGCACAGAAAAAAGTCAAAACCGCTGAGAAGGCCGTTAGAAAGGTCCCCGCGAAGAAGCTCTCCCAGCATTCCAGTACGAAATCGACGAAGGAGGCAACCGTCAAGACGATGGCCTTCAAGGATGATGTCGTGCCGAAGAAAAGGGCAAGAGACAGCAAGGCAGCTTCTACGCCCATTGTCATAAAACCAAACGCACAAGCCGTCGCTGCCGGTAAGGACACTCAGCGCAAGAGCTTCCTGAAAGAAATGAAAGTGACTCTTCTCAGCGAACTTCAGGCTCTGAACGAATTCATTCGCAAGATGAAGGATGAACACATGAGCCTCCATGGCGGGCGTAATGCAGACACTACGGATACGGCATCGGAAGCTCTTGACGACGAACTTGCGCTGCAGATCGCAGAAATCGAGGCACGTCGCCGCATGATGATCCGCCAAGCCCTGGAACATATAGAAGATGGCACGTTCGGAATCTGTGAAGCCTGCTCAGACTCACCACTCAATAAATGCAGCACATGCCCATATATTCCACCAATGCGACTTAAAGCAGTCCCGTCAGCCCGCCTCTGCATCGAGTGCAAGCAGCTTGAAGAGCAGTTCGGACCGGAACATCTGGACATTCTCAAGGATGAGGCACTGGCAAGAGCGGGCGGCTAAATCACTGTAAAGCGCAATCTTGGCTAAACTCCTGAGCAGTTCTTTCGAGAATCCAGGTGTATGAGGCTCTTTCATATTCTGGCTGAGGAATTCCCGGCGCGAAGTCCGCGCCTAGTACCTGCGTACCCAGACCAGGAGAATTCCTATGTCCACAGCTTCGCTCAGCAACTTGAATTTCTTTACGGCGGTCGGCGTCCTCTTCCCCGTTAAAGTTGACCACGGAACAGGTCATGATACCCCTCCCGCGTACGATGACGATGTCGACGTCGGTTTGGGTTATGGGGACTCCGCAGATATAAGTGACTATGCACAAGACAATTACGGGTCAAAATTAGAGGGATTCATCCCTATCGAGATCCCCGGTGCGGACGGAGAAAGCATCAAAATCTACGTTCACAAAGACGACCTTGATGACATTCCTTCTGACTTATTCCATCCAGTTGATGATGTAGATGAATCCCATGGCTACGGTGGGTATGGGCCGGTTGATTCTGACGACTCGGACGATGATTACGTCCCCTCGTTTCCAGAGATCGACGATATGGATCCGGCAGACACCCTGCCTAACTCTCGGCGCACCCGACGGATAGATGCGCTCCATCGACTGGAACGCCGCCATAGCCGCATTAAAGGTCTGCTCGATAAAATCCACAGTCTCGAAACCAACGCCCGCGGGCTTCTGGAAACGGCAAAAGAGCAGCGTGTCGCAGGCAAACACCTGGTAAAAGGTAATACCGCTACTGACCTAATCGACAACTCTTACGAGATCGTCGACAAAGCCGATGCTCGGGCCGATGCCCGCGAAGCCCATGCCGAGGAACTCAGGGACCAGGCCAAATACCTGAAAAGGCTTGGTGGACCAAAGAACCGCGCCCGCGCTCGGTTCAAGATCAAGCTCGCCAATTTCCTCAAAACGACGGCAGCAACCATCCGCGACAATGCCTATAACAAAGCCGATAATCTGCGGAAGGACGCCCAACACGTCCAACGTGCAATGGATAAGCTCGGCCTCCACGATGACGATTCGGAATCCAAGCTCCGTCAGGCAGGCCGATTTCTGCTCGATCAGGCCCAGGAAAAGGAGACAGTCGCCAACACCATGCTTCGCCGAGCTGAAAAAGCTCGCAACTACCTCCGTAAGCTTCTGGATCAGGTGAATGGCCGCATCTACGCCCTCACTGGGCACGTCGGTGAGTTAGACATCCTGGCGTAAGTGACGGAATATCAGGTCCGGCGAGTCGGACAAAGGGCCGGTTAGAACGCACTTACGTAAATCCTCGTACCCAGCCAGATATTCAGGCCGTTGCTGACGATCACCAATACCATCTGCCCAAAAATCAAACCCAGGAAGAAGGGCACAAATCGCCGGTAGAGGCGCACCCCGCCGTAACGCATTACGAGCACCTTGACTATCCAGGCAATCAAAAACATTCCCCACATCTGATTGGTGGCCGGAGTTTGCGAAATGGCGTAACCCAGCGGATTGATTGGCCAGAACCAATAGAGCCCCCGGCACACATTCAGCACCCCGGTAAAAGCGAACCCGGCAACCACGGCGGAGGCTGCGTACCAGTCCACCCCGGTCTCTGATTTCAAGTAACCTGCCGCGAAACGAAAGCTGGACTCCGGGGCTCGACGGATATATCGATGAAACTCGTCTGCCCCCTGCACGTACATCACATGGAAAAGAGTCCACAGCCCAACAACAAAGCCGACAATCAGTGCAGCGAACAGAACTTTCGTCAAGTCCCGCCGGCGAACACCCGTTTCCTGCGCGATCTTCAGCCCCTCAAGTTGAGTAGCCATAAGCAGGGGAAAGTAACTCAATGAGAGAAAACCAAGCGGGCCCATCTGTGCGAGTGACGTCGTGCTGAAGGCTGACGTCCCCGTCATGGATATCAGCATCACGTCCGGTCTGTCAGGCTTAATCCCGTAAAGTGGCACCCCTGCACTGGCACGAATGCGTGCATAGGTGATGGTGAGTACAACAAGCAAGAGGAGAAACGCACAGACTGCGCCACCAAACATCCCGCTGAATATGAGCCATATGACGATGAAGGCGACACTTCCAAGCACACCAAAGCAGGCCCACTGCATCCGTTTAATGTGGGGGTCTTTCTCTTTCGCGGTCAACGACCTGCAAACGCTGAGCAAATGCTTCCTGGCCATCCACATGCTTAGCAAAGCGAAGAAAAGGAATGCCCCGGTCGCCTGTTCAGAGTGGTACGGGAACTTGGCCAGACTGCCTGTCATATCCGTACCCCTCAATTCGCCCAGCCCGAGGGCAGCGCCAAAGATCCTCTGTGCAGACTTAAGGAATTCGAACAACCAGATACTCAGGCTCACATCCGCCGGCGCCAGGAAAGCAATCCCTAGAGCAATCGGCCGGTATGACATTGCCATGTTCCCCGCGTTCCATGGCGGCACCTCGAATCCTGTGTTCCAGAACAAATTTATATTGGGAAACTCCGGAGAAAACGCCATGCCAAACGATGAGCAGTTCATGAACATCGCTACCAGCAGGCCAAGCTTCAGCGAGGTGCTGCCTAACAGTCCACGATCAAATATTCGGCTCTTACCGCCCGCCCCAGTGGTCAGCTCAAGTGGAGGAGCGACTAAAGGGAACTTCATTCGCTCTGCAACGATCCACTGCTCCTCAACGACTAGCGCAAGAGACCAGGTGAATGTGTAAATTGCGCCTACCAGCAAGCCCCATCTGAACATCGGCACGAGCCATCCTTGTATCATCGGCACCATGAACGCCCGATAGCTTTCATCTACACCCGCGCCGTTGAACATCTTTTTAATCAAGTCCGGATTTTGCGGTGCAATCCATTTAGGAAGCTTCTCGAGCACCGGCGCAAAATCATTACTGTTCGACGAATAGAAGGAGCCGCCCGCCAAGTGCATTACAAGCTGTTGAATCAGCCCATACGAAGCGAGAGCCACCGTGATGAGGAGAAACAGATAGATCAGCAAGACCTCTTCACGGGGAAGCCAGTGTTTACGTCCAGCAGAATTCAATCCGGCATGCACCAACGCAAGAATAAAGAGGCCTGCAATCGCCGGGGGAGGCAACGCACTGGAGACAGCGAAGAGCCCCTCACGCAGAACGAGCTCCGCATACTGCAGCCAAAACGCGAATGGCACAGAAAGAAACGTCCCAATGAGAATGACGCGAAAAACGTTCACCGGCCTTCGTTCATCGGACTGCAGTTGTTCCGTCATATTCCTCCTAACCCGGAGAAGACCTGTCCAGAGTCGAATCAGCTTCACCGTTTTCAATAATCAGCCTGAGTTCTGCAAATCAATTCCCAAAACAACCCCTTTGCCGCTTTCTTTCTTCGTCTGCCGGAATCCGCGTAAACTCTTTCTCCTTCTCTGTCTGAAGCCCTCGGGGGCTCTTTATCACCCTGATAGAAACTTCAAAACCCATCGTTGACAATAACGTTCAATCAGTCTCACGAATGTGAAAGGTTCATGCATGGCGATTCGGTTCGATTGCAGCAATCCGGAGTGTTTCAAAAAGCTCTCGACCGCAGACGAGCATGTCGGACGCCGGATCCATTGCCCGGCCTGCGGGGCGGCAGTACAGGTGCCAAATCCTGAGGAACTCGGCTTGCCCGGGCGGATTGGCCCCTACCGGGTGATCAGGGAACTTGGCGAAGGTGGCACTGGAATTGTTTACGAAGTGGAAGGGGATCAGGACGCGCGCTTCGCCCTTAAATGGCTCTCGGTCAAGGCCAGTCAGAATCAGAGCTACGTCAAGCGTTTTCAGCGAGAAGCAAAGGCCGCGGCCACGCTGAACCACCCCAACATCGTTCACGTTTACGAGACCGGTGAACATGAAAACCGGCCATACATTGTGATGGATTTCATCGAAGGCGAAACGGTAAAACAACTCATCGACACAAAGGGCAATCTATCTGTCGAGAAAACTCTTGAAATCGGAACCGCTGTCGCAGCGGCGTTGCAGCACGCATACAAACGGTCATTCATTCATCGAGATATCAAGCCCGAGAACATCCTGCTGACTCCCGCGGGCCAGACTAAGCTCACCGACCTTGGTCTGGCCAAGAACATCGAAGACGACATCCGAGTCACCGAGTCTGGCACCGGTGTCGGCACTCCGTACTACTTGGCCCCTGAACAGAGCGTCGACGCGGCTCATTCCGATTACCGTGCCGACATCTATTCCCTGGGCATCACCATGCTTCACATGATGACAGGCCGCCTGCCGTATGAAGGCCGCAACGCGTTGGAGGTCATTCGCGGCCATGTTCAGCGGCCCCTTCCCACCGGCCAGGAACTGGGCCACCCAGTGCCTGAAGGTGTCGAATTGCTACTGCAGAAGATGTGCGCGAAAAAGCCAGATTATCGGTATCAATCATACGCCGAATTACTCGAGGCCATGGCCCGTGTGCGCGAAGGCAAACTACCCGTAGCCGCACGCTCTCGGCAGTCCCGTTCAGGCACAACCGTAGCCATCATGCTGCTCGTCATCATTCTTCTGTCCATCGGCACCCTGCTCATCGCCAGAGCAGATCAGGGGCGATTCGCCGAATTCCGAGGATGGCTGGAGACAGCTTTAATGAGGCTGAATGGCCGCTAACTTTTCTTGATAAGGAACTCCACCTTATTCAGAAGATCCTCACCACGAAAAGGCTTCTGTAAAAATTCTTCCCCGCTCTTCTCCAACGCCTCCACGGGCAATCCCGATACGAATATAATCGGCACCTCAGGCCCGAATTTCTCCCGGATCGCATCACGGATTTGGAAGCCATCAATATCGCGCATCATGATGTCGAGCATGCACAGGTCAGGCCTTCCACCCCCTTCGATCGAGTCCATTGCAAGCTTTCCATCCTGGAATGCAAGGACGTAGTACCCACCAAGCTCAAGGATTTGTTTCTCAGCCTCCAGGATATCCGGCTCGTCCTCTACCAGCATTATCAGTGGAAGCCCTTCCGCACGTTCCTTGCTTTCCATTTCGGAAGAAAGCAGTCCGCTGAATGTCGTGATCTGGTGGTCCCTCCAGCAATGCTCGATTCGTTGCTTGAGTTCGCCGTTGAAATCCCGCAGTTTTTTCAGCCCATCCTCTTCTTCCGAATTCGCCGGCACGTCGAAATGCTGGTCGTGCGTATCCACCGAATATACAAATCGCTGTTCGCTGATTCGTTGAACAACGAGCTTCATGTGCGGGTAACGCCGATTGCCCAGTCTCAACCTGAAACAGGGCTCACAACGAGACTCATCCGGCTTGTCCACTTCAAATGAATCGGCAGCAAGAATTTCCTGTATCAATTCTGTCTTCGGAATGAACTCGAGTCGCTTTCGAACGCGCTGTGGTAGCTCTACTTCCCCATACGCCTGATTCAAATAAATCTCAACTGCCCGGCGAAATTGCCCTGGGGCATCGCCACTCATTTGCTTTACCCTCGATGGTGTTGCAACGAAAGGTCGGAACTATATCACGGGGCTCGGGCCAACGCTTTAGTATCGAACCCCATCCTGGTCACTTTAACAGTTTGATGTCAAAGAAACATTGCGAGATCATCACAGCCGAACCTCTGATCCATTCACCCTTCTTTCTCCTCGTCTGTCCGAATCCTTGGGAACCTCATGACAACAAGACTAAGACATTCCAGCGCCGACGAACTCAATCAGGTCGCCCATCTTTCAGCCCGATCTTTTTCAAGCGATTACGGCCGTCGCTCCAATTATTTTTTTGAAGCACAAACAGGCCCTGGCGCTCGGCCAGACCTTGCCAGGGTTCTGGAGGTGGACGGAAAGATCGTCGCTTCGGTTCGTATCCAGGATTTACAGATGAAGTTTGGTGAATCAATCTTGCGCGTCGGCGGCATCGCAGACGTTGGCACAGACCCTGAGCACCGTCGCAAAGGCTATGCGGCCCGCGTTATGAAAGACGCCGTCCGGCACATTGAAAAAGAGGGATTCGATATTTCGGTACTGTTCGGGATTCACGATTACTATGACAAATTCGGCTATATCAATGCCCTGCCGACCACCAGCATGAGCATCAGTGTGCGTGACGCGCTCAAAGCTCCCCACAAAATCAAAGGACGCGCCTTCAAGCAGTCAGACATGCCTTCGGTGAAGAGACTTTACCAACAGACGGGCGCTCAGATATGGGGTAACGCTGTCCGAAACAAAGCTGAATGGGAATTCAGGTCCAGTCGATTCGAAGGCGCACGAATCTTTACCCGGGGCAAGAGCGTTGTCGCATATTCGATACTTGCAACGACTGAAAATAATTGCCGCATCCGCGAATTCGGCGCCCAGGCAGACACTGAAGTCCTCGCAAGCCTCCTGCATGACGCCGCTGAAATAGCCGGCCGGTACCGCGCCGGTCAAATGGGTATTGATGCCCCGGCAGACCTTCCACTTGTCACCGCATTCACTGACTACGGCCTGAACATCTCTACTACGTTCCCCCGCAATGGCGGCGGCATGGCGCGCATTATAAATCTGGAACAGGCCGTCCATAAGATGCTGCATCAGTGGTCACAACATCTCGCCGAATCCAGAGCCAAAGTCCCCGGCCCTTTCTCCATAGAAACCGACATCGGTGCAGCGGCCATCGCCGTTAAGGGAAAACGCCTCATCCCCTGCGAAGGCAAAACCCGGCTCACACTCACGCTGCCACAGAAACGTTTGACGCAGTTGATGCTCGGCTACCAGCCGCCAGAATTCATCCTGGCCAAGGCCGACGTAAAATGCAGCCGCGAACTTACCGAAACCATCCTCGCACTCTTCCCGCGGCGGTATGCGTACATCTGGCCGCATGATCATTTTTGAGTCCATTAACTGGCAGCGAGGTTCACAATTTTGCTCCTCACCCGTATTGCTTCAAAAAATTTCATTCTGTTACGCTTGGCTTTCGTCATTCGCAGCATGCACTCTGATCACTCTACATGAACCAATATCAACTCACCGCCGATCCAGTCTGCGGCACGGGCCAGGTCCTCTTTGCGGGAGAGGTACTCAAAGTAGGATTGAGAGTCGAGGGCGCCGCCCTGCCCGCGAACGCGAAAGCATTTCTTCGTACCGACCTCAACGCCTCTGCGGAAAAACGCCGGCAGGTGATCGAACGCGTTGAAGAGGGAGCGTCACTCTTTGCAGTCGGCTGGCATGACGTTGAGATGAATCGCGTCGGCGAAAACTCTTTTTCTGTTGAGCTCATTGGGTACCAGCCTGGTTACTACGAATTCAAAACCTATCTCGCCGCCGATGGGGTGACCCACTGGCCCTGGGGAGACAATTCCTACGTCTCGGTTCATGCATTGAAGTGGTGGGGCAACAACAGCATTTACAGCGCATTTCCGCGCCAGTTTGGCCCCTACAAAGAGATGGAGGAGGCGACTCCCGCGTACCAACAAGACGCGGTGAACGACCTCGAAGAAAAGGGGTTCATTGTCATCCCGCCAAGCGCCACTCTCGATGACCTCCAGAAGGAACTCCCGTTTCTTTTCGAAGAACTCGGCATCCGCATTTTGCATTTGCTGCCCGTTCAGGAGACCCCAACCCATTATGCACGGATGGGACGTTACGGGAGCCCTTACGCCGCGGCCGACATGCGCAGCGTGAATCATGCTTACTGTGCCTTTCGAACTGACCGGACCCCGAACGAACACTTCCGCCAATTCTGCGCGCAGGTGCATGCCTACGGAGGTGAGGTGCTGCTCGATATGGCAGTCAATCATCTCGGCTGGTCGACCGAACTTCTTAACGATCATCCGGACTGGTTCGTTCGCCGTCCTGATGGCAACTTCGTCTCGCCCGGCGCATGGGGAGTGACCTGGGAGGATTTGGTCGAGCTTGACTTTTCGCAGAAAGAGGTCTGGAAATATCTCGCCGACTCGCTGCTGCTCTGGTGCGAGCGCGGCGTCGACGGTTTCCGGGCGGATGCAGGTTACCAGGTGCCTGTCGATGTCTGGGAATACGTCACAGCCCGCGTGCTTGATGTTTTTCCAGATACACTTTTTCTGCTCGAAGGTCTCGGTGGCCCATGGAAAACATCAGAGGCGATCCTTCGTCGCGGCGGCATGCAATGGGCGTATTCGGAGATGTTTCAGCAGCAGGGCACAGAGATGCTCTATGGCTATCTGCGGCACCTCGATCGTGTCAGTAACGAGGTCGGCATTCTCGCCAACTATGCAGAGACCCACGACAACAATCGCCTCGCACTTGGTGGCAGGGAGTTCGTTAAACACCGCTTGGTGCTTTGCGCTCTCACATCGTCTGCCGGCTCCTTTGGTTTTACTAACGGAGTGGAATGGCTGGCCACGGAAAAGATCAGCGTCCACGAATCGTCAGGCCTGCGATGGGGCAATCCCGACAATATTGTCGAGTTCATTCGCGACCTGAATTCACTGCTGAAGACGCACCCGCTTTTCCGCGGTCAGGCTCGCGTGATTCCCGTTGGAGGCATGCCCGCGGACGTGCTGGCATTCGAGCGCAAGAAGGAGGATGAGCATCTGTTCGTCGTGATGAATCTTCACCCATCCGAAAGCAGGACCATCGAAATCCCATCGGAAATCGAGTTGCAGGAAGCCCAATGCATTCTGACTCACCGAAGAGTCGACGCGTTTGCACCGATCGTCTTGCAGCCACTGGAAACCTTGTGCATCGATCTCAAACGTCCTCTTTACACGGTTTCATCGAATCAGCTCCAGGAAGAGAATGAAGCCAGGGAAGAAGAAACCCGCCTCTGCAGCATCCTGGGAGAACTGTGGGGCGAGCTGTTCGACCTCGATGGCTTCGACAAATTGGTGAACGTGGTAAGGGAGAAAGGATTGAAGGTACTGATTGCCGCATCCACTCTCGGTGCACCCAAGAACGCTGACGCACTTGCACAGCGAATTCTAGAAATTACGGAAGCGGACATTTTTCTCGGAGTCAGTGAATGGAATTCTTCTCACGGCACTCGATTACATGTTCTGTCCACGGGACAGGTTCTGTTTCTGGAGCAAAGTGTTCCGTTTCGAACACGGCTGGTTTTTGAAAGTGGCGCCCTTGAAATCCCCACCTTCAAAGATTTCGGCAGAGAAAGCTACGTCGCCTACGCCCAAGTTTTCGAAGGTGGGTTCATCATCGAGCAAAGCCGGTTGGATCGCCCGCCGACTGGTGAAGGCAAGCCCCAATGGCTTGCTTCACACGGTCACGCGCTCTGCCTGGCGCCCCGGGCCCAGCCGATCTCACTGGATTTCAAGCGACAGGAAATCGAAGACTCCCATCGCTACCTGCTGACCAATGACCGCGGTTCGTACGCGTTGCAACCGCTCTCACCGCACACGATCTATTCCAAATATGACGCGCTCTTCGCCGCTAATCTTCATCCTGAAGTGCCCGACGAGCGCTGCGTGTTGATTAAGCGAATCCGGATTTATCTGACGACACCGATGTTTACTTACCCGCTCGACCTCGAGTATCTGGTCGAGTTCCGCCGCTGGCCGTGGCCCACATGGTTTTACGAGTTTCGCCTTCAGGAAGGCGACATCCGGGTCCAGGAACAGGTGCAATTTTCATCGACTCAGAATGCAGGCCGGATCACACTTACCTGGGACGGCCCATCGCTGGCGGATCATGCGTTTCTGGTACGTCCGGATCTGGAGTTCCGCGGCCACCATGGCGAGACCAGGGCTTTCGGCCTGGATGAGCGACAGTTTGCAGGCGCATACAGGGAACTCGATTTCAATCGCGGCGTCGGGTTCAGAAGAGAGATTACCGACAAGCTTGAATTCATGATCCAGAGCAACTGTCCGGAGTTTCGCCCCGAAGGCGAGTGGCAATACGGCATCCGGCATCCTCACGAAGGCACTCGCGGGCAGACGGATTCCGGAGACGCTTACAGCCCGGGATATTTCCACATGCCGCTCAATATTCGTCGCAGCTCCATGCACCTCGATTTCGGTGTCTGGCCCGTGGGAGATGGACGCCGAGCTGTCTCACTGCTGAAGGAAACGGAGAGCGGCAAACCAAAACTACTCCAGCACCTTGCCCAACGCGCGGCGAAACAATTCCTGGTGAAGAGAGGCGAACTGAAAACCGTGCTGGCCGGCTATCCTTGGTTTCTGGATTGGGGCAGGGACACGTTCATCGCAGCCCGAGGCTATCTCGCCTCCGGCTACACAGAGGAAGTGCGCGACCTGGTTTTCGCATTCGCAGCACTGGAACGCGACGGCACTTTACCTAACGCACTCGCCGCGAAAAATGATAACGACCGGGATACTTCAGACGCGCCTCTTTGGTTTCTCAAGGTTATCGAAGAACTCTCGGATCAAATTGGCTGGCTCACCTTAGCCAGCGAAGCGGAACAGCGCGGCCTTAATCTCGCGGCCAGGGTGACCTCCATCTGTGATCACTACATGGCCGGCACCCCGAACGGAATCAAGTGCGATACAGCGAGCGGCCTCGTCTATTCACCCCCTCACTTCACCTGGATGGACACAAACTATCCAGCCTGTACCCCTCGCGTGGGCTACCCGATCGAGATTCAGGCACTCTGGATTCGTGGCTTGGAATTCGCCCATTCCGTAATGCAAAACGAAATCTATAAAGAGGTAGCCCTCCGGGCACGACAGTCAATTCAGGACCTCTTCTGGATGGAAGAGAAGGGCTATTACGCCGACTGCCTGCCAGCCCGATCCTCGACGCCTCCGTCTCACTCAAGCAAAGACGAATCATTGCGCCCGAACCAGCTCTACGCGGTCACCTTTGGTATCACCGGCCAGGACGCAGGCCGCCGAACAGTCATCAACGCATGGCGTCATCTGCTCATCCCGTCAGGTCTGCGAAGTGTTGCCGATCTCCCTCTCTCCGCATGGCCATGGTTAGAGGGCGCAGATGTGCCGAACGGCGTAGACCCTATGCACCCCTTCAAAGGGCGATATGAAGGCGACGAGGACACCGCTCGCAAGCCCGCATACCACAACGGAACGGGCTGGGGACATCTGCTCCCAGTCTGGGTAGAGGCACTCGTCGTCGCATTCGAAAAGGATCAGCGTGCCATCCGCCTCGGCCGTGCCATCCTGCGAACCTACGAATCAGAAATGCGCAAAGCCTGCGTCGGCCAGATCTCAGAAGTGTTCGACGGCGACTACCCACACAAAAACCGCGGCTGCTGCGCCCAAGCTTGGGCAGTCACGGAATTCCTTAGAGTCTGGAAGATGCTGGAGGAGTAGGAGGAATGGAGAGATGAAGTGGTGGACTGCTGGAGTAGTGCCCATCCCTCCATTCCTCCATTCCTCCATTGATCCCCCTCCCCCCTCCCCTATAATCCACCTCTCTTTTGCGGTGATTGTGACAGGAGAATTCAATGGGCAAAAACATCGTTCTCGTGGCCACCCTTGATACGAAGGGGATCGAAGCCGCATTTATCCGGGACATCATTACATCCAAACGCCTGCGACCGATAGTGATCGATTCCGGCGTTCAGGGGCAACCGAAAATCCGTGCGGACATCAGCCGCGAACAAGTCGCCAAGGCCGGAGGCAGTTCTCTCAAGAATTTAGTTGACGCAAATGATCGTGGTGCAGCAGTAGCCGTAATGGCTAACGGTGCCGAGAAAATTGTGACCAAAATGCACGCAAGCGGGGAACTCGATGCCATCATCAGCATCGGCGGCTCGGCCGGAACGACCATCGGCACCCAGGCCATGCGTGCATTGCCGGTCGGCGTTCCCAAGCTGATGGTCTCAACACTCGCTTCGGGCGACACACGGCCCTACGTGGGCACCAAAGATGTGACCATGATGTATTCGGTGGTCGATATCAGCGGTATAAACCGCATCAGCCGAGCGGTGTTCGCCAATGCAGCTAATGCCATATGCGCCATGGCCAGGGCAAAGCGCACTTCAAAGGCCGACAAGCCGCTGCTGGCAGCCACCATGTTTGGTGTTACGACCCCGTGCGTTGAAAAAGTGCGCAGCGCGCTAGAAACACCCGGAGTGGGCTTCGAGCTGCTTGTCTTCCACGCCACCGGCACAGGCGGCCAAGCCATGGAAGGTCTGATCAGTGATGGAATGATCACGGGCGTCCTTGATATCACTACCACCGAACTGGCCGATGAACTGGTCGGAGGCGTCCTCAGCGCAGGCCCCGATCGACTCGAAGCCGCTGGCAAAGCAGGCATCCCGCAGGTGATCTGCCCGGGCGCTATAGACATGGTGAACTTCGGGCCTAAAGAGACAGTTCCGGCAAAATTCAAAAACCGGCTGTTCCACGTTCACAATCCGACAGTCACACTCATGCGCACCACGCCCTCTGAAAACAAATTGCTCGGTGAAATCACCGCAACAAAACTGAACAGAGCCAAAGGCCCTACCGCCGCAGTCATCCCCCTCATGGGCGTTTCTCAGATCGACGCGCCCGGTTATTCCTTCCATGACCCCAAAGCAGACAAGGCATATCGGGACGCGTTTATGAATACGATCAACAGCAAGAAGGTTCTGGTAAAACAAATCGACGCCAATATCAACGACGACATCTTCGCCGCAGAAGTGGTAGCAACATTCTTAGAAATCTCAGCACCGTAAGCCGGCGTTGGAGTAAAGCCTTCAAGCGAGTCTGAGAGACCGCTTACTCATTACTTTTTACTCGTTACGTTTTCATGGCATTCACCCGCACGCAAATCCTCGGAAGGCTGCACGAGCAGATCGGCAAAGGACGCCCCATCGTAGGCGCAGGAGCGGGCACTGGCATTTCGGCCAAATGCGCTCAGGCCGGCGGAGTCGATCTCATCATCATTTACAACTCCGGTCGTTATCGGATGGCCGGCCATGGTTCTCTTGCCGGGCTGATGTCTTATGGGGATGCCAACGCCATTGTGGTCGATATGGCGAAGGAAGTGCTGCCGGTGGCGCGCAACACACCCGTTCTTGCCGGCGTGCACGGAACCGACCCGTTCCGCCTGATGGATGTTTTCATCGGCCAGCTAAAGGCAATGGGATTTTCAGGGGTTCAAAATTTCCCCACGGTCGGACTCATTGATGGTACATTCAGACAGAATCTTGAGGAGACCAATATGGGGTACGACAAAGAGGTCGAGGCCATTCGTATTGCCCATGAGCTCGATATGTTCACCTCCCCTTACGTTTTCAATGTGGAAGAGACCAGGCTCATGACCGAAGCCGGCGCCGATCTGATTGTGGCGCACATGGGCCTCACCACCAAAGGCACGATTGGTGCACATACAGCCTTGACGCTCGATGATTGTGTAACTAAAGTGCAGGCCATCCATGATGCCGCCAAGGCAGTACGAGACGACGTTTTGGTCATCTGCCATGGCGGTCCGATTTCAGAGCCTGAAGACGCCCAGTTTGTTTTGGAGAAGACAGAGGGCGTCGTGGGGTTTTTCGGAGCATCATCGGTGGAACGCCTCCCGACAGAGGTCGCAATTACTCGTCAGGTAACTGCTTTCAAAGCCATGAAGCTGTGACAGGAATCCTCTTCTTGGCACTCGAATTGTGTTAAAGGGGCATGAGGGCCAAAAACTGTAACAAAAGAAGCCAATTGTAACGGGCTGGAGATCCATCCCGTCGTATTGGTGTATTGGATTCAGGGCGTGACAGGATCACCCATGGGTCTTACCAAAATCTTGAAAACCGGCCCCTAACGGCTGGCCCAAGCTGCGCTGACTTGTCAGCGCAGCATTTCGCGTTGGCGAGTCCACAAAACTCGCTCAACACGCGAGCCCCGGATAGTCCCGGACTGCGAACTCTGAACCACCACATCCGACGCACCTCAAGGTTGTTCAGGCATAGTTCAAGGTTCGGGACTATCTCTTTTTTAATACGTAATACGTAATGTCCGGAAAGTGAGTACCGGAGTTGTTTGGGCTGCGGTTGCGGACGAAGGACTCTATGCATAGGAAGTGCGGCCATCCAACATCGAGTATCCTTCGAGCGACAGCCGCTTCACCAGCAACACCAGCCCTAACTCTTCGGAAATTACGTATTACGTATTACGTATTACTCGTCACGCCCCATGCCCGTTTTCCAGTACCAGGCCATTAAAGTCGGAGGCGAACGCACCAGCGGCGTGGTTACCGCTGATTCGCCCAGGCAGGCACGGGAACAGCTTCAGTCCCAGGATGTCTACGTGACCGCTCTGACCACAGTGGGTCATGCTAAGGGACGTTCAAATTTTGTATTCCCCACATTCAGGGGACGAAACCTCCGGGCGGTTTCCCTCGCAACACGGCAGATGGCGACCATGCTCGGCACCGGTTTACCGTTGACAGACGTGTTAGGCGCCCTGGTCGAGCAGGTAGAAGATCAGAGCCTGCGAGCGGTCTTGCGCGATGTCCGGGAAAGGGTGAACAAAGGGTTTTCGCTCGCCGATGCGTTTTCGGAGCACATCACATATTTTGACGAACTCTACGTGGGCATGGTTCGAGCTGGTGAGGCGAGCGGAAGATTGAGCGAAGTGCTGGCGCAACTGGCCGAGTTCTGTCGGAGAGACTATCGCATGAGAAGCCGCGTCACCTCCGTACTGACCTATCCAGCCATCATGGTCGTGGTGGGGTCTGGCGTGGTTTTCTTCCTGCTCACTTTTGTTGTGCCGAGGGTCACAGCCGTTCTTCAGGACAACAAAGTCCCGCTGCCGACCTCGACGGCTATTCTGGTGGGTACCGGCAATTTCCTGAGCGAGAACTGGCCTTATCTCCTGATAGGCATTATCGGGCTCTGGCTCCTGTTTAGCGTGGCCAAGAGGACAGAGCGCGGAGCCTGGATTATTGATACCGTGAAACTTAAAATACCTCTCCTTGGGACGCTCTTTCGCAAGCAGGCTGTCGCAAGATTCTCTAGCACGCTGGGGGCACTGTTGCGAAGCGGCCTGCCGGCTCTCGACGCCCTGGTGATTGTCAGGGAGGTTGTTGGTAATCGTGTGATCTCTCAGGCAATTGATGAGATCACGGAAGCGGTCACCGCCGGGCAGGATATGTCCATGCCTTTACGCAATTCTTCAGTGTTCCCGCCCATGGTTTCATACATGGTAGCGACCGGCGAACAGAGCGGAGAACTCGATGATATCCTCGACAAAGTTGCGGAAGAGCTGGACGAGGAGGTGGAGATTACCGGACAGAGGCTGATCTCACTTCTCGAACCGATGCTGATTGTTTTCATGGCTGTCATCGTAGGATTCATTGTTCTCTCCATCGTGCAGCCAATTCTCGAACTATCGAATTTCTAAGGATCAGACATGAGCGGCCGAACATGCATTTCCAATACTCGACGTAACGCTTTCACGCTCATCGAACTGCTGGTTGTTGTGGTCATCATGGGCATTCTGGTCGCCATCGTTGTCCGTAACGTGGGCAGCCGCGTCCATCAGGCAAGAGTCGCCGCGGTCAAGATGAACATGCGCCAGCTCGAGCAAGCGCTCGATGAGTTCAAAATCGATCACGGCGACTATCCCACCACCGAGCAGACCCTCCAAGCGCTGGTCAAGGAACCTGAGTCCGGCACGGTAGAGGGCAAATACCCCGATGGCGGATATATGGATTACATCCCAAAAGATCCCTGGAACAACGAGCTTCATTACGCGTATCGACCCAACAGCGAGCACCCCATCGAGATCCAATCGCTCGGCCGAGACGGTAAAGAAGGAGGGGAAGGCGAAGACAAGGATCTCATCAACTACGAAATACTCCGGAATTGAACCATGAAAATCCTGATCATGACCGATATGGAAGGCATCAGCGGCGTTGTCGTCTGGGAACAGGTGATGGGCGGCAAGCCGATGTATGAAGAAGGCAGACGACTCTACACCGAAGAAATCAATGCGGCCGTTCGCGGGGCAAAGGCAGCAGGCGCCACTGAAATCGTCGTTGTTGACTGCCACGGGGCCGGAGAAGGGTGGACTTTCAATTCGCTGATACCCGAGCTTCTCGATCCCAATTGCGAATGGGTCGCGCACCATCCATGGAGCCGTTACACAGAATTGCTCGAACAAGGCTGTGATGCCGCACTGTTCGTCGGCATGCACGCCAGAGCCAACACCCCGGACGGTGTAATGTGCCATACGATCTCGTCGACCACCTGGCGCAACCTCTGGTTCAATGAGGATCTCGTGGGCGAAACCGGCATCAACGCAGCTCTCTGCGGGCACTACGGCTGCCCGGTACTACTGGTCACCGGGGACGAAGCTACATGCCGCGAAGCAAAAGAGATTCTTGGGAAGGATCTTCCCACGGTCGCAGTGAAACGCGGCCTTTCCCGTTATTCGGCGCGACAGATCCCGCCCGTCCGGGCAAGGAAGATGATCGAAGAGGGCGCGAGGCAGGCTCTTGAACTGAAACCGGACGTCCAACCCTACGTTCCAGCAAAACCGACAACCATCACAGTGGAATTATCCACCGTTGATACTGCCGCAAACTTCCAGGGCAGACATGGAGTCGAGTTCATCGATCCGCTCAAGTTGGTCAGCAAAGGTGAAGACTGGATGGAGGCATGGAATCAGATCTGGTCCTGGAAAACGTAATACGTAATGCGTAATACGTAAATGTGTAAGTGCGAAGCGTGATGGCCGATGGCAGTGGAGAGATCGGCTGGTGGCTTGGCGGGGCGCCTCAACCTTTGAAGTGCGCCGGACTCGTCGGCGCATTCAGTTTCAAATGGAATAGCATCGCTCGATCTCAAAGCCGCAATCTCAAGCAACACCGGCCCCATCACCCATCACCCATCACTCATTACTTCCTCATTACTCCTGATAAATCGGCAGGTATTGAAACCTCGCCGCAAGAATCAAACATGAGAACGCTGTGTAGTAAGCCTCCCCGGCGCCGTATCCGCCGGGGGCGCGCGGCCATGAGCCATCTTCACGCTGGTGGGCGATGAGGGTCTTTTCGATGGGGATATTGATCTTGTTCTCGCCAGCTTCACCGAGCATGAGGCCCGCGGTGGCGGAGTAAAAGTTCTGGTAGAAATAATACCCCCCTCCCCAACTGCCAAAGCTCCTCTGAAGGAGCGATTCGCCCGCCTCCTTGACGATGTCCCGTTCGCCCTCTTTCAGGGTGTGCATCAGCACGACGCCCGCGCTCCTCATGGGGTCGGTTCGACCGCCGCCGGGCTGGTATCCGAAACCTTTGGCGCCTCGATGGTAACAACGGGAAATGTAATCAATGGCTCGTGCAATAGTGTCTCGGGGGATGGATATCTGGCAGTTCTGAGCGCCTCGCAGGGCCTGGACCTGCCAGGCAGTGACTGAAAGATCTGAATCGCCGGGGGTCGGATTGTATCGCCAGCCTCCTTGATGATGCCCGCTGGGCGTCTGGCTGCCGACAATGACGTTGACGGCTTTCTCAAGCACGTCGCGGACAGTCATATTGTCGCGCCGGCTGCTGAGCATGCCGTAGGCCTCGGTAAGCGCCAGAGTACACATGCCGTGACCATACATACGCCCGCCGTCGTTGCCGAAGTATCCCTTGGCGTCCGCCTGTTTTGCGAGCCAGAGGATGCCACGTTCAAGATTTTTGCCGAACTTGCCACGGCCCGGGAAGTGTCCTGAAGCCATCAGCGCCATGCACGAGAGCGCAGTACAAACGTTGGGGTATTGCCCCTTCACGATAGCACCGTCAGTGTTTTGTATCTCCGCCAGGTACGCAAGGCCGCGCTCGCAGGACTTGACCGCGCGATCTTCAAGGATGGATTCGACGGGCGTTGTCTGGGCGCTGAGAGTGGACGGGGGGATCAGCGCGAGGGAGAGGAGAAGGCCGAGGAGGGGGTAAGAGGAATTAGGAATTGGGCTGTACGCCTGTGCCCCTCCGGGATAAAAACCTGAGTGTTGATGACCTCGTTTGTTCATTTCTATGGACTCTCTACTTTTTCTGTCCGCAGTAGCCGGAGTTGGAGCAACGCCTCTAGCCGAGTCTGGAAGTTACACATTACGCATTACGCATTACGCATTACGTTCCTATCCCTCCTCTAATTCTTTGCCGCCTTCCCCTCCTGCGCCTTC